>CAJTJG010000001.1:0-228097 GCA_910576785.1 uncultured Duncaniella sp.
CGCTCTTCCGATCTTGCGCCGATGGCGAGACTCCCGCGGCATGGTCCACCCCCAAGTTCCATGTGGTGCTTCCCGAAGGCAAGACCCTGGGTGACTACAAGGGTATTGTGTTCGACTTAAAGGCTCCCCGGTCCAGTGGCCTCTACGGAGGAGGTATACGCATGGAGGTAGCCGGTGTGACTACCGATTACCCCGGATCGGCAGGTGTCGACTTCGGTTGTGTTGACAATGTATGGAAGCGTGGTGGTATCCGCTTCATGTTCGACGGTTCGGCCACCAACCCCAACCATAACATCGAGTTCACCGACGAGCAGAAGAAGCTCAATGAGTTTGACGTTGTTGCCGGCACAACCTCTGGTGCAGCCGACTACCATATGGACAATCTCTCGCTCATAGCCAACCCCGTGTCCACAGCCATCGACAACATCATCACCGAGGCAGAGCCTACTGTATACGAGGTATACAACCTCATGGGCATCCGTGTGATGAAGACCGCCGACAAGGCCGACATCCGCACCCTCCCTGCGGGCATCTATATTGTCAACGGTAAGAAGTACCTCGTGAAGTAACTTCCCCCCCCGCTTCTGAACCATAATCCGGATCCTGTGTCATAATTGACAGAAGGATATGGAAGGACAAAAAGGACAGGAGTGACAGGAATTTGATTGTCGTACTGACAATTGGAATCCCTGTCACTCCTGTCCTTTTTATTCCGGCATATGTAGGGTGCGCGAGGCATTCTCTAAGAAATTGTGTAATTGATTGTGAAGTAGGATGATATGTTGGATTATTAACAAAAGTGTGTATCAAATATATCATTATTTGCCGACCGGATTGGCAAAAAGTGTGTCAGAACGTATCATAAGTGGCGAAAGGATTTTTCAATTATGGATAATTTTGCGCTGTGAAATTGAAAACACAGTATCAGCATTAGGAACGATATCATGAAATACCATCCATCATCATCAGCTATGTGTCTTGTCACATCGGAGCCTGCCTTCCCGGAGGTCCTCACTCCGTTGTCTTTTAACTGCTTGGTTGTGTGGCGGTGTGACGCCGGTGTACGTATTTGTAACAAATAAAATGATGGCATCAGCCGAAAAATCACTAAATTTGTACACCATCATCACAAGTTACCATAGAAAACCCTTCATGCGAATACCATCATTGATTCTGTTCATGCTGTGCGTGCTTATGGCACGTGCTGACATAGGGGTGAGCTTTTCCGCTGATCCCGCTGGCGTGTCGCTCGGCGAGGCATCCGATAAGGTATGCACACCCATGTCGACTGATGCTCCGCGGGTCATCATTGACCACGGCGGACTCAGGCCGACATATGTAGGACCATCTATCTAACACACATACTATACATTACTATGAAAAAAACACTAATAGCGTCACTCGTAGCCATGGCCGTGCTTCCGGCCATGGCCGACCGCCCCATCGTGCAGACCAAGTATACGGCCGATCCTGCGCCGGTGGTGATCAACGACACCATATTTCTTTACACCACCCACGACGAGGATGATGCCGACGGCTTCCACATGAAGGACTGGCTCCTCTACACATCCACCGACATGGTCAACTGGACCGATTGCGGCGTCGTGGCCTCACTGCAAGACTTCAAATGGCGCAGCCGCGACAACGGCGCCTGGGCCGAGCAGGTGATAGAGCGCGATGGCAAGTACTACATGTACTGCCCCCTTCACGGTCATGGCATAGGTGTGCTTGTGGCCGACTCGCCCTATGGGCCGTTCAAGGATCCCATCGGCAAACCTCTCGTTTGGCAGAAGGAACATTGGAATGACATTGATCCGACGGTCTACATAGACAATGACGGTCAGGCATACATGTACTGGGGCAATCCGGATCTCTACTATGTGAAGCTCAACCGCGACATGGTCTCCTACGAGGGTGACATAGTGAAGTTTCCCACTCCGGACAAGTATCAGGAGGGACCGTGGTTCTACCGTCGCGGCGACAAATATTATCTGGCATTCGCATCGACATGCTGCCCTGAGGGTATGGGCTATGCCATGAGCGATTCGCCCACCGGCCCGTGGACCACAATGGGCTACATAATGGCCCCGACCAAGCGGTCAAACGGCAACCATCCGGGCATCGTGGACTATAAGGGTAAGACCTATGTGTTCGGACTTAACTACGAGCTGCTCCGCCTCACCACCCCCGACCATCATGAGCGCCGTTCTGTAGGCGCCGCCGAGATGAAGTACAATGATGACGGTACCATCCAGGAGCTTCCATTCTGGAGCGAATGCACACTGGAGCAGATACACCCCTTCGATCCCTTCCGCCGTGTGGAGGCTGAGACCATGGCCTGGGGATGGGGTCTGCACACCACTCCGCTCAATGGCCATAACCAGGCTCTCACGGACATAGACAACGGCGAGCATCTCCAGCTCCGCGGCGTGGACTTCGGCAAGAAGGGGGGCAAGAGCATATTGTTTAACGCCGCCTCGGTGAAGAACGGTGGCCGCATAGTGGTGCGCATAGACGCCCCTGACGGCAAGGTGATAGCTACTGTGCCCGTATTGTCCACAGGATCGCTTGACAGATATGAGAACTTCTCCGCCAAAATGAAGAAAATCACGGGTATACATGACCTGTACTTCTGCTACGAGGGTGATGGCGATGACCTTTTCCGTGTGGACTGGTGGGAGATGAAACATTGAAAAACAATAGAATGTAATCCTATGAAAATAAAAGTGAATACTATGAAAATGAAAAACTCAATACTGACTCTTGCGGCTCTATCGGCGGCATTCTCACTCGGGGCGCATCAGATCAGCGGGCCTGACGGCCGTCTGACGGTCGATGTCATTTCCGATGGTGGCAAACCCGTCTACAGTGTAAAGTATGACGGCAAGGACTTCATCATGCCCTCGCCCCTCGGCCTTGTCACCGACTATGGCGACTTCACCTCAGGCATGGAGCTTACAGCGGCCACTCCGGTGGAGGCTATCAGTGAGTCATACTCGCTCCCCAACATCAAGAAGAGCCATGTGGACTATTCAGCCAACCGCGGTGTCTATACTTTCTCCAAGGATGGCAAGCCCGTCTATGAGGTGGAGTTCCGTGTGAGCCCCAACGATGTGGCGTTCCGCTACAATCTGTTGCCGCAGGGCGAGCGCCGCTGCGCTATCGTCAAGGATGAAGCGACATCGTTCGTGATGCCCGGTGGCACCACCACGTTCCTCTGCCCGCAGAGCGGACCGATGGGTGGTTTCGCCCGCACATCGCCGAGCTACGAGACTTCCTACAAGGTTGACGAGGCTACCGGAAAGAACGGTTGGGGCAACGGTTATACATTCCCATGCCTGTTCCGCAACAGCGACAACGGCTGGACGCTCGTATCCGAGACCGGAGTGGGGGCCAACTACTGCGGCGGACGCCTGATGGGCGGCAATGGCGACACCTATCGCATGGGGCAGCCGCAGCCCGGCGAGATGAACGGCTCTGGATCGGTAAATCCCGCGCTCCCGCTGCCGTCGTCCACCCCGTGGCGCACACTCACTGTAGGAGAGACTCTCGCACCGATAGTGGAGACAACCGTGCCCTACGATGTCGTGACGCCTCTCTACGAGCCATCACAGAAGTATGATTACACCCGCGGCACATGGAGCTGGATCATAGGTATGGATGGCTGGACCACTTACGACGTGCAGAAACGCTACATAGATTTTGCTGCCGATCTTGGATATGAAACGGTGCTTGTGGATGCTCTCTGGGATACACAGATCGGTTATGACAAGATGGAGGAGCTGGCACGCTACGCCAAGGAAAAGGGCGTGGGCCTGTACCTGTGGTATAACTCCAACGGCAGCTGGAATGACGCACCCCAGGGTCCGCGCGGCAGGATGGACAGCAGCCTGGCCCGCCATAAGGAGATGAAATGGATGAAGGAAAACGGCATAAAGGGTATAAAGGTGGACTTCTTCGGCGGCGACAAGCAGGAGATGCTCAAGCTTTACGAGGATATCCTTGCTGACGCCAATGAGTATGGTATAATGGTGATATTCCACGGATGCACTCTCCCCCGCGGATGGGAGCGCATGTATCCCAACTATGCTTCGAGCGAGGCAGTGCTCGCCAGCGAGAACTTTCATTGGGGGCAGGGCAGCTGCGACACGGAAGCATTCTGCGCCACACTGCATCCGTTCATACGCAACACTGTCGGAGCGATGGACTTCGGCGGCAGCGCTCTCAACCGCTATCACAATTCGGAGAATATTCCCGGACATGGAACCGTGCGACGCACTTCCGACGTGTTTGCTCTTGCCACCGCTGTGCTTTTCCAGAGTCCTGTGCAGCACTTCTCACTCGCGCCGAACAATCACACCGACGCTCCTGCATGGGCCATCGGTTTCATGAAGTCAGTGCCCTCCACATGGGATGATGTACGCTTCATTGACGGTTATCCCGGCAAGTACATCGTACTGGCCCGGCGTCATGGCGACAAGTGGTACATAGCCGGTGTGAACGGCAGTGATACATCTGTCGAGCTCAAGCTCAACCTCCCCATGTTCGGGAAAGGGGATAGGCTGACGCTCTACACCGACAATGACAAACTGGAGGGCGATGTGCGTGAGGTCAAGCTCGGCAAGGAGCTGAAGGTGAAGATGCCTGTCAACGGTGCTTTCCTCGCCGTAGGCAGTGCAGACTGAATATAATCTCAAAAAACAGCATAATGAAGAAACATATTTCATTCGCTCTTCTCGCTCTCATGATGGCGGGAAGTGTATCGGCCGAAGTAAAGCTTCCGGCCATGGTGGGCGACCGCATGGTGCTCCAGCGCGATACCGATCTAAAGATCTGGGGCGAGGCCGATCCGGGCGAATGCGTGACGGTGAAGTTCCGCGGCGATGTGTTTGACACTGCTGCCGATAAGGACGGACACTGGAGTGTCATCATGCCACCTCAATCTCCCGGAGGGCCGTTCGTCATGGAGGTGAACGGGCGCAAGCTCCGTGATGTGCTCGTGGGCGATGTATGGCTCTGTTCGGGACAGTCCAATCAGGAGAC
The DNA here is from genome assembly GCA_910576785.1 of uncultured Duncaniella sp. Taxonomy (GTDB): domain Bacteria; phylum Bacteroidota; class Bacteroidia; order Bacteroidales; family Muribaculaceae; genus Duncaniella. The sequence goes on from CAJTJG010000001.1 coordinate 5,044, forward strand.
TCCCATTAGCCGTCTCACGGATATGTTTCCTGAGATCGAGGTGTCCAACAATCACATGATACGCCACTACAAGGTGCCCACACAGCGCTCTACCGCCGGAGAAATGGGGAATATCGCTCCGGGACAGGGGTGGTACTCGGCCACGGCCTCGGATGTGATGAACTGGACTGCACTGGCCTATTTCTTTGCCAATGAGGCCTATGACCGCTACAAGGTGCCTGTGGGGATGCTTGTGTCGAGTCTCGGCGGTTCGGCCATAGAGAGCTGGATCAGCCAGGAGCATCTGAGGGAGTTTCCCGATCTGCTCGTTGACCGCGCGGCTCTTGACAGCCTTGAGTCCGCACGCCGCGATCAGGGCGAGGGACGGTGGAATGTGGCAGACCTCGATGATAGCTCATGGCCCGTCATGAATATGCCGGGCACATGGCATGAGAACGGCCTGGATGTGCGCGGCACCGTGTGGATGCGCAAGGACTTCACCGTGCCGCAGTCGATGGTGGGCCGCCATGCCGTGCTCTACATGGGCACGCTCGTTGACGCCGACGAGGTGTTTGTCAACGGAGTGTGTGTGGGCCGCACGGCCTACCAGTATCCTCCGCGCAAGTATGAGGTGCCGGCCGGAGTGCTCCGAGAGGGGAAAAATGTTGTAGCCGTGCGTCTTACCGCCAACAACGGTCGCGGAGAGTTTGTGAAGGACAAGCCTTACTATCTTGCCGGTGCACACGGAGAGAAGATAGACCTGACCGGTGCATGGAGATACAAGGTGGGTAAGGACAACGACGCCGAACGCCGCCTCATGGATCGTGTCGGCAATCTTGACCGCGCAGGGTCGCAGCTCTACAACGGTATGATCTATCCCCTGCGCGACTACAAGGTGAAGGGTGCCATATGGTATCAGGGTGAGACAAATGCCGGAAATCCGGCTCCCTATGCCTCATATATGTCCGCTCTCGTTGACAATTGGCGCGAGCTGTGGCAGATGCCGTCGATGCCTTTCCTGCTGGTGCAGTTGCCCAACTTCATGGAGAAGCGTGACCGCCCCACTGACAGCGGATGGGCCCGCATACGTGAGGCTCAGCTCAAGGCTTCGCGCGATATACCGGGAACGGCTCTTGCCGTGACCTACGACTCGGGCGTGTGGAACGATATCCATCCCCTCGACAAGAAGACCGTGGCCCGGAGGCTTTTCCTCGGTGCCCGCGCGCTGGCTTACGGGGAGAAGAATGTGGCCTATACCGGTCCGCTCTACGAGAGCATGCGGGTGGATGGCAACAGGATAATACTCACTTTCTCGCACGTGGGAGCCGGCCTCACCACGGCTGACGGCAAACCGCTGCGCCACTTTGCCATAGCCGGTGAGGATGGCCGCTTTGTGTGGGCCGACGCAGTGATCAAGGGTAAGAACACCGTGGTGGTGAGCTCGCCCGATGTCAAGGTTCCCGTGGCCGTGCGCTATGCCTGGAGCGACAATCCCGAGGATGCCAATCTGAGGAGTCGTGACGGACTTCTGGCGTCGCCGTTCCGCACGGATACCGATGCTGCGGGCTCAATGCGCAAGGTGGAGATCACTACCTCCGCCCAGTGATCACCGCTCGTTGTAGCGCCGGCCGCTGACACGCCGTTTCCGTTTTGGAGGTACGTCGTCGGCATGGGGAGCATGCTGATGCTCTCCGCCGATGTGCTCAACATATTCATTCCGCTCCGGCAGCATGTCATCATGGCACATGCTGTCGGAGTCCTGTTTTTCAGTGGCACTCTCCTGCTCCTTGACCTGACGTCGCGCGGCGGCGCGTTTGCGGGCCTCGCGCGAACGGCGCATTGCGGTGTCTATGTCATCCTTTATCAGATGGAAGATGATATCGTATATGTCATGGTGGTCGCACCACGGGAGCACCACCTTGCCTGTCTCTATGTAAGTATCGATCGTCTCTTCGAATTCCTCGAAGTCGAGTTCGCGGCCGGCTATGGTGACTCCTGTCAGAGCTTTTGCTTTGATTTTATCGTAGGCTCGTCTGGATAGCGGCTTGTCCCATTTTGCAGTCTTAATATTCATTTGAGTAAGAGTTTGTTTGATTTGTTTCTGCAAAGTTAATCCCGTAATTGCACCAAAAAGGTGCGATAATGTCGCGTGTGTGTTAATTTACGTCCCATCTCTTATCTTGCAACTGCATAATCAAATCATAAGAGAATGGCAACGATAAAGTTATTTTTCAGGCCCTCCTCGCGGTCGGAATGCGAGGGGGCGCTGTACTTCCGCATCATACACAGACGGAAAGTATGTCAGATACACACAGGCATAAAGGTGGCATCCACATATCTGGATCAACGTGAGCAGGGGAAAATGCCGCCGGGGGATGATACGGAGTGCAGGCTCCTGCGCATACGCAACCGTATAGAGAGTGTGGTGCGGACGCTGGACAGCAGCAGTATGGGATATTCGGCACGCGATGTCGTGGACAAGTATCTTGAGGTGGACGCCGTGACAGGCCTCATATCCTTCGGCCGTAAACTTATGGGCGAATATGAGTCAATGGGAAAGGAGAATGCAGCCGACCATACCCGCACCGTCATCAACAGCTTCATGCGTTTCTATGGCAAGGAGGATGTCCCGTTCGGGGAGTTTGACTCAACGCTTGTGTGCCGTTATGAGAGTTATCTCAAGGCTGAAGGACTGTGTCCTAACACCACCTCTTATTATATGCGCAGACTCCGCGCCATCTACAATATGGCCGTGGCCGGTGGGTATACGCCGCATGGCAATCCGTTCAGAACCGTCTATACGGGGGTGGCGAAGACAGTGAAACGGGCGGTGTCCATCGACTCGGTGAGGCAGTTGCGTGCACTGGATCTGAGCCGGAGTCCGCTTGACGCGATGGCAAGAGATATGTTTCTGTTCAGCTTCTACACACGCGGCATGGCACCGGTGGATATGGCGTACCTGCGGAAAAAGGATCTTCATGACGGCATCCTGACATACCGCCGCCGGAAGACAAGCCAGCAGCTCACCATAAAATGGGAGGAGCCGATGGCGGCGATAGCCGACCGATATAAGAACGATGAATCGCCCTACATCCTGCCTATGATCAAGCCATGCGGCAAGGACGAACGGCGGCAATATCTCAGCGCCTCGCATCTCATCAACCGACATCTGAAGGATATAGGCCGGCGCATAGGTCTGATGGAACCGCTGACGCTGTATGTGGCCCGCCACTCGTGGGCGAGCATAGCCCACGACAATGATATACCCGTGTCGGTCATCAGCCAGGGCATGGGGCATGAATCGGAGGCTACAACACGCATCTATCTCGCATCGCTCGACCGCGCCAGGCTTGACAAGGCCAACAACGACATTATCAGCCTTCTGGACCATTGAGGACATTTGGCAATATTCCCGCGGATGGATACAAAAGACGCTATGTCTGGCCGGCGTCAGAATTCACCGGCAAACACAGCGTCTTTTGTATTCTTCTGACGGCAATGCCGGCAAAAATATTCTAAGGGAAATTCAATAATCAATCCCACTCTTGGTAAGAGTGGGATATCATCGGGCAGCGCTACGGAATATACTGAGAGTATGTCCAATCCTGATTCACATGTTATGATCTTGCTAAACAAATCAATGATTCCAAGGCTGAATTTTGTCATACGGAATGTTTTTTAGGCAATAAAAAATAGATCACTATCAATATTTTTTTGTAATTTTGCACCGCAAATCCCACTCTTACCAAGAGAGGGAATGGAAAAAATGGACTCCATTCGGTCAATGGATGAAGACAAATACTTGTACGATAGCGTTGTGGCAGTGCCTACGGGCGTTGGCAACGCCGTAGGCTTGTCCGGGCGCAGGTGGTATGCGGCGCGTATGCGTCGAAACAATACGGAGAAAGCTACCGCCGAGCGTCTCGCCAAGAGCGGATGCGAATGCTATGTGGCCACGCAGAAAGTGCTCCGCCGATGGAGCAACGGCAGGACCAGAAAGATAGAACATGTTGTCATCCCTGGGTTGGTCTTTATCCGCTGTACAGAACAGGAACGCCTGCAGTTGGCATACGATCCCGCCATCACGCGCTTTTTGATAGACCGGGCCATTGGCTCCGGACAAAGACGGGCCGACAAGGTGGCAGTGATACCCGACCGGCAGATAGACCGACTGCGATTCATGCTTGGACAGTCCGACACCCCTGTGGAATTTACCCCCGAGATATATCGTAGCGGCGACAAGGTGCGCGTGATACGCGGTAATCTCATGGGCCTCGAGGGAAAAGTGATCCAGACGTCCGACGGGAAAAGCGAACTTATTGTATCGGTGGAACTGCTCGGTAGCGCCAAGCTGACAGTCAATACCATTGATATAGAAAGACTCGGTTGAAACCCATGCACTGAGACAGAGATAACGTTATCCATCATATATTTTATATTTCCAGATCATACCTACTTTTATTTACTCCAGACCTCACCTACTTTTCATCGATGAAGAATAAGCTTATTACCAGTATCGCAGCATGTGCGGCCCTATTGCTCGGCTCGTGCTCAACACCCAAAAACATCACATATTTCCCCGATCTCACCAACGGCAACATCATACAGGCGGAGCGCGTGCTTGACATACGTGTAAAACCAGAAGATAAGTTGTCAATCATTGTCAATACACAGGATCCGGCCCTGTCGGCCTTATTCAATCTGGTACAGGTACAGAATAGGCTGAACTCCACCACCTCATCCACAGCATCGGTTGGTGCTGCAATGAGCAACGATTCGAAAATATCGTTTTATACAGTCAACTCGTTCGGGGAGATCTCCTTCCCGGTAATTGGAAAAATCCACGTAGGTGGAATGACCAGGGAACAGGTGGCGGAATGTATCACAGAGCAACTTATCAGCAATGATCTGGTCAAGGATCCTATTGTAACTGTCGAATTTGCCAATACAGGCGTATCAGTAATAGGAGAAGTGGCATCTCCGGGCCGCTATGAATTCAACAAAGATCAGCTGACGATAATTGATGCTATAGCAATGGCTGGCGATCTGACGATCAATGGTGTGCGAGAGAATATCCTTGTGCTTCGCGACATAGGCGAAGGAAGACAGGAGGCGTATAGAGTCAATCTTCTCGATGCCCAGGATCTTGCATCGTCACCGGTATTCTATCTTCAGCAGGATGATGTGATCTATGTTGAACCCAATGATAAGAAAAAGCGTGAGACAACGCCAAACGGGAATACCCCTTATACGCCCTCATTTTGGGTTTCTATGGGCTCATTCGGAGTAACCATAGCCACTCTTGTGATTACACTTTCCAAGTAAAAAACTGTTTATTGCCATATTATATATACAATGGCTGAAATGACTAAAACACAAGCTAAGAAAAACGTCAATACAGTTGGCGCAGTCCCGATGACTGACATTTTATACCGGACCCTGCACTATTGGCCATGGGTATTGCTTTCGGTATTCATATGTGTAGGTGTTGGAGTGATCTATCTGCTCCGAACGCCTAACATATACACCCAGTCTGCATCAATTCTGATAAAGGATGATACGAAGGGAAAGAGTGTAGGCGGGGAAGAATTTGCGGATCTCGGTCTATTCCAAAGCAATACGAATATCCAAAATGAAATCACAACACTGAAGTCATCCACACTGATGGGTGAGGTGGTAAAACGTTTAAGGTTGGATATCAATTATTTCACAGCCGGAACATTTCACAATAATGTGGCTTACGGTACAGATCTACCTGTAGAGGTGGACATGCCAGAGTTGGCTGATAATAGTTCTGTATTTTTCCGCTTGCATGTTGGAAAGGATGGGAAATACACAATCACAGATCTCAAGAAGGATAAAACCGAGTATGAAGGTAAGAGTTTTTCCGCTGTTCTGGAAGACTCGGTAGCTACGCCGGTCGGTAAGATTATAGTGACAAAGTCGCCATACTACACGGATGATTCTGTGTTTGATTGCGAGGTGGTGAGGACTCCGGTATCAACCGCAATTGCCAACTATGGCAATCGTCTGGTAGTAAAACTTAACAATGAAAAGAGTACAGTAATTGATCTGTTGATCACGGATCGCTCTGTGCAGAGAGCAGACGCGATCCTCAGCATGCTGATAGGAGTATACAATGAGAATTGGATTCGCGATAAGAATCAGATAGCTCTTTCTACCTCCAATTTTATCAAAGATCGTCTTGTGGCGATTGAAGGTGAACTCGGACATGTCGATTCTGATATATCTTCTTATAAGTCTGAACATCTCATCCCTGACGTAGATGCCGCCTCGTCGATGTATATGGCACAGAGTCAGCAGACGTCACAGGATATACTGAACCTCAACAACCAGTTGCAGATGACCAGATATATACGCTCATATCTTACATCGGATGGGAGCAAAAATCAGGTGCTACCCTCAAATACTGGAGTTGAGAATGTCAACATTCAGGCTCAGATCTCCGAATATAATGATAAAATCCTGCAGAGAAACAATCTGATATCCAAATCGTCAGACAAGAATCCGCTCGTTGTGGCATTGGATGAACAATTGGAATCATTGCGGGGCGCAATCATCGGATCCGTCGACAATTCCATCATATCGCTCAACACGCAGATCAAGAACCTGCATAGCGCTCAGGCTGCGACTACATCGAAAATTGCATCTAATCCTGTTCAGGCTAAACATTTGCTTTCAGTTGAGCGTCAGCAGAAAGTAAAAGAATCTCTCTATCTGTTCTTGTTGCAGAAAAGAGAGGAAAATGAGCTTTCACAAGCGTTCACAGCCTATAATACACGTATAGTGGAACAGCCCGGAGGATCCGTTGTCCCGACATTCCCGAACAAGCGGAATATTCTGCTGATCTCCTTCCTTATAGGTCTCGCTATACCGTTTGGAGTGATCTATATGTCTGAAACCAACAACACCAAGGTACGTGGCCGTAAGGATATAGAGCATCTTGCAGTACCGTTTATCGGAGAGATTCCAATGAATGGAAAGACCAACAATGAGAGCAAGACACCGGTGGTGGGTCAAGGCAAACGCGATATCATAAACGAGGCATTTCGTGTATTGCGTACCAATTTGGAATTCATGCGTACAAAAAAGGATGGTGCTGAGATAATTGCTATCACGTCATTCAATCCAGGCTCGGGCAAGTCGTTTCTTACCATGAACCTTGCACTCTCGCTAGCACTCAAGAACCGGCGTGTGCTGGTGATAGATGGAGATATGCGTCACGGCTCCTCATCGGCTTATATCGACTCTCCGGAGAATGGTTTGTCAAACTATCTTTCAGGGGCTATAGAGAATCCAAACAGTCTGATTGTACGCTCGGCGGAATCTGACAATCTTTCGGTGCTTCCTATCGGAAGTGTGCCGCCAAATCCAACCGAACTTCTTGAAAACCCGCGTCTCAAGGAGCTTCTTGATGTACTCCGTATATATTATGATTATATCCTGATCGATTGTCCTCCGGTGGAGGTTGTGGCTGATGCCCAGATCATAGATCAGTATGCTGACCGTACACTCTTCATCATACGTGCAGGTCTGTTCGAGCGCTCTATGCTACCTGAACTTGACCGACTGTACGAGGAAAAGAAATATCATAACATGGCCTTCATACTCAACGGCACCCGCAATGATCAGGGCCGTTACGGACATAGCCACTCCTACAAATACGGTTACGGCTATGGCTACGGTTATGGATACAACTACGGAACCAGAAAGGTGGGAGAACGAAGAAAATAAGCTGTTCGGATAATATAATATAAGAATTGGTTTTCTTTTGATTTTATCTGAAGACATGACTTTTATAAAAGCATGTTAAACATAGGTCAATATCCTGATTGATGATATTATCATTGTTTTTCCTGATTTGAAAAAGTCAAATAAGTGATCAATATCAAGTTTTCTTAATATTAAATACGCATACAGATATTACCAAGTTGACTGATAAACTGCAACCTAATAGCGATGAGCAAATCATCAAGAATAATAAAAAACACCGGGTTTCTATATATTAGGACTGTAGTATCTTTGGTGGTAAATATATTTACTACCAAGATTCTTTTAGAGGCACTTGGTGTGTCTGACTATGGCCTATATAATGTAGTCGGAGGATCAATCGCGATGTTGGGATTCATCAGCGCCTCTATGAGTTCCACAACACAAAGGTTCATAAGTCATGCAGAAGGTAGCGGCAATACAGAAAGAGTTAAATCTATATTTAACAATGCACTATTAATTCACAACGTTTTAGCATTGTTGTCTGTACTGATACTCTTAATTGGAGGATTGTTTTTCTTTAATGGTGTATTGTCTATTCCAGAAGGGAAACAAACGGCAGCAATTGCTGTGTATGGATGCCTAATGGTCAGCACAGTATTTTCCATAACTGTTGTTCCATATGAAGCAGAAATTAATGCGCATGAAGATCTAATTTTCTTTTCAATAATAGGAATCATTGACGTTGTGTTGAAGTTTTCAATCGCATTAGGTGTTTTATATTCAAATGGAGATAGACTTATAATTTACGCTATATGTATGGCTGTTGAATCAACATTTGTCAGACTTGCATCGCAGTGGTATTGTCGGAGTCATTACAACGAATGTCATAGTATAGAAATTCGTAATCAGTATAATAGTAGTATCATCAGAGAAATGACATCGTTTACTGGATGGAATACTCTTATGACTGCATCAAGCATGATCGGATTGTTTGGTATGAATCTTGTGATGAATCACTTTTTCGGAGTCAAGTTAAATGCTGCTATGGGAATAGCAACCCAACTATCTGGTGTGCTTATGGGGTTATCGATGAATATGATTAAGGCTTTAACCCCATCTTTAGTTAAGGCAGAAGGGGGCAACAAACGGTCTGAGATGCTAAAGATTTCTATAACCGGTTGTAAATTCTCTTATTTGATATTCTCATTTTTTGGCATACCGGTATTAGTATATATAACACCCGTCTTGACACTGTGGCTTAAGAATGTTCCTGATATGACAGCTTGTTTCTGTGTTATACTTCTTATTACACAGATGCTTGAACAGTTAACAGTGGTATTGCATCAGTCAATATCAGCGGTGGGAAATATAAGAAATTATAGCATTTGTCGGTCTGTGTCAAACATAGCTCCATTGCTGTTAAGTACTTCAATATATTGCCTATATCCTTTACAATCATACTGGATATTAATCAACTGGCTTATATTTAAAGGAATCATATCGGGAATTGTAAATGTTTATTATTCCAAAATAATCATTGGCCTGAATATAAGATCTTATTTAACTGATGTCTTAAAGCCATGCCTTACAACCACCTTGTGGTCAAGTTTGGTTATTGTCATGACATATAATATATTGTATAATACCGATTTAAGATTTTTGATACCATTTTCATTGTCCGTAATTATTTCAATTCCCATATATTATTATTTGGCCTTGAATCGGGAAGAGAAAATTATGGCAGTAACTATGTTTCAAACGATAATTTCCAAACTGAAAATAAAATGTCTATAGTACGACGAATTTTAGGGAGCCTTGAAGCCCGATTGAGTCAGCCGAGGCTGAGTTTATGGCGCACTCTGTATGTTAATTTTAGGCTACTGCCGTTCAAAGAAGCAGTAAAACTGCCCATATTTATTTATGGCAAAGTCAGACTGTTTATTTTATCAGGTAAGGTCCAATTCAATTCCACTATTTATCGGGGTATGGTTAAGATCGGAGTTAATGGTGATTCATTTAGTCTTTTTGATAATAGTGGATATATACAATTGGCAGACAAAAATAGTATAATTGAATTTGATGGTCCGTGTCGGATTGCTTTAAACACAAAAGTGCGTGTTGTTTGCGGCAGACTCAAATTTGGAGAAAACACTCGAATTGGGTCAAATTGTAGAATTATATGTAATGGGGCAGATATAACCATTGGCAGATATACGGGTGTTACTTTTGATTGTCAAATTATGAATAGTGGTTTTCATTATATGTATGATATAAATGAACAGGCATATATTAATAGGTCTACCGATATTCGAATTGGATCTTTCAATTGGATTGGCAATCATTCTTTTGTTAGTGGCAACACTGTCACTCCCGATTATACAATTGTAGCTCAAGATAGCCTTCTTAACAAAAGTTATGTTGATGTACCGGAATATTCGTTATTAGCCGGAATACCGGCCAAATTTATTAAAACCGGAATTAAAAGAGTTTTTTCACCTGAAACAGAGAGAAAAATAAATAATTTATTTAAGAATCATCAGAAAGATAAAATAATACATTGTGATGAAATTTATGATGATTTTAAAGCAATAATACAAGAAATGTAATGGAATTGCGCGATATTATTATAAAAGGCATAAGAAAGGTATATCGAAAAGTCACGAAGAAAACTTTTCCTTATCCTCCCTGTGAAATGGATAGACAAAAATCAAATGATTTGATTTTTGATCTGCTTCAAAAGGATAAGCCTTGTATGATTAGTAGATTCGGTACTGGTGAAATTGGTATTCTTGTGAATTACCTTGCGGTTCACTCCGATGATAATATCTTTAGGAAATCTATTGACTACATAACGGATAACAACGGCTTGCCATGGTGGGATAAACTCGTGTATAAATCAATGCGCTTAAATGCAGGAATTTTCCCTGAAAACATCAATACACTTGAACGTTTCTCGCAAAGATACCTTACCGATATACCAGAAATAGATTTATTGGGCTCATTCAATGCCACTGAAAATCTAATGCCTTTAAGAAATGGGGTGGTAAATGTACATCTTGAATGTCTCTACCCATTTTTTGTAGAAAAGCCTTGGACCCGTGCGCTCAAAGGTAAAAGGGTCTTGGTTATCCATCCATTTGTTGAAACTATAAGGAATCAGCACCGACAGCATACGAAATTGTTTAACAATCCTGATGTTTATCCAGAATATACTCTATTGACATTAAAAGCCGTGCAGTCAAATGCTGGTGCTGAAGTCCCTTTCAAGGATTGGTTCGAGGCATTGAAGTGGATGGAGGATGAAATATCAAAGCTTGATTTTGATATTGCTATTATTGGCTGTGGAGCGTATGGTCTTCCAATAGCTGCACATGTAAAGCGACTTGGCAAGAAAGCGATACATCTTGGCGGAGGAAGCCAGCTTTTGTTTGGTATAAAAGGTAAGCGTTGGGATAATGATGGATACCACTGGAAAGATCTACCACAGTTGGATACAAACTATAGCCGACTGTATAATGACTATTGGGTTCGCCCGAATATGAACGAAACCCCAAAATCAGCAAAAGCTGTCGAGGGCGCGTGCTATTGGTAAGTTTATCCATATGAGTGTTGAAAACTACATATTAACAACAATTATAATAGATGTAATATATTTATTAACATTGTTGTATAATAAAAAGTATCGTTTGATCATACCCTCAACTACAGCAACTTTTACATGGATAGTTGCTTGTATCTTAATGTATGCTGAATTAAACAACTGGATACCAAATATAAATTTGCCTGAGAATGTTTATTCAAAGGTTGCGGAATTTATATTTGGCATGAATTTATGTTCAATCATATGTTTTTCAATAGCGCATAAATATATTAATTGCAATTACCAAGAAACTGCAATTAGTATAAGTAATACAGATACATTAGAAATGTGCAGTCAAGTACTTACACAGTTTAAATGGATACTATGGGTATGTGTAGGTGTGGGCGTAACACTTGTTGTATTTTTCCTAACATTGGGATTGGACATAAACTCCTTTTCAGATTATCGGCTTATGGCGGTAACAGTAGAAAAAGTGGGGTATGCAGCATTAGCAAAGCGTATTGGAGGTCATGTTGGTATTATCGGTGCGTTTTATCTTATAATTCTTGGATATAAGCAAGGTAAAACAGGAATTGATTTAAAAGAGCTTTTGAAATGCGTATTAATGTATTCAAGTGTTAATATAGCAATAGGAGGTAGAGTCTGGCTTATGTCATCAACTCTGCCGTACATTACCGGTTATTTGTTAGGCAATTCAAATTCTGATAATTATGACAGATCAGATTTAAAGAAATTATGGACTTTAGCATTTATTGCAATAATTAGTTTTTCTATTATGGGAAATCTGAGAAGTGACGATCAGCACCAACATTCATTCGTGGAGAAGTTCTTATATTATACGGATGGTCCAAAGATGGCAAATATTGTAATGAATACATTTTCAGAGGGAACATATCCATTGGAATATGGTAATGCTAATTTCCTTCAATTCATCAAGGAATCTCCTATGACAAAACGATTCAATGAGTCAATTAAAGACAATATTGCCCTTACAGTAACAGTTAGATCCACCATCCCTGCATTGTATTATGACTTTGGTTATTTTGGTGGCATGATTGCATGGGGCGTAATGTGTGGTTTGCTTGAGGCATTTTGTTTGTCATTAAGACATAAAGGTACTCTATTTGGCATTTTATTATTTGGAACATGTGCAACAATCCCTTTTCAATCACCAGTAGGTTCTATATTTGTCTTGGCAATGCCATCGTTTGAATGGTTATTATTATTATGGCTGTTCAGAGGGAAAATATTCAATAAATTTAACCCGGAGACAATACCATACAAGATGGTTTTATAGGATGAATATCTATTGTCTCAATAGTCACCATCAATATCTTCTGATTCGTATTTTATCATACTTGTCCGACATCAGATTTTGGCTTCTTCTTATCACGATAAACATAAGCGGAAATCTACTTTTCCAAATTCATATCGATAGCAGGCCTATTTTGATAGGAATATTTTTGATAATTGTCGCATATATAGTCTATAATAAAATATATCCAAAGTCTGAGCTTAAATATATAGCAGTCTTTACAATAGTATTACTAATACCACATCTCTATCTTGGCTCCCTATTTTCATGGTTCAGTTTCTTCCATATCGAAATAAAAATTATTACAGGTATATTGCTCACCGTAATATTAGGCAGGGACTTTTCAAGATATTATTTGTGTATAATGTCAATTTTAACAGTAACAAGCCTGATTTGTTTTCTATTTAATTGCTTTGGTATTATACTTCCATTTCTGCCTATTGAAAGCACGAATTTAGATGGCGGAAACATTTATAGGGTATCTTCAATAATTTATACTCAACTATATAATCTTTCAGATGGGGATTTCAATCTACGAAACAGTGGAATTTTTTGGGAACCAGGAGTATTTCAGGGATATTTAAATTTAGCCTTGGGAATGCTTATACTGACAAATTTTCAAAGGACAAAGAAATGGTGGTCTTTAGTGATATTGTTTTCTCTGACTGTAATCACTACTTTAAGCACAGGAGGATATATAGTCCTTGCGATATTGTGGATGTATTTAGTATCGTCTATGTCGTTTCGGAATAAATATACAAAATATGGTATGCTTTTATCATTAGTCGTACTTATAGCAAGCGTATTTTTCTCACTTAGCTTTATGTACACAAAGATAATGTCTGATACGAGTCGTTTAGGTGTGGATTTTGGCGAGTTAGGATATGGAATTAAACGATGGTTCGGCTATAGCTTCTCAGATACAGCATTCGCAGGATGTGGATTTAAAACAGCATCGGGGATACTTAGTCTTCTGAAATATACAGGGATAGTTGGATTCTCTCTCTTTGTAATAAAACTTTTTATAGTAAAGCCTTTTACATATCGGAGCATCCTATGGGGAATAATCATACTTCTTATATTTATGAATGAACCGTTTCTTACTGCCGGACCATTTTGGTGGGGAACAATTTTCCTATGGCAATATCTTCCACACTCGATCCCAAATTCTAATATAGAGCCAACATGATTAAAACCATAAAAAATTTAAAGCATTGGATTTTGAGGTTGAAGTTAAGACGTATGAATCCAAGCATTAAGTTAGGAAATTCACTTGCCTACAAGTGCGTTTTTGGATACCATAATATTATCTATGATAATACATTGATGGTCAATGTTAAGGTAGGTGATTACACTTATATTGGAGGTGAATCAAAAATCCAAAATGCTACAATAGGTAAATTCTGCAGTCTTGGATCAGAACTAAGAATTGGATTGGGAAGACATCCGATACACCTTAAATCCACGTTTCCGGGATTCTATACCGATGGCTCTTATTATGGGGTTGAGAAGGAATACGACAATCCAATAGAAAACTATCTGCCAGTTGTAATAGGTAATGATGTTTGGATCGGCACACGTGTAATGATTTTGGATGGAGTGAAAATTGGAGACGGAGCAATCATTGGCGCAGGAGCTGTTGTTACTAAAGACGTGCCGCCCTACGCAATCGTCGGAGGAGTACCAGCTAAAATAATAAGATATCGATTCACTGAGTCGGAAATAAAGCATTTTCTTAACTTACAGTGGTGGAATGCTTCAAAATACAACTCAAAATAAAAGAGATGAGGATATATGTGACACATATGTGTCCTAAGGACAAGTTGATGGAGTATGGACTGTCGTTGTCAGCCAGCAACTTCAATTATAATCTAATTGCTGGTAATGGTTTTAACAAGGTATATTCCATTTATCCCGGCTTTATCGAAGGCGAGCTTGATAAACCTGACGATGAGAGTTTTGAGGCAGTATATTCCAATTGGCGAAAGAAGGGTGGCATAAGACAACGGTTAGCTCGATTTATTGAACAGTACAAAGTGTTTAGACTCATTCCAACGAGGAGTAATGTCTGGTTCTATAATGTCACCACAATAAATTTTTTAGCGATCTTATTGCTGAAGTTTTTCAAGCCTTCATGCTCCTTAAATATAATTGAGCTTGATTATGCTCCTGATGAATTGTTTCATAAATTGATGCTGCCTCTGATAAATTCAGTCAATGGTAGAATTTGTCTCTCTACCTATAACGGATTTAAGAAAGAAAACAGCGTCTGTCTACCGGGTGTAATCCCTAATGGAAGTTCTAAAAATAATCCTAAAATAGAAACAGTTACCAAAGATGTGTTGATATCCGGAGCCTTAAAAGAAAACATAACTATGCTGGGTATGGTGTTGGATGCTTTTGCTGAAATGCCCGATATTAACTTACATATTTCTGGAGTACTCATTGATTTTAAAGAGAAGGTCGCTGAATACAGTGCGAAATATCCAAATATCCATTTCTATGGTAAAATGCCTATGAATGAATATAAGGAATTGCTCCAGAGAGTACCTATTTCCTTAAATACACGAAAACCGTCAGCTATTGAAAATAAATGTAATTTTCCTTCCAAAGTTATCGAGGCCTTCTGCTATAATCGAATTGTAGCATCTACTATTCAATATCCTCAACTTGAAGGCTTGAGATATTTTAACTTAGGGGCAGATAAGGATTCTTTTAAAGCAAGCATTCGAGAAATTTTCAACCACACGAATGAAGAATTATTAATATATGCTAATCAAGGAGAAACTGCTGAAGATATGTATTCTGCTGATAGATGGTTTTCGATAATGTTAAAGATTGAACAGAATGAAATTTAATAAGAAATATTTTTATCCTAAACTATCTGATAAAGATTTCGGATATTTCCGTATCAGTGGTCCAGGATTGGCAAATTGTATGTTTTTTGCAGCAAAAGCGTACGTTGCATGCTCAAAAGCTAAAGGGACAATGATATCTCCGACATGGATCAAATTTAGTATTGGTCCTTATATCCGTCACGAAAAAGATAAGAGAGCATACACATCTTTATTTAAAAATTCGGGAATTAGTGGATTGAGAAAGATTTTGGCAATTATCGATTGTAAACTGCGTTCTCAAAGATACTCCGTGTTCTCCGATTTAGGCAATTATTTTGGAGATTTACAAGACAGTCAACCGCTTGTAAGAAACTATTTTGAATCGATTGTTTACCCTGAAACGATAGCACAAGTTAAAACTCCTCTTACCGATAAAATAGCCATTCATGTAAGATTGGGAGACTACCTTCCTCATTTAAGAATTCCTATTAGTTGGTATGTTGATGTCGTCAAAGAGATAATGAAGGTGAATCACCATCAACAGTTCGTATTATTTTCTGACGGCAATGATGATGAACTTAAGGACTTGCTTGAGATTCCGAATGTTAAAAGGCATTTTTTCGGTAATGCTTTCGCTGATATGTGGGCAATAAGTAATTGTAAACTACTCATTGCCTCAGACTCAACATTTTCGGCATGGGGTGCTTTTCTAGGTAATGTACCCATAATATTTAATAGAAGACATTTCCCTGCGGTCTATGGAGATAACGGCAATGAATTTGTGCTTGGTGATTCTTGCAACCTTCCGTCAGAAGTAATTTCCTTATTATGAGAATAATAGTTTTTCTAAATCTTGCGGTAATGCCCTATCATGTTGTAGTGTTTAAAGCACTAATAGCTAAGGGATATAAATGTGTAGTTTATTGGTATGAAACTGCCCCGAAAACATCATATCGAGCCCCTAAAATTGAAGGGCTGACATTAATAAATCGTTTCTCTTTCAAATCATCAGACTCACTATTTGAAGACTCAAAGAAATATGATCCAATTTGTGTAGTTAGTAGCGGTTGGGTTGATAAAGGATATAATAAGGTTTGCCTTACCTATAGAAAATTTAATATTCCAACATTGGCAATGTCAGATACACAATGGCGTGGTGGCAAACAGTGGTTAAATCGATTGTTGTCACCTATACGGCATAAACGTTATTTTGATTATATCTGGGGAGCTGGTATTCTGCAATTTGATTATGCCCGGAAACTGGGATTCAAAGCTGACAGAATATTGTTGAATTGTTTTGGCGGAGATATCGATACATTTGGAAAAGTTTCAATCAAGGATAAGATCAATAATTATCCCAAGCGATTCCTTTTTGTAGGACGATTTGTTGAGGTCAAGGCAATAGATGTGCTTTTGAAAGCATGGGCATCAATCGAAGATAAAAAAGGATGGTCGCTTGAGCTGATAGGTGACGGACCGCTAAAAGAGCAATTTAAAGCGATGTATCCCAATGTTATCATCAAGGATTTTATGTCACAGGATGAATTGGCAAACGCGGCTCAGAATGCTGGTTGCTTCGTCATTCCGTCTCGATTTGAACCTTGGGCGCTTGTTATTCAGGAATTCGCTGCTGCTGGCCTCCCGATTATTGCGACAAAGCAATGTGGAGCTGCTCGTCATTTTGTTCTCAACAACTATAACGGATTTACTGTTGAGGCAGAAGATGTGTCGGCTTTATCACAGGCAATGAAAAAAATTATGATGAGATCTGACTCAGAGTTGATAAAAATGTCGACAAATAGCCGCCAGTTGGCTTTTACGGTCACCCCTGAGACTGTAGCTGATACTTTAATAAGTATTCTTAAATGATAAATTGGAATCTTGTAAATATTATTAGACGTACACTCAGGATTGGTTGGCTTAAGACTTTGTTCCTGAACTTCTCGTTGCTCCCGATAAAACATGCTTGGAAATTACCGATTATAGTATCCCGATATACTTACATCTATTCTCTTTCCGGTAAACTTCAAATAAGTGCGCCGGTGCGTTTCGGTATGATTAGACTCGGCTTTTTAGGCGAAGATGTAGTCGTTCCCAAGAATGAACGGGCTCTTATCCAATTGGAGGGTCATTTGGTTTGTGGCGATAATGTGAGACTGGGATGCGGTGTGATAATACGGGTGGAGCCTGGCGCAAAACTAATATTAGAGGATAATGTCAGGATTGGCAGCAAATGCCGTATTGTTGCTTACGATTATATAAAAATTGGGAGGAATACAGGCGTTTCCTGGGAATGTCAGATAATGGATAGCAATATGCACGACATTACAGAGATGTCAACAGGCCGGATATTACCGCAAAGTAAGCGAGTTGAGATAGGGTCAAATAATTGGATTGGAGCAAGGGTAAACATAATGAAGGGATGTAAGACTCCTGACTACACTATTATAAGTTCTGCATCACTATGCAATAAGGTGTATGATATACCGAATTATTCAGTTATCGCCGGAACGCCGGCAAAATTAATAAAGACAGGCTATAAACGCACTGATTACTAATGAAAATACTTCAGACTATTGGCGGGTTCGGAGCTAAGTCGGGGGGTACATCTACGTGTACGTACGATTTGCTATCTGCTATTCACGGATTTGACACAAATGATGTTGTGGATTTGCTGACGCCAGATGTGAACACAACTGCTGATCGACTGATGGGTTGTGGCGAGGATTGGATTAAATGTGTTGATAACGATTATAAGACACCGGTATCTGTTTCCGCTAATATGACCCGTTTTCTCAATGGAAGTGATTATGACATATATCACACCAATGGTATGTGGATGCACATTAACCATTCTACATGTGCCATAGCCCGAAAAAAAGGTAAGCCATATATCATCACGCCTCATGGCATGCTATATCCTGAGGCTCTTGCAAGAAGTGCCTGGAAGAAATGGCCATTGCGGAAGCTGTGGTTTGACCGGGATATCCGAGAGGCCTCATGCATACATGTGACATGTGAAGCGGAGATGAATCATGTAAGATCTTTCGGTTATGATGGACCGATTGCTCTGATCGGGAATCCTGTAAGCATGCCGGAATATACTGCGGAGCTATTCAATTTAAAAAAAACAAACGCTGACGCTTTATGGGGTGTAGCCTTCCTTGGAAGGCTACACCCCATAAAGAAGGTTGAGAACCTTCTTTATGGGGTGTATCTATCGTCTCGAAGAGATGTCAAAGTTTTTATAATTGGGAAAGGTGATGAAGAATATGAACGCTTTCTGCGTTATGAGGCTAAAAGGCTTGGGATTGAATCACAAGTTCAATTTTTGGGATTTTTGAATGGGCGGGAGAAATATGAGCAGTTGGTAAAGATGGATGCTCTGTTTGTGCCCTCCGATATGGAGAATTTTGGGATGATCATACCTGAGGCCCTGATTGTCGGAACACCGGTAATGGCATCTCTTGGTACTCCTTGGCAAGCGTTAAACGAAGAAAAGTGTGGTTGGTGGGTTGATAATTCTCCAGAATCAATTGCAAAGGTAATAGATGATCTGTACAAGAAGACTCCATCGGAACGTATGGCTATGGGGCAACGGGGCCGGGACTATATCTTGCGCACTTTTGCAGCCGAGAAAGTCGCATCGCAGATGCTCTCCCTCTACCGCTGGCTCATCGCAGAAGCACCCAAACCCGAATTCGTTTATACGCTATGATACATTCGTTTATCTTATTGTCGCTTGTGGTGGTGGCATCTATGATTCCGTGCAGCAGAGTCTGGTTTGCGCCCCGGCTGCTGACAGATAGCATTTTAGTGGGGGGGGTAAATTCTTTGACTATCAGCATACTACACAATTGCGGGGCATTGCAATTTTAATGATTCTTGTAGGTCATATATCAGGCGCTTTTCACACCGTAGTTTTAAGTCCACTTGCCTCTGCCGGAGTCACAATCTTCATGATTTTATCAGGTTATGGATTGCAATGCTCGTTTGTCAAAAACGGATTGAAACATTTTTGGTCGAAGAAATATCTGCGAGTTATGCTACCGTATACAATCGTAATAACCATATGGTTGCTCGTGCATGAGGAATTTGAAGTTACGCGTTATTTATATGAGATTACCGGCATAAAAACCACCTATTGGTATGTCGATTACCAAATCAAATGGTATGTTGTCTTTTTCTTTACATTATTACTTATACCAAATTATAGTTTGGCAGCCTTTACGTTAGCGACATTGGCAATGTTTGTTTTATTGCACTCTCTTGCCGCCGAACAATCGTTTGCATTTCTGATTGGTGTGATTATCGCCCGACATCGTGAGAAATTGCAAGATCTGAGTCGGCGTAAATGGCTTTGCATAGCGTGTATATCTGTAATAGTTGCATTTTCAGCTCTTGCGTTCAAGCAATTGCCGGAAGTAAGAGCATATCTCGGAACGAAATTCTATTCATCAATACAGTTGATTATAAACCTCGGTTTGGGATTGGCAATAATAAGTCTGTCGACTATAATATCTTCAATTAGAAGCAGTTTCCTGCTATTGATTTCAGGATATGTTTCATTTGAGATTTATCTGCTCCATTTTCCCTTTTACGGCAGATTAAATAACCGTATTGAGTTGGCGATATTGCTGATTATCGGTTCGATTGTGGCTTCATATCTTTTCATGAAATTAACCGGCAGTATGTCGGCTCGAATATCTAAATTTAATAAGCTGTCGTGGAGGAGAAATATGTGAATCACCTTGGGCGGAGACATCAGATAGCAAGATTGCTTTGGGTTATATGCTGGGGGCTCTTTGCTGTTTGGTTGCCACGTAGCTTAGGTTCCGGATGGAAACGTTTGTTGCTTAAGCTCTTTGGAGCAAAAATATCAAAAAAGGCAGTAGTATATAGCACCGCCAAAGTATATTATCCTGCAAATCTTATAATGGATGATTATGCATGTCTGGCATCCGGGGTTGATTGCTATAATGTAGCGCCTATACATATCGGCAGGTTTGCAACTGTTAGCCAGGGGGCTTTTCTTTGCACTGCGTCACATGACATATCATCGGCTGGTCATAAACTGATCACAGCTCCGGTTAAGATTTGTGATCAGGCTTGGGTTGGGGCGAAGGCATATGTCGGTATGGGGGTGACTGTCGGTGAGGGGGCTGTTGTCGGGGCGACGGCATCGGTGTATAAGGATGTGGAACCATGGACTGTCGTCGGTGGAAATCCGGCTAAATTCATAAAGAAGAGAGTTATCAAAGATGCTTGATCTGTCTGTTATAATCCTCACAAAGGATGAAAGTATGCATATACGGAGGTGTCTGGAGAATGTCAACCGTATTGCTCGGAAGGTGTATGTGATTGATTGTTTTTCGACGGATGGCACTCAGGAAATAGCGCGTGAACTTGGTGCTGAGGTGGTGGAGCATAAGTGGCCGGGGAATCAGGCTGAGCAGTTCAACTGGGCGCTTGATAACATACAGATTGACACTGAGTGGATTCTCCGCCTCGATGCTGATGAGTATATGATGCCGGAATTGGTGGATGAGCTTCAGAGAGTTCTTCCCGTGATGCCTGATGCTGTGACGGGAGTTGTTTTTAAGCGGCGTCATATTTTCATGGATAAGTGGATGAAGGGTGGCATTTATCCGGTAAAAATCCTTCGTCTGTTCCGTCGGGGCTACGGAAGGTATGAGCAGCGGCTGATGGATGAGCATGTGGTTCTGTCTGCAGGAGAGGAGTATGAATGTCAAAATGATTTCTGTGACCACAATCTCAACAATCTGTCATGGTTCTGTAAGAAACATGTGGATTATGCGGTAAGAGAGGCTGCCGAGTTGCTTGACCTCGAATTCGGTCTGACAAGTCATTCTACAGCAGGAAAGCTTTCCGAGCAGGCCAATGCCAAGCGCCGGAAGAAGCATTCCTATGCCCGCAAGCCGCTGTTCTGGCGGTCGTTCGCTTATTTTATGTACCGGTATTTCCTTAAGGGTGGCTGGCGTGATGGCAAGGAGGGGTTTATCTTTACCTTCATTCAGGGATGGTGGTACCGCACGCTGGTGGATGCGAAGATCTATGAGATCAAGAGGAAGTGTGGGGAGGATCCGGAAAGGATCAAGTCTTTGCTTGAGACTGAGTACGGTGTGCGTTTCTGAGATATTCCATAATACTTAGCAAATTCAGTAATTTACAAACAAGGTTTTCGAGCCTTTATCATTTTGGGGAAATGAAGATTTCTATTATTACAACTACATTCAACAGCGGGGCGACTGTCCGTGACACTATGGAGAGTGTGCTCTCGCAGAGCTATCCTGATTTTGAACATATTATTGTTGACGGTGCTTCGAAGGATAATACGCTTGACATAGTGCGCGAGCTCGAGCCTCGCTACGGCGGACGTCTGAAGTGGATAAGTGAACGTGACCACGGCATTTATGATGCGATGAACAAGGGTATAGGCATGGCTACGGGTGATGTTGTTGGTATATTGAATTCCGATGATTTCTTTACCGGGCCGGGTATCCTCAGCAAGGTGGCGATGGAGTTCAGGGATGATGATGTGGATGCCGTGTATGGCGATATCCATTTCGTCAACAGTGATGATCTCTCGCATTGCGTGCGCTATTATTCATCAAGCCGGTTTGCCCGCTGGCAGATGCTTTTCGGTATCCAACCGGCGCATCCGTCTTTCTATTGCCGCCGGAGCGTGTATTCTGAACTTGGTGCTTTTGATATCGCTTTTCCGGTAGCGGCTGATTTCGAGCATATGCTCAGGTTGATATATATCCACCGTATCAGGACACGTTATATAAGGACTGATTTTGTGACGATGCGCACGGGGGGAGCTTCCACCAACGGTCTGCGAAGCCATCTGCGCATATTGCGCGACCATTACCGTGCCTATAACAAGCATGGTCTCGTGATGGCGCAGCTGTTTGACTGGCTGCGCTATCCCGTCAAGGTGATGCGACTGATACAGCACTGATAAAAACTCAGAGTTGCTATATACAAATCCAAATATTGCCAATCTGCCTACACTTGCTGAGACTGTAGGTATTCTTAGAGATGCCGTTCAGTAAATTCCGGTAATACATAGAGGTGCGTTCACTCCAATTCTTGAAGCAGAGGATATGAGCATTCTGACAAGAACGGATACTATGTATAGCATCAAGACTGATATTAAAGATATCAAGAAGTAAAATAAAGAATCACCTGGTAAATAATCATTATCACAAAGGCTTAACAATAAATATATGAAAACAGCACTTATCACAGGAATCACCGGTCAGGACGGTAGTTTTTTAGCCGAACTTTTGCTCGGGAAGGGCTATGATGTGCACGGCACTATCCGCCGGTCGTCAGTGGACTTCCGCGAGCGTATCGCCCATCTTGAAGGTCACAGGAATTTCCATCTGCATTACGCGGATCTTGGTGACTCGATGTCGATCATTCAGGTACTTAACAAGGTAAGACCGGATGAGGTTTATAACCTTGCCGCGCAGAGTCATGTCCAGGTGTCATTTGATTCGCCGGAGTTTACCGCTGATGTGGATGCCACGGGTGTGCTCCGTATCCTTGAGGGAATACGTCAGTGTGGATTGGCCGACACATGCCGGTTTTATCAGGCATCAACTTCCGAACTTTACGGTAAGGTGGAGGAAGTGCCTCAGAATGAGAAAACTCCGTTTCATCCCTATTCTCCTTATGCCGTGGCCAAGCTCTATGGATTCTGGATTGTCAAGGAGTATCGTGAGGCCTACAATATGTTCGCTTGCTCCGGAATACTCTTCAATCACGAGTCGGAGCGTCGTGGCGAGACATTTGTCACCCGCAAGATAACTCTTGCTGCGGCCCGTATAGCACAGGGCAAGCAGGATAAGCTTTACCTCGGCAATTTGTCGTCGCTCCGTGACTGGGGTTATGCAAAAGACTATGTGGAGTGCATGTGGCTTATACTCCAGCAGCCCAAACCGCAGGACTTTGTTATCGCAACGGGTGAGCAGCATTCGGTGCGTGAGTTCTGTCTCTATGCATTCCGCCGAGCGGGCATTGAATTGCGTTTCGAGGGAGAGGGCGAAAATGAAAAAGGCATTGATGTCAAGACCGGCAAGACCGTGATTGAGGTTTCTCCTGACTTCTACCGTCCGACAGATGTCGTCAATCTGTGGGGTGATCCTTCGAAGGCACGAATCGAGCTGGGCTGGGATCCCGCTAAGAAGACATCGTTCGAGCAGCTTGTCAATCTGATGGTGGATGCAGATATGGCAAAGGTGGCGGTGGAGCGTGCCGGTGAGCAGGTGAAGACAAATCTGGCAGAGTATCTTGAAAAGGGTATTGTGAAATGATGGATAAGCAATCCAAGATATATGTGGCGGGCCACCGTGGAATGGTTGGCTCCGCCATTGTGCGCGAACTCAGACGTCAGGGATACAATAATATCATCACGCGTACACATGGGGAACTTGATCTTATAAATCAGCAGGCTGTCAATGATTTCTTTGCTGCCGAGAGGCCTGAATATGTGTTTCTCGCAGCTGCCAAGGTGGGTGGTATAATAGCCAACTCCGAGCATCTGGCCGATTTCATGTATGACAATATGATGCTTGAGATGAATGTGATCAATGCAGCATGGCGCAACGGATGCAAGAAACTGGAATTCCTCGGTTCATCGTGCATCTATCCGCGCATGGCGCCGCAACCTATGCCAGAGTCATGTCTGCTGACATCCGAATTGGAGAAAACCAACGAGGCTTACGCTCTTGCCAAAATCAGTGGTCTCAAATATTGCGAGTATCTCAACCGTCAGTACGGTACAGACTACATATCAGTCATGCCTACTAATTTATACGGCCCCAATGATAATTATCATCCTGAACACTCTCATGTGCTTCCGGCCCTTATCAGGCGTTTCCATGAGGCAAAGGAGCAGGGTTTGACGGAGGTAACCTGCTGGGGTGACGGATCTCCTTTGCGGGAGTTTCTCTATGTGGATGATCTCGCCAATCTGTGTGTTTTCCTGATGAACAATTACAGCGGGAGTGAAACTGTCAATGCCGGAACCGGCAAGGAGCTTTCCATCAAGGAGCTTACCGAACTCGTGGCCTCGACAGTAGGATATGAGGGTAAGATACTGTGGGAGACCACACGTCCTAACGGTACACCCCGCAAACTGCTTGATGTGAGCAAAGCCACCAAACTCGGTTGGACATATAAGACTGAGCTTGCTGACGGTGTACGTCTTGCATACGATGATTTTTTGAACAACCCGATGAGGGCCGAACGCTGAGTATACATACGATAATGCAGATAATACTTCTTTCCGGCGGGTCCGGTACCCGTCTGTGGCCCTTGTCAAATGACGCCCGTTCCAAGCAGTTTCTGAGACTGCTTGATGTTGAAGGAACGGATATTCGCGAATCTATGGTGCAACGTGTCATGCGTCAAATCCGAGAAATTGGTATTGATGCAGATGTGACAGTAGCAACAAGTGTTTCGCAACAGGATTCGGTGATCGCCCAATTAGGCGAAGGTGTCAGTATTGTCACCGAGCCTTCACGCCGCGACACATTTCCGGCAATATGTCTTGCTTGTGAGTATCTTGCAAAGGAGAAGCAGTGTGCGGAGGATGAGATAGTGGTGGTGATGCCATGCGATCCCTATACAGAGACCGGTTATTTCGGGTGCATCAAGCGTATGGTGCAGAGTATCGCCGATGGATGTGCCGATATGATGGTTATGGGTATTTGTCCGACCTATCCATCGGAAAAATATGGATATGTAGTACCTGAAAAGGAATATACCGATGAGGTTATTGCTGTCAAGCGATTTACTGAGAAGCCTGATGTCCAAACTGCGGAGAAGCTTATTGCCGATGGTGCGTTGTGGAATGGGGGCGTGTTTGCATTCCGTCTCAGGTATCTTACGGCTATTTCTGACAAATATGTCTCGGCAAAATCATTCACTGAGGTTCGTGACCGTTATGATGAATTCCCTAAAATAAGTTTCGATTATGAGGTAGCTGAAAAGGCGACAAGCATAGGGATGGTAAAATTTTTGGGTAAATGGAAGGATCTTGGAACATGGAATACGTTGACTGATGAACTTCATTGTAAGAAGTATGGCAATGTGTTGACAGATGATACATGTGAAAATACCCATATATTCAATGAACTCGGTATCCCTCTGTTGTGTCTCGGCACAAAAGACCTTGTCATAGCGGCTTCGCCGGATGGTATTTTCGTTTCAGAAAAGAGTAAGAGTGAGAATATAAAGGGCTATGCTGCAGCTTTGAAAAACCGACCGATGTATGAAGAGCGTCGTTGGGGCAAATATAAGATTGTTGATTCTGTATGTTTTCCGGATGGATCTCAATCTCTAACCAAGCATGTCTCGCTTGATCCGGATTGCTCAATAAGCTATCATCGGCATGATTACCATGACGAAGTGTGGACAATCATAGATGGTGAGGGTGAGATAGTAATTGATGGCGTGCGTCGTAAAATCAAACGCGGTGATACTGTTGAAATACCAAAAGGATTTAAGCATGGCGTACATGCCTTGACATCACTATCATTTATCGAAGTGCAAACAGGCACAAAGCTTTCTGAGGAGGATATATATCGCTTCAGTTACGATTGATAAATAGTTGATCCGCAAGGTGGGGTTGGATTGTTTGGCGGGGATATGTTTGTTTTGAGTGCAAGGTTCCGGCCGTCGCGTACTGATGGTGGTGAGGGGGCGGTGGTCTATACTGTACGCGAGGGGATGGCTCGGAAGGAGTTTACGTCGGCTGTTCGTGGCAGGGGGCCTGCGGTGTTTTCCGATTATGGCGGGCAGATCGCGTTTGATCTCAAGACGATATGTTGCGTTATAGAGGACCTTGTCCGGTCGGGGGTGGATTTTAACCTTGATGATATAGTTGAGCGAGGGGCCGATGCTGTGTTGGACTGCAATCCCTACAGGGAGCGTATTGCTTCGCTTGGCGATGGGTTCTGTGGTGTAGCCGGCGTTGTGAGGATCTCCCGCAGGTTTGTGAGTCGGGGTGTGAGTTCAGCGGTGGGGTGTCATGACATAAGGCTTCTCGACTATCTGGATGTACTTTCAGGAAGATTTGCTGCGGAGGGGAGGCGGATGGCCAGGTCGTTCGCAAGCCTGAGGCGTAGTCTGTCGGAATATATGAGCGGTGTTGCTGTCAGAGTGGCTGACGTTGATGCCGGTTTTGTCATTGGTTACAGGGATTTTCTTTCTGTCCGTGTGTCAGACAGTACGTGTGGCTTTTATCTCCGTACATTGCGGTCGGCTTTGGGGCATGCCGTAGAGGATGATGTGGCAGATATAAGGATCTGTTGGCGTGATGTCTGTACGGCAGGTTCAGGGGTCGCGTCGAAGAGTCTCGGTGACAGGGTTCTTGACCGCAAGGTATTGAGGGATATTGGGGAGCTTGATCTGTCGGCCGAGCCATTGCTTGAGCTTGTGCGTGATATGTTCATGTTCAGTGTCTATGGTCATGGAATCGAGTTGTCTGATCTTGCCAA
Organism: uncultured Duncaniella sp.; assembly: GCA_910576785.1. Lineage (GTDB taxonomy): Bacteria > Bacteroidota > Bacteroidia > Bacteroidales > Muribaculaceae > Duncaniella. The sequence continues at coordinate 32,044 of CAJTJG010000001.1, forward strand.
TCTGAAGAAGGAGAATCTCAGGGGTGAAAGGCTCTGTTATCATCGCAGGCAGGTGGGGAAGGCTGTGGAGGTGATGCTTGGGGATAAGTCAGCGGATATTATCCGGAAATATGCAGATGCGGACAGTCCGTATCTGCTGCCGATACTGAGGCGCGGGAGCAGGTGCTATGTATATGAGACTGTGAAGTCGAGTTTCTATAAATCCCTGAGAACCATAGGTGAAAGGCTTGTGCCCGGGATAAAACTGTCGTTCAGTATGGCGAGGCCTTCATGGGAGCATCTGATGCAGGGTGCCAATCTCGCCGAGGTGCTGATATGAGGCTTTGCGCTTGCCTCCTATGTCCACTTAGATGGGCGTATGGGGTATGGTTTGAGAAAAAAGCTGTATATTTGCGATCGGATAGCCGTAGATACGCGGTGGTCCGTATGCTGAATGAGGTGCCGATGAACAGAATCTTTGATATATCCGGTCTTGATGATCTGCGCGAATTCTTGCACAGCCAACCTGATGCTGACGTATTGCGTGAGAGGCTGTATGGTTTGTTCCTTGAATATTCATGTTACAGCAATGCCGCGGAATGGAATGCCGCTGTGAGGATCTGCGAGGCTCTGGCTATCATGGGCTGGGGTGATCATGAGCCGTTGGAAGCAAGAAAGGGCAGATGGTTCAACGGGAATCCTGAGACGTGTTTCATCAACAGGGACGGGAAGGTCCGTTTTCTTGAGGCTGTATGGTCAAAGCGTAAGGATGGTCTGGCCATCGACTATGATATGTCGTTCGTTCATGGCGACAGGGAGCGAGCATACGATCCTCCTGTACGCTGCAAGGGGGGCACGGGCGCACCGCAGGATGTGAAGCTTTGCAGCCAGCGCAACTGGATAGCCAAGAATCCTATACGTATAGTGAGGGGGCTCGCCAATTGCTACGATAGTTCAAAACCGGTGGTAGAAAGTATGGACCGGGTGCTGACTCCGATGCTTAACCGGAAGATGCGTCCGGAATTGTATGGTGCGTCCATCGATTCAATCGTGCTGAACGTCTCATTCAGCTTTTATGATAATTATCATTGCAAGACCAACTATATAATAGCCGATGAAACTCTCGGACTGAGGCAGCGGGACTTCTATCCTAAACTGCTTGAGATGTATACTGAGAAGGAGATCGATGACAATGGCTACTATCTGCGGAACCGTTTCACATACGGTCCATTTCGGAAGGATACCGGCTCGGTACGGGTGAACATCGTGCTTGAAAGGGAGTTCAGTCAACTGTCTGTACGCGATCAGAAACGATTGCTTGGTGAATATCTTCTCCATGCGGTGGAGCAAGTGGCCCGGCGGTTGGGGAGAAAGATCTGTTATGATTTTCAGCTGATGATATCCGATTTCCGGGCGGTGCTGAATGTATGGACCGGAGGAGCGGATTGACGGTCGGATTTTTTATTTTTATGAGCATGGAGCCAAGGACACTTTCAGATACATCACCCGATGATATCATAGATGCATTTCAAAAGGCATTCGGCGACTATGCCGTAAGATTTGACCGGCATGAGGTCGAGTCGATGTTGCGGCGTCGCGGATTCAGACGCGATATATCGTGGGGAGCTTTTGCCGACGATGGTAGCATATGTGCGTTTCTCCTGAATGGATATGGCGCATATGAAGGTGAGATGTGCTGCTATGATTGTGGCACAGGGACGTTGCCGGAATACAGAGGTCTCGGTCTGGCGGGCAAACTTTTCATGATGTCGCAGCCAGGTCTGATAGAGGCCGGTGTGAGGGGATATCTGTTGGAGGTGCTCACGTCCAACGCTCCTGCCGTGAGTCTTTACAAGAAGGCCGGCTTTGAGATCGTAGCGGAATATGAGTGTTATAACAAGTCTTTGAGTGATCTCAGGCTTGCTTCCCGACGTCTGGCAGACGTAATGATAGAGGAGATCGGGGCGGAGGCGTTGGAGCCAATGTCCGGATTCTGCGATTTCAGTCCATCGTGGCAGAATTCATATGAGTCTATATGTAGGGCTGCTGATGAGTTGATAATACTGGCTGCTGTCCGTAAGGGTGAAAGAATCGGTTATTGTGTCTATGATCCACACACGGGAGATATAGCGCAGATAGCGGTCGACAGGCGATACCGGAGGATGGGTGTGGGCCGGTCATTGATGGCGCATGCCCTGCAAAAGGCTGAGAACAGCAAGGTCAAGGTCCTTAATGTCGATGCGGGGTGTGAGTCGATGGCAGGTTTTCTTGCTGCGGTGGGATTTGACAAGGGACTCGCCCAATATGGCATGAGAAAGAACCTGACCGACAGTTTGTCAGGATCCTTTGGGTATTGAAAAAATGAATTCGAGTCCACCGCCTTCGGCATGGCGGGCGGTGATGTCACCGTCCATCGACAGGAATATGCGGTAGACGAGCGGGAGCCCGAGTCCCGAGCCGCCATTCTTACGTGATCGTCCGCTGTCCACCCGGTAGAAAAGATCGAAAAGTCTGTCGAGGTGTTCATCGTCCACCCCGGTTCCGTTGTCGGAGAATGAGAAGATCATGTAGCTGTTTTCTTCGCGCAGCCATCTGAGGCTGATGAGTGAGCCGTGGGAATGCTGTGCGGAATTGCCGGTGAGATGGAGCAACGCGTTTGTAAGCAGAGCCTCATTGGCTTTGATAATAGATCCCTCCGGGACATCTACTGAGAGATCCATGGATCCGGCCGTATGGTTGTGTTTCACATCGTCGGCGAGCCTCGAGGCGAGATCGTGGAAGTCGAAAGTCCTGATCTGGATCGGCCGGTTGTTATCCTGGAGCCGCATCACGGCGTTGAGATCATCTATCAGGTCGGCGAGCCGGTTGGTGTTGTCCAGAGCGCGTTTTATGAATATCTGTTTCTGTGGCTCGGAGATGCCGTTGTCCGAGAGTATCGTGTCGAGATAACCCTTTATGATAGCTACCGGAGTGTTGAGTTCGTGGCTGACATTGATGCCTATCTGCCGTTCGTGCAGATACTTTTCCTGTTCTGCTTTTATTTTCTCGCGGTATAGCAGCAGGAGTCTTCTGGATACTTCTCCAAGCTCGTCCTTGGAGAACCTCCATGTCTCTATGTCGTCAGGCAGACTGTTGGTGGCGATGCTTTCAGCAAAGTCACGCAGGGCGTAGACGTTGCGGCATATCGCTTTCGAGCTGAAGTATGCGAGTATGAATGACAGTCCGCCAAGTCCCAGCATGACCACCCACACCATAGAGTCGACGCTCAGAAACTCGCCTACCTCACCCTTGTAGGGTAGGGCGGCGAAAGTGTGTATGGCTCCGTCGCTGCTTGTGGCGGAGCTTATCATGTATTTTGAGCCGAACATCTCCATGTCGTGAAGATATGTGGTGTCACGTTTGTCCCATGACCGCCCGAATTCGGGCATTATCTCACCGGTCCTATCGTGGATGGGGATAGTGGCCTGCTGATTGTCGGCGATGATATTGCCGTTTTTATCGTAGACTGTGAGGTGGAGAGGATCGAGAGTGGTCTGGTTTGTGAACAGTCTTATGAAGTCGACGGTCTTTTGCAGGTCGGCCCCTTTGCCATAAGCATCGATCAGCGTCTTGTTGACATTGATGAGCCTGTTGCCCAGATTGTAGCTCAGGCGCTGTCGTTCGTGCGTCACAAAGTATAGGATCGTTATGCCTATGACAACCCATAACAATCCGACCAAAGGGAAGAAGAGTTTCCAATGAAGACGTGTTATATGCTTTTTTGACATTACTGAAGAACCGGTTTTTGTGATGTATGGTAATTTTTTAACACTTGCGTTGTGACGAATGTTCATCTTTTATATTGATTCCTGCATCACGGGGAGTCTTCAGAGTATGGCAGGAATGAAATACATCCACTCCGGTTTTACATTGTCATTAAAGAACCTATGAAAATATAGCTAAGGTATAGAATAAATTCGCTATTTTTGCATATTTTATAACCAATTAGTAAAAAGCAATGGATCTGTGTAGCCAAACGCCGGTTGTGGTCACCGTAGTCGGTGGTGTTATGATCAAATGCCTGTGGGCTGTCGTGACGCTCATATTGGGTTGTGTGGCACTGAATGTGGCGCGTAAAGTGGCAGTGCGATGGCTTGAGGCCCGCTCCTGCCGGGAGAAGGCTCTGATGGAGGAGAGAATGCGCCGTGATAAGGAGCGGTGTGACATGGCCTGGCGGTTCATTGACCGCTGCTGGAAGGTGGAGCATCCTTCTTCGGCGGAGGATGCCACGGTGTCCGGCAGCCTGACTGATCAGGAGAGGCGTCTGTATGATGAAGCCTGGGCATACATACGATCACAGTGGGGTGATAATGCCCGCACGGAAGATAATACCGAAGTATCATGAGTGGAATGTCGGCATATAGATGGGGCTCTCTTGCGCTCGTTGCCGTCATCATTGCGGTTGTCCTCTGGGCGGGAGAGGGAGCGGGACTGTGGTTCATGACCGTCCTGCTCGGCGCGTGTGCGTTTGTGCTGCTCTGTTCGCTCGTCATGCAGCTTAAGAATGCAGGGATAAGGCCGGTGCATAGCTATGCGAGGGATTTTCCCATGAAGTTTGTCGCCACGCTCATGGGCTTTTTTCTGGTAGAGGGCACACTGTTGTACATGTATGTATTTTATACCATAGGGCATGACGGCATGACATTGGATGATATTGGTCATCCGGTGGAGTTTTCCAATGCGGAATATCTGCTGCGCTCTCTCATTTGCTCGCTTGATCTGTTCATGCTTGATGTGGATGGCGGTCTTCTTGACCGCCTTGACAGACATGCCGCGCTCAAGGGGTGGCTGTCATTTCAGGCGGTAATGTCGTTTTCTTGCACGGTGGCTTTGCTTGTGGGACTTGTATACTCGCGTCTGAATGCATATTGCAGATTGAATTTCCGTAGTGTTGTCGATGACGGGAAAAATCATCTCTATCTGTTTTTCGGCAACAACGATCCGTCGCTGTTGCTTATCAGGGATATAGTCAGGCAGGATCCGAAGGCTGTAGCTGTGATAATTGACGAGGCGAACATCGACGAGGATGAAAGCGGCGGATGGGACGGCATAGTAGGACTTCTGGCCCATAAGCGCAAGGTGTTCAAATGTGCCGACTCAGCAGGGGCCTATGTGGCTATAGCCAGCCAGCAGTTTGACGATATAGATGTCGACATAACCGCGGAGGATGAGTTCGATGCGTTCGGTTACATCGGTCTGCCGAGAATCAGACGACTCATATCGCGGCTTGGGCAGACAGCCGGCGCACAGCTGCATATCTTTTTCATGGGTGAGGATGAGGAGCGTAATATACGCAATATCATAGCGCTTGCCAAGGACAGGACAATGCGTACGGTGGCGGCTGACAGGGCCATGGCCCACCGAATTTATTGTCATGCCCGTTACAATGGACCCAACCGGGTGGTGCAGGATGTGGCATTGAAGAAACATCTCGACATCAGGATAGTCGATTCGTCGCATATGGCTATAGAACTTCTGAAGCTTGACAGGAGCTATCATCCTGTGAATGTCGTCGGGATCAGCAGGGACAATCCGGCTACCGTGGAGACGCCTTTCACGGCGCTGATAGTGGGATTCGGCGAGGTGGGGCGCGATGCGTTCAGATTCCTGTATGAATTCGGAGCATTCGTTGACAGCTCTGATACGGACAGGAGAAGCCCGTTCGAATGCATGGTCGTCGACAAGGATCTTGACAAAATCAAGGGTACATTCATGGCATCGATGCCAGCGGTGTTCAGCGGCGACACCACCGGGCGTTCTGTCCGGTTTGAGCCGGTGGACCATAACAGTGCCGACTTTCATGGCCGTGTGCTCACTGATGAGTTTGCCGGAAAGGTCAACTATGTGGTCATATCAATAGGTGATAATGACGAGGCTATCGCCCTTGCCACTCGTGTGTTCAATAGAGTGAGACGATGCAGGGAGGATATCTCGAACCTGCGCATTCTCGTGAGATGTACGGATGACAGCAAGACCGAAAGCATACAGAAAATAGCTGATCATTACAACTTCGGGTATGGGAAGGAGGAAGAAAACACTCCTGTGATCCTGATCTTCGGCCAGCCGGAGAAGACGTATACCTACGACCTCGTGGTGAGCGACCGTCTGATCGAGGAGGGGAAAGTCTTCCACGAGAAATACCGCGAGCTGAGCGGGGAGGGGCTGACCTGGGACGAAAGGCATGTGAAGCATACCGATACGGGTACGCCTAAGATCGATGATCTGCGTAAATTGCGACGTCAGGAGTCGCAGGACCGTGCCAATGCCCTCCATGCGGGTACAAAGATGATATTGCTGAAGAATGCCATGGGCCATATGGCGGAGCATCAGGATGTGGACTGGGATCAGTTCTATATGAACTATTTCAATGCCGACGGTACAGCTGATGTGGCCGGATCCGGGGCTGATATTCGTTATCCGGAGCTCTCCGCCTGTGAGAATCTTATTGTGAGACATCTGGCTATGCTCGAGCACATGCGCTGGAACGCCGCCCACGAATTGATGGGCTATGAGTTCAATGACAGCGGAAATGAGTGCGATGAGCGCACCATGCGGCACAACTGTCTGTGTCCATGGAGCCGGCTTGACGGTCAGAGCGCCAAGATAACCGACTGGGTATGTGACTATAAGCGATATGACTTCTGCGTGGTGGATACCACGGTGGCATTGTACAGGAAATATCTTGAGACCGAAGGTGAAAATTAGTGGCCCATATGGTGACAGATGTGGCGGAAAATGGGTAATTTTGCAGTTTGAACTTATGAAATATGCTCAAGATATATAAACATAACGCACCTTTCGCGCTCGAGCTTGGCGGAGAGCTTCAGCAACTGACCATAGCGTATCATACATATGGCACGATGTCGGCGGATGCAGATAACGTGGTGTGGGTATGCCATGCCCTGACCGCCAACAGTGATGTGGCCGACTGGTGGCCACATACGGTGGAGAACGGCCGATTCCTCGATCCGGACAGATGGTTTGTAGTATGTGCCAACATCATCGGGTCGCCATATGGCACTACGGCCCCGCTGCATGAGGATCCGCGCACAGGCAAGCCTTACTATGACAGTTTTCCCGCCTACACCATCAGGGATGTGGTGAATGCCCATCGTCTGCTCGCCCGTCATCTCGGGGTGGAGAGGGTGCATACGCTCGTAGGCTGTTCCGTAGGTGGATTTCAGGCTGTGGAGTGGGCTGTCATGGAGCCGTGGCGGTTTGACCGTCTGTCGCTGATGGCTACCGATGCCAAGGCCACACCATGGACCATAGCCATCGATGAGACGCAGCGCATGAGCATAAAGGCCGATGCCACCTATGGGGAGCCGCGTCCGGACGCGGCATCGGCGGGACTGGCTGCGGCGCGTGCCATAGGCTTGCTCAGTTACAGGGGGCCTTCGGGTTATAACCTCACGCAATGTGACGCTGCCGACTTTCCGGCTCCGCGCCGCGCTGTGTCCTATCAGCGCTATCAGGGCGAGAAGCTTGTGAGGCGTTTTGACGCATATTCCTATTGCGCCATCCTCGATGCCTTCGACTCGCACGATGTAGGGCGCGGTCGTGGGGGGCTTGACGCTGCTCTGGGGCGCATAGAGGCAAAGACGCTTGTGATAGGGCTTACTACAGATATTGTGTTTCCGGCCGATGATATGCGTGCGCTCGCCTCGCGGATACCCGGAGCCGTGTATGCCGAGATCCAGTCGCCATTTGGCCATGACGGATTTCTGGTGGAGCACGACCAGCTCAATGCGTTGATGAAACCATTCATGGAGGTATGACTATGACGGATAGTGTGAAGGGATACATACTTGGGGCAGTAGCGGCTGTAAGCTATGGTACAAATCCACTTTTTGCCGTGCCCCTCTACGACATGGGGCTGAGTACCGGTTCGGTGCTCTTCTACCGCTATGCATTCGCGGTGCTGATACTTGGACTCGTGATGCTGAAGCGTGGCGACAGTTTCCGCCTGTCCGGCCGCAACTTGTGGTTAATGGTGGCTGAGGGTGTTTTTTTCGCCCTCTCGTCGGTATTGCTGTTCGAGGCATACAGATATATGGATGTCGGGCTTGCGTCCACACTGCTGTTTGTCGAGCCTGTGTTCATAGCCCTTATGCTGTGGCTTTTTTTCAAGCAGCGCATCTCGGGCGTGACAGTCGCGGCGATAGCTCTGTGTCTGGCTGGAGTGGTGTTTCTTGCCAATCCCGGTGAGGGAGCGGTAGTCACGACGCGCGGATTGATATATGTCATTCTGTCAGCCCTATGCTATGCCGTGTATATGGTGTTGATAAACAAGACATCGCTCCAACGTCTCAAGGGTACCACGATAACATTCTATTCGCTGTTGTTCGGCATACTGGTCTTTGTAGTGAAACTCAACGGGCTTGTGGATCTACAGTCTATACCCGGGTCCGCACTCGGGTTATCGTGCATAGTGGGGATTTCGGTGCTTCCAACCATCGTGTCACTGCTGACGGTTGCGGTGGCCATAGGGTTTATAGGATCGGTGGCGGTAGCCATACTCGGGGCTCTCGAGCCGATCACAGGAGTGCTTTTCGGGGTGATGCTGTTTGATGAAGTCCTTACTGTCAAGGCCGTGACAGGTATGGTGCTGATCATCGGATCGGTAATAGTGCTGATAGCCGCTCCTCGGCTCAAGCAGGTCATACGGCGCAGATAGTTTTTTTATAATTCGTATGATAATGTACAAGATGTCAAGACAACTGCTTGCATTGTTTATCTGCATGATGCTCGGCACAGGGATCTCCATGGCCGGGACGACCGACCGCACCGCCGTAGCGGCGGAAAAGGGCATGCAGCGTCTGGAGCGTCCGTTCTCGATGGCATTTACCATCGGGCCGAATTTCAACACCGGCGGATCGGAGCATGGTGATGTGTTTGGTGTCAGACCGGAGGTATGCACTCAGTTCGACTGCCGCCTTGGGTTCGGTGTGGCCCGCGGATGGTCGGTGTATGCCGATCTCGGCCTGTCGTTCTATACACTCAAGGTGGACAATATCGGCGAGGGATTTGCCAATGCATTGCTCAACGCACTTCTGCCCGGCTACGGATCCATCCATACCTCAGTGGCAGCCGGGGGTGCCTATCTGTGGCAACCGGGACGCTTCTTGTTGTCGCCCCGTGCAGGGATAGGATGGTATCATGTGAAGAAGGGGGAGAGCTCCGGACGGCTTGACAACGGCGTCAGGGTGGAGTATGACAGGCGTATAGCCGTTCCTACCTTCAATGCCGGCCTTTCGGTAGGATTCCGCACTTCGAGGATATGCACCCTGATCATGGATCTGAATTACCGGTGTCCGCTGGCCAGGGCTTCAGCCAATGTCACCACTACCACCGGTGATGGTGTCACCACAGCGAAAAAATTCCGATCGGGAAGCTGGGGCAATGATCTGTCACTGTCGGTAGGTGTGCAGTTTAATGTAGAGATGAATTGAAAACAGCATTGATATGGTAAAGCAATGTGCTATAATATTCGGCTGTCTTGCCGTAGGTGAGGCCATCGTGTGGCTTACAGGTATAACGGTGCCGGGGAGCATACTCGGCATGCTGCTGCTCACCATACTGCTTGACCGCCGGATGGTCAAACCTGAGACTGTGGCGCCGATGTGCCGGTTTCTTGTATCCAATATGGGTTTCTTTTTCGTTCCGCCCGGAGTGGCGCTCATGCTGTATTTCGATCTGATATCGGCGTCATGGCTCCCTATCACGGTAGCTACAGTAGTGAGCACGGCACTTGTGCTTGTGGTAACAGGACAGGTTCATCAATTATTCCGTCATGGAGTTCATAGAAAGTAATGTTTTTCTCATAGCCCTCACTTTCGGGGTGTATTTCGGTGCGCAGAAACTGAGGGATATGACGGGATGGCAGGTGCTCCACCCCGTGCTTGTGACGATAGCGCTTCTCATCACATTCCTAAAGGTGACAGGTCTCACATATGAGGCATATTCATTGTCCGGACGATATATAGAATTCTGGCTAAAGCCGGCCATTGTGGCTCTGGGGCTTCCGCTCTACACACAGCTGCGCTCCATAAGGCGTCAGTTCATGCCCATATTCATGAGTCAGCTCGCAGGGTGTGTCACCGGCATAGTGTCGGTGGTGCTGATAGCAAAAGGGATGGGAGCCTCGCGCGACATCATCGTCTCGCTGGCTCCCAAATCGGTGTCAACGCCCATAGCCATCGAGATAACCTCGCAGCTCGGAGGCATCCCGTCGCTTACGGCGGCTATAGTGGTGCTTGTGGGGTTGCTTGGTGCGGTGTGCGGACTCAGGGTTCTCACCATAGGGCACATCAACAGTCCCATAGCCATGGGCCTCAGCATGGGCACTGCAGCCCATGTCATAGGTACCAGCCGTGCACAACAGCTCTCCGATCGCTATGGCGCTTATGCCACTGTGGGGCTGATACTCAACGGTGTGCTGACCTCGGTGCTCGCGGGCCCGCTGCTCACGCTGCTGGGGGTGTAGGCTGCTGAGGGAGAGGTTTCGGGTCCGTCCCACGGTGATCCACGAGTGATACGGTGGTGGTGTCGACGGCCGAGCTCTCGTTGTAGACGTTCAGCCCGAACAGCGGCGCTGTCACTATGATGTGCTCGAACATGGCGCTCTGCACAGCCTCATATACGGTCCAGTTGGGTATACTGGTGTAGCACCATATCTGGAGAGGTATTCCGTATTCATCGGGTGCCATCAGTCGCACGAGAATCTGCTCATCCTTTGTGATGTTGGGGTTGGCCAGGAGCCACTCGCACATATAGGCGCGGAAGAGGCCCATGTTGGTGTCGAGTGTGCCGTTGACCGCAGTGTTGCTTGGGTCGAATGTGTGATATTCACCTCCCTGCTTGCGCATGTTGTCCACATATGGTTTCAATATGGGGAACATGGCAGTCATAGTGTCGATCCATTTGTCGTCGACGCTTTTTATGGAATACAGTTCGAACTTTATGGTGCGGGCTATCTGTCGGTGGCCTGACTCGGTCATGCCGCGCCAGTTCTGCATGGCCCCTGATATGAGGGAGTAGGGGGGTAGGGTGACGATGGTATTGTCCCAGTTCTGGACCTTCACGGTGGTCAGGGTCACGTCGATCACTATGCCGTTGGCTATGGTGGAAGGTACCACGATCCAGTCGCCCACACGCAGTATGTCGTTCTGCGAGAACTGCAGTCCGGCCACAAGACCGAGTATGCTGTCCTTGAACACGAGCATCAGCACGGCAGCGAAGGCGCCGAGGCCGGTAAGAAGCACCGCAGGTGATTTGTCGACGATGATGGATACGCATATTATCACTGTTATGACCCATAATATGCCGAGTATGGTGTCGAGGACACCACGGATGGGCAGATTGCGGGTGTTGCGTTTCTGGTCGAAACGCATCCATACGAACGATGCCACCGAGCATATTGCCATACACACCACAATGCTTGTGTAGACGAGCAATGTGCGGATGAGGATGGTGTTGAGAAGCGAATTGCCGGTAAATGCGAATGGCAATAGAGCCAGAATGACCAGTGGAGGGATGATGCGGCAGCAGCGCACGAGCACGCGCCTCTCCACGAGCTGATGTCCGAGATCAGGATTGCGCACCATGACGATCTTTCTGACGCCGAGGCGTATGATTGTGCTGACGAATTGTCCGATGAAGATGGATGCGGCAACGATTATCGCCACGTAAATGATCTCCTCGGTGGTCTTTTGCTTTTCCAGGCCGATGATGTCGAGCAGATGATGTATATTTCTCAGTAGCCATTGGGCCACCTGATGTGATGGAATTAGTTCGAGCGGTGTCATAAGCGTGATGTGTTTGTTTTCTTTTTTAACGTTTAATTACCCTTTGTGGTTTGGCAAAGCCGCCGATGATTGTTAATTTTGCAATTATGATTATTTGTGGCATATTTCAGACCGTTGAGTTCTACGTCATTTCCGTCCTTGTGGCTGCTACGGTGCTTGCTTTTTTAGGGCGTGGAGGCCATTCAGGTCCGGTAAGACAAGTATTGCTCGGCGGCGTCATCTCACTCGAGGATGATCTGTCCGGTGCCGGATCCGGCACCCCGTCGGTAGAGTTCATATGCGGAGATGACGGGAATGTCATCCTGCGTCGCCGCGGGCTCAGGGGGCTTGATGCCTCGGGTGCGGTGAGTCTGGCCATCGACATAAAGGGGTTTGATGTATTCATAAGGGAGCGCGTCACTCCTGGACGGGATGCGGCGGCCGGCGAGGTGGACACGGCTTCGTTCATACTCGACTTCATGGGGCCGGAGCATTACTTCATATCATATACTTCGGATCTTACCGAGACGGACTCAGGTCACTTCATCTCACTGACACTCCATAACAGAGCCGGAAATCATGTGTGGAAAAATCTTATCTAAGAGACAACAGTTATATATAGTTATTTGTAAAGCAAGAGAAAATGGAAAAAGGAGAAAAAAAAGTATTTCAGGTAAAAGGGAGCAAGGTAGCCGGCGCCCATATTTATTTTCAGGTAAGTTATCAGGGACAGGAATTCGACATAAAGGCATTTGAATTTCAAAGGAAATCGCGCCCCACACAGTTGCATTGCATAGTGAAGGGATTCACGGAGTCGGGATCGCCTATATTCATGCAGGACATAGCCGCTATACTACCGCAGATCTATACGATAGGTGAAAGCTATGAATTCAGGGTAAAGACAGATCTCATATGTGGGAAGTATTATGAAGTGGCGGATTGGAACGGTCTGATATTCCGTCTGTCCAATCCCCATATCCGCGAGCGGCTTCATGTGAATGAAGTGGTGAGATGCCGAGTCAAGGCCATCAATCTTGTCAGGATGGAACTTGAGCTGGAGAGCAATCACCAGCGTGGCATACCTCTGTTCTCGCTTGATGAATTCCTTTCGCTCGACTCCTCGGGCCAGGAGGCTGACCATTACCTGCGCTATCTTTTCGCACGCTTGCCGCAGCTCGGCGATGCACGCGATCAGCTCAAGAGCGGCAATCCCCTCTGGGTCATGACCGCCGCCGACACCGTGGCGCGTAACTTCACCGAATGGCTTAGCTCCGACTTCAGGCGCGATGAATCGCCGATGCTCACCCGTCAGCGCCGAGACCGCAGGACCCGTGAGCAGCGTCTGCGGGTGCTTTCGGCGTTCAATTCCATATGCATAAATCTGCTTGAGAATTCGAAATACCTGCGTGCATGTACGCCACGTGAGCGTATGGAGTATCAGGATCGCCTCAACAAGATCATCACCCATACCGGCGACTATCTCCGGGCTCTGCGTCTCATTGTCGATAAGAAGGACCAGATATATATCGACGAGACACTGGAGCGCCTGAAGCTCTCGGGCTACCTCTACAATCCCGAGGAGCGCATGCGTGTGGCCATGGCTCTTTTCTCGCTAAGAAAGGACAGTGTGTCGAACTATATCGATGATATCTTCGATATAATCCGCGACTCTCATTCCAATCATCGCTTCATGCATCTTTTTGCCAGGGCCTTTGTGGATATGCTCGATATGTACATATCAAACGGGAGCCGGCATATGGACCTCCTGACGAGCGGCACCGAGCGCACGGCGATCATTCAGATGATCAAGGCCCTGTCGCTGCGGTTGCTGCTGTTTGCCGATACGGATGACATGAAGTCGATGTACAGATCCATGCTCTACCGATATGTCACCCTCGTGACCAGGGTGGATGACGGTAAACTGATGGAGAAGTCCCTGTCCGTGCTTTTCGGCGAGCCGGGAGGTCTGGAGATGACGTGGGCGATGCTCAACGACATCAACATGCTCTGTTCGCGTCTGGCAGTAGGTGGAGGGGGTACCCTGTCCACCGACACATATGTATACGAGGGTAACAACGCACTCATGACCATCAATGGCAGCTCGCTCACATTCACACCCGTGATGATGGGTCAGACCATGCGCAACGCTATCCCGACAACGCTCTTCGGCCGCCGGGAGATAAAGGTGCTCCTCAATGAACGGCTGGATGAAAAGCCGGGAGCGTCGTGCAGTGACATAATGCAGTACAGACGCATGTGGAGGGATGTGGAACGATCGCTTTTCGCCGTCAATCAGAAAATGGCAGTGAAGACCCAGGGGCTCACACCCGATGTGGGCGACATCGTCACCATCCGGATCATCGGCAGGATACAAGGCCGCAAATATGACTATCGTGCGGTGATAGAGGATCCAGTGTATGCCGGAGAGGGCATAATCACACCCAAGGGTATCGTGTCGTATCCCATACAGCCGCTTTCCGATACATTTGTCAACCGTGATACCGGCGATGAATGCCTCTACAAGGCTACCGTGGAGTCGCGTGACGAGAATGGAAACTTCGTCTTCAACATGCGTCAGGATATCCATGACTTTCTCCGCGACAATCTGGAGATCGGGAGCCTGTGTCTGCTTCAGGTCAGCATGATACAGCCTGACAGATATCTGTGTATAAGTGAGAGCGGATTCTCCTGTTTCATGTATAGGAATGAGGTGGAGGGCACTCTCTCCGTAGGCGATTTCATAGATGGCCGCATAGAGGAGATATTCCCCAATCCGGTCATCAGGGTATCATACGAAGGTCGCTCGGATGCAAGTTTCCTCCAGACCGAGGCTTTGAAATGGCTTCTGGATGAGTATTGCGGTGATTGTTTCTATACCTCCGATCATGAAGACGAAGATCATGAGACTGAGGTGGAGGAAGCGCGTGCCGCACGCAATTTCATCGATGCGGACGAGATGCGTGAGCTGATCCACATAGTGGACCGCGAGGGTATGCTTTGCACCGACCATATAGTGACCTACAGTTATCTTGCTGTGGCCCGCATCATGTCGATGATAATAGGCGACGCCCACATGACATCGTATTTCACCAACCGCATGGAGCTGGTGGAGACAATATGTCTGTTTGGTGAGAATGGCCGTATCGACGACGACCGTCTCGAGAAGCTCCTCAGCGACAACCGTGAGTTCGTGTCATCGTACCCCGACATAGAGAACCGTCTCACCCGTCTCCGCATCATCAACACCCTTGACAAACCATGGCGTGCCGACTGGCTTTGGCAGCTTGCGTGCGGAACCCCCGACGAGACCACATCTCATCTGGCGCGTCTTGTGCTTTCGTACAATATGCTCGCTGACTCCAACATATATGAGGCCCGCGCATCGGTGAGACGAAAGATCTATCAGCTGATGGAACTGAAGCTTCAGGTGCCTGATAATGAACGTGTGGCTCAGGAAGATCAGTTTACCGAGTTGAAGACCTCCATCATATATCCTGCCGGAAAGCATATGCTCCCCGCCGAACGCGAGCAGATGACGGAGATACTCAAGGTGATATCGAGTTTCCTGAACTCACGCGGCGGACGTCTGCTCGTAGGTGTCGATGATTCGGGCTATGCAGTGGGTCTGCACAATGATTTCACTTATCTGAACAACAGGCACGAGAAGTATGATCTGGCCGATGTGAAGGACAAGTTTGACCGCACGGTGAGAGATAATGTCCGCAACCGGCTCGGACGTGTGGCCAACAGCCGTATAAGCGGTTCGTTCGAGACCATAGGCACCAAGACCATCTACCGTCTGGACATAGAGCCATCGCCTGAGGTTGCTCTGGTGGATGGTGTGGCGTATGAGCGTCAGGGCAGTTCCAAATGGCCGGTGCCGGCAGCAGATCTTGAGGCATTCACCGCCGCCCGCCGCGAGGAGTTTGCCTGAGAGACTGTCAGCTCCTCCACGATATGGTGAAGGGGCGCCGTGACGATGGTGTGAGCCATGACACGAGGGCGAACGATATGGATGCTACTATGACCACGGGAAACATCATGCCGTAATATCCGGTCATCTCCACCACTATGAATATGGCCATGAGCGGAGCGCGGATAATACCGGCCATGGCTCCGGCCATGGCCACAAGCGCGAAGTTCTCGGCCGGGAGAGACAGGCCGCCGATCAGATTGACCGTAGAGGCGAAGAGGTATCCGGCGAAACACCCGGCGAAGAGCGTCGGGGCGAAGTCGCCGGCCACTCCTCCGCCACTGTTGGTGGAAGTGCAGGCCAGAGTCTTGACTATCACTATGCCGCCGCATATGAGCAGAAGATCGAGCCGGGAGGATGAATGACTGAACAGACTGTATCGGAGCATTGCGCCGGTATCGCCGTCAATTAGCCGTGCCATCACATCGTAGCCTTCGCCATACATGGCCGGGAAGAGGAATATGAGCACCGATAGGATGCCTCCCGACACAGCTCCGCGGATCCATACGGATGGGATGCGTTCGAAAAACCGTCTGAGCATCCCGCCGGCATATGAATAGTACATCGAATAGAATCCGCAGAAACAACCGAGCAGGATCATCCATCCGCTCATCGACGGGTCGAAATACTGCGGATGGGTCAGAGGTACGTCGAGAAGAAAGCCGGTCATGCCATATGAGGTCATACCCGCTATGACGCATGCTATGATGAGTGCGATAACGGGGACGGTGGCGAGTTCCATACCCATCACCTCTATCGTGAACATGACGCCACCTACCGGAGCCTTGAATATGCCGGCTATACCGGCGCCGGCTCCGCACCCTATGAGTATCCTCATGAGATCGGTGGGCATGTGCCACTTGCGTGCCATCATGCTTGCTGTGGCTGCGCCACAGGTGGCTATCGGGCCTTCCGCGCCTGCCGACCCTCCGAACCCGAGGGTAAGCGTAGAGGCCATGAGAGGTCCGTAGGTGAAGGTGGCAGGTATGTCGTATATACCATTTTTCACATCTTTTTCCACCTGTTCGCTGCCATGCTGCAGATTGCGCCTCACGAAGAACTTCTGATAAGCTACGGTGAGGATGATACCTACGGCAGGGATTATCAGCAGCCCCCAGTTGGGTGTCCCGTCATGGAAATGCGACACAAGGAGTGTCGACATCCATCTGATGGCCGTTTTAAGCACGAAAGCCGACATCCCAGCTATCAGTCCGAGCAGTGCCGCGGCTACAAAGAGCGAGAATGACGGCGGAAGCTTGCCGAGACACCATATGGAGGTGCTGTCAAATTTCTGTGACGGGGTAGGGGTGGTGGACATCGGGATGAACGGTAGAGTGTTAATTTATGTATGAAATAAAAACATCTGCCCTGATTCAATGGTTCAGATCGAAACGTTTAACAATTCTTTGAAACAAATTTTACTCAAATTTTATCAGAATTGTATAAATTTGCACCGCAAAAACCTTGAATCATGAAAAAGTACCTTATAACAATCAGCGCGTTACTTCTCGGCGCCGGTATGGCGATGGCGGATAAGACTCCGGCATTTCCCGGAGCCGAAGGTCATGGCCGCTACGTAACAGGCGGCCGTAACGGCAAGATCATCCATGTGACAAATCTCAACGACAGCGGCACCGGATCGCTCCGCGCGGCGCTCACCGCCAAGGGTGACCGTATCGTGGTGTTCGATGTAGGCGGTACCATCCATCTCACCAAGGAGCTGAAGATCTCTAACGGCAATGTGACAATACTCGGCCAGACCGCCCCAGGTGGTGGCATCACAGTGGCGGATTATACCGTGACATTCGCTGCCGACAATGTGATATGCCGTTTCGTGCGCTTCCGCCACGGTACGGATAAGAGCATTGATGATGGTGCGGATGCCTCATGGGGACGAAACCGCCACAATATAATACTCGACCATTGCTCCTTCTCATGGAGTATAGATGAGGTTGCCTCGTTCTACGACAATGAGAACTTCACCATGCAGTGGTGCACCATAGGCGAGGGCCTCAACAATGCCGGTCACGGCAAGGGTGCCCACGGATATGGCGGCATATGGGGTGGCAAAGGTGCATCATTCCACCACAATCTGCTCATCCATAACAACAACCGCAATCCGCGTCTCAACGGTGCGCGTTTCAATTGGACAAAATATGAGGCCGGCTCTCCCCGCGAGGGACTTACTGCCATCGAGTCGGAAGAGGTGGATCTGCGCAACTGTGTGATGTACAACTGGGGCAATGGCAATGGTGCCTACGGCGGTACGATGGGCAGCCACAATATAGTGAACAACTATTACAAGCCCGGCCCTGCCACAAAGAACCGCACGAGGGTATTCCAGTGCAGCAAGAATACTGAAAAAGATGCCAATGATCACGGTCTGCCCGTGGGAGAGTTCGGCAAGTTCTTCATATCCGGCAACTATATGGACAACACCTCCGTGGCCGAGGCTGACCGTGCCAATTACGACTGGAAAGGTGTGATATATGACTCGGGCGGTTCACGCGCGAAAGTGGAGATGGCCGAGCCTTGCGACTTCGGTGATGTGACCACACATACGGCACAGAATGCATTTGACAAAGTGACCGCATATGCCGGGGCATCATACTACCGGGATGCCGTCGACGCGCGTTACGCCGACGAGGCCCGCACCGGCACCGCCACATATACCGGATCGGTGTCGAAACAGCCCGGTATCCTCGATGTGAACGCTGACTTCGGCGGCTTCCCCGAACTTCCGGCAGGCACTCCGATAGTGGACAGCGACAAGGATGGTATACCTGACGAGTGGGAGCTCCTCAACGGACTCAACCCCAACGATGCATCCGATGCGCTGAAGTTCACCGTGGATCCGCGCGGCTGGTATAACAACCTTGAGGTTTATGCCAACCAGCTTGTGGAGCATATAGTGCGCGGTGGCAACTCCGACGCTATCTCGGCTGTGGATGAGTATTACCCCTCAGCCCAGTCCGGAATTGACAATATCACTACCGGTGGGGGCGACGTGGAGCGCATAGAGTATTACGATCTCAACGGTATCCGTCTCAGCGAGCCTGCCGAGGGTATCACCATCCGCCGCACTGTCTATACTTCCGGACGTGTGGTGGCCGACAAGATCATCAAATGAGAAAGATCATCCTTACAATGCTTCTCGTACCCCTGATGGGGTACGGGGAGATGAAGGAGGTGCCGCGTGACACCTCCTTTACTTCATGGACCACTTATCTGAAAGTGCGCAAGAAACATCCCGAGGTGAGACTTATGCCCGATTCTCTTCCTGCCGGTGTGAAGGAGGAGCGTGACGTGGTTTATACCACAATCAAAGGGACTCAGTGGGGCGACAGGGATCTGCATGTCGACATATTCCGTCCGGATGACGGAAAAGTGTATCCGGCTCTGATCATGATACATGGCGGAGGATGGAACTCAGGCAGCAAGTCGCTGCAGGTGCCGATGGCGCAGCGCATAGCGGCAAGCGGCTATGTCACCATTCCTGTGGAATACCGCCTGACACCCGAGGCTGCATATCCCGCCGGTCTGCACGATATCAAGACCGCTGTGAGGTGGGTGCGAAAAAATGCCCGGAAGCTCGGTGTGGATCCCGACAGGATAGCAGTGTCGGGGTGCTCGGCCGGAGCTCAGCTCGCCACACTTGTGGGTGTGACAAACGGATCGGAGCGCCATGAGGGTAATGGCGAATGGCGCGACGTGCCGTCAGATGTGCAGGCTGTGGTCAACATGGACGGCATAGCCACCTTTGTCTCGGAAAGCAATATAGCCGATGCATATGACCGCCTGGCCAAGAAGGGCGTGAAACCGGTCAATGCCTTGTGGCTCGGAGGTATGCCTGACGAGGCTCCCGGCAACTGGAACGAGGCTTCGGCTCTCAACTGGATAACCAAGGCTTCGGCACCTGTATGCTTCATAAGCAGCGGATTGCCGCGCTACAGCGATGGTCGCGACATACTTGTGGACCGCTATGGACTCCTCGGCATCTATACCGAGCGCCATTCTATTCCGGTGGATGTGCATCCGTTCTGGTTTTTCCACCCGTGGGTTGACACCACCGTCAGCCATACGGTGAAGTTCCTCGACAGAATGTTCGGGAAATAAACAGAAGTTCCCTAAAAAAAATTTGCCGGCCACGGAGTCATCTCGATCCCGTGGCCGGCTTGTTTTTGAAAGTTATCTATTATCCTATACTATCTGTCAATCTTTTTTACCTTTATGATGGGGTGGCGGGTCACTCACCGGCGAGGTCCACTGCATAGACGCCTCGCTTGCCGGTGGGATAAACTCCGCGGAGTATCATAAGCTTCTCATCGCCGTTGCCTTTCATGATGGAGTTGTATATCTTCTCCACATCCGCTGGCGAGGATACGCGGGTATCGTTGATTGAGTAGACTATGAAGTTGGAGCGTACACCACTCTCGCGTATTATGCCATCGCCGAGATCCACCACCTGGACTCCATTGGAGAGACCAAGCTGTCTGAGCATGGAGTCATCCACCTTCTTGAATGCGCATCCGAGCGATGTAAAGTCGGCGGCCTTGGTGACATTGGTGGTGCCCTGATTGTTGAGGAGTTTCACATCGACGGTGTTCGTCTTATTGTCACGTATGTATGTCACCTTTATCTTGTCGCCGGGGCGGTACTTGGCCACCTGTTCCTGCAGGCGTGCCACATTGTCGGTGGCGACGCCATTTACCGCGGTGATCACATCGCCCTCAGTTATGCCGGCCTCGCGGGCTGAAGAGCGGTCGCTGACAGAGCCTACGTACACACCCTTGGTGACGGAGGATATGCCCTTTTCCTTGGCGATATCGGCTGTGAGATCCATGATGGACACACCGAGCACGGCACGCTGCACGGCTCCGAACTGGCGTATGTCGGACACCACTTTCTTGACGATGGAGGTGGGTATGGCGAATGAATAGCCAGCATAGTTGCCCGTCTGGCTGTAGATGGCTGTGTTGATGCCTATGAGTTCGCCACGCAGTGTCACGAGTGCGCCGCCCGAGTTGCCAGGGTTGACAGCAGCATCAGTCTGGATGTATGACTCAATGCCCATGGGGCGCGAGTGGGTGGCGGAGCCTATGCTGCGGCCCTTGGCTGAGACGATACCGGTGGTGACGGTGGAGGTGAATCCGAAGGGGTTGCCCACGGCAAGCACCCATTCGCCCACCTTGAGCGACTCGCTGTCGCCCATGGGAATAACCGGAAGATCCTTGGCGTCGATCTTGATGAGGGCAAGGTCGGTCTGCGGATCCGTACCGAGCACGGTGGCGTCGTAGGTACGGTTGTCATTCAGTGTCACTTCGAGACGTTCGGCTTCGTCGATAACATGGTTGTTTGTGACGATATATCCGTCAGAGCTTATTATCACACCTGATCCGAGTCCCATCTGCTGCTCGCGTGGTTGCTGCTGTTCCTGCTGCGGCTGGCTGCGGCGATTTCCGCCGGGCGAACCGAAGAAGTATTCGAAGAATGGGTCGCCGAAGAAGCCTCCACCCTGGTTGCCGCCTCGCGAGTAGCCGCGGGGAGTGACGTAGCTTTTGATTGATACTACGCCGTTGATGGTGCTTTTGGCTGCTTTGGTGAAGTCATCGGTGGTCACCGGGCTCTGGCTTACGGTGAAGAACCGTCCGGCGGGTGAGTTGCTGTCGGTATATCCGGAGGTAAGATTGTTATCAGTGTCAGGAAGCATCTGCTTCATTGCTACGGCAGTGAGGGCTGAGCTTGCAAGAGCAGCGCCTGTGGCCATGAGAATGAATCGGCCTGTCTGTTTTTTTTCGTTGTTCATATTCAATGGTGATAGTGTAAATCTTGATGAGTAATGGATGATGAACTCGAGATTTTACTCATATGACGGCAAAAATCATGCAAAGTTACATCGCCCCGCGCTGCTTTAAAGTATTTTAATACCGACTGTGGCTTTTTAAGGAATATTTACGCTAAAAGGCTTGCCGATAGATAGTTCATTTGAAAATTAATGATTAAATTTGCATTATTATGTTAAAGCGGATTCACTTTTTTGTCATAACTCTGTCAGTCATGCTGACACTTGTGTCGTGCGGATCATCGCGAACTGTCACCGCCGGACGTGGTGGTGGCGTCCCGTCGAAGCCCACCGTGGCGCCATCCGTTACCGGACTGCATCCCAAGCAGCAGGCATTGCTGAAAGAGGCTGAGAAATGGCTTGGCACACCTTATAAATATGGTGGTGATGACCGCAAGGGGATGGATTGCTCGGGGTTTGTGGTGAGGGTATATAAGGATGCTCTCGGCATCAAGCTTCCGCGTACCTCGCGCGACCAGAGCAAATTCTGCGACAAGGTATCGAAGAAGAATCTTTCCCCCGGCGATCTTCTTTTCTTTGCCACGACACGTGGCAGTGGCGATGTAAGCCATGTGGGTATATATATGGGTGGGAATGTGATGATACACTCCTCTTCATCGCAGGGGGTCATTCTCACTGACTTTACATCCGATTATTATACACGTACATTCACCGGCGGCGGAGTGGTGGGGCCGTTACGTGCCATGCTCGACTCTGCTCCGGCACGGGAGGATGCTGCGCCGGCCGATGTCCCGGCGGCTGCACCGGTGTCGGTTTCGCAGGGGTTCACTATGACACCTGTGGATGCGTTGCCGGCACGTAAGACGGATGCTCCGGTTGGCGTGCCTGAGTCAGGAAGCAAACCGGCTGGAGGGTCAGTGACAGTACCTGTGGTGGAGCCTGTAAAGGTGTCTCCGGCAGTTGTCACGGAGCCTGTCACCGTGAAGGATCAGCCCGCTCCGGTGGCCGAGCCATCGGTTGAGGATGCAAGATCGGCTGTGCTCAATTCACTTAAAGAGAAAAAATTCTGATGGAAAACAATATGATCGACCGTTCCGTGGCGCCCGAGGTACATTCGTTCGGCCCGTTGGAACTGCGCAAGCCATGGTCGGAGAAATTTGACAATGGCTGCACTCTCCATGTACTTAGAGGAGATGATACGGATGTATGCCGCTTTACGGTGGCTATACCTGGCGGAGAGGCCCACAACTCAAAGGCCACTCCCATGGGGATAGTGTCGCAGATGCTGCTGGAAGGAACAGAGCGTCTGCCCGGCGAAGCCATTGCCGCAAGTCTGGAGGACCGGGGGGCATGGTGCGGTACCGGAGTGTCAACGCAATACACTACTTTGACCGTCAGTTGTCTCAGCGAGCATCTGCCGGCGCTGCTCCCGGTGTGCCGTGATATCATATTTTCCCCTAAGTTTGATCCTGAGGATGTAGGCAAGGTATTGGAGCGTCTGGCCGCTCAGAATGAGGTGAACCGCTGCAAGGTGACATGGCAGGCATCCACGGCAAATGCCTCGTTGGTCTATGGTGCGGATCATCCGTTGGCATTTGTGTTGACTCCGGATGAGATCCGGTCCCTGTCGCCCGATGTGCTGCGGCAGGCCCATTATTCACGTCTGGACACGCACCATATGCACATCTTCCTGTCGGGAGGTGTGAGCCGTGATATCACTGAGATGGTGAGGCGGGAGTTTGGCATGGTGGTGACCGGATGTGATTTTCCAGTCACACCCACACCGTTTCCCTATTATGAATCAGGTGGTGAGGCTGAGGTGGATATGCCTGAGGCCATGCAGAGTGCGGTGACGGTCACGATCCCGGCTCCGGGAAGGGACGATTCTGACTTTGTGCGGCTGCGTATCGCAGTGATAGCGTTGGGTGGCTATTTCGGAAGTCGTCTGATGCTGAACATACGTGAGGACAAGGGTCTGACATATGGTATTTCGGCATGCCTGCCGGCGTTCAGGCAGAGGAGTTTCATCACCATAAGCACACAGTGTGACTGTGCCAATACCGAGGAGGTGAAGCGGGAGATATTCCGCGAATTGGAGCGCATGAAGGATCCGTCCACTTTCACCGATGATGAACTCAGCCGTCTGAGCCGCTACATACTCTCCGGACTTGCTACGGTGCTTGACACGCCTGTGTCGAGAATGGATTTTCTCCAGTCGGTGTTTCTGGCAGGTGCGCGCGATGGTTACTTTGCCGAGCAGGACTCTCTGGCACGGAGCGTGACAGCCGAATGGCTGTCGGAGATGGCAACGAAATATTTCGATGCCTCGCTGGCGTTTGTCTCCGTGGCCGGCCGCAGTGTCGTCACTGAAGATAGAGTGGCAGACAACGGGTGAGGTAATCCATCGCCTGAGTCCAGGGTGTGTATATCTCGCTGCGACCCGGGATAAGAGGCACAGGTGTCTCGTTGAGGTCGACGCGCAGATAGAGTGTGCCCGAGGTTGATCGCAGCAGTGTGAACTGTATATTGGAGGCCATGGGCACAACATGGAAGTCGCGCCAGTGGAGTCCCACAGTGTCGAAGTAATTGGTAACATAGTAGCATCCCTGCAGGCGCATGAGGGCGAGCAGCGGCATGACAGTCTCTGCATGTCCGAAGCGGAGCATCACGGCATATTCGTTCTTGCCTTCGGCGGCACTGCGGGTGGAGTCGATGATATCGGCGAGAAGCTTGGCTGCGCAGTCCATGGGTGCGCTTGAGAGTGTGGATGCCGAGCGTGTGAGGTAGTGGTGGAGATTCTGTACGCTCCACATCGAGTTGTACTCCGCACGGTCGAAGAATTTAAGCGGATCAACGCTGAGGCCGATGGAGGAACAACCGCTTACCACCTTATATATATCCATGGCTATGTCGAGCGCCTCGTCGCCATCAAACGGGTATGATTCGCCAAGAGCCTTGCGTGCCACAGAGGCGGGGACATGTGTGTCAAGATAACTGTCGTATACCTTATGCCACTCCTCGGAGGCAATGTAGGCTTTGTAATCCTCGTCGTCCGTCCACGGGCGCATGAGTGCATTGTTCTGACGTCCGGATGATGTATAGATCTCCACTTTGTTGTCGAGCCGAGTGAGCTGATGGGTGAACTCGTCCATGGACGCTATGCACCGCGGTACGTAGGATGATATGGCGGAAATGCGTGTGCCGCTGAAGAGCGAGGGGAATGCCGCATGTGTGCGTGATGCTATGCCGCGCTGTTCGGCCATGCCGAGTGAATCGAGCGCACCCCAGCGTCCGGCGGTTACGGCTATCACTTTATCGCATAGTTTCTTCAGTTCCCGTCCGGTTGGCGTGATAGTTCCGGACTGGGCGGCGCGGTCGAGAGCACGTCCGAGCGAAGTGGTGAATTTTGACGATGAATAGAATCTGGCTCCGTGTCTGCCTACATGGTTGAGCATGACAGGTGTCAGTGAGTCGGGGATGACGCGGGAAGTGGCGGGAACGGGATAGGGCATTGCCGAACCTTCACATTGGCTGAGGGTATAATCGGTAGCGGTGGGATCGGCTGCGGATACGGATATCGGCAGCAGTATGCCGAGCAAAACCGCGAGGATGGTATGTATTTCTCTTGTCATTGTCAACGTCTTTTAGTAGATTTGCATCGCCAAAGATAAGGTAAAGATGGAAGAAAACCAAAAAATCAGGTCACTTGTTGCCTCCGGGAGGCTGAATGAGGCGCTTGAGAAGCTCGATGAAGCCATTGCCGCGGGCGGTGACAGTGATGGATCCATGCACTTCATGAGGGGCAAGCTGCACTGGCGCATGGGCAATCGCTCTGCGGCTATGTGTGACTATGCCGCCGCGCTCGAGATCAATCCTGACCACAAGGCGGCGGCTATGGCGCTGGCGCAGGCCAGGGATATAGCCGCGTTTTTCAACCCTGATCTCTACAATCCCTGATCTTTGCGGAAAGTGTCATTTTCGGTCGGCATCCATCGGTATGACCTCCTGCATGTAGATGGCATCAAGGCTCCACATGGCGGCATCGTTGGTGCTTATGGGGAGCATCTCTTCGCGTGGTGAGGGCACTTCGGGAGGCATTAGTGTGCGGATTGTGGTCTGAGGTGCTTCCGAATGCTCGAGTCTTGTCAGCAGATCATCCCATGCCTCGTCGGCTTTGGCCCGGTCCATGTTGCGGTAGGCCGCATAGGCCTGAAGCCGCGATACCCTGAATTTATTGCGGCGTATCTTGCGGGCCATCTCCTTGTAGCGGCCGGCATGGTCTAGCCACGCATCATTCCACTCGGGGAGGTCTATCATCATCTGCAGTTCGTTCATTATCTCGAAACCGCCCATTATGGTCATGAGGTGGTTGGTGGTCTGGAGTGATGGATCGCATTCCGAGGTGATTGTGCCTGTGGCGGGATCGTATCCGAGTGCGAGTGGTCCTGTGAACATGCGGCTTGGCAATGCGCATATGCTCTTCATGCCGGTAAGAATTTTGTCGCGGTATTTCAGATTGCCGGTGCGTTCCCATTCTGTCATCCAGTTTCCGGCATATGCCAGCCAGTCGGGGCCTATGCGCAGACGGGCCGGAGCTGTGCAGGGGTATTGCGATCGCGGTTCGGCAAGACGCATGGGGTCGAGTGTGTATAGCAGCTGATCGGCATCGGTGACTTCCGACATGAGATCGCCGCAGCGCTCGTCGGCGGTGAGGTAGTGGTAGAATCTGTTCCACGCGGCCTGGCTGATACGGCTCTCCTTGGCACCGCAGCCCCAGTGGCTCACGTTGTGGCGGCTTCCGAGCCCTTTGTTGTCGCCGAGATGATATACGTCCACCTCGCCCGTATGGCGGCACATGGCCTCTGCCATACGCCAAATGTCCTCGTTGCCTGTACGCAGGAAGCTATACCACAGCCACATCGGGGATGCAAGTTCGGTATTGTCCCATGCAAATCCGCCCACATCGTACATCCATTCATGTCTTACGGGGTCATATGCGTGCATCACGTCGCCATAGTGCCAGAATCCATACCATTTGTGCTCCTCTATGGCTTTCTTGTAGTGCTCTATATAGGCGTTGAGTTTTTTCTCGACAGCGGCACGATGGATGTTGGAGCTGTCCGGCAGACTCCATATGCCGAAGGCTTTGCGTGAGTGGAGGTATTCAGGGGTGGGAAGTAGCACGCCGGTGACACCGAGTGCGGCAGCATCGGCGGCAAAGTCGCTCTTGCCTGAATATCCTGCGGATGGGAATAATGTGAGTTCGGATGTCCGTGCTATGCCGAGAGGGGTGCTCATTCCCTCCTGTACATCCTCGTAGCTTGCGTTCAGTCCGTGGGCACGGTCATCGTAGTGCCTAAGATCCATCGGTTCCGCATCGGGAGCCCAGAGCCATGCCGTCATCACGGCCATATCGGATGCAGCACCGTCAATGGCTATGCCTGAGGGACATGATTCGCGGAAGTCCTTGATCCGGATGCCGAGCCCACCGCTGATATCTCCGGCAAAGGCATAGCCCTCACTGCGGTCGCCGGCAAATGTCCCTATCCATGGCGCGGAGGTCTTGGCGCGTTTGCGTATGGTATATCCGTCGGGTGTCAGCTGGCTGAGTCTGTAGCTGTCCCATGTGGCCCAGTCGGCTATCAGATTGCGGTTTGCCTCGTCGAAGGCCTCCACTTCGGGTATTCTCTCCCCGTCCATCTGTCTTTGCTGCATGGAGGGTGTCTCCGCTTTTCTGCGGTCGGGATCGAGGCGGAGAGTGCGTCGACCGGCGAGAGGCTGTACGGGTTCGCTCCATACTCCACCCTGTGATGTGGAGAAGGCTATGTGGCGGTTGTAGGGTGCTTCACGCATCGGCACGTTGAACCTTACCCCCAGACTGCGGATGAAGTCTTTGTCCTGATCTCCGTCGAAGATGAATGTGTGGGTCATACGTATCTCGGGTGAATTGCCGTAGAAGTAAAGCCTGAGAGTGAACGGTAGCCATTCACGTCCGTTGCCGTCGGCATGCACACCGTCCAGCCTCACGAGTGCGCGGTGGTTGCCGAGGCGCTCCACATCAACACCGGTTATCAGGCTCGTATAGTTTGTGAATGTCACTGATTCTGTGGCTTCCGATACCGGTGTCGATTGCGTCGAGGCCACAAGACGACCGTTGGTCGCTATCTTGCAACCATTCAGCACTATGCTGTCGATCACATTATGTCCGCCAAGCGGTATGTAGGTTTTCACCATTCCGTTGTCGATGATATATCCGTCAGTGCTTTTACTAACTTTGACCGAGCTGGCCGTAGATGCTTCTTTCTTTTTGCTATCCGGAGATATGACGTGCAGGTCAGAGGCCCCGCCGGGTATCACACCGGCCATGGCCAGCCATTTCACCGATCCGTCATGCCATCGGGCCAGCACCCAGTTGTCGGCCGGGATGGAGCTTCCCGAGCCGTCAATGAGTGTCAGTGATTCGCCGGAGGTAAGCTCACCGGGATTGAACGGTATGCCGAATGTCACAGGTTTGTCCCTGCCGGGTGTGTCGCCAATCCAGTGGAGCGGCACATTCACGTTTTTATCTTCCGGATGTTCAGTATAGCTGAAGTTAGTGAGGCGGGTGTGCGACAGAGTGGTGCGGAAGCCGAACCAACCTTCGCGCAGTGGCTCCGGATCGCGGAAGTCAACGAGTCTGCGGCCGTCGATAAAGTATTCCGTGCGATTGCCGCGGGTGGTGATCTTTATGTGATACCATTTATTGGCAGTGAGAAGATTGGCCGAATCGGTATATTCCCTGAGTATGTCAGGGCGTCTGTCCGGATCAGTGATGCCTGCACGGTCGCCGTCATAACGGCGGAAACGGGTGGTGGAGTTGTGGTTTCCACCGTAGCCGAGATAGTAGAGGCGGAGTGCATAGCAGTTGAGGAACACACCTCCACGTCTGTCCATATCCTTCCATATATCGGCCTTGGCTGGATCGGAAGCCATCCAGAAGCAGTTGAGGTCGCTCAACCGGTCATCAGGCCCTTTCACCACCACACAGGCGTCATACTCTATTGTCACATCCCCTTTCATCTTCTCCTTGCGCCACAAGGTAAGCCCCTTGGGAGATATGATGTCGAGAGTGTCGCCGAGAAATGTCAGCTTATAGTCCGGTGACTCAGACTCCACTTTCCAGTATCGGTTGAAGTTCTTCCGGTCCAGACCGGATATGTCGGCCCCGTGCAGCACGACGGGCAGAAGTGTCAGGAATATTATCGCTGTAAATAATCTGGCATAGTTTTTCATTGCATCTGTTGATTTATGGCAGATGCAAAGGTACGAAAAAATGATGAACGAATGTCAATTTTTATTGTTGGAGAAACTCCTGTAGTGTGCCGGTTCGAGATTAAGCTTGCCGATAGCCCTCAGCATCTTGCGCAGGGAAGTGACAAGCTCGCGGCTTTCCTGAAGGAGATTGAGATATACGTATATCACGGTGAGATTTGCTGTATCGCAGTTGCGTATATAGTCGTATACTTCGCCCGACATCTTCGAGAGTTTTCTCTTGGTGTTCTCGCAACGTCTCCTGAGTTCGTCGATCGTCTCCGGACGGTTGTCATCCACACATGACTCCGCATCGTGGAATATAGCGGTGATCTCGTCTCTGATCTCATGGAGAGAACCTGTGAATGATGCGGGTAGTGGTCGGAAATTGTTGTCGACATGTTCCTTGCATACTTCGCATATGCGTCGCAGACTGTAGGTGACGGACATGGCCATATTGTTGCTCAGATGGAACCACGCGCTCTTCTCGATGGCCGTCTCGGGAGTGACACGCCTGAGGCATAGCGTGAGTTTGCGGCGCTGACCCTTGAGTATATCTTTCTCGGCCACGAGAGCCTTGTCGGCGCGTGACAGGAGTTTGTTGTTGTCATCGGCAAAACCTCTGATCACGTCATCATACGCATCCGCGCCGAAATGCAGAAACATCTTTTGCTTCTCATTGATGTATACTCTCAGCAATGGCCACACCTGATGATGGTCCTCGGTGGAAAGTATGGTCTGAAAGAGAGTGTCGTTGCTGTTGCCGAGATTTTTTTTACGGAAACGTATGTTGCTTCTCACGAGGACCAGAAGTGCTATCACGCCACCGGCTATCATCACCGGCACGCCTCCGAGGTGCATCAGGCACACTACGGCACCTGCGCCGATGAAGGCGACCCCGGCGGTGATGAACCAGCCGCCTATCACGGATATCACACCCGTGATACGGAACACGGCGCTCTCACGTCCCCAGGCTCTGTCGGCAAGCGATGTGCCCATTGCCACCATGAATGTTACAAACGTGGTGGAGAGGGGTAGTTTCATTGATGTACCCCAGGCTATGAGCACACCGGCGAGCATGAGGTTGACAGATCCGCGCACGAGGTCAAACGCACCGCCCTCCTCAAGCTGCTGTCCGGAAGGATCCATGCGCGAAGCGAGGATCTTCCGCACTTTTTCAGGTATATGGCTGCGTATGCGTGTGTAGAGGTTGAGGGTGCCACGCACCAGCGACCGGCTGATGCGCGATGAGCCGAACATCTCCTCGCCCTGCGACTGTGCGCTCAGTCCTACGGTGGTCTGTGTGACCTGCCGTGCCTTGCGCGATGTGGCGAGCGATACCACCATTATCGTACCTGCGCCGACAAGAAAGTAGAACGGTGTGGATGCCGGGCCGTTGAGCACGGACATCATGTGGCCATGCAGATCGTCTCCTCCCGCGGCCATATAATCCTGATAGGATGCCAGCGATGTCAGGGGCACACCTACGAAGTTTACAAGGTCATTGCCTGCAAAAGCCATGGCGAGCGAGAATGTACCCATGAGAACAACGACCTTGAGCACATTGACCTTGAGCAGATGCAGGGTCTGCATCAGCAGCGTGAAACCGATGAGTGAGGATAGGAGTATCAGCCCGGTGTTGTCACTGATCCAGAGCTTTACCGCCGGTGTCATTATGGTGAGATCCTTGATCCCTTTCAGCAGCATGAAGTATATGATGGCTGTGCATGCCACTCCGCCGAACAGACCTATCTTCCACTTCATCCGGCTCTTGTACTCGAATGTGAATATGAGCCGTGATATGAACTGCACTACAGTGCCGAACACGAAGGCGATGGCTACGGAAAGGAATATGCCTATGATGACCGACAGGGCTTTCTCAGTATTCAGCAGGTCGCCGAGGGCGAGGGTGCTCTCCGGTGCGGCTATCTTGAAGAGCGCCACCGTGAAGGTTGCCCCGAGCAGCTCGAATACCATCGAGACGGTGGTGGATGTGGGCATGCCGAGCGAGTTGAATATGTCAAGCAGAATGATGTCGGTCACCATGACGGCCATGAATATGGCTATCACATCGTAGAACGACAGGTTTTCAGGCCGGAAGATACCATGGCGGGCCACATCCATCATGCCGTTGCTCATGGCCGCTCCTATGAATACACCTATTGATGCGACGATCAGGACGCGCTTGAATGACGCGGCGCCTGAGCCTACGGCTGACGAGAGAAAATTCACGGCGTCGTTGCTCACTCCTACCGCCAGATCGAATGTGGCAAGCAGGAAAAGAAATATGACTATGCCGAGAAACAGTAGATCCATTGGGAATGCTGGGTTGGTTTTGTTTTTTTGCCCTGCAAATTTCAGCATTCCTTGTTTCGGAAATATTTACTTTTTGTTGCGTTTTTATGAATTTTCCACCGGCAGAGTGAAGTCTATGCGCAGACCTCCGTCATTGACAGCCGTTATGGAGCCGCCATGCAGTGTCACGGCGTTCTTGACTATAGACAGTCCGAGTCCGGTGCCACCCATGGCCCGCGATCGTCCTTTGTCCACCCGGTAGAATCTCTCGAATATATGCGGCAGGTGTTCATCAGGTATGCCATGACCATTGTCTCTGACTGTGAAATTGCCATTGATGTCGGCTATGACATTTATTTCCGTGCCGCCGCTGTAGGCTATGGCATTCCCTATCAGATTGTTGAATATCGATTCGATGAGGGCACGGTTGGCCGTTAAGGTCAGATTGTCAGGGATATCCGCCGATATTTTCATCGTAGAGTGCAGGGATTGCTCCTTGATGATCTCGTTGACAAGGGGGGATACGTCAAGCTCTTCTTTTGAAATGGCTTTCGGGGCATCGTCCATTCGTGTGATAGCCGAGATGTCCTTGAGCATGGCGCTCAGACGCATGGCATTGGCATGTATGCGCTCTATGAACTCCACGCGTTTCTCCTCCGGCAGTTCCGGATGATCGAGCAGCAGGTCGGCACTTATCTGTATGGCTGCGGCAGGGGTCTTGAGCTCATGGTTGATATTGTTGGTGAGCTGTTTTTTCAGTCTTATCTTGTCACGTTCCTGAGCCAGGGCCTCGTGGTGCTCGCGGTCGCGCTGTATGTATAGCCTTACGATATGGCTTGCGATGCTGCCGAGCTCATCGCGCGGAAAAGGCTTGTCATCATATATCCTCTCGCCTTTCTCCGCCCGCTCGGCAAAGCGGTTGAGACGGGAGATGCTCGTGGATATGCGGCGTGTCACGAAGTATCCGGCAAGGCTCACACCGAGGGTGATGACAAGCATTATCCACAGGAATCCCCTGTCGGCTTTCAGCAGGGAGTCGAGTGTGCCGTCGTCATACGGGACTGCGGAACGGACGATTATGCCGTCCTTGCCGAGACTGGCTGAATAAAAATAGTCCGTGCGGTCGCTCTCCGACCATCTCTCCACCGTATAGGCCTTTCCGAGCAGTCGTGTCCTTATGATCTCGGGGCGGTTGTTGTGGTTGGATGTGGGGAAGGGTGTGCGGTCGTTATTGTCGAAAATCACCGTACCGTCACGGTCGATCACTGTGAGGCGCAGATCCTTGAACGGACTCTTGATATGCCTCATGAGAGCGGTGTCACATCCTTGTCCGGCCATAACTTCGAGTATGCGGGTGTTGAATATCTGCAACCGCAGATCGAGCATCTCGGTCTTGAATATCTTCTCCCTATGGTACTGGAACGTGACACATGCTCCCACAAGCAGGAGGCAAAGTGCGAGCAAAGATATGAATACCCGGGTGTGGAACGAGAATCTAATCCATCCAACCATAGCCGTAGCCCGAGCGGGTGACGATATTTCTGCCATATGGGGTTATCTTGCCGCGCAGACGGGTGATATGTACATCGACAGAGCGGTCGAGCACCACGGTCTCTTCGGGCCATATCCGGCTCAGAAGCTCCTCGCGGGTGAATATCCGCCCCGGATTGCCTATGAAGAGAGCCAGCAGTTCAAACTCCTTGCGTGGCAGTCTCACCATGTTGCCGTCTACGGTGCAGGTGAGCGATGTGCGGTCGCACACCACCCCTCTCGGAGCCTGTTTGCGGGCACGGCGTAGTATGGCCTCGATTTTAGCCATGACAATCTTGATGGAATATGGCTTTGGTATATAATCGTCGGCCCCGAGCTGGAGTCCGGCCACCATATCTTCCACTGTATCCTTGGCTGTAAGGAATATAATGGGTATACGTGCTGTGGAGGTGTTCTGTTTGAGCCGTTCGGCAAGTTCAGTTCCGCTCATACCCTCCATCATGATGTCGAGCAGAAGCAGGTCGTATGATGTGATATCCATCCGCATAGCGGCTTCGGCACTCGGGGCTGTGTCCACTTTGTAGCCCTCGAGCTCGAGATATGTGCGGAGTCCCTCGCAGAGGGTCTCCTCGTCGTCTACTATCAGAATTTTGGCTTTACACATTTCAGTAGGATGATATGGGTGGAGTGTATGGATTGCGAATGTCTCTGCTATCAGTCTTCGGAGTAGTGGCGGAGCACACGGCGGTATGAATTGAAGATCTTGGATTTCGAAACGAAGCCCACATACCGGCCGCTGTCGTCGACCACGGGAAGATTCCATGCGCCGGTATCGTCGAATGTCTTCATGACGGTCTCCATGCTTTCGCCGATGCGTACCCGCGCCGGAGGTACCGACATGAATTGGTTGACGTACATGCGCTTGTATAGGTCGGGCCGGAACATGATATTGCGTATCTCGTCGAGTATCACCACTCCGAGCAGTTCGCCCCCTGCTCCGACCACTGGAAACAGATTGCGCGAGGAGCGCGATATTGCCCCCACCATGCCCCGCAGATCCATGCCCGGAGTCACGCTGACGAAGTCAGTCTCGATGACCGAATCCATCTTAAGCAGCGTGAGCACGGCGCGGTCCTTGTGGTGGGTGAGGAGTTTGCCTTCGCGGGCCAGACGCATGGTATAGATGCTGTATGGCTCGAAGAATTTTATTGTGCCGTATGATATCGTGGATACGATGAGCAGCGGAAGGAAGAGCTCGTAGCCGCCGGTGAGTTCGGCTGTGAGGAATATGCCCATAAGTGGAGCATGCATGACACCCGACATCACTCCGGCCATGCCCATGAGCGCGAAGTTCTTGGTGGAAAGCCCGAGGTCGAATATCTGGTTGAGGCCGTAGGCGAAGAAGAATCCGGCCATGCAGCCTACGAACAGTGACGGAGCGAATGTGCCGCCGACACCGCCGCCGCCATTGGTGGCCGAGGTGGCGAATGCCTTGAGTGCCACGAGTGCGCCTACGAATCCGAGTATCCACCAGGGGTTGCCACGGTCGGGGTAGAATATGGATCCGTCCACGATCGATCCGGTGTTGCCGTTGAGCAGACCTGTGATTGATCCGTAGCCCTCGCCGTAGAGCGGGGGGAAGAGGAACACGAGCAGGGCCAGTATGGTGCCGCCCACGGATATCTTCATCCAGGGCGACTCGAGTTTGCGGAACATCTTCTCCATCATGTTCATGCACCGGGTGAAGTAGAGGGATATGAATCCGAGGAAAAGTCCGAGCAGGATGGCGTAGGGTATCTTCCATGTGAGGAATGGCTCGCTCTGCACGAAGAAGAATTCCACGTCGTAGCCGGTGAACACATAGGCCACAGTGGCGGCAGTGATCGACGCTATGAGCAGAGGCATCACCGAGACGGTTGTGAGGTCGATCATGAGGACTTCGAGCGTGAAGAGCATACCGGCTATCGGAGCCTTGAATATGCCGGCTATGCCCGCGGCCGCTCCACACCCCACGAGTATCATCAGGATACGCGGTGACATGCGGAACACTCTGCCGAGGTTGCTCCCTATGGCAGCTCCGGTATATACGATAGGACCCTCGGCTCCGACGGATCCGCCGAATCCGATGGTGATGGAGGAGGCGAAGACGGATGTGTACATGTTGTGCTTCTTGAGCCTCGACTTGTTCTGCGACAGGGCATAGAGCACGCGCGTGACGCCGTGTGATATATTGTCCCTGACCACGTATTTCACATACAGGCTTGTGATGAGGATACCGGCCAGCGGAAGGAGCAGATAGAGGTAGTTGCCCTCGTTGATGGTGACATGCGATGTGAGCAGCGATGATATGGTGTGTATGAGCCATTTGAGCACGAGCGCTGCCAGGCCTCCGAATATACCCACCATGAGGGCGAGTATGCTCACGAAGGTTTTCTCCTTTATGTGCCTTTCTCTCCATGCGAGCATTTTCATGAACCCGTCGTGGAGGCTGCGGCTGGCGCGGTTGAATATGTTGCCTTGACTTTTCATTGATATGATGGTTTATTTGCCCTCCCCGCGGCATATTGTCAGAATGGTGTGGAGCATGATGCGCATGTCCACGCTGAGCGAGAGGTTGGATACGTAGAGCAGGTCGAAGCGCATGCGTTCCACCATTGAGGGGACATCGGATGCGTAGCCATACCTGACCATACCCCATGATGTGAGTCCCGGCCGCACGAGGTGGAGCAGGGTGTAGTGGGGAGCTATGTCGATGATGCGGCGTATGAAGTATTCCCTCTCGGGCCGTGGCCCGACAAGCGACATGTCACCCTTCAGCACATTCCATAGGTTGGGCAACTCGTCAAGACGGTATTTTCTCATGAATTGCCCTATGGGGGTGATTCTCGGATCGTTGTCGCGGCTCAGAACGGGCCCTGACGGCTCTGATTCGGTGATCATGGAGCGTAATTTGTAGATGTGGAACGGCCGCCGGCGGTAACCTATCCTTTCCTGTGAGTAGAATACCGGCCCGGGGCTCTGACGCTTTATGACCATTGCGAGTGCGAGTATGACCGGTGAGGTTATGGCGAGGGCTATGGATGAGACGAGGATGTCGACGAAGCGTTTTATGGCTACGATATTGTCGGGGAGATCTACCTTGGATATGTCCACGAGTGGAGTCACGTCGATGGCATCGAATCTTACATGTCCGAATATCATGGCTCTGTCATCCGGGCTTGTAAGGACGGGCACATCGAAGCTGAACAGGCGGTTGAGCAGCTTCAGAGTGGCCTCCTCGTCCAGTCCTGACGGGCGTAGCACCACTCCGTCTATTCTGTTGGCTGCGGCATAGGTCTCAAGATCGTCAGGTGATATGCATGATCTGTCTGTGGCGTTCAATACGGATGTGGAGCATATGGCGGTGATACGGAAGTGGTAGTCGCGTTCCACAGTCTTCAGCCATTCGAGATCGGATGCCGGATGGGTGGATGCTGTAACAAGTATGTATGATTTCTCGGATCCGGGCCTGCGCATGGATCTGCGCAGATATGTGGTGAGGCTGAGGCGGCTTATGTAGACGGTGGCGAATAGTATTCCGGCAAACAGGAGAAGTACCTCGTAGTTCCATGTGCGCTTTGGCAGGATGTCGTTGAGTAGCACCACAAGGAAGTATACGATGGATCCGGCTGCCGATGCGCTCACCGTCCGGAGAAATTCCTTTATGCGTGATTTCTGCGTCACGTTGACGTAATAGCCGGTGAGGTAGTAGAGCAGCAGCATGAATGGCGGGAAGAGTGCGAAGGATAGCAGCGGTCCACGGGCCGAGATGAAGTCGGCAAGCGAGGGGTAATGCTCCGTGATGCCGGGCACGACGTAGTAGCGGACGATCGTGAAGATCATCACGCCTGCCAGTGTCGACATATAGTCGGCGAGCACATACTTCCTTCTGAGAGATTTTTCCGTATTCAAGGGCGCAGTGTTGTGATGCTTCCGTCGGGGTTTATTTTTATCACCTTTGATGGAGAGGAGGGGGTAGTGTCGTCGCGGC
This sequence comes from uncultured Duncaniella sp., assembly GCA_910576785.1. Taxonomy (GTDB): domain Bacteria; phylum Bacteroidota; class Bacteroidia; order Bacteroidales; family Muribaculaceae; genus Duncaniella. The sequence continues at coordinate 68,730 of CAJTJG010000001.1, forward strand.
GGTACATGGCCACATAGTCCACGGCATTGATGATGTCCGAATCGATCTCGGAGAAGAATCGCGGTGAGGGTGATCCGCTCACATTGGCCGAGGTGGAGACTACAGGGACACCGAGACCTCGGCACAGTGCGGCCGAATAGGCTTCGGAAGTGAGACGCAGCCCTGCGCTGCCATCGTCGGCAAGGAGAGCGGTAGAGAGAAGGTCAGCATGCGGAAACACGATGGTGAGTGGCCGGCCGGCGGTTTCCATGAGTATTTCGGCTTCGTGGGGTATGTCTCCCACCACCTCGCGGAGTGCATCCTTGCTCCCTACGAGAGATATGAGGGCTTTGGAGTCGCTGCGCCGTTTTATTTCGTAGACACGTCGCACAGCGGCTGTATTGGTAGCATCGCAACCAATACCCCATATCGTATCCGTGGGATATAGTATGACACCGCCGTCACGCATCACCTCGACGGCCCGTAGGATATCTTCATGCATCATATCTGCAAACTTACAAAAAAGATTGCCAACAGCCAAAAACAACCTCTAAATATTGGAGGTCATACTTTCTCATTAGTCCGGTAAAGATACTTCTTTTTAGTATACGAACCACAATATTTGACGAGTTGATGCTGTTATTGTTGTAAACAGCATCAACTCGCTATGAAGCAAATCCTCAATATCCTTATTCTGCTCTCTATTGCTTTATTGACATCTTGCAAAAAAGAGAACAGAGAACCTGAATATACACCACTTACTATTCATCGACAATTCAATACACAAACTATGCCTGTAAAATTGTCGGAACTCAAAGACTTTACCGAATACAAGGATAAAATCTTTATCGTCAATTCCATAGATGAATTGCCCGACGACAAGTATTTCAGCACCGAGGATTTTGTGAGAGCTGACATCAACTTCTCCGAGTATTCTCTTGTTATCGTGTATCAGCTTATATTAGGTGATATTGTTACATATCAGTATGGTTGGTGTTACAACAATTGGGAAGAACGCTATCAATTCAACACCACTTATGACCGTATTAAGGACTCGGAATATGTGGACGGCGAAATTGAGAATTTCACATACTTGCGGAGTGCGATTCTTGTCCGCCGTATTCCTGCCGATGCCAAATGGTCTATTTCAATGAGTATCTACGAGCATTAACTTTACGTCTATTTTGCATAGAGGGCCGTAATAACTTATATTGGTTAAATAGCGTTCCGCAAGTTGCTGGTCATCAAACAGTAATCCACGGCTTTTTAATTTGGCTATCTGCTGTTGCAGAGTGAGAGGGCGTTTCGTATAATCCATATAAAAACTCGAGGACCTCCCCGGGTGCGCTGTTCTCTATAATAATTTTTACGCTTTTCATTTTTCGTCAATGTGGATGAGGGGTAGGTAAAAAAGGCAGCAGGACTATAAGCCGGGTTATGTCGTCGCGGGACTTCTCGTCTTGGCGTCCTCCACCCGTATGGATGGCTGATGGCCGACAGGTTGCCGCGGCGGTCGCAGTCATTTATCTAAGTGGTGCCTCGCTAAGCTTCGGCACTCGAGCAGCCTACCCCCCGGAAATGGGCGAGCAACCCATCGCGGCGGCGGTCATACAAAAGGACAAAAGGGGGTGACCGCCCTCCGCATTCCGGTATACATGGCCTTGCAACCCATAAGACGTGCGGCATACTGTGTCGCCACAGTACCCGGTGGGCTCTTACCCCACCTTTTCACCATCACCTCCGGTGCATGAATGAACAAGCACTCGGAGGCAGTCATTCTCTGTCACGCTGCTCTGCCGTCACCGACAGCTCTCAGTTAGAGAGTATGGCGCTCTGTGTTGCCCGGACTTTCCTCTTGCCGCTCTGAGTCGGCAAGCGACACGACCGTCCTGCTGCCAAGTGACAAAATTACAAAATATATTTTGGAAAGCCTCTATTTTTATATTATTTTTACACCATGATATTCGCAGAAGTACTTCTTCCCGTCCCCATACAGGGCACATTCACATACAGGGTGCCTCCATCCATGCAGTCATCCATCAAGGTGGGCCACAGGGTCATCGTGCCTTTCGGCCGGCGCAAGAGCTATACGGCCATAGTCACAGCCCTCACTCCGGTGGAGCCTCAGGGCTATGAGCTCAAGGATGTGACCATGATCATAGATGGAGATGGGAGCCTGCCGGTGGTGCGACATCCGCAGGTGAAGTTCTGGAACTGGGTGGCTGACTATTATCTATGTACTCCTGGTGAGGTGATGAGGGCTGCGCTTCCGGCCGGTCTGAAGATAGAGAGTGAGACGTTTATCTCGGCTGTGGCCGGATTCGAGGAGGATCCGGACGACCGTCTGTCGCAGCGGGAGATGCATCTGCTGGAGTGCCTCATGCTGTCGGGAGAGAAAAAAATGTCGCTTGACGCTCTGGGCCGGAAATCCGGTATGGCCGCTGTAGGGCCGGCTGTCAATTCACTGCTGGCCCGCGGAGCGGTGATGATCTCGGAGAATCTCGTGGAGAGGTATCACCCGCGCACGGAGACGTATGTGAGGCTGAATGCCGGACGTGAAGACAACGGACGCCTTCATGAGATTTTTGACAGTGTGAAGAGCGGCTCCAAGCAGGAGGCTGCGCTGCTTACTCTCATAGAACTTTCCGGATTCATGCGCCAGGCTCTCGCTGTGCCGGCCGAGGTGACAAGGACGGCACTTATGGAGCGCAGCGGCGTAACCAATCAGGTCATCGCTGCCATGGCCAAGAAAGGTATTGTGGAGATATATAGAAAGACTGTGGGGAGATTCACGTTCACGGGTCATGCCGATGGTGTGCTCCCTGTGTTATCGCCGCCGCAGGCGGAGGCTCTCGATGCTATACATAAGTCATGGTTCGAGAAAGATATCACATTGCTGCACGGGGTCACCTCGAGCGGAAAGACCGAGATATACATACATCTGATAGACTATGTGCTGAAGTCGGGACGCCAGGCTCTTTATCTTGTACCTGAGATAGCGCTGACCACACAGCTTACCCAGAGGTTGCAGCGGGTGTTTGGCGACAGAGTGGTCATATACCACTCCAAGTTTTCCGACAGCGAGCGTGTGGAGATATGGAACCGTCTGCTTCGCGATGCCTCGCCGTGTGTGGTGATAGGTGCACGCTCGGCGGTGTTTCTGCCTATGGCCTCCATCGGACTCGTCATCGTGGATGAGGAACATGAGGGGGCGTACAAGCAGCAGGACCCGGCTCCGAGATACAACGGACGTGATGCGGCTATAGTGCTTGCATCCATGCATGGGGCCAAGACCTTGCTCGGCAGTGCTACTCCATCGGTGGAGACATACTGGAAGGCTACTTCCGGTCGGTTCGGGCTTGTGGAACTGTCCACGCGCTATGGTGATGCTCCGCTCCCTGAGATGGAGCTTGTGGACATGACTGCGGCACGGAAACGAGGTGGTGTCACCGGAATATTCTCCGACATATTACGCGACAATATCACATCGGCTCTCTCATCCGGCCGGCAGGCGATACTGTTCCTCAACCGTCGCGGCTATGCCCCGGTGGCCAGGTGCAGCCAGTGCGGATATGTGCCGAAATGTGAGAAGTGTGATGTGTCGCTTACCTATCACCGCCGTTTTGACAAGCTCGTGTGTCATTATTGCGGCACTCCCTATGGTGTGCCGCAGGTGTGTCCGGCATGCAAGGAGCCATCCATCGAAGTGCTCGGTTACGGAACAGAGCGCATAGAGGAGGAGGTAGACTCGATGTTTCCTGATGCGAGGATACTGCGTATGGATCTCGACACCACGCGCGGCAAGGATGCCTATGACCGCATGATAGATGAATTCTCGGAGGGTAAGGCCAATCTTCTTGTGGGCACGCAGATGGTGACCAAGGGGCTTGATTTCGGCAATGTGGCTGTGGTGGGGGTGGCAAATGCCGATGCCATCATCAATTTCCCTGATTTCCGCTCATCGGAGCGGGCTTTCAATATGCTCAGCCAGGTGGCGGGACGTGCGGGACGCAGGAATGGTGACGGCAAGGTTGTGATACAGACCTATTCGCCCTCGGCACCTCTGTTTCCGTTTATTCTCGCCCATGACTATAAAGGTTTCTTTGCCCATGAGCTTGCCGAGAGAGAGAAGTATCTCTATCCACCGTTTGTAAGGGTGATCTATGTGTATGTGAAGCATAAGGATGCGATTCAGGCTTCGGCTGTGGCTGCCGACCTTGCCTCGCGGCTCAGGCTTCTGCTGGGCAACAGGGTGCATGGACCGGAGGAGCCGGCCGTGGCCCGTGTGCAGACGTTCTACATACGCCGCATCATGCTCAAGATAGAGACTTCGGCATCGATATCGAAGGTGAAGCAGCTGTTGCGCGATGTGAGGATACAGATGGCCAATTCAGGCATCCTTGCCGGAGCGGTGGTGTACTGCGACGTCGATCCAATGTAATGCCAAGCATACCGGCACGGCCAGAAATGCCCCGCAGGTATTGGCCAGGGCATCCAGAGGGTCGTTGCCCGTGCGTCCGAGGTGCATGGTGTCCTGAAGCCATTCCACAAGCAGACCGAGCGCGGTGCTTGCCAGAGCCACGGCGAGCGCTCCTGATGGGCGTAGTGGTGAGCATATCCTCCACCGGTCATATATGAAAGTGCCTGTAAGGCCTCCGAACATCATGAAGTGGGCCACCTTGTCCATGCCCGGAAATGAAGGGACACTCTCCTCCCCGAACGGATCGGGAAGGAGAGTGAGATATAATATCAGCACCACGACTGCCGCCGTGGGCTGATATACAGGTATCCCTTTCAGACGGGGAAATGTCATCTTGCAGCCCAGAGTGTGGCATCGGCCATCTGGCGGTAGGCCATGAGGGATGTCTCATCGTTGAGATCGTAGATGCTCATGGAGCCGTCGGCACAGGGGAGAGCCACGTGGGTGTCATCAACGAATGTGAGGAAGTCGATAGCTTCGCCATCGGGCATGGGGATGCTCCATGTGCGGGTGTCGGCATCGAAGTCGAGGCGTACGGAGGCACCGTCGTTCTCGGAAGTGATGGTGTATCCCTTGCCGTCACATTCCACCATGTAGCGGCCATCCTGGCCATCGATCACTTTCTTGCCGGAGGCCATGGGGTTGCTGCCGCTCCAGAACTCGATGGAGTTGATCACGAGGATATCGGCGAGGCATGACACACCGTAGACGGGGATGATGCAGAATCCGAGGAACACGAGCTCGTTGACAACCTTGCCGCCCACCTGATTGTTCCAGGCGAGGAGTTTGTTGGTCAGTGCGAAGCTGCCGATACATGAGGAGAAGAGCATGGAGCCGCTGAGAGCCACCACGAGGGCTACGGGCAGGATTTTCTTTTTCATCTTGTGTTAATAGTGTTTATTCAGTTAGTGATGATGTCTTGTTTTATGTAAGTTTGGTTTTTGCCTTGGCGTAATATGAGTATACGCGGTTCACATAGTCGAATGTCTCGCGGCCGCGTGAGTAGCCGTACTTCACCACCGGGTCCTTGTAGTACCGTGGATTTGATTTCCACAATATGGCCTTGGCTACGTTGCCATCCCATTTGCGCGGGTTCAGTCCATATTTCTTGGCGAGAGCAATGGCGTCGAGCACATGGGCAAGACCGGAATTGTAGGCGGCGATGACGAATTTCTTGCGTTCGTTCTCGTCAGGCACTCTCGATGCAAGTTGCTTGTCGAGATCGCGCAGGAGTTTCAGGGCTGTCTCGATGGCTATGTCGTTTTTCATTACCGACTTGGCCGACTGGCCATAGCCTCTGGCTGTGCGCGGCATGATCTGCATCAGTCCGCGTGCGCCGGCCCATGACACTGCCGTTGAGTCGAATTTGCTCTCTACATATGCTTGCGAGGCAAGGAGTTTCCAGTCCCAGTCGTAGTCGGCGGCATACCGTTTGAACAGGTGGTCGAACGGAGATACTTTGGGGCCCTGGGCGTTGAAGCGGGGATTGTCGGGTTCGTTTTTGCTCATCTCGAAGTACCGTTTCAGCAGTTGGGCCTGTTCGCTACGTGGCTTTTCCTCGTTGAGCCATGCGTCGATACTGTCGCCGAGCCATTTCTTGTCGGGAGCGACTGCCCAGCCGGAGCGCTGCTCGAAGCTGAGGGGGAGTGTGATGTCGAGATCGGAATAGTAGGTCTTGTTGATCCTCGCTATGTCGCTGTCCACCACTGTCAGCGGTAGATCGCCGTTGCTCACCATGGCTATGAGGTCTTCGGTGATGAGCGTGTCGCGGTTGACGGTATGTATCTTTATCCCTCCGCCGAGTTCATCGTTGAGGTTGCGTATGCGGGCCTCATACTTGGAGTCGGCTTCCACGTAGACATCCTTTCCAACGAGATCGGTGACGTCGGTGATCAGTTCGGCCTCGCCTCTGCGCGGCTGGACGAGCACCTGGGTGGTGATGTTCTCGGGTCCACAGGCTATCACCTTCTCCTTGTATTCCGCCGTGACGGGCACCTCGTAGGCTATGAGGTCAACCTTGCCGGAGTCGAGCATCTCGATGGCGCGAGAGAGCGACGGGGCTATGTCGAATTTCAATTGCAACCCCTTGTCGACGGCCAGGGCGGTGACAAGTTCGTAGTCGTAGCCCATCTCTTGCCCTTTGTATATGAAGTATGACTCGGGGCTGTAGAGAGTGGCCACGCGCAGGGTGTCGGGGAGGCGGTGCCGGCCGGTATCGGATGATGAGGAGTCGCCTGTTTTTCCTCCCGAGCATGCGCCCAGAAGGAAAAGCAGGAATGATATTGCCGGGATGGAGAGTCTGATGGATGTGTTCATGTGAGGATGAGAGAGTGTGTGTTGGTCTTTTTTGTAGCGGCGGGACAGTGTCAATATTCAAATGTGCCGTTGTCGCCGGTGATGGTGAGGAGATTTGTTTCGGCATTCTCCACCCGGCCTACGATTCTGGCCGGTATACCGAAACTCTCGGATATGGCCATTACCTCGGCTGCATGTTCGGGCGATACATATATCTCCATGCGGTGGCCCATGTTGAACACCTTGTACATCTCGCTCCACGGAGTTCCGCTCTCGCTCTGAATGAGGGCGAAAAGTGGCGGTGTGGGGAAGAGATTGTCCTTGATGACATGTTTGCCCTCCACGAAGTGCATCACCTTGGTCTGTGCGCCGCCGGTGCAGTGGATCATGCCGTGGATGGCGGGGCGCATCTCAGAGAGTAATCGCTTGATGACGGGTGCGTATGTGCGGGTGGGGGAGAGGACGAGCTGTCCGGCGGTGAGACCGGTGCCCTCTATCTCGTCGGTGAGCATCCGGGAGCCGGAGTAGACCAGATCCTCGGGGACTGCGGCGTCGAATGTCTCGGGATATTTGGCGGCGAGATATTTGGCGAATACGTCATGACGGGCTGAGGTGAGGCCGTTGCTGCCCATACCGCCGTTGTAGCGGTCCTCATAGGTGGCCTGTCCGAATGATGCGAGGCCAACAATCACGTCGCCACCTTTTATATTAGCGTTGTCCACTACATCTGCGCGGCGCATGCGGCATGTCACTGTGGAGTCTACGATAATGGTGCGCACGAGGTCGCCCACGTCGGCGGTCTCACCTCCGGTGGAGTATATGCCCACGCCCATGTCGCGCATAGTGGCGAGCAGTTCCTCGGTGCCGTTGATGATGGCTGAGATCACCTCGCCGGGTATGAGGTTTTTGTTGCGTCCTATGGTAGAGGATACGAGTATGTTGTCGGTGGCGCCGACGCAGAGAAGGTCATCGGTGTTCATGACGATGGCGTCCTGGGCTATGCCGCGCCACACGCTCAGATCACCGGTCTCGCGCCAGTAGGCATATGCCAGTGAGGATTTGGTGCCTGCACCGTCGGCGTGCATGATGTTGCACCATTCGCTGTCCCCGCCGAGAATGTCGGGTATTATTTTGCAGAATGCGTGGGGGTATAATCCCTTGTCTACATTCTTGATGGCATTGTGGACATCTTCCTTTGATGCCGAGACTCCTCGCAGATTGTATCGCCGGTCGCTCATAGAAACAGTTTTTAAAAATTTTTCCGCAAAGTTAGCAATTATCGGGAAAAAAATCAAACGGGAATGGAAAGGAGTGGGATGTCGGCGTGGAACAGGAGCTTATGGGCTAGCGTGGGGCTGAAGAGTCTGACGAAGATGTTCTTCTTGCGTGTGCCCACGGTGATGAGATCGATGCTGTGGGCGGCCGAAAGCTTGTCGAGATCTTCCACGGGGTTGGATAGCGACAGTGGGGAGATGGAGAATTTGTAGGCGGGATAATGGTCTCTGCAGTAGGTGAGCATGTTGTCGGCTGCGGGAGCGCCGGGCATCGACACGATGGTGACCGAAAGCGGGGCTTCGGGCAGGAGCCTGTAGAGGGCGTCGAGGGTGAGTATGTCGTCCTGTGTGGAGGTGGAGAAGAACACTATATGGCGTATTCTGTTGTCGGAGAAAAGCCCACCGGCATTGTCGGGTATGGTGAGTATGGAGGCGCGGCATGAGTCGAGCACTTCGGCGGTGACACTTCCCAGCAGCTGGCGCGAGTGGTCGTCGCTGCTGTGTGTCCCCATCACTACAAGTAGCGGATGGTGGGTGGTGACATAGTCGTCCACCACCTCTTCGGGTAGTCCTTCGGAGATTTCCGAATCGAATTTCACGGCCGGAAGCACGCCCATCTTGATCTTCTCACGGAGTTTTTCCTCAAAATCTCTCATTGACTCTCTGGCCGTCTTCTCGATCTCCTGTTCGGTGGCCATCTCGTCCACGGGGTCGGGTGTGGCCTCGAAGTCGAGCGTGGCCGACAGCTGCATGGCTGATTTGGCCGCAAATGTGGGATCAATGAACGTGTGCATGAGATGAACGCAGGCACCGTGCATGGCCGCGATGCGGAACGCCGCTTCGGCTGCTACCATGGCCCCGGGAGTGAAGTCGACCGGGACGAGTACCGGGTGTGATCCTGTGTCGGATGCGTCGGCATCGAGATGTGGTGGAGCGAATATCTCCATGTTCTCGATGATGCGCAGTGCGAGCGGCAGATCCCTCTCGTGGATGCGCACTCTTATACCCGACGAGATGGATGGCGATGTCAGATTGACATTCTGGAGCATCACACTAACGCCTTCCGATTCAAGGATGTGCTTGAGGCGGTGGGCTCGGTCGAATGTGTGTATGGCTACGGTGATGAGGCGGTCGTCAGTCATAGAATTGATGAATGAGGGGCTTTTTAGAAGAAAAAACGACCGGAAGAGCAAAAATGTTTATGGTGTTTTTGCTCTTCCGGTGACAATGCTTTTTTCAGACAGAAACGGAGACCCTTATCAGTCTTCCTTTTCCTGGCTCTGGATTATCTCGAGAGCCATGTCATAAATAGTGGTGTCGTCAAGCACCACGATACCTCCGTCGGGCCCGGGTTCGATATGGACGCCGCAGTTCTTGCCAAATTCGTAGTTTGTGCCACCGAAGTAATTGCGGACGGTCTGGGGTGTCACGTTGAGACGGTCGGCGATCTGACGGATGGATCCGTCAGGCAAGCTGTCTTTGATACGGCGCAGGTCGTTGAAGCTGATAGTCTTGGTCATGATTCTGTATCGGGTTAGAGGGTTGGTTTGTAAAAATGAATAGTGACGTGGATGGGGGAGGAACCTCTGTTCCTTATTTCCACGTCACTAAGTTAGAGTTAAATTTCCTGCTTTACAAATTTTTTGCAAGGAAATGTCATATGTTTTACAACATCTTTTTACTTTCGCGGCTCTTAACCCTTAGTCGTCAAGCCTCTCCATCGAGTCTGACTTCCTCGATGTCCTTCACTATGTTGGGGTCTTCGAGACCATAGTGATGGCGAGAGTTGAGGATCTTGAGCCATATGGCGAAGAAGAGTGCGAGAACTCCAAGTCCGGCAAACATGAGCATGGGGTTGGTGTAGTCATACTCGGTGGGATCGGTGATGCCGGGATTGGAGGCATCGAGCATCTTGCCGAAGAGGATGGGGATGGCGAAGAGGCCGATATTCTGCACCCAGAATATCAGGGAGTATGCGCTGCCGAGGTAGCGGGCGTCCATCACCTTGGGGACTGACGGCCAGAGGGCGGCAGGGACAAGCGAGAATGACACGCCGAGCACGATGATGGTGGTGAGTGCCAGTCCCTCGCTGGGATGTGACGGGAGGACAAGGGCAAATATGAGGTGGCAGCATATCAGGAGGATCGAGCCTACCATGAGCATAGTGGCGCCGCGGCCTACCTTGTCAAGGAAGAAGCCCAGCGGCGGGGTGAGGCAGAGTGCTCCGATAGGGAACCAGCGCAGAAGATCGGCTGCCTGAGTCTCGGAGATGTGGAGGTTGCACTGGAGCATGTTGGTGCCGAAGCGCTGGAAGGGGAATATGGCTGAATAGTAGAGCACACAGAGCATGGCGAGTATCCAGAAGAGACGGCTTTTGAAGAGGCCGCCTACGTCGCTGAGCTTGAATTCCTCCTCGCCGCCTTCATCGTGGGCGCCGGTCTGTTTGTCCAGACGAGAATCCATCAGCGAGAACACTGTGTAGGAGATAAGGCCTATGAGAAGAAGCACGGTGCAGAAGGCCACGGGGGGGACTACCGAGGGGTCGTCCTTACCCATCCAGTCGGCCAAACGGGGCGAGAGCGACAGCACGGCGAACACACCCAGACGCGCTATGGCCATCTCGACACCCATGGCGAGTGCCATCTCCTTGCCTTCAAACCATTTGGCTATCGCTTTGCTGACGGTTATACCGGCCATCTCGCATCCGCAACCGAATATGGTGAATCCCAGGGCTGCGAGCTTGGCGCTGCCCGGCATCTCAACCCACCAGGAGCTGAGCCATGTGTCGAGCGCCGATCCGGCGAAAAGCGAGCTTATAGCATAGAGTTTTATGCACGCTCCTGCGAACATGACAGAGGCTGAGAGCGTGCCGGTGAAGCGTATGCCCATCTTGTCTAGTATGATGCCGGCAAGGATCAGGAAACCGAACACGTTGAGCATATATTCCGCTCCGGCATAGTAACCGAAGGCCTGTGGCGACCATCCGAGCTGGGTCTGTACCAGTGACTGGAGTGGCGACATGACGTCTACAAACATGTAGCCGAAAAACATCATGGAGGCGATGAGTATCAGAGCGGTCCATCTTACCCACCATTTGTCTGAAAGAAGGCTTGCGGCCTTGGTTTTGGTATTGTCCATTTACTTGATATGATGTGTGATTGGTTATTTTCTTCACAAAGTTATGTAAAAATAACAAAATAAGGAATTTTTTGACTACTTTCGTGCCTTGAAAAAACATATTATATTATGCTTGTACGCCAGCGTTATGATCTCGACCGCACTGTCAGGCTCGTCATCAACTGTGTGATATTTCTCGGTGTCCTGTGGCTCGTGAATACTCTCAAGGGTGTTCTGCTCCCGTTTCTGATAGGCTGTCTCATCGCCTATCTGCTTGAGCCGTTCGTGCAGTTCAACCGCGAGTTGCTCAATCTGAAGGGGCGTGCGGTGGCTGTGTTCGTGACGCTTTTCGAGATGTCTTTTTTCTTTACGGCACTGTGCTATTTCATAGTGCCGCTCGTGGCCCACGAGTCATCGCAGATGGCCGAGATGCTCAAGACCTACAGCTCGCACGGGGGCGATATCCCGTTTGTGCCCGAAGGGGTGCATGATTTTCTCAGACGCAACCTTGATTTCAATCTCATAGCCTCCAAACTGACCCGCGATGAGTGGACCCGCATGATAGAGGAGACGCTGTCTGCGTCATGGACAGTCATCACCGGGTCCATATCCATACTCATGAGTGTGTTCAGCTGGGTCATAGTAGTGCTCTACGTGGTCTTCGTCATGCTCGATTATGACAGGATTTCCCGCGGTTTCCGCCGCATGGTCATGCCAAAATACCGCAGGGTAGTATTCAGGATTGGCCATGATGTGAAAGTGTCCATGAACAGGTATTTCCGCGGTCAGGCTCTCGTGGCCTTCATAGTCGGGGTGCTTTTCTCCATAGGCTTCCTTATAATAGGTCTCCCTATGGCCATAGTGCTCGGCATGTTCATAGGTTTGCTCAACATGGTACCTTATCTCCAGCTTGTGTCGCTTATACCTACGGTGATACTCTGTATAGTGAGCGCTGTGGGCGGTCAGGCAGAATTCTGGACCCTTTTCTGGGAGGCGATCGCCGTCTATGTCATAGTCCAGGCTATACAGGATCTTGTGCTCACCCCCAGGATCATAGGCAAGGCCATGAGTCTTAATCCGGCGCTCATATTCCTGTCGCTTTCCATATGGGGCACGCTGCTTGGAATGATAGGACTCATCATCGCCATCCCGCTCACCACTCTGCTTCTGGCGTACTACGATGAATATATAATACGTGTGGGCAAAGCCCGGAGACGGGCATGAAAAAAGAGAGGGGGTCTCACGACTGCCTCTCTCTCCATTCATCACATTATGCTTATCAGTGCTGTTCTGTTCTAATAATTTAACCTGTCGGTTGTATAGTGTTATAACTTAAAATTTCGTTTGTCTTTGAGCCGGAGTGAATCAGATATAGCGGCTTGAGACGATGTCCCAGTCCACGATCTTCCACAGCTCCTTGAGTGCGTCCAGACGCCGGTTGCGGTAATCTATGTAGTAGGCATGCTCCCATACATCGAATGTCATCAGCGGGATGAGACCGTCGGTGAGGGGATTGCCGGCGTTGGAGGATTTGGTTATGAAGAGTTTGCCATTCTCGTCCTTTGACAGCCATACCCATCCCGACCCGAAGATGGATGCTCCGGCATCCTCGAATTCCTTCTTGAACTTGTCGAACGATCCAAACTGCTCGTCGATAGCCTTGCGCAGATGTCCTTCGGGCTCATGCGATCCGTCAGGCGAGAACGTGAAGAAATAGAAGATATGGTTCCACGCCTGCGAGGCATTGTTGAACAACGGGCCGTCGGCGCATTTGATTATTTCCTCAAGCTCCATGTCCTCGTACTTTGTATCCTTTATGAGGCGGTTGAGATTATCTATATAGGCCTTCTCATGCTTGCCGTAGTGATACTCGACAGTCTCGCGGGAGATTGACGGAGCAAGCGCATCGCTTGCATAGGGAAGTTCGGGAAGTGTATATTCCATGATCTATTGTAGTTTTTAGTAGTTCGTTTGATAGCAAAACGTCCGAATAGGGGTGTAGGTTCGTCAGGAATCAGGTTTTTAGTGTTAAAATTACATTTAGATTGAAAAAACTCCTCAAAAATTTGCACAGTTCAATAATGTTTACTAATTTTGCATCGCAAAAGCGGGAGAGACCGCTTTTAAGATCAAAATTATGAATGCGAAAATAGCTCAGTTGGTAGAGCACAACCTTGCCAAGGTTGGGGTCGCGGGTTCGAGTCCCGTTTTTCGCTCTCCCCTTATGTCCGGGTGGTGGAATTGGTAGACACGCTACTTTGAGGGGGTAGTGGCCGAAAGGCTGTGTGAGTTCGAATCTCATCTCGGACACTTGAAAAATCCGCAAGTATTTGATTTCAAATATCTGTGGATTTTTCTTTTTATATTTTTGTCAACAACATTCATTTGTGTTACATTTGTCAACGCTGTTGACGCATCCGGCGAAAACAATCTATATGTTGCTGTGTAACGACCATCTTTTTAATCCAAATATGAATTCATTTCTAAAAATAAAGTATCCGATTATACATGTTGGCATACTTGTATCTATGGTCGCCATGCCAGGATGCAGCCGTCCAAATAAAGAAACAGCAACTCTAAATGAGAAAGAACAGAAATTACCACAAGCGGTAGATTCGATTCATGCAGCTCCTGTTGACACATTGGAGGTATCATCATCTGAAGAGGTACCGTCATCTGAATCGGTAATATCAGAAGAAGATTGCGAATCGGGACCTCCAACAGCGCAGGAATTGAGCCGATTGAGCGACACCATCTCTAAAAATTTCGAGGCTCTCACATCGGACAATCCTCTGTGCCAAAATGTGTGGGGATGGGGAGTTGCGCGAGATCATGTGGATATATACGTGTTTGTTAACACTCCATATTGGCAAAAGAAATTCCGGAATGATGTCTGTGATTCCAAATACCTCCGTTTTAATGGACCGAAAGGGCATAAAAAGATCAGTATTGAGGCAAGAACCAATATTGAAGCTGACAGTATTTCGTTATCCCCTAATGCCAATTCATTTCCTGCTGATTCTGAAAAAGTATCCTTTACGTTAAGGAATGACAATTCAAGACAACTGCAATTCGGAGTTTCCTATGTTGTAGCTTGCCGTGGAGAGGATGGCGATTGGTATGATCTGCCAACCGAGGGCTTCTGGAATTCTGTGGGTATTAGTTTGAACAAAGGCGGTTCGCATAGTTTCGATGTCACGATGCGCCCTTTGCTTAACAATAATAAGCCCGGGACATATAGACTTTACAAGGAAGTCCGATTTGATGGTGACAAGGATTATTTTTGGATTATGTCTGAATTTCGTTTAGAGTAACCACATAGGATCTATAAGCAAAGCTGTCAGGATCAGTCGAGGGCATCGAGGAGTATGAAGGCTGCCCAGTAGTAAGGATCATTCCATTGCGGATTGGTGCGTACCGAGGCTTTGGCCATCTCCAGAGCTGTGTGCTTGGATTGCGGACGTAGTCCGGTGGCGGGGTCACCGAGCCAATGTCGGTAGAATTCGGTGATAAGTCTGCATGTGGCATCATCGTCCACTTTCCAAAGAGACATGAGTATGCTTCCGGCTCCGGCTTTCTTGAAACCTCGCTGCAGGCCGAACACACCATCGCCGGTCACTTGTCCGAGTCCGGTCTCACAAGCCGACAGCACGGCTATTTCCACTTTTGACAGATCGAGATCGGCGATCTCGGCTGCGGTCAGTATACCATCGTCAAGATCATCGGGAATATCGGCCATGCCGGCATATTTGTTGGCTGCCCCCGCCATGAGAAGTCCTGAGCGCTGCAGGGCCTTGTCCTCTATGGTAAGAGCTCCATCGGCAGTGTCATTGTCTATGCCGGAGTCGAAAAATCCGTGTGTACTGATGTGGAGCACACGGCCATATTTTCCGGAGTATGCCTTGAAGGAGGTCTCTGTGCCATAGTCGCCGGTCAGGCATATAGGCTGGCGGTGCAGAGTGCGTGAGATCAATCCGGATATCGAGTCGACCTCCATGCGCGATCCCTCGAGATATGGTATGGTGATGTCGCCCTCACGGATCGTGCGCGATGTAAGCAGATTGCCGGTGACGAATCCTCGGTGGCGCAGCTCCGGATATCGGTCAGCGTCGGCACGCAGGGAGTCAATGCCGGTATCGTAATTGAGACCTCCGTAGAGAATGGCACCCTTACCGTTGGCGCCGCGTTTCTTTCGTGAATATATGAGTTCGGCGGTGGACGAGAGTCTGTGCATAGTCACTCCGGCCGGGAGTTTTCCATCTGATACGGGCAGTGATTCTATTGCTATCGAGCATAGCGGACCCTGCGGCGTGAAGTATATCTCCCGGGTGTCGCCTATGGCATCCGCGATACCTCCCCATATCATGTCGCCTGTCGTCGTGTCATCGTAGAGGTCGGGGTGTTGCAGATTGTCGTCATGCCTGCGGGTGTAGAGTTGGCATACGCGCGGGTATTTCATATCGCGGGTCAGCACGAGGGCCATTCCGGCATGATTGGCCGTGTCGGCAGGAAAGTCAATGAATTCAACAGCCGCCGCACCCTTTGGCAGGGCCTTGCGCACCTGCTGCCATGTGGTGGCGCTCCAGCGCTCGGTGGCGCCGGACGTTTCACGCAGCCGGCCCATGAGTTTCTTTTCGAGGCGCACCACATCGTCATTCAGATCACCCGTATCACCACCATGCTCGGAAAGGCGTCTCAGAAGATCTTTCTTTGTGTTCCATTCGGTGTAGAGGGCCTTGACGTCTTCGCCGGAGGCGTGGACTGTGCGGAGTATCGACTTGTCCACGTTGAGCAGCAGGCCGTTGGAGAAGAGCATGGCATCATACATCAGTCCGCTCATCTCGGCTCCGGCATCGAAGTTGAGACACATTGACGGTAGATAAGTACGGTAGAATGCATGGTTGGAGGCCCAGAAGTCTGCACGCTGATCGGAGGTGAGACTGAGGAGATTGTCATAGATGTATTTGGAACTGTTGTCAAACGCACGTCGGTAATGCCTTGTGGCTTCAGTGGCGTTGCCCTCCAGCAGGCGTATGTCGCCGAGCATTTTGTGGGCAGATACTGTCTCGAATGCATCTTTGCCGAACACAGGCTCGGATATTTCAAGAATTTCACCGGTGAGTCGGGCTGATGTCACGAGGTCATTTTTGTTGAAGGCCAGTTGAGCCCTCAGTGCGAGATTGTCGATGTTCCTATTGCTGGCGAGGGCCTTGTCGGCATATTCCTCGGCCCGGTCGGGATCGTTCTCGTACATCCAGTACATGCCACGCAGACGGGAGGGGAGTGAGGAGTCGAGGTTAGGTGCATTGCTCATATTCAGGATCCCCTCCTCTATACGGTCCATGTCGGCAAGGCATTCCTCTTTCAACCCCCGTTGATATTTGGGCCAGAGATTATTAACAAGGGTGAAGAAACTGAATATATCGTTTTCTACAAGGGATGTGGCCGACAGACTGTTTGTTTTCTCCTGATACTCAGCGGCGAGGCTGTGGCGACCCATCCTGGAATATAGATTCGACAGACTCTGATAAATGGATATTATCGAGGTGTTTATGCCGTTGTTGGAATTCATGGCCAGGTCAAGAGCCCTGTGGAACGTCTCTTCAGCCTTGGCGAGATATCCATTATAGAGATAAGCCTGGGCGAGGGTATTGTATGCTCCGATACGGGCGTCATTGCTATCACTTGTACTCCCGTATCTCAGGCATTTCTCACCATACTCCACTGCTTTGGCATATTCACCGCTGTTGCGCTTGATGTCTGACAGGGTGGAGTAGATGAGCATTGCAGAGTTGGGATCCTTGTTCAGATTCTCTTCGTCCATTTGCCGGATGATGGAGTGGAGTATATGGTAAGCTTCGTCAGGATGAGTCAGGGCCTTCATCTTGGCACCCATGGCTATGGCCATGTTCTGCTCCGGGTCATCGGGCCTGTATACGGCATGGGCTATGTCTATGATTTCATCGCCTAGAGCGTTCATTTCCGTGAGTTCGGAAAGTGACCCGACATTATTGATGAAGACGCCGCCCAGCATCAGCACGGATAGGTATTGACGTGAGACGCGTCCGTACTGGAGTTCGTTGGACTTGGCCAGGGATGACAGTTGCTCCATGGCCTCCTCGCGGCGGTTAAGGCTTATGAGATTTAGTATCCTGCTGGTGAAAAGAGAACTATTCATGTCATGATAGTCAGCGTAGGGCAACAGTGCCATGCAGCGGTCAAGGAGTTCGAGCGATTTTTCAAAATCGCCATGAGCTGTGTTTACATTGCTCTGAAACTGCCATAGTCTGATCTTCATCCGTCGGTTATACAGATTATCCTCCTTGAATATCTCTTCGAGCGAAGCCAGGATGTCGGCAGCCTCACTGCTTTCTTTGTTATTCTTGATAAGCAGTCCGCACAGATCAAGCGAGGAGATGAAATAGATCTCCTCATTTAGCGGAAGGTCGTTTTCCTCATATATCCCGCGGGCTTTGCGCAGGTAGGCTATGGAGTTGTCGATATTGCCGAGACCAGTCTCGCATGAGGCCATCTCCCTGTAGAAGAAAGCCCGGTCATTGAGATTGCCCACCCCGGTTTTATCCATGACACGGATACATTCTTGGATATATGAGATGGCTTTATCAAATCTGAAAGTGCGTGTTGCTACGGTTCCGAGATGATGCAGGGCTCGGATCTGGCCGTCGGTCGCCATGGATCCTTGTTTACGGAAACTTTTAAGGGCTGTATTGTAGGCTTCCTCGCATTTGTCAAACAGGCGCATATCATCGTAGCATTCTCCAAGGGTGTAATAGTGCTGTGCGAGGTAGTGCTTGTCCTTTGGATATAGGCGTTCGTAGATGGATATGGCAGTGCTTATATCTTCGATAGCCGTGGATGTGTTGCCGGACTGTTTGTTGAGCTGTCCGCGAAGGAATAATATTTCGGCCTTCTGTTCGCTATCAGGCTCTGTGTAGTTCATGGCAATTCCGCATATTTCCAATCCTGCCGCCGTCTGCGATGTATTTATGCAATATCCGGCAAGAAGATTGGCAAGAGGTTGGAAATTCTCCTTTCCCTCGTCGGGCAATGCGCCATAGTCGCTGACCGCTTTCCCGAACAGCATGTTGGCACTGGTGTCATCCAGCCGGCTGATATTGGCGGTAAGCAGTATGTTCAGTGCCCGTAAATATGGTAGACCAAGTATGTCAATACGGTCGTGTACCAGATCCCATGTCATGCCTGCGATCTCTTCGGCCCGGTCCATGTTGCCGAGAGAAAATTCAAGATCGGCCTCAATTGACAGAAACAAAGATTTCCAGGCTTTTTCTGTCGTGTTGATATTTTCAGCTATGCGGGAAGCTTTTTCGATATACCCACGGCATAGCATCTCATCTCCCTTGTTGAAGGCGAGTTGTGCGAGATTGCACCATGACCCGTAGACGAAATAATGGTCCTCGCCGAGGGCCTTGATCTCTTCTTCTGCACATCGTTGGGCCCAATGTATGGCCATATCTATGCTTGTGGCGCTGTTCGACATGCGTGAGTATTCTCTGGCCGATTGGGTGAGTCCGCGGTCAATGGGTGGTAATTCGTAGTATAGTGGTTCGTATTCGCGTGCTTTTCCGGCATCTCCGAGATGGTAGTGGCATGATGCGAGCCAATGGCTGGATATGCCGTTGAGGTCGGAGTCGTCGGGAAATTCAGCCATGTCCAACTCCACAACCTGCTCGAACATGGGGATAGCCTTGCTGTATTCGCCGGCTTCGAATAATGACCGCGCCACATTATATATAGAGTCGCTTTTGGCTGACTGGGCATTAGTGGCGAGAGCCGGGAGGAGGATTGTTATAGCGAGATAAGCAAATCTGTTCATGGTATATGCTGTACAGTGATGGGTATTTTTTTCAGTCGATGGCATCGAGGAGTATGAAACCGGACCAGTAGATAGGATCGGACCATTCGGGGATGGCTCTGACGGATGCTTTGGCGGCTTCGAGTGCGGCATGTTTTCCGGCTGAGGGGGTGGATAGCAGTCGGGTGTAGAACTCGGTCATCAATTGTTCGGTGGCTTTATCGTCCACCTTCCATAGCGACATGAGTATGGACCGTGCCCCTGCGAGTTTAAATCCACGCTGGAGTCCGAACACACCCTCACCGGTCACCTCACCGGCAGCTGTCTCGCATGCGGAGAGTACCGCGAGATCGAGTCCTCTGAAGTCAAGGGCCGATATTTCCTCCGAGTTCACCCGGCTGTTACTGTCGTCATGGTTGCTGTGGATCGTATTGTTGGCTCCGGCAAAGAAAAGCCCGCATGAGCGGAGCGATCGGTCCTCCATGCTCACGGGAGAGACAGATCCGGATGCGAACAGTCCGGAGAATGTGCCGTTGGCGGGAGTGTTGTCGAAATATCCGTGGGTGCCTATGTGCAGGAGTGAAATCTCTCCGTGAGGAAGCTCCATGAACCTATTCTTTGTACCCTCTTTCCCTGAGATAGCCACATGGTCGTTTCCGGGCCAGAGTGTGGACAGGACTTGGAGTTCGGCAAGGGTGCCGGGGAGCGGAGAGAGATATCCCTCGCCGTCGCGTATGGCTCCAACGGTTGCGACAGGAGGTGTGTCTCCATAGTCAAGGCCTCCGAAAATGGCACATCCTCCGGTTGTCAGGCCTACGGGAGAGTTCCTGTCAAGCAGCATTCTGGTGGATGATAATCTATAAGCTGATATACTGTCGGGACAGCATGACTCCACGGGGAGTCTGTGGAGGTAGCCGGCCGGCGAGAAGAAAACCTTCCCACCTGCCGGGATGTATGGAGATATCGGGTCCCAGAGGGGAGAGCCGTCAAAGTCCTCCTCGATGCTGCGTGCTATCTCGGCCTCTTCACCAAGCGGAATGAATACCGGTAGGTTGAGACGTGGTGTGAGCACTGTCGCCCCTATGAAGTGATTCCTCTCAAGATCATCGTATCTGACGAACTCCACAGCTGTCTCATTATCGTTCAGTACCGAGTGTATGTCATGCCAGCCTGAAGATAGGCGTGTGGTGAAGTCGCCATACTCTCTGCATGACTCGAGTATCTCTCTCTCGAGACGAGCGGCGTGTTCTGTCCGTGTACTGCGTTCAGTCTCAGAGAGCGTCCCGGCGTTTTTGAGCGATCGGGAAATATTTCTGAACATCGAATACTTCCCTATGAGAGCCTGATCGCCGGTATCTGAAATGAGCCGGTCTATCGCATGCTCGGAGTTCAGAAGCAGTCCTTTGGAAAACAGTTCAAGATCGTATACCGTGGCGGCAAACTCCGAAGGGCCATCCGTCCCTTTGGCGTAACGGCCGGCATTCTGTATCTGCTGGCTGAACATGCGCCAGTAACCGGCCCTCTCGGCAGAGGTAAGTGATGTGAAATGCTCTCTGACCATCGAGGTGATATCGGTGCAGTGCTCCATATAGAGCCGTCGTGCCTCACGGGTATCACCGCGCCCGAATGCGATCTCGCTCTGCAGTTGCCGGCGGAACAGGCGCTCGATGGATAGTTCCGTGTCTGTGACGGCAGGTGTCAGCAGAGTCTCTTCAGCCTGATCATAGAGGCCGGCTTTGACGTAGTACATGGATAGTGAGGATATGTAGTCGGCAGCAGTGCGTGGATTGACTCCGGGCGAGTTGAGTATGCCTCGGGCTTTGTCGGCAGCGGCGAGCATCCCCTTGTCATCGTTGGCAAGGAATGATTTGGTAGCGGAATATATCTGCTGCATGGCCATGATCTCGGGATCGGAGGAGAACGAGGAGTCGCAGAGCTGCCTGAGCCTCTCTACAGTCCTGTCGAGTTCATTCAGGGCAGTCTCGCGTAGATCATGGTTGTCTGAATATGCCACATCTACAAGGCATACCAACGCTGAGGCCTTGTCGGTAAGCAGTGGCCATGCCTCGGATGGGGCAGGAAGGGAAGCAAGGAGAGAGTCTGCCATTATCACAGCCTCCTCATAATTACCCATAGCCATTTTTGCCGTCATCATGCTGCGGGTCAGGCGATAGCGCTCTTTTGAAGTCAGTGTGGAGTCGGTCTGATGGAGTGAGAGGATATGGAGAGCCTCGCTATGCTCGCCGTTCATGTGGAGATAATCGGCAAGGAGGATCTCCATGCTTCGTGATATGGAAGGATCGATATCGTCATAGACCCTCTTTGTGGAAGGTATCGAGAGTTTTAGAAACTCTATGGCCGAATCGATGTCGCCGAGTGCCGAGAACATCGCAGTAATTATGTCGGATGTGGTGGCATCCTCAGCCGTAGTGTCAGGCCCGTGCCTGCCTGCCAGATAGTCGGCTCTGACAGAGGTAGCCAGTGCATACGCTCCGTCTATTTCACCGGCTTTTGACATGGCCATTGCAAGAGTGCATCTGTCGGCGAGATCACGGCTGTCGCCGACTCTTTTTCTCACCACCTCCAGTGTACGTCTTGCAGTCGTGGCATCGCATACGGGGGCATTGAGCGTGGTAAGTATGCTGCTGAATTCCTGTACGGATCCATGCCCTTCCGAAAAAGCGTCCAGTGACATATTGAATGCCCGCATCATCCGTGGATAGTCGCGTTGTCCCTGAAAATAGGCGGATATCGCCGCAGTTATGGCCACGAAGTCCTGATACTCTGTAGTCATTATGTCCAGCAGCCGGTCATACATCTCTGTCGCCTTGGTGCTATCGCCGTCATCGGCAGCCATGCCTGCCCTGCCGGCAAGGAGGCTGAAGAATGTAGGGGTGTCCGTGAGACCCTCTTTCTCAAAGAGCGACATTATTCCTGAGTAGTATCCGCGAGCTTTATCCCTGTCGGTCATGAATGGAAGCGTGACTGCCACCATCTCGGCTGATTCATTGAACTCGACCGATCCGATCCCGTGCAGATCTTTGGCTATAAGCATATTTGACATCCACCAGAGTGCCTCGTCATTGAAGTCACCGTTCTCGCGTGCTATGTAGGCGAGATGTAGGGTGCATCTTTCGGCCAGAGGGTTGGCCTTGTCTCCCCACATGGTGCGCAGGGCCTTGAGCGAGCGTATGAAGTAGAGCGCGGCAAGTGTGCGGTCTCCATCTTTTCTGGCCTTGTAGGCCACGGCCATGGCACAGTTCACAAAGAAATTATCGTGGAATTTGTCAAGTTTATGGCATGAGTTGATGGCTTCACGCATGGCCTTGGTATCAGCTTTGTCAGGACACACTATCAGTCGGTATGACTCGGCAGTGAGTCGGCCTGTCACCTGATATGCGAGCGGTAATGGTAGTGTGTCGGTATAAAGGGCTGTAGTCAATGTATCGGCGGCTTCACGGAGTCCATCGGCCATCGGCATTCCCTGCCATGAACTTATGCAGGCCATACGGATGGTGAGAGTGGCGCGTTTCACAGCTTCTTTCTTTTCATCTGCAGAGCAAAAAGTCACATTGGCTGCGGCACATACCCGGCATGTACAGAACACAGTTAACAGTATCAGAAGTAGGTTACGCATCATTCAGAAATATTATAAAACACAAATATACGACATTTTATTTATGAAAAATCGTATGAATGTGTATTTTTTAGTTTATATCCTCATCGGATTTTCTTAATTTTGTAATGAATAAACCAAAAGAAGCATGGTATGAAAAAGTGTTTTGCCGCGGGCATACTCGCCGTATGCTCGCTTGTCGTCCCGGCTGCGGCCGATGGTCAGAATTTCCAGAAAGGGGACTACGGATTCCTGTACTGCCATATGAGCGGACGTGGCGAGTGGACAGCCTATGCCATAAGTCGCGATGGATTGAATTACAAAGATATACTTGCCGGGGACTCTATTTTCAGTCCGGCGGAAAAGGCACTCATCGAGGGGGGCACACGCGATGCATACATTACGCGCAAGCATGATGGGTCGGGCTATCTGATGGTCACCACCGACATGTGTGTGGGTCGCAGCAAGAAGTGGCACAACTATGGCATAAATCTCCTCACGAGCGATGATCTCATCAACTGGGACTCCACAACATTTGATTTTCGTAAGGGTGCGGAGATTTTCTCCGACAAGGATGCTGCTGACCCGTATACGGATTATTCCTCTATCCTCAGGGTATGGGCTCCACAGATATTTTGGAATCCGGAATACGAGTGGGGCGATGGCCGTAAGGGTGGATATATGATTTACTATTCACTTTGGAATCCTGCCGATGGTGAGGAGTATGACAGAATGTACTATTCGTATGCCGACGAGTCGTTCACCACTCTCACCAAGCCCCGGCTTCTGTTTGACTGGGGATATGCTACCATTGATGCCGATATCAACTATCTGGAAAGCGATGGACTTTACCATATGATGATCAAGAAGGAGGGTGGCAAGCCGGGACTCTTCACTTCCACCGCGCCGGCGCTTCATGGCCCATGGAGCCTGCCTGTGGATGATGATTATGTGGATTTCGAGGGAAACAAAAAGTGTGAGGGCGTATCGGCGTTTCAGATCCCCGGCGAGGACGGATGGCGTATAGGTTACATAGAGTATTCATCCCGACCGAAGCGTTACCGCATCTGCAAGGCAGACAAATACCTGCGCAACTTCAATTCACCGGTTGACATACAAGGTGTCGAGGCCCCTCAGCATGGCTCGTTCATGCGCATCACCAAGGAGGAATATGACCGCCTCGAGGCCATGGACAAGTGATACATGAGACGGCGTTTCAAAATATAGGATACAAAAGTCCCTGTGATGCGTTTCGCATCACAGGGACTTTTGTATCCTTCTGTCAATTGTGGTTCTTCGCTGTATTTTTACGGCCAGTTGAGTTCGTCCGGTTTGGGGGTGGGGCAGCGGAAGGTGACGATCTTGTCCACTCCGTCGGCTGTGGGGGCCTCGATGTTTCGTAGGGTGGCATTGGCCACATCGTCAAGAACAACGGCAGGGCGGTATTCGGGACGTGTGTACGAGAAAGTGACGTTGTCCACATGCAGGCCGTCCACGTGACGTGCATAGAGACCGTAGGCAGGTGTCCATCCCGCAAATTTGGGTTCAGGATAGTGTGTGGACTGTTCGCGGTAATCCTTGTTGACAAGGTCCTTTGTGCCTCCGCCGCGGAATTGCAGACGTATGTTGCTCAGCCACACGTTGCGCACGGGTTCGCCGGGCATTCCGGTGACAATGATCGAGCAGAGGGAGTCGCAGTCGTCAGCCACGACGTTGGATATCTGTATATCGCGGGCACGCGATGGAGTTGTTACTTCTTTTGGCCCACGGTTGCGGCATCCGGTGGTGATGTAGATAGGGTAGTGGTGCACATGGCTCATGGTGATGTTGGACACCACGATGTTTTCCATCACACCCTGGTCCACTTCCTCGAAGGCAAGACCGCTGGAGTACATGAATGTTGAATTAGAAAGGGAGATATTGCGGTAACCGCCGTTTGACTCAGTGCCGAGTTTGAATCGCCCGCACACCCAGCCGACCTTGGCGGGGATGTAGGTGCCGTCAAGAAGTGATCCGCACAGAAAGCCCGTCACGTTGCAGTTTGTCACGGCTATATGCTCGCACAGCACTGGGCGCTTCAGAGCATAGGAGCTTTTGAGCACTATGGCGTCATCGCTCGGGGTGTTGACACGGCAGTTTGTCACAGTCATGTATTTGCAGCAGTCAATGTCGATACCGTCTCGGTTGGTGTCGATGGTGAGGTTGTCGATGGTGGAGAGGTCGCATCCGGTCATGATGACAGCGAAGTGGCCGCCGCGGTAGACAGTGAAGTCCCTGAGCGTGACACGGCGGCATAGTTTCAGGGCTATGGCCTTGTCGCCAGTACCGATGGATCCGCCCTGCACGTTGCCGGCACGTTCGGTGTCCTTCTTGGTGAGACCTTTGCCATCGATCATGCCGTGGCCTGTGATGCTTACGTTGGTCTCTCCCTCGGCCCATATGAGCGAATTGTGGAAGTAGGTGTGGCCTCCGTCCTGATATTCGGGAAAACCGCCGAACGATTCACTTTCATCATAGGCGTTCATCTCGGGGGGTGCGGCGAGGATGGTGCAACCGGCCGAGAGATGCAGGTCGATGTTTGATTTCAGCCGTATGCTGCCGCTTAGGTATGTTCCGGCGGGGAGGTATACCTGGCCTCCGCCGTCGGCAGCGGCTTTCATGATAGCGGCGTTGATGGCGGGGGAGTCGAGTGTCACGCCGTCGCCCTTGGCGCCGAAATCGGTGACGTCATATATGCCAGCAGCATGTGTGGAGGCAAATGACGAGCACAAGGCTATTGTGGAGAAAATAAAGTTGCGTAGTTTCATAAGTCAGAGAGTGTGTGATCAGTGGAGAATCTCGAGCGCCTTACCGTCGGCATCGAGGCTGAATATGGGTACATCGGTCTCGGGATCGACCTTGTAGTAATGCACGGCACTGTCATTGACGCGCGGATGATAGTTGCCTATCATACGTGCCACCTCGCTGCCGGCCCAAATGACGGGGCCATAGCCGTGTGCGGCTTTGACACTGACAGGACGGTAATAGTAATAGGTGGGATCAAATCCCATGCCTGTGCCCACGCACACATCTTCCACCTCGCCGCGGGAATTGACTTTGGTGGTGACGGCCTCCCATGCCAGTTGGGCCACGGGGCCGTAGGTTGTGGCATCGAGCCAACCTTTGTTTACGCCGTGGGCTATGCTGTAGGCGAATATGGCGGTAGCCGAGGTCTCGGGATAGGAGTCGTTGCGGTCAAGGAGCTGGTGCCAGAAACCGTCCTTGTTCTGAAGGGCTGCGAGGCCTTTCACATGTTTGCGGTAGATGTCGAGAAGTTCATTCCGGTCGGGATGATTCTCGGGCAGAGCATCAAGCAGACGGCACAGGGTCAGAATGGCCCATCCGTTGGCACGTCCCCATGCCATCTCGGGTTCCACCTCAAGGCCCTCCACATAGCCGTGGCGGAAGAGATTTTTCTCAGGCATCCACATGCGTTTGATGAATCCACGTGCTGTGGCTGTAGCCTCGTCGATATACCGGTTGTCACCGGTATAGGCTGCGCGGGTGGCCATTGCCGGAAGAGCCATGAACATATCGTCGAGCCACACGGCATTATGGTGCGGACGGTTGCGTGCTATTGTGCCGTCGGGCAGACGCAGGGCTTTTGTTGCCACGATGTCGTAGTAGCGCTCTATGATACTGTCCACCTCGAGCGACGGTTCGGTCATCTTGGCCTTCATGAATGCTGCTGACATTGCGCCCGCATCGTCGAGTGAGGCCGGTGCCACCACCTGACGCATCTGGCCGTCATGCTTACCGATACGGCCGGCAAGCTCGGCAAATGCAGGAGCGACCTTGCCTATGAATCCGATGCGGTCGGTGACATAGTCGCGGTATCTGTCATCGCCGAGGGTTTCGGCGGCGTCGAGAAGCGCCATGTATGTGACGGCCCATTCGTAGCTCGTCAGTCGGTATGTACCCTTGTTGAGAATGGCACTGTCGGGAAGCGATGTATAGTTCTCTATCACATTGCCGTCACGGTCTGTGACACGCGCCGGGGTGGCGCTGTTTATGAAGTTGAACACACGGTCCACAACGGCCTTGACCGAATCGGGTGTCAGTCTGCCGTAAGGTGTGGCATAGTCCGGTTTCAGCAGGTGGAGCGGGGTGGTGGAGTCATTGATCTCATCGGCCACGGTATCGGTTGGCTTCTGTGCGCAGGATGCAAGGAGCGAACCTGCGATAAGGCATATGTAAAGCGGTTTCATGGTAAAAATCAGTTTCCGTAGGGTTTTTCATTATCAAAGAAAGGAGCGAGGGGCCATACGAATGTAGCGGGATCGTCGGGTGTGGAGGGATCATATCCGGCGGGGATGACAAGATGGGCGGCAAGTGCTGGTATGGCCTTGCGCATCCCCTCGGCCACACATTTGGCCACCTGGGTGGCACCGAACGGATTGAAGTGGGTGTTGTCGGCAAGATCCTGGTCCTGGCCGGGGAACTGTCCGGCAGGGTAGTGCACGAAGGCTTTCTTCGAGTCTTCCTCACCCATGCTCTCATAGAGTGTCTTTGTCATTGGGTTGAGCTCTATCAGAGGCACGTTCTCGCGTGCGGCCACCGCACGCATGGCGTCGGGATAGTCGCCGTGGGTATCCTTGATGTGTCCGTTGTCATCGAAGTGCCTACGGGCGGTGGGGGTGATGAACCCGATGTTGAGACCTGCGGCTCGGGCCTTGTCGATGAACTCCTTGAGGCATGTGCTGAAATTGTACCATGCCCCCTTGCCGGGGCCTTTTTCCTTCTGGTCGTTATGGCCGAACTCCACGAGTACCCAGTCGCCGGGGCGGGCCATGGAGAGTACCTTGTCATAGCGTTTCTTGGCCAGGAATGAGCTTGCGCGCTCACCGCTCTCGGCATTGTTGGCTATGCAGATCTTTTCATCGAAGAAGGAGGGGATGATCTGTCCCCAGCTGGCCCACGGTTCCTTGGTCTGGTCCACCACGGTGCTGTTGCCGCAGAGGTAGACGGTGGTGACACTGTCGGCCTCGCTGACGGGCTCGATGGTGATGTGGCTTACGGCGGGCGATGCTCCGGTGAACTCGAGGGTGAGGCGGTCATCCCATGTCATGGTGCCCACCTCGCGGGGATTGATACGCACGGAGTCGCGCAGATTGATATGTGTGGAGCGTTTGTGCACCATGAATGTGCGTGTCTCCTTCTTTCCCTTGCCGGTGTTGACGCGGTCGAGCATGAGGCGACGGCTCTCGGCACGCACCGTGGTCTCTGCCTTGCGTTTGCGGTCGCCCATGGTGACGGTCACTTTGTAGTTCCCGTCCGGCACACGGGCGGAGAAGAAGAATGGTTTGGATCCATCCTTGGCGGGAGCGGTGCCGAAGTCATAGCCGTAGCCGTTGAAGTCATTGTAGGCTCCCATGCCGGTGAGATCATAGTCGTAGACGGCGGGGAGCAGATACTCCTTGAGCGGACAGCCGTTGGAGCGGAGCCCCTCGGCAATCCCTGCGGCATTGAGGCGTGCGCCGGCTTTGGAGGCATGTGTGTGGTCTTTCTTGAAGTATGGAGCTGTGTTACCCTCGCCCAGCGCCTGTAGTTTCTGTCCGGATATGGTGTTGAGATCCACAAACCATGCTCCTCCCTGACGGGCTGCCTGACGGGCCCAGAGTCCGAAGCTGCTGAGATTGCTCTCGATCTTGCCATCCTTCCACTTGTTGCGGGGAGTATGGCTGATGATCACAGGGATGGCGCCTTTTTCCTTGGCGTCCATGATGAACTTGCGGAGATACCATCCGTAGGTGTAGACCACTTTGTTTTTGCCGGTGGCCTCCATGAGAAATACCTTGCTCTCCGGTCCGGCTCCGTGGAGCTCACCGCGGGCTTTGCCGGTGTTGATGTCGCCGCCGTCGTTGTGGCCGAACTGTATCAGCACGTAGTCGCCCGGCTGGAGGGCGTTGTAGACCTTGTCCCAACGGCCTTCGTCGAGAAAAGTGCGGGCGCTGCGTCCGGCCTTTGCATGATTCTCCACCGAGATGCGGGTGGTGTCGAAGAGCTCGGCTATTACGCTGCCCCAGCCCCACATGGAATCATCACTGTTGTCCTCGTTCTTGACGGTGCTGTCGCCAATAGTGAAGAGCACGGGGCGTCCGGGTCGCCGTGACGATCCGGTGACAGTGTCCTTCTCCACAGGGAGCATCCAGTCCTTGAGAGGTACGTCGGCCAACGCGCGTAATCCCTCAACGGCCGATTCGGCATTGACACGTGCGCCGAACTCTGAGGTGTGTATGCGGTCGAGGTAGAACATGGTCTTGACCTTTTCCTTGCCGAATTTCTCAAACTTGCGTGCTGTGATCTCGTTGAGGTCCACGAACGGTACACCCTCGGCCTCGGCTACCTGACGGGCCCATAGTCCGAAGGTCTTGTTGACGCGCGTCACTTTGGTGCTGTCCTTGTCATCCCAGGCAGAGCGTGGGGTGAGAGAGAAAAGTATGGGGTGGCCGCCGCGGCTGCGCACATCGTTGATGTAGCGGCGCATGTATTCGCCATAGGTGTAGACGGTCTCTTTTTCTCCGGTTTCCTTGATGGTCACGTTGAGGCTGTCCTTGCCGATGCCGGGTATGGAGGCACGGGCTCGGCCGCTGTCATACGGGCCGTTGTCGTTGTGGCCAAGCTCGATTATCACCCAGTCGCCCGGGCGTATCCCCTTGACCACATCCTGCCACAGACGGTTGTAGAACGTGCGCGAGCTCATGCCGCCGAGGGCATGGTTCTCCACTGTCACTTTTCCCTTGTCGAAATATTCGGGCATGAAGTAGCCCCAGCCCCACTGTCCGTTGGAGCCGTTGCCGAGGGTGCCGGTGCGCATGGTGGAGTTGCCCACAAGGAAGAGCACCGGATTGTTGCCTACTCTTGTCGAGCCTGCAACAGGGCGCACCGTGCGTGCTTTGTTGAGACTGTCGAGAGTATTGTCTATCACATTGTTGACATCTTCCATCGGGGAGGCCACCTTGTTCTGTCCAGTGGCCGTGATGGATGCTCCGGCGACTATTGCGGCAGCTAAGAGAAGTCCGGAAAGTTTCATTGATACAGATTTATATGGTGATTTATTTTATTACAGTCCCACGGAATTTTTTGCCTTTCAGGTCAGGTCCGAAGTAGAATCCGGCACCGGTGGGCTGATTGTAGGCTATGTTCTGGTTGGCTATGCTGTTGCGGTACACCGGATCCTCCAGAAATGTGTGGAAACGGTAGGAGGTGGGTATGGGTGATACGTAGAGCCTCAGAGCCGAATTGTCGGCGGTTCGCATCAGCACTTCCTCGCGCCAGTCGCCTATGATGTCGGCCTGCAGGCATGGGTTGGCCTTGGTCCAGTTGTTCGACACACATCCGTCGAATGTGGCTATCACGTCGCACTGTCCGGTGGCCGGATTGTATTTGCTCACTTCATTTTTGTCAAGAAGCTCCCTGAGCAGGTCGCCGTCCCACCATACGGCCATGTTGACCGGTATTTTAGCAGTGGTAGGGCCAGTTATCTCCATGGGGGGTGAGACGAGTGTGCCGTCGAAGCCACGCACACCTTCGGTGTTTGGTGACCATAATTCCACTCCGGGATGGTCGGGGTCTATATCGGCGGCCATGCAGCGGCCTATATCGAGATCGCTCGGAAACTGGAAGATGACCTCACCGGTAGCAGCATCACGCAGCGATGTGCCGTCCTTGCGGTTCTCGTGGCATCCCCATACGTAGTACCTTTCATTGTTTATATCGGATATCAGATGGATGGCATCGCCATGGTACATGCCCGTGGAGTAGAGCCCCGAGCCGTCATGGTCCACTGCCATCTGACCATAGATTATCTCATCGCATCCGTCGGCATCCACATCGGCCACACGTAGATTATGGTTACCTTGTCCGGCATAAGCTTCATTGCCGGGGGTGTCGGAGTCGAACACCCAGCGTATCTTCAGATCTTTACCGTCCCAGTCGTAGGCGGCGAGCACGGAGCGGGTGTAGTAGCCGCGGCACATCACTGCCGACGGGCGCGTGCCGTCGAGATAGGCCGTGGCCGCAAGGAAGCGGTCGGAGCGGTTTGTGTAGCTGTCACCCCAGTCCTTGATATTGCCGCGTGGCGGGATATAGTCCACGGTGGCCATGGCCTCGCCCGTCAGACCGTTGAACACCGTGAGATATTCCGGTCCGGCTATGATGCGTCCCTTCATGTTGCGGAAGTCGGCACGGCGGTCGCCTATCACCCGGTTGGTGCCATCCATCGACCCGTCGGCTGTCTTGCATATCATCTCGGCTCGTCCATCGCCATCGAAGTCGGCCACGAGAAACTGTGTATAGTGTGCACCTGAACGTATGTTCTCTCCGAGATCCACCCTCCACAGCCTTGTACCGTCAAGGCGGTAGCAGTCTATCAGTGTAGGGCCTGTGAATCCGTCGTGGGCATTGTCGTGAGCATTTGTGGGATCCCACTTCAGGAATATCTCATATTGACCGTCGCCGTCCACATCGCCGATTGATGCATCGTTGGCTGTATAGGTGTATTCCTTGCCGAATGGATCAACACCTCGCTCGGGACGGTCGAGAGGTATGTTGATATAACCGGTCGGAGCGTCGGCCGGCAGGGTGTATGATCCTGAATCCTTAGCCCCCCGGGAGGCCCTCACCTCATAGCGGGCGGCCGCTGATCCTTTGTAGGCATCCTTGAAGAATGTGGCATCGGCGAGCGGCTTTTTATTCAGTTTTTTGCCGTCGCGGTATATGTCGAATGTCTGGTTGTCGGGATCGGACGATTTGTATCTCCAGGAAATGGCGACACTGTCGGGCGACTCTCTCACGGCCACTACGCCGCGGTCCAGTTTCTCCATCTGCAATCTGGAATAGTCATAGCGTGCCTGTGACGAGGCAGTCACGATTGTCATAGCGGCCAAGGCAGCCATCAATATCTTTTTCTTCTGGATCATAGTTGAACTGTGTGGTAATAGATTCTGTGCAAAATTGGTATAAAAATACCATATTCCGAGTGATCATAAGTGCCAAAAACGGGTGAATTTCGTGTCTAAGGATATATGGGATACGATATCACTCCATCAGAGTCATTTTTCGTCCCCTTTCTTGTTATCCTTCCGCATGCCGTTCTGGTATTCCCTGGGGCTGACTCCGATCTCTTTGCCAAAGCTGGCGGTGAAATATCTCCGGTCGCTGAATCCCACCATCTCGGCTACCTGGCTTATGGTGTAGTTCTTGCTCTCAAGCAGACTGCACGCATGCTGCATCTTGATGCCGCGTATGAAGTCGAGCGGAGTCTTGCCCGTGATGCTCTTGATCTTGCGCGAGAATGTGGAGCGCGACATGTTGACACCGGCTGCGAGGGTATTGACATCGAAGTCCGAGTCATCCAGATTTGCTTCCACTACTTTTGTGGCTTTCTCGAGCAGCACACGGTCAAGCTTCTGGAACTCTTCCTCTGGCAGTGTGACCGGACTTGTGAGATAGGATCGCATCTTGAGCATCTCCTCGCTGTCCGACCACATCTCCTCGTTCTTGGCCGTGAGGCGGCGTTGGTAGTAGATCATGGCATACCATCCTATGCCGAGCAGTAGAATGATATATATGCACCATGCCCACCATGTCTCGTAGAAATGGGGGAGACGTCTGATCTTCAAGGTGGTGGTATGTGTGCTCATGCGGTTGTATTCATCCACAACCTTGACTTCGAGAGTGTGGTCACCGCGCCCGAGGGTATTGTATACGGCGATATTCTCGCCCGGGGCGGTTGTGCGCCATTCTGAGTCGAAACCCTTGATGCGGTACACATAGCGGAGTTTGGAGGGATAGCGGTAGTCGAGCGAAGAGAAGTGAAACTCAATGTTGCGATCTTCCGGATTGAGTGTAATGACCTGAGTGTCAAGTTTTAGCCCCCCCTCTAAACCACTGAGGAGCCGTGAGGCGCCCGACACTGTGACGTCAGTCACAACGGCTTTGGCTCCGGAGGTGTTCTCATTGAGGAACGGATTAGGCTTAAGAAATGCGAGACCACCTATGCCTCCTACCACGAATTGACCGTCGTGGGTGAGACATTGTGTGCGCGACAGGAATCTCTCGAGGGGAACGTCCTTTCCCGCATGGTATACAAACCGGGTGCGGTTGGTAGGATTGAAGTCTATGAGGCGGGAGTCGGACATTATGCGCACGTGCCCGTCGCTGTCCACATATATCTGCTTGATGCCAGACTGGCCGAGATCGGCCCGTGAGTCAGGATAGTCATTGAATTCATGTGTGCGCGGATTATATTCGATAGCCCGGCCATCATCGGTACCTATCCATAGTTTGCCGTCGGGAGCAGCGGCGAGGGCCGATGATTTGTTGAACATAGTAGAGTCATCGGAAAGTTTGGTCACTTTACCGCCTGTCACCTCGAAGGGGCCGATCTCCTTGGATATGCCGAATATCTTGCGGTCGTTGGTCTCGATCACATCAGAGACATACCCTATGTCAGGAAATTTGTTTGTGAAATCACGCTGAATGAGATCATAGCAGAACAGACCTTCTGAAGTACCCAGCCACAGCATGCCGTGACGGTCCTCGAATATCTTGGTTACCTTAACGGTCGGATCTGTCACCGGACCAAGATCGACAGAGTCAGCCGGAGCAATGTTCATGTCGCGGTGGGTAAGTGCGTAGACAGTGAGGCTGCGCTCGCGCGACACCCATACGCCTCCGCGTGATGGCGACGGGGCCATCTGTTCGGCCATGCGCAGACGCATATAGTTCAGGGCCGGGTTGTCATCGTAATATGTGATACGGTCAGTGGCCAGGTCATAGAGCAGGGGGCCGCTGCGGAATTGCAGCATCCAGAAGAGGTCCTCCCGTTCGGCCGGAAGCACGGCAGTGATGGCCGGGGGATTGGCATACCGCCGGCGTACGGAGGGGAGGCTGTGGGATGAGACCGTATTGTTGTCGAGATACACGGTGGAGCTTTCGCGGTCAAGACAGCCTATCCACATGGCTCCGGGAGTGGAGAGAATGGATGACATGAGCGCGCCGGAGAAACTGTCGGACACCGTGAGATCAAGCGGTGTGAGGGTTCCATCCGCTTCCGGCCGGAACACTACAAGATGGTTGCGTGTGATGCCCCACAGATATCCGCGCCGGTCATCCTGGGCGAAGTCCAGAAGGTTTTCGTAGTGTGTGGGCGACGAATCGTGCGGACGTATGAGGCTACCTACGAACTTGCGTTCGTCGCGCGGATTGAACCTGTAGAGCGATCCCCTGAAGTCGTAGATCCAGAAGTAGTTGTTGACATGATCCTGGATAATGCCGCCGAGGGGTACATCCTGCTCTATGGGCACATACATCACGAACGAGTCGGAGGCTTCGTCATAGCGCTTTACGCCTCTGGTATACGATGTGAGAAGTATATCGCCGTCGCGTGTCTCGCAGAAACCGCTCACATATGTGTCGCCCCCCTTGCGGTCGGTCACGGGATAGTCCTTCATCCACTTGCCATCGCGGTCATAGCGGCGCAACTTACCGTACTGGTTCACCCAGAGGTTCCCGTCGGAGGTGACGAAGATGGAGTTGACCATACCGGTACCTATGCGGGTCTGGTCAAGTGGGGATACGGCATAGGTATTCTTGTCGATGGTCCATGCGCCTTTGTCGGTGGCTACAAGGAGATGTCCTATGCTGTCTTCACTGATGTGGTTTATATTATTGCCGATGCCGGGATGGAAGATATTGATGTTGTATCCGTCGTCGCGGCACAGACCGTTGGTGGTGCCGTACCACATGTACCCCTCAGAGTCGCGGTAGATTCGTCTGATACCTCTCTCCGGCAATTGATCCATGGTCTGGATTTTGTTGATAGAGAGATTGTTTGCCGCCCATGACGGGAGCAATGCAGTCAGGCTGACGATCAGTGTGACGAGACATCTGAGAGGTGACATGAGGGTATCGGGGTATGGTTTGTGATGGTCAGATGGTGGAGAGTTTCACTTTCAATTCCTTGCCGATGGCGGGGGTGACGGTAAGCGTCACGGGGCCGCTCTCACGGGCTGAACGAAGTATGACGGTGGCCTTTCCGTTGAAGAGCGAGCGCGTGTTGCCGGTGAGCGATTCACCGCTGGTGTTGTCGCCGTTGGTCACGGCCACGATCTCGGCAGGTCCTTCCACTGAGAATGTGAGCTTGGTGTCCACTCCGGGCACATTGCGCTTCTTGCTGTCGATGGCTTCGATCTTTACATGTTGCAGATCCATGCCGTCAGCTTTCCATTCGGGATTGTCGGGGGTGGCCCTGAGTGCGGTGGCCTTGCCGGTAGTTTCTATGCGGTGGCGTGCGACCGGAAGTTTCTCGCCGTCGCGGTATGCCACAGCCTCAAGGCGTCCGGCACGGTAGGGGATACTGTCCCAGTGAATGCGGTTGCGGTTCTTGGGATTGTCCACCTCGTTGCGTTTGCGTCCGAGCGACTTGCCGTTGAGCAGCAGTTCCACCTCGTCGGCATTGGTATAGGTGTAAAGTTCCACATTCTCGCCGGGTTTGCGGTTCCAGTGGTCGGTCATCTGTTTGCCACCGATCTTCACGTCATTCCATATGGTGCTGTAGTCACCGTCTATGATACCGATATGTACCATCGGCTCTTCCGGTTTGAAATAGCTTCTAAGGAACCATGCGTTGGGCTTGGGCTCGAGCGAGATGTCGAATACACCCTGCATCCATCCCTTGGCAGGCCATCCGTGTGACTCTCCGAGATAATCGATCATGCCCCAATATGCAAGTCCGATCACCTTGTCAAGATCCATCTCGAAGAAATTCGGACCCATGCCGGAAGTGTTGGCCTCGCTCTGGTAGAACATCATCCATGGGAAACGGCGGCTGTCGCCGGGGAAGTACATATAGCGGTAATTGTAAGCGGCGATATCGGTCTCCATTACCAGCGGGGCGGGGAGGGAGTCGGTGGTCTGGTGGCGTCCGCGCGGGTGCATGGCTACGGTGACGGGGCGAGTGGTGTCGAAGCGGTCCAGCAAGGCTTTCTGCATCTTGTAGGGAGTTACACCCCAGTCGTTGTAGGGGAGATCCCATAGGAGCTGCAGCTCATTGCCGAGGCTCCACATCACCACCGAGGGGTGGTTGCGGTCGCGTTTCACCCATTCGGGCACATCCTTTGGCCAGAGTTCCATCCAGTCGCGGCGGCCGCCGGCAAATTGTGTCAGCCACTTGTCGTAGAGTTCGTCAACGACAAGTATTCCGTATTCGTCACACAGATCCATGAACTCCTTGCTGTAGGGATTGTGGGATGTGCGGATGTGATTGAAACCAAAGTCCTTGAGCATCTTTATGCGCTTCTCGATGGCGGCGGGATAGGCTGCGGCTCCGAGCGCCCCGAGTGTGTGATGGTTTGCTATACCCTTGAGCAGGACTTTCTTGCCGTTGAGTTTGAAGCCGAACTCGGGTGAGTATTCTATTGTGCGTATACCGAAACGGTCGGTGATACGGTCCACTTCCTCACCTTCGGGGGAGAGGAGTGTCATCTCGATGTTGTAGAGATGTGGCGACTCGCAATCCCACAGGCGTGGATTATTGATGGTCAGGCTGTCGACGAGGTATTCCCTGGTTTTCTGTTTGCGGTTGAAGGGGAGATCCACAGTGCGGTCATACACCACATTGCCGTCTGCATCGGATATCTTTGAGTTTACTTTAAGCGATTTTCCTTTGAAATTCGGGGCAGATATCTCGGCCTGCACTTTCACCGAAGCCTTTTCGGGGGTGACGATGGGAGTGGTGATGAAAAGCGGGTGGCGGGCGAAGTACGTGTCGGGATCCGTGATGATCACATTTACATCACGGTATAAGCCGCCGCCAGTGTACCAACGGGAGTTTTCCGGTTTTCCGGTGTCGGCTCTTACGGCTATGATGTTCGGCTTGTCGTAGTTGATCATGTCGGTTATATCGATCTCAAAGCCGAGATATCCGTAGTCAGTGCCACCCACGGGGGTGCCGTTGAAATATACATCGCCGGTGAGCATTATGCCACCGAAATCGAGGAGCACACGTTTGCCTTTCCATGCCGGATCGGCTTTGAGTTCGCGTCTGTACCATCCCGGGCCCATCTCCTTGAATCCACGCGAGCTGAGACGCGAGCTGATGTTTGCCACGGGATTGTCTTTATCCCCCTGCTCATCGGCCGATGGGGCTACCCATGGCTGCGCCACCTGATAGTCGTGGGGCAGGTTTACCATCTGCCATCCGGAGTCGTCGGCAGAGAGTTTGGCGGCACCTTCAGGGTCGCCGTAGGTGAATTTCCACCCGTAGTTGATGTTGTCCACCTCGCGCCCGAAGGCGTCTATGGCAGAGGGGACGGCCATCAGCGCGATGGCCAGAGATGAGATAAGTCTGTTCAGCACGGTAATGTGAGTATTTAAGGTGAAACAAAGTTACGACAAAAGGATAAAAATTGCAAATCCACCATATATCGGCCGGGTCGAATTCTTATCCATTGTAGCGGTAGGCGTTATGCTACAACCGTTTGCAAATTTACAACAGAGCCTTCGGGATGACTGTGAAATTCAATCCAACTATGGGGTTGAATTTGAGCATTTGGCCCGGTGTGAACTGATATCTTCCCTTTTTGAATGGAATACACCCTTGATTGTTGAGATAATTATCCAACTTTGTATAGCAAAAATAACAATACGGAAAAATATACCATGAAGAAAAAAGCGTTTATGGGAGGCGTGATATGCGCCGCCGCATTGTCGCTGGCCGCATTGCCGGCTCAGGGAAGAGATACGTATAATTTCAATCCGGGGTGGCTCCTTAAGGTGGGTGACATCGATGGAGCCGCACGGACATCGTTTGACGACAGCGACTGGAAAAAGGTGACTTTGCCGAGAGCATTCAACGAGGACGAGGCATACAAAGTGGGTATAGCCCAGCTCACGGACACTGTAGCCTGGTACCGCAAACATTTCACCGTGCCGTCATCGGCCCGTGGCAAGAAGGTGTTTCTCGAGTTCGAAGGCGTGAGGCAGGGTGCTGATTTCTATATCAACGGCCATCACATCGGTCTGCATGAGAATGGTGCGATGGCAGTGGGATTTGACATCACACCATATGTGAAGTTTGGCAAGGATAATACCGTGGCCGTGAGGACTGACAATGACTGGCGCTACAAGGAGCGTGCCACAGGAAGCCACTTTCAGTGGAATGACCGCAATTTCAATGCAAATTACGGAGGCATACCCAAGAACACATGGCTCCATATCTCCGATCCCGTCTATCAGACATTGCCGCTCTACAGCAATCTTGGCACCACCGGTACGTATGTCTATGCCACAGATATAAAGGTTAAGAGCCGCACGGCCTGCATACATGCGGAGTCGGAGGTGAAGAATGACGGACGCAAGAGCGTCACTGTCGGTTATAAGGTGAAGATCTTTGACAACGATGGGCGTGAAGTGGCCGCTTTCGATGGTGATCCCGTGACAGTGGCTCCCGGAGCGTCGGCCATGGTCAAGGCAAGTTCGCCGGTGTCCGGTCTCCATTTCTGGAGCTGGGGATATGGCTATTTATATAAGGTGAAGACATCGCTTGTGGTGGATGGCCGCGAGTGTGACGAGGTGACCACCGTGACAGGCTTCCGCAAGACCCGTTTCGGCGAAGGGAAGATCTGGATCAACGACAGAGTGATACAGATGAAGGGCTACGCACAGCGTTCGAGCAACGAATGGCCCGGCGTAGGACTGTCGGTGGCGCCTTGGCTCAGTGACTACTCCAACTCGCTTGTGGTGGAGGGGAACGGCAACTTCGTGAGATGGATGCACATCTCGCCGTGGAGGCAGGATGTGGAGTCGTGCGACCGTGTGGGACTCATGCAGATGCTCCCTGCCGGAGATGCCGAAAAGGATGTCACCGGCCGGCGATGGGATCAGCGTAAGGAGCTGATGCGCGATGCCATAATCTACTACCGCAACAATCCGAGTGTCATATTCTGGGAGAGCGGCAATGAGTCAATAAGCCGAGACCATATGCTGGAGATGAGAGATATACGTGATATGTATGATCCGCATGGCGGCCGGGCTATCGGATCGCGCGAGATGCTTGACATACGTGAGTCGGAATATGGCGGCGAGATGCTATATGTCAACAAAAGCGAGCACAGCCCGATGGTGCAGACTGAGTATTGCCGCGATGAGGGATTGCGCAAGTATTGGGATAACTGGAGCTATCCATACCACAGGCATGGCGACGGTCCCCTCCATAAGGGCAAGGATGCCACGGCCTACAATCAGAATCAGGATATGCTCACGGTGGAGTTCGTGCGCAGATGGTATGACTTCTGGCGTGAGCGCCCGGGCACGGGCCGTCGTGTCAATTCCGGAGGCGCCAAGATCATATTCTCCGACACGCAGACTCACGGCCGCAGTGCCGAGAATTACCGTCTGAGCGGTGTGGTGGATCCCATGCGTATACCTAAGGATGGCTTCTATGCCCACAAGGTGATGTGGGATGCCTGGGTGGATCCTGAAAGGTACGCCACCCATATAGTGGGTCATTGGAACTATCCCGAGGGGACGGTCAAACCGGTATATGTGGTTTCGTCGTGCGATTCCGTCGAGCTTGTGGTGAATGGACGCAACTTCGGCCCCGGCCGTCAGGAGTACCGTTTCCTGCATACATTCGACTCCATACCATATCAGGCCGGACGCATCGAGGCTTTCGGCTATGACCGCGACGGCAGGTTGCAGACCACAACATCCATGGAGACTGTCGGCGAGCCGGCTGCCATGAAGCTCACGCTTATGACCGGACCCGATGGAGTGCATGCCGATGGTGCCGATCTTGCTCTTGTTCAGGTGGAGATAGTTGACAAGGACGGACGCCGGTGCCCGCTGGCCAACGACATGATAGACTATACGCTCGAAGGGCCCGCCGAATGGCGCGGCGGCGTGGCGCAGGGCAAGGATAACTATGCCTTTGCAACATCGCTCCCTGTGGAGTGCGGTGTGGGTAGAGTTATGCTCCGCACTCTCCCTGAGGCCGGCAAGGTGACTCTCACAGCGAGAGCCGAGGGTATGGAGGAGCAGAAGGTGACTTTTGATACAAAACCGGTGGACGTGAAGGGAGGACTTTCGGAATTCCGTCCGGCCTCGGCGCTACCCTCGCGTCTTGATCGCGGTGAGACCCCCGACGGACCATCGTATGTCGACTCCAAGGTGGATGTCCGCATAGCCGATGCTACTGCCGGCTATGACACGGAAGGAACCGTGGCAAGCTATGATGATAATGAGTTGAGCGAATGGCGCAATGACGGACGCCTGTCCACCGGATGGATCACCTACCGGCTGGAGCGCCGCGCTGCTATCGACGATATATGTGTGAAGCTGACCGGATGGCGCCAGCGTTCATATCCTCTTGAGGTGTATGCGGGCGATACTCTCGTGTGGAGCGGAGATACTGATCGCAGCCTCGGCTACGTACATCTATATATAAAGAACCCTGTGATGAGCGATACGTATACGATAAGACTCAAGGGCGCATCAACCGATAGCGATGCTTTCGGTCAGATAATCGAGGTGGCCGAACCTGCCGCCGGAGAACTCGATCTCTTCAAGGCCAAAGGTGGCGATGAGGTAAACAATGAGCTGCGCATCGTGGAGATAGAATTTCTCGAGACCCTCGGGCAGTAAATGAAGTCGTGTCATAATTGACATAAGCATATAGAGGACAAAAAGGACAAAAGTGACAGAATAAAAAAACTTGTCACTTTTGTCCTTTTTGTCTTTCTGTATCTTTCTATATAGGTTTATGGAGCAGCGGAAGTATCTGCGACAGGATCGGGCATTACGGTGACACGGCTGTCCTTGTCGACCATGCGTCGCACTCTCACTATGTCCTCGTTGTGCATGCGCATGCATCCGTGGCTGCGTCGGCCGGGCACAGAGAACGGTGCGTTTGTGCCATGGATCCCTATGCCGTAGAATGGAGGTGTGTGGAGCGCTATGAAGAATGGGCCGTAGCATTTGTCCTGAGTGTCCTTGTAGGTCCAGTCGGTGGAGTTGTACACA
This sequence comes from uncultured Duncaniella sp., assembly GCA_910576785.1. Lineage (GTDB taxonomy): Bacteria > Bacteroidota > Bacteroidia > Bacteroidales > Muribaculaceae > Duncaniella. The sequence continues at coordinate 109,388 of CAJTJG010000001.1, forward strand.
CCATATATCTTGAACCGGCCCTCGGGGGTGCGCCAGTCATCCTTCCCGCTTTTCTGGCCTCTTTTGGCTGAGGCACACACCGGATAGCGCGACAGGGTGTCGCCGAAGGCATTGACCACAAGCAGTCTCATGTGCGGCTTGTCCACAATGATGTTTTTAGCCAGCCTCATGCGTCCGGGTGCTGCTGACAGCGGACAGTCAATAAGTTCGATGTTGTCGGGATCCGGCAGTGATGGACGCGATGTGCGCACGTATGAGGCAAGCATCTCCATGACTGCCGGAGAGAAGTCGGCCGCGGTGCTTTGTGCGGCGGCATTGATGGATAGCAGTGTCAATAGGGATGTCAGGATATGTTTCATGGAGCAAATTTAGTGAATTTGCTCCTTTTTTTATGATTCTTTCCGGGAAAATTGTTAACTTTGCACGCAATAAATAGTAAACCTATGTCATTTATTGCTGATCGAGTTAAAATGGACGGACTGACATTTGACGATGTCCTCCTGATTCCGGCCTATTCGGAAGTTCTCCCCCGCGAAGTTAACCTTACCACCCGTTTTTCACGCAACATCACTCTGAATGTGCCCCTGGTGTCAGCCGCCATGGACACAGTCACCGAGGCATCCCTTGCCATAGCCATAGCACGTGAGGGAGGTATCGGTGTGATCCACAAAAACATGCCCATAGCCGAGCAGGCCCGTCAGGTGCATGCGGTGAAGCGTGCGGAGAATGGTATGATCTATGACCCGGTCACCATCCTGCGTGGCAAGACTGTGGCTGACGCCCTCAACATGATGAAGGAGTACCACATCGGCGGTATACCTGTGGTCGATGAGGACCGTAAGCTCGTGGGTATCGTCACCAACCGTGACCTCCGTTTCGAGCAGGATCTCACCCGCAAGATAGATGAGGTGATGACCTCCGACAATCTTATCACCACCAACCAGTCCACCAATCTCGAGGAGGCTGCCCGCATACTTCAGCAGCACAAGATCGAGAAGCTCCCTGTGGTCGATTCCGAGGGACATCTGGTAGGACTTGTCACATACAAGGACATCACCAAAGCCAAGGACAAACCCTTTGCATGCAAGGATCGTCTCGGACGTCTGCGTGTCGCAGCCGGAGTAGGTGTGACTGCCGACTCCATGGAGCGTGTCGACGCTCTCGTAGAGGCTGGAGTTGACGCTATAGTCATCGATACAGCCCATGGCCACTCGCGTGGAGTGGTGGGTACGCTCAAGGCCATCAAGGAAAAATATCCTGATATAGATGTAGTGGTGGGTAATATAGCCACCGGCGATGCCGCCCGTTATCTCGTTGAGAACGGAGCTGACGGCGTCAAGGTTGGTATCGGCCCGGGCTCCATATGCACCACCCGCGTCATAGCCGGTGTAGGTGTGCCTCAGCTCAGTGCCGTATATGATGTTGCCAAAGCGCTCAAGGGTACAGGTGTGCCTCTCATTGCTGACGGTGGTATCCGCTATTCCGGCGATATCGTCAAGGCGCTCGCCGCAGGAGCTTACTCAGTGATGCTCGGCGGTATGCTTGCAGGAGTGGAGGAGTCGCCCGGCGACACTATCATCTACAACGGACGTAAATATAAATCATACCGTGGCATGGGTTCGCTCGAGGCTATGGAGAAGGGTTCGAAGGACCGCTACTTCCAGGCCAACGAGACTGACGCCAAGAAGCTCGTGCCCGAAGGCATTGCCGCCCGTGTGCCCTACAAGGGCCTTCTCTATGAGGTGGTTTACCAGATGCTCGGCGGTCTGCGTGCCGGCATGGGCTACTGTGGCGCTGCCGACATCGATGCTCTCCATGATGCCAAGTTCACCCGCATCACCAATGCCGGTGTGGCCGAAAGCCATCCCCACGATGTAGCAATCACAAGCGAGGCACCCAACTACAGCGCCTCGAGCAGATAATCAATACCATGACCGTAGTAGACAGATTTCTCCAATATGTGAAGTTCGACACCCAGAGTGACGAGCTTACACAGATGACCCCGTCGACCCCGGGGCAGATGATATTCGCACGCCACCTTGAGAAGGAGCTGCGTGATATGGGGCTCAGTGACATTTCGCTCGATGACAATGGTTATCTCATGGCCACTCTGCCGGGCAATGTCGCGGGTAATGTTCCTACCGTAGGTTTCATAGCCCACCTCGACACCGCCACCGACATGAGCGGACGCCACGTATCGCCACGCATCGTGCAGGACTATGACGGGGGCGATATCACCCTCAATGCACAGGAGGGGATAGTGATGTCACCGGCACAGTTCCCCGAACTCCTTCACTACAAGGGTGAGGATCTCATTGTCACTGATGGAACAACACTCCTCGGTGCGGATGACAAGGCCGGCATAGCCGAGATCATCACTGCCGTGGATTATCTCATGCATCATCCCGAGATCAAGCATGGCGATATACGTATAGCCTTCAATCCCGACGAGGAGATTGGCAAGGGTGCCCACAAGTTTGACGTTGAGCGCTTCGGCGCCGACTGGGCCTATACCATGGATGGAGGCGAAGTTGGCGAGCTCGAGTATGAGAACTTCAACGCCGCCGTGGCCAAGGTGACATTCAAGGGATGCAATGTTCATCCCGGATATGCCAAGCACAAGATGCTCAATTCCATCCGTGTGGCAAATCAGTTTGCCATCATGCTCCCGCGCTGGGAAACTCCCGAGCATACCGAAGGCTATGAGGGATTCTACCATCTGGTGTCGATAGAGGGTACTGTCGAGAAGACGGTTCTCACATACATCATCCGTGATCATGACCGCGATCGTTTCGAGCGACGCAAGAAGGAGCTCGAGCACCTCACGCGCAAGATCAACAATGAGTTCCCCGGGTGCGCCTCCATCGAAATTCAGGACCAGTACTACAACATGCGCGAGAAGATCGAACCGCTGATGCACATCATAGATATTGCCGTGCAGGCCATGAAGGATGCCGGAGTGACACCTAAGGTGCAGCCCATACGCGGCGGAACGGACGGAGCTCAGCTTTCGTTCAAGGGACTTCCCTGTCCCAATATCTTCGCCGGAGGTCTCAACTTCCATGGCCGCTACGAGTTCGTGCCCGTATCTTCGATGGAAAAGGCCGCCGATGTCATCGTGCAGATAGCGCGTATCGTGGCCGAAAGGTGAAGACACTTGTCATCGTGACCGGTCCGACCGCAAGCGGAAAGACCGGACTTGCAATAGATATAGCCGAGAGTCTCGACACGGAAATCGTGTCGGCCGACTCTCGGCAAATCTATCGTGGCATACCTATAGGTACCGCTGTGCCCTCGGCCGATGAACTCGCACGGGTGAGACACCATTTCATCGAGACACTGCCTCTTGACAGCTATTATAGCGCAGCCCGCTATGAGGAGGAAGCATTGACCGTGCTTGGTGAAATATGGCGTAAGCGCGATATAGCGGTGATGTGCGGAGGATCCATGATGTACATCGACGCTGTCACCCGCGGCATAGACCAGTTGCCCACAATATCGGATGAGGTGAGGGAGCGGGTGCGCATGCTGTATGAACAGAGTGGCATAGAGGGGCTCCGCGACACTCTCGCGGGGATCGATCCCGTGATGATGGAGCGTATCGATCCGTCCAATCACCGCCGTCTCATGCACGCCATAGAGATAACGCTCGAGGCCGGGATACCATGCTCAAGACTCCTTACCGGTCAGGCCAAGGAGCGGCCGTTCAGAATAGTGAAGCTTGCCATCGGCCATACGAGAGAGGCGCTGTTTGACCGTATAAACCGACGCGTGGACGCGATGATAGAGGCCGGACTCGAGGCGGAGGCCGCCAGGGTGTATCCGCAGCGTCATCTCAATGCGCTCAATACGGTAGGCTATAAGGAATTGTTTGCGGTGATGGATGGCGTGATGACGCGCGATATTGCCATACCTCGCATAGCCAAGAACACACGCGTTTATGCCAAAAAACAATTGCTATGGCTTTCGAAGGATCCGACTGTCAATTACATAGATCCGTCCATGGCAGATATGGCCGGTGAGGCGTTAAGGATTATTAATACAAGTCTTATGGAGTGACTTGCACTTTTTTAGTACTTTTGTGCTAAAATTTTTAACACTGCATAATGACACGCCGCGAAAGTCTCAACCTGTATTTTCAGGATGCCATAAGAAATAACTGGGAGCGTCCCGCTCTCACAGACCTCGGAACCACAGCCTCTACCATCACCTACAAGGATGTGGCCCGCAAGATAGCCAAACTCCACATACTGTTCGATGAGATCGGGATTCAGCCCGGCGACAAGGTGGTGCTGTGTGGCCGCAACTCCTCCATGTGGTGTGTGGCGTTCATAGCCACTCTCACCTATGGAGCGGTGATAGTGCCGATCCTCGCCGATTTCAAGGCCGACAATGTACAGCATCTTGTCAATCATTCCGACGCCCGTATCGCCATCATGGACGAGAGTGTATGGGAGGGACTTAATCCGGATGGCATGCCCAAGCTGCTTGGCACACTGTGTACCCGCAATTTCTCGTTGATAAACTGCAATGATCCCAAGCTTGCCGAGGCGCGTGCCCACCTCAACGAACTGTTCGGTCACAGATATCCCGACCGTTTCTCCGCCGAGGATGTGAAATATCACATAGACTCGCGCGACGAACTCTGCCTCATCTCATATACATCTGGCAGCACCGGATTCTCCAAAGGTGTGATGCTCCCTTACCGTTCGCTGTGGAGCAATGTGGAGTACTGCATAGACAATCTTCCCTCCTCGCCAGGCGATGGCGTGGTGTGCATGCTCCCGCTGGCCCACATGTATGGTCTCACCATCGACATGCTACGCCCCTTCATATGCGGTAACCACATCAATGTGCTCACCCGCACACCTTCTCCCCGCATCCTCGTCGAGGCCTTCGCCCAGGTGAAGCCGCGCCACATCGTGGCAGTGCCTCTCATCATCGAGAAGATCATCCGTACAAGAGTGTTCCCCATGCTTGAGAAGCCGCTCATGAAGCTGATGCTTATGGTGCCGTTTGTGGACGACCGTCTGCTGTCGAAGATCCTCGACAAGCTCAAGGAGACATTCGGAGGCAATCTTGAGCAGATCATCATAGGTGGTGCCGCCCTCAACCGCGATGTCGAGAAATTCCTTCGTCGCATAGGTTTCCCCTATACCGTGGGCTACGGCATGACCGAGTGTGGCCCGCTCATCTCCTATGCCTACTGGAGTGACAGCCGCATGGCTTCGTGCGGTAGGATTGTGGACCGTGTCACCGCCCGCATCGATTCTCCCGCTCCCGCCACCACCCCCGGTGTGCTATATGTGAAAGGCGACAACGTGATGCTCGGCTATTACAAGAACGACGAGGCCACAGCCGATGCCATGACTGAGGATGGATGGCTTTGCACCGGAGATATATGCAATCTTGATGGCGACGGCTACCTGTACATACGCGGACGCGACAAGAATATGATCCTTGGCCCCTCGGGACAGAACATCTATCCGGAGGAAATCGAGGATAAGCTCAATAATCTTCCCTATGTGGCCGAGTCGCTCGTGCTTGATGCCGGCGGCGGACGCCTGGTGGCATTGATCGTGCCCGATATGGAGAGTGCTTCATCGCAGAGCATGGACAACAGTGAACTCTCGCGCCAGATGGATGACAACATCCGCACGCTCAACCAGAACCTCCCGGCCTACTCGCAGGTGCAGTCCTTCAGGATACAGGAGGAGGAGTTTGAGAAGACTCCCAAGCGCTCCATCAAGCGTTATCTCTACAAGGCCTGACGAGGGCCGAATTGTAATACCGCGGGTCGCCCGTCACCTCCCGGCCAACAAACGGCGGGAGGGACGGGGCGTCCGATGCGGAGGTGAGCTCCACCTCGGCTACGACAAGACCCTCCAGATGGCCGTGAAATTCATCCACCTCCCATGTGAAGCCATCGTGGTCTACGATATACCGTGTCTTGTCTATGTCCCATCCGCCGGTCAGGGACTCGGCCATCTCGATGGCGTCGGCCGCCGGGATGCTGTATTCCCATTCATTGCGCACACACCCGTCGTTGCACCCTTTTACCGTTAGGAAGGCTCTGTCATCACCTGACATGCGCACACGCACCGTGCGACGGGGATCACGATTAAGGTATGACTGCCTTATGTGGTGGCTTTCCTTGGCCATTTCCACGTATTTTCTATCTTTTACAAGAAATTTGCGTTCGATTTCAAGTGCCATGGGGTTATATATTGGCTTGAATTGAGTAATTTTGCAAAATTAAATATTTGAGTTTCCAATTCCAAGAGAAAAATGCGCTTGCGCTATTGCATATTTTCATATTTACTATTTTTTTCAATCCTATGTATATCTGCCCAGGGTGTGACACTGACGGGCGTTGTGCGTGACTCTGTTACCGGCGAGCCTGTACCGTTTGCCACCGTGCTGCTATGCGGCACTGACCGCGGCACGCTCACCGACGACAACGGTCGCTACAGCCTAACCACTGCCCTCCCGTTTGACTCCGTGCAGGGTGCGGCCATGGGATATATGTCCAAGAGTGTGCGTGCGCCACGCCGGGCTGCAAAAATGAAGCTTGACATATCACTCCACTCCACGGGAGTGATGCTTTCCACTGTCACCGCACGTCCCCGCAAGGAGCATTATTCAAAGAAGAACAATCCTGCCGTGGCTTTCATGGAGAAGATCCGAGCCATGGAGGATGTCACCGATCCGCGCCGCAATCCACATTACAATTATGACAAATATGAGCGCATAACACTGGCCATAAATGACTATCAGTTCAATGACTCGGCCAAAAGCGGTCTGGATAAAAAGTTCAAGTTTCTGAAAAACTATGTCGATACCAACTCTCTGTCCGGAAAACCCATCCTGAACGTGGCTCTCAGGGAGAAGAAGGCCTCGGTCCATTACAGGCATGATCCTGAGAGCGAGAAGGAGGTGGTGGACGGTCTGCGTCATTCCGGACTCGATGAATTTCTCGATCCGCAGAGCACACAGCTCTTCTACGAGGATGTGATGAGGGAGGTGGATGTGTACCGCAATGACATAGCACTGCTTCAGCAGCGTTTTGTAAGTCCGTTGTCGCGCATAGCGCCTGACTTCTACAAGTTCTATCTCACGGACACGGTGATGGTGGATACTGTAAAGTGTGTCGAACTTACTTTTGTGCCGCGCAATCCTGCCACGATGGGATTCACAGGCCGTTTCTATGTGCCGGAGGGCGACTCCACGATGTTCATCAAGAGGATAGTGATGCGCGTGCCTCATGACATAAATCTGAATTTCATAGACAATTTCCTCCTCACGCAGGACTATGACCGCGCCCCTGACGGATCGCGCCTCAAGACCCGCGACCAGATGCTGGTGGAGGCAAGCGTGCTGCCGGGAATGCCGGGAATTTTCGCGAGCCGTACCACTGTATACACAGGCCATGACTTCAGCCCGGCTGCCGATAGCACTGTGTTTGACCGCGGACTCGCGCAGATATACCGCCCGGGAGCATTCTCGCGCGACACCACATATTGGGCTGCGTCGCGCACGGCTCCGATAGACCGTGGAGTGAACAATATAGAGGGGATGATGGCCCAGTTGCGGTCAGTAAAGCTCTATTATTGGGGCGAGAAGATAGTCAAGGCGTTTTCGTCGGGATATATCACCACGGGACGTGCATCCAAGGTGGATCTCGGTCCGCTTACATCGACATTTTCCTACAATTCGGTTGAGGGTTTCCGCTTGCGTCTCGGCGGTATGACCACAGCCAACCTATCCAGACGCTGGTTCGGACGCGGATATGTGGCACGTGGATTCAAGGATCACCGTTGGAAATACCGCGCTGAGGTCGAATATTCGTTCAACGACAAGAGATATCACTCCAGAGAATTTCCTGTCCATTCTCTCCGGCTCACACACCAGTATGACATGAATATGCTCGGTCAGAGATATGTATCCAACAATCAGGATAATATGTTTATGTCCTTCAAGCGAGCGGAGGATATGCAGATGACCTACGAGAGAGTGTCGAAACTGGAGTACACGCTGGAGATGGAGAACAACTTCTCGGTAGTGGGCCGTCTGCAATGCGCCCGTCAGGAACCCACGCGCTACATGCCGTTTGTCAATGGCCGCGGCGAGAGTTTCAGCCACTACACCATGTCGTCGGCCACGGTGGAGCTCAGATATGCGCCGGGCGAGAAGTTCTATCAGCTCAAGACCGGGCGTCTCCCTATCAACTTCGACGCACCCATCTTCACCCTCAGCCACACCTATGCGCCCAAGGGGATGCTCGACAACAGTTTCGCACTCAACGTCACAGAGGCGTCCTTCAGCAAACGCTTCTGGTTTTCGGCATTCGGATTCATGGACGTCTTTCTCAAAGGCGGACATGTGTGGAGTCGGTCGCCGTATCCCAATCTGCTTATACCCAATGCCAATCTGTCATACTTCATCCAGCTCGAGTCGTTCAGCTGCATGAATCCAATGGAGTTCATAAACGACAGTTACGCACAGTGGGACGTCACCTACTGGGCCAATGGAGCGTTGCTCAACTATATTCCGTTGTTGAAAAAGCTCAAACTGCGCGAGGCAATATTCTGCCGTGGTTTGTGGGGACATCTCAGTGACCGCAACAAGCCGTGGCTCAACGACGGACTGTTTCAGTTTCCGGCCGATGCCCATACGCAGACTATGACCAACCGTCCGTATATCGAAGCCGGTGTCGGGGTGGACAATCTGTTCAAATTTCTGCGTGTGGACTATACGTGGCGTCTTACCTATCGCGACAATCCTCATGCATGCCGCGGGGGACTGCGGTTCATGATACATGTGACTTTTTGATGTATAAGTGTGGCAAAAAGATAGAAAAATGCGTAAAAATATAGCAAATGTTTGGTGGGGATAATATTTTATTATATTTTTGCGATTGAAAACAACAAATCAACGTAAAGAAATAATAAAACACATGCCACTCATCATACCTCCGCGATATCGACGCAAGCTCCAGCCAGAAACCACTGAAGTGGCCATAAAGATGGTGAAGGATGCATTTCAATCCACTCTCGCCACAGATCTTAATCTACGTCGTGTCACAGCTCCGCTGTTTTTGCTCTCAGGCACAGGCCTTAACGATGACCTCAATGGAGTGGAGCACGCGGTGACTTTCAATATAGACTGCATGGATTCTCGTCAGGCTGAGGTAGTGCATTCGCTTGCCAAGTGGAAGCGCTACAAGCTCGGAGCCTACGGCATCCCCCCGGGATTCGGTCTTTACACCGATATGAATGCCATCCGCACCTTTGAGGAGCTTGACAATCTGCATTCGCTCTACGTGGACCAGTGGGATTGGGAGAAGACCATAAGTGAGGAGGATCGCAATCTCGACTATCTTGAGGAAACAGTCAGCATCATATATCAGGCTGTGCGGAAGGTGGAGAAGATCGTCTACGAACGCTTCCCGCACATCACTCCTCGCCTGCCGGAAGATATCACTTTCATCCATGCCGACTCGCTGGCCCGACGCTACCCAGAGCTAACACCCAAAGAACGGGAGGCAAAGATGGTCGAGAAGTATGGGGCTATATTTATTATAGGTATAGGCGCCGATCTCTGCGATGGAAAGCCACATGACGGACGTGCGCCCGACTATGACGACTGGAGCACACCCAACGATGAGGGAACTCTCGGACTCAACGGCGACCTCATATTGTGGGATGCCGTGCTCGGTATTCCGGTCGAACTGTCATCCATGGGCATACGTGTCAGTCCCGAGAGTCTGCGTCGGCAGCTTGAGATAAGAGGATGTCCCGAGAAAGCGGAGCTTAATTTCCACCGGTCGCTACTTGCCGGTGAGTTGCCTTACTCCATAGGGGGAGGCATAGGCCAGAGCCGTCTGTGCATGTTCCTGCTTCAGAAGGCTCACATAGGCGAGGTTCAGGCCTCGATATGGCCCGAGGATCAGATCCGCGAGTGTGCCGCCGCAGGCATTGAGCTCCTGTGATGTGACGTCAATTCCATTTTTGTCAGTATAATTCGGTCATATTGTCACGGTATGGCCGAATTTAATTTTTATAAGAGTTGTTATACTTCAATAAGTTAGATTTTCTGCAACAATTTTGGCATAAAATTTGTTTCATATGTGAATGTCGGTGCAAGACACCGGCGTCAGACATATTTAGAATAAACAAAAACAAAACATAATAACTATGGGAAAAATTATCGGTATAGACCTGGGAACAACCAATTCCTGCGTATCAGTTCTGGAGGGCAACGATCCTGTTGTCATCCCTAACAGCGAAGGTCGTAACACTACACCTTCGATTGTAGCATTTGTAGATGGCGGCGAGCGTAAGGTCGGCGATCCTGCCAAGCGTCAGGCCATCACCAACCCCAAGCGTACCATCAACTCTATCAAACGTTTCATGGGCGAGTCCTGCGACCAGGTGTCGAAGGAGGTCGAGCGCGTGCCTTACAAGGTGGTGTGCGGAGCCAACAACACTCCCCGTGTTGACATCGACGGCCGTGAGTATACTCCTCAGGAGATTTCGGCCATGATACTTCAGAAAATGAAGAAGACCGCCGAGGATTATCTCGGACAGTCTGTCACAGAGGCTGTGATCACAGTCCCCGCATACTTCAACGACGCCCAGCGTCAGGCCACCAAGGAGGCAGGCGAGATAGCCGGACTCAATGTAAGACGTATCGTCAACGAGCCTACCGCCGCAGCCCTTGCATATGGTCTTGACAAGAGCGACAAGGACCAGAAGATCGCCGTGTTCGACCTCGGTGGCGGTACATTCGATATCTCCATCCTTGAGCTTGGCGACGGCGTATTCGAGGTTAAATCCACCAACGGTGATACCCACCTCGGTGGTGATGACTTCGACCATGTTATCATCGACTGGCTCGCCGATGAGTTCAAGAAGGAGGAGGGCATAGACCTGCGTCAGGATCCTATGGCACTCCAGCGTCTCAAGGAGGCTGCCGAGAAGGCCAAAATCGAGCTTTCTTCCACAACATCCACCGAGATCAACCTGCCCTACATCACCGCTACAGCCACAGGCCCCAAGCACCTTGTTAAGACTCTCACCCGCGCTCAGTTCGAGCAGCTGGCCGACAAACTTATCCAGGCTACCATCAAGCCCTGTGAGCAGGCGCTCAAGGATGCAGGTATGACACCTAAGGATATCGATGAGGTGATCCTCGTGGGTGGTTCCACTCGTATTCCTGCCATCCAGGAGGTTGTGCAGAAGTTCTTCGGCAAGGCTCCTTCCAAGGGTGTTAACCCCGACGAAGTAGTAGCCGTAGGTGCAGCCATACAGGGCGGTGTCCTCTCCGGCGATGTCAAGGACGTACTTCTTCTCGACGTTGTGCCTCTGAGCATCGGTATCGAGACCCTCGGCGGTGTGATGACCAAGATGATCGAGGCCAACACCACAATTCCTACCCGTAAGAGCGAGACATTCTCCACCGCCGCTGACAATCAGCCCTCGGTTGAGATCCACGTACTCCAGGGCGAGCGCCCGATGGCCAAGGATGACAAGACCCTCGGTAAATTTCATCTCGACGGTATTGCACCCGCACCCCGTGGCATACCTCAGATCGAGGTAACATTCGAGGTCGATGCCAACGGTATCCTCAATGTCTCCGCCAAGGACAAGGCTACCGGCAAGGAGCAGAGCATCCGTATCGAGGCCTCCAGCGGTCTTACTGACGCCGAGATCGAGCGTATGAAGAAAGAGGCCGAGGCCAATGCCGCAGCCGATGCCAAGGAGAAGGAGAAGATCGACAAGCTCAACCATGCCGATGCCGTGATCTTCCAGACCGAGAAGCAGCTTCAGGAGCTTGGCGACAAGATCCCCGCTGACAAGAAGGCCGCCATCGAGAATGACATCAACCGACTCAAGGAGGCTCACAAGGCACAGGATCTCGCCGGTATTGATTCTGCCATCCAGGCTATCCAGACCACATTCGGCGCTATCCAGCAGGACATCCTCAACGCCCAGCAGGCCGCAGGCGCCCAGCCCGGTGCTCAGCCCGGTGCCAACCCCGGTGCATCCAACGGCGGCAGCGACGGCCACGTTGACGACGTCGAATTCGAGGAAGTGAAGTAATTCATTAATTTGGAAATATCTAAATCAATATAACCGGAGCGTAACTCAAAAGGTTACGCTCCGTTTTTTTTGTTTGTTAATAAATATAAACAGATTAATTGAGATTGATTAATTCTCGTTATATTTGTATCATATTTGGAACGTGTCTTAATAGGCGATGAGATGTTCCTTATTTCCTCTTATTTCCTCTTATGGGTTCTTAATCGGATATTATGCCAACAGCTAAGTAAGAAATTAAGAGAAAATGTAAATGTTGAGAGGCAGGCACTCCTTATTCTCATATACGCAGGTTCTCTATTCCTATTTCGGGGTCATGTGCCGTCGGGAAGTGTGCGTTGTGCGATTTCAACGGTGAGATAGTCAGGATGTTGAAGGCGGCGTATTACATCTTAGAAGAAACAAACAGTTTTGAGTATGATATGAGCAAACCAATCAACGAAGTCATCTCTGACATCCGCTTCCCTATGTGCATAGCTGTCGTTTGCATACATTCGGCAGCATATACTTGTCCCCCCGACCAATGGCTGACTACCTATGTCCTTTACTTGCTGAGCGATTACCTGCCGGCTGTCGCCGTGCCGTGCTTTTTTTTAATCGCCGGCTATCTATCGGCCAAACGAGAAAACTTCAAAAACTCTTCAGCCTATGTTTTGCTACTGAAGCGTCGTGCAGTCTCCCTTTTGCTTCCGTACGTGATTTGGAACGTCATCGCCTTTGCAATAAGTTGGGTAGTGAACATATCGCCGTTGGCTCGTTTTGCTTCGGGAAATTACGCTAATTTTGAAAATTTCCCGGAACTGCTGAAATATTTGTTTTGGGAGCCTCGACTCGTTCCGCTATGGTTTGTAAGAAACTTGATATTGATAACTGTGGCATCTCCTATCGTGTTCCATGCGACGAAAAAAGTGCCAGTGGTAGCTTTGATTGCATTTTATTTGATTTGTTGTTGTGACGAGGCTTATTTTATCAGCGGATTGTTTTTCTATGGTGCTGGAATGGCTGCGAGACTTCATATGACGTCCAGTTGTTTGGATACATGCCTTCGTCACGGCATGTGGCTCCTGCCTATGTTTCTCGCCTATGCTCTGCTGAGTGCGGCAGATGCAATCCCACCTGAATTTTGTAATCTGATTGACCAACCAATATTACTTGCCGGAGTCATTGGTTGTATCTCCATTTGCAGCCAGACAAACGCAAGTATCGTTAAAATATTCAGAAGCAATGGCCTGGCGTTCTTTGTATATGCCCTCCATGGTATTATAACGCCCTATATTATTAAGTCTGTCAAAATATTTTTTCATCCGACAAATGGTGGCGCCAATCTTTTGCTATTTTTCCTGACTGTTATCGCTTCGCTTACTTTTTGCGTTGCAGCCTATGCTATGATGTTTCGATATGCAAAACCGGCGCTTAAATTACTGATAGGGTCGAGGCTTTAACCTACATAATTCTATTACTGTCCGCTAAACCATAAAGGCCAGTAATAATAAGATTTCTCGAAAATGCCATTTACAACAAATTGTCTATGGATGGTTACGACATAAAGGTCGGTGTGCTTTCAAGGAGCAAAGACTCTGCAAGTATGTACTATTGATTGATTTGGCTATAATTGACCGGTTTATGATTAAAGGAGCGATCAGGTGCCTGATCAGCTCCTTTTTAATGTCAGCATTGTATGGAATGCGATGTTGAGACGTGTCACACCTTATTCATCGTATTCCCAATCAACAGCGTCTTCTACGTGTATACCGGACATCATAGCCTTTGAGATTTTATTCACACGCTCGTTCAGTGACTTCATTTCGCCCTTCATTGAGGCGGGGAAATTGCTGTCGGCCTCTGCACACTCATTCCTTTCTTACCAGACACAAATCAGCCAATACCACTGCTGATTCATGTTCTCCCTTTGGAGAGTCTTTAGGTTTCCATGCCACAATAAAGCGAACCTTACTGCTCTCTATCTCATAGCCTTTCGCTTGCCATTCGGATAGTGCTTGTTGCATACGGGCTGAGAACATGGCTATCGGATAACCGGTTGCATCGTACAGATAGATATCAGCGTATTTAAGTGCGGATCCTCCTCTAAGAGCAAGGATCTTCTCCTTGCGCGACTTGAAGAAATTTAGGTTCACATCTTTGTGGCTCATTTGTAAAATGATCTCCTTTGGCATATCATATTGCTGATGGTCAACGAAATGCCTGTCTGCCTGAATCTGATTGAAAATAGGGCTGTTGGTGTGAATGAACAGCCGCTTCTTGGCCCGGGTCATGCCGACATAATATTTTCGCATAAGCTGGTCATCGTGAGTATAGCCACCGGTGATCAGCATATATACATCATCAAACTCCCGGCCTTTTGCTTTGTGAATAGTTGAAACAACAACATCCGATCCGGAATAGTCACTGAAATCCTCGATGTTAGATTCAAAGACATACTCTTTGAAGTCGCTCACGTATTTCGTCTTATTGGTTGCTTCAAAGAGGTCTATGCATCTGCGGGTATATACCAGAGACTCGCTGTCTCCATACACTGAGTACGTTGACTGCTTCGCGGCTTCCCATAGGTCGTCAGATATCAATGGCGATGTAATTCGACGGTCTATATATTTGAGGAAATAACGCATCTCCGCCAGGTTCCAGAACCGTATTCCACTCATCGATTGCACTAATTTGCAACGGATACCATTCTTGGCCATAAGTGCCACAAGTATGACAGCCTCCTCATTGGTCTGCGTCAGCACACAGGTGGAGCCATCCCTACGGTTATGAATTAATTCTTCAACTAACGGAGCATATAGATGTGCCGACTGATAATGATGGATACTCACCCAGCCTTCATCGTTACTCTCCGATGTAATTGATGTGTGTTTGAGACGATTGCGGATATAGCACGCGAAGCGATTCGCCACATCCACCACATGCCGTGAACTGCGGTAATTGGATGTCATCTCCACAAACCGGCTTCCATCCATTTGTGTTAATTTTTGCATGTAGCGCGAATCAGATCCGCGGAACTCATAGATATTCTGATCATCGTCTCCCACGGCAATAACCCGCATTTCCTCATTGGCTGTCATCAGTGCATTCACCAACGCATATTCATCGCCACTCATATCCTGAGCTTCGTCGATAACAAGCACTGTCTTTCCGATACGATTGGGCTCCACATCTCCCTGGGCTATCAATTCTGCCGCCTGAGCCACAATGTTGCCTGCATCGTCCAGGTTGCCGATACGCCCCAACAGATCAAAACAATAGCTATGGAATGTCTTAATTTCAACAAAATGAGCTGCATTGCCGATAAGATCCATAAGTCGCATCTTAAATTCCGTAGCTGCCGCTCTTGAGAATGTAAGCATCAGCAGTGGTTCATGTTTGACATCTTCCAATAGCAGCAGTGATGCAAGTTTATGAACCAGCACTCTGGTTTTTCCGCTTCCGGGACCGGCGGCCACTACGATGCAGCGCGACTCCTTGTCGTTGATGATCTGCATCTGTCGTTCCGACAGGCATCCGAACAATTGTCTATATTTTTCCGGAGTAAGGTTGCGTTGAATCTGGCTTTGCCGCTCGCCTTTGAAATACTTGCTGATAAAGATCTTGTAATCCATTTGAAAATAATCCTGCACAAACTGTAACGCAGCATTATAATCACGCACCATCAGATTGGCATATTCACCCACTATGTGTACCTGTTGGATCTTCAGCTTATAGAATTCATTGAGCATGCGGTAGTCGTCCTGCTTATAGCGGTTCTTATTATCCTTGATCCTGCGGATCTCCATGGCATTATAGAGCACCAGAAAACCACCTTCCAATTTCAAAGCCCCTATCTTTGATAGATACAGAAGAGCCTCCTCTATATCTTCCAACTGCAGGTCCGCATAAGAATCAAACAATGCATTCTCAGCTTGTTTCATCTCCTTGAGCAGCTCCACTACAGAAAACTGTACGGCAATTGTCTTACCATCCTCCCGTGCTCTCTCCTTCGCTATATTATAAAGCCATTCCACCACAAAGCGTGACACATCCGCCCGCTTCCGGAATCGGGCGAGCGTAGTCTCCAT
Organism: uncultured Duncaniella sp.; assembly: GCA_910576785.1. GTDB lineage: Bacteria > Bacteroidota > Bacteroidia > Bacteroidales > Muribaculaceae > Duncaniella. Next base: position 125,559 of record CAJTJG010000001.1, read on the forward strand.
GTCCGCTCTTCGGGCTACTTCCATATTGTGGCCGCCATCCTCTTTCTTGCGGGTATATCCCTTTATGGTGAGGAAGTAAAGCAACGTGCGGATATCCTTCTCACGGGAGGTCAAAATTCCATCGTTCACAGCATCGTCGTTGAGTTGCTTGCACGATATCTTCAACGAGTCATTCGGAATACGTTCAAGGATATATTGTTCCAGTTTGGTAAATTTTTCTAATAACCCCCGGGATTTTTTCTCGGAATCGGTATCGATAAGGAACGCTGAAATATCTTTTGAATCTGCCAGAATACCCTCTTGTCTCATTCGTTCCACTGAGGACACAACTTCCGCCTTGGTCAATCCAAGTATGTCGGCCAGATAGTCAATACGCGATTCCGCTTCTGAATCCTGTGATCTTGTTGTGTACTTCTGAGATATAAGCGACTTGATTATACGCACAGCCTTCTCCACATCATTGCTTTCAAAAAGCACAGATTCTGTGATACGTTTGCGCGCCTCCTCCATATTCTTCACAGTAATGCCGGTAGCATAGACGTGAGGAACATTATTTCCTCGCTCCAGATATCCTCCCTGTTCAAGTGCGGATATGGCTGTTCTTACACGCGTTTCAATGTCAGATACTGAATCATCCCAACCTGCCTTCCTTGCAATCTCCAAGGCTGAGCTGCAAACTTTCTCGCGATGGCGTGTCAGCTCCTTGACGGCTTTCCATACCTGCTGAATTTCACTGATGCTTAATTTGGTTTGGTTGAGCAGGATGAAATGTTTATCCAGATCATTGTCGTTATACAACACATAGCATCGGGCATCAAGGTGAGGATCCCGACCGGCTCTACCGGCCTCCTGAACGTAATTCTCCAGAGAATCTGAAATGTCATAATGCACCACTAACCCCACATCCTTCTTATCCACCCCCATGCCAAATGCAGACGTAGCTACGATGATGCGCACCTGATCGTTCATAAACGCCTCCTGATTGGCCACTTTCTCATCGGCATTCATCCTTCCGTTGAACGGCAACGCCTTGTATCCGTCACGGGTCAGTCTGGAGGCAAGTTCCTTGGTGCGTTTGGTTCGCGATACATAGACAATCGCAGGGCAGTCACTATCCTCGATCAATCCACGAAGTTTTTGATATTTGTCATCGTCAGTATCTGCATGTATGACAGAATAGCGAAGGTTGGTACGCGATGCACTTGATGCAAACAATTCAAACGTTATACCCAATGCATCTTTAAAATAGTCACATATATCCTGCACCACCTTCTGCTTTGCAGTAGCCGTAAAGCAGGAAACAGGGATTGGATTATCAAGTCTTTTCTTTTCCTGATATTTGCGTATAAATTTACCGATATAAAGGTAATCCACCCGGAAATCCTGACCCCATGACGAAAAACAATGTGCTTCATCTATAACAAAGCGTACCACATGGCGGCCAAGTAGTATGCGCTCTATTGTATTGGACCGAAGCATTTCAGGGGAGATATATAGAAGCGAGACATCCCCGTCCATCACTCGCTGTATAGCGAGCGAACGGGAGATGGGATCAAGCAACCCATTGATGGTCACGGCATCCGTTATACCCCTGTCTGAAAGATTGTCAACCTGATCCTTCATCAATGATTGCAGCGGAGATATGACCACCGTCAGGCCATGTACGGTTTGTCCTTCCATCAAAGCGGGCAGTTGGAATGTCAACGACTTACCTCCACCTGTCGGGAAGATGGCAAGTACCGATTTTCCCTCTACTGCTGCTCTTGTGGCATTTTCTTGCAGTGGTTCCCCCTCATAGGTACGAAACTCGTCGTAGCCGAAAAAAGATTTAAGATTCTTATGTACATCCAACAGACTGTTGCAGTAGACACAACCGGTATCACATCTTGTATGACGCAAAATACGGACTATGTTTTCCACATTCGGATAATTCTTGATCACCCATCTTGGAGTAATAGACCGATGGTCGCTGGTATCTATCAATGCCAGTGCATAAGCAAGCTCAACAGGACATTTCTCTATGAATACTCCCAAAGCAGCGTTCTCACAAATTTTCCCTTTGTAGCAAACCCTGATGAGATCTACAAGTGATTCAGGGGTACATTCTATTGGTCGCGTATCATCCACAAACCGTATAAAACCGGCGAATTCCACCGTTTTGAACAGCAGAGCTGCATAGATCCGTTGTTTTTCCTGTGACAATTGATTCCATGCAGCCACCTCATCCATCAATAAGCTCTGTGCCTTCTGGCAATCATTTACAGGATTGTTCAATTCATCGGTCTGTAGCTTTTCATCTTTTAACAGTTTATGGTAAGGACGTTCCGGGAATAGTAATGGTGAAACATGCAATGTATCCACCAGCTGACATTCTAATTCCTTTTCTCCGAATAGATATTTCGCATCATGCCAAATTATATTGTGTCCACACAGATAGTCAATCCCATCCAAAAAATTCATCAGCTCTTTTCTCGAACCACCATGATACACAGCTCCATCATAGCGTAGCGCACCGATATCATGGACTTTATGATCGCGCATATTCACTTCGGCATCCACAAAGGCATACCGCATAGCGTTTTGCTTCTTGACGCCACTCTCAGGAGCATCCGAATCCATATGATCAGAACCACCGATCAGCGCCTGTATTTTATCCCAGATTGACATTTTGTATTACCAGCCCGATTATATAAAAATGAATTTCTATTATAGATAAAAGTGACTATTCTGCAAAAATACTAAATTTTAGGAGAGACAAGAATTCCATGCTTTAAAAACAATCCGGAGAATTGACAAATGTCGTCGATGTGACAAAAAAATATTCATGAGGACGAAGAAAGGACAAAAGTGATAAGTTGTTAATTATCAGAACGACAATTAATTACTTGTTACTTTTGTCCTTTCTTCGTCCTTATGTATCTTTCTGTCAATTGTGAGACATCCTTTATGATTGGAGTCCCGGTGGCAGGTTGTTATTTGCTGTCTGTTTCGGGTGCCTTGTCGATCAGGTCGAGGAACTGGTCGAGTTTGGGGGTGATGATGATCTCGGTACGGCGGTTGCGCTGGCGGCCATAGTCGGAGGTGTTGTCGGCAATGGGGTTGTACTCACCGCGGCCGGCAGCCGAGAGACGCGACGGATTGATGTCGAAGTCGTTCTGGAGCACCTGCACGATAGAGGATGCACGCAGAGCCGAGAGATCCCAGTTGTTGCGGATATTGGTGCGGTTGATGGGCACATCGTCGGTGTTGCCTTCCACAAGAACATCGTAGTCACCATAATCGCGTATGATCTTGGCGATTTTGCCGAGGGTCTGCATGGCGCGGTCGTTGACCTCGTAGCTTCCGGATTTGAACAGCATGTTGTCGGCCAGGGAGATGTATACCACACCTTTGAGCACTTTCACGTTGACTTCCTGGGCCTCTGACGAGTCAAGCGAACGTGTGAGGCGTGTGGTGAGGGCGAGGTTGAGCGAATCACTCTTGCTCTTGGCGTCCACGAGCTGCTTGATGTAGCGGTTGGAGGCGTTGATCTCGTCCACAAGTTTGGATATATTGACGTTGCCCTGAGTGTTCTGACGGATGGAGTTGTCGAGCGATTTCTGCAGGTCGGCATAGTTGCGTTTCAGCTCGTCGTTGTGGCGGCGTGCGTCGTCGAGCATGCTCTGCAGCGAACGGCCGTTGGCGTTGCTCTCGGCGAGGTTCATCTGTACGGTAGTGTAGTCCTGCTGCAGGGCGCGGTGTTCGGCCTGCAGGGCAGCGTATTTCTTGTTGCTGACGCAGCCGGGGAGGGCCATTGCGGCAGCCATAAGGAGAATGACGTAGTGTTTCATACCGATAATAGTTATTGATGTATAATGTTATAACAAACGAAAACAGCATAATGCACAATCAGCATTCTATTTTCATAGTGGAGATGTGCATTATGCCGTGTTTAGGTCAAAGTGCCTTTCAGCCCTTGATGGCAGCTACGCCGGGGAGAACCTTGCCTTCGATAGCCTCGAGGAGGGCACCGCCACCGGTGGATACGTAGCTAACCTTGTCGGCGAGGCCGAACTTGTTGACGCAGGCTACGGAGTCGCCGCCGCCAACGAGCGAGAATGCGCCGTTTTCGGTAGCCTCAACTACAGCGTCGGCTATGGCACGTGAGCCAGCGGTGAAGTTGTCAAACTCGAATACGCCGGCAGGACCGTTCCAAAGGATGGTCTTGGCGCCCTTGATGGCGTTGGCGAAGAGTTTGCGGGTCTCGGGACCTGCGTCAAGGCCTTCCCACTCGGCGGGGATCTCCTTGCTTGATACCACCATGGTGTTGGCGTCGTTGGAGAAGTCGTCGGCGGCCACGCAGTCGATGCCGAGCACGAGGTTCACGCCTTTCTCCTTGGCTTTCTTGATGATGTCGAGAGCGAGGTCGAGCTTGTCCTCCTCGCAGATGGACTTGCCTACCTCACCGCCGAGAGCCTTGGCGAAGGTGTAGGTCATACCGCCGCAGAGGATGAGGTTGTCCACCTTGTCCATGAGGTTCTCGATGATACCGATCTTGGTGGATACCTTCGAGCCACCCATGATGGCGGTGAAGGGGCGCTTGATGTCGCTGAGGATGTTGTCAACAGCCTTTACCTCTTTCTCCATGAGGTAGCCGAGCATCTTGGAGTCGGCGTCGAAGTAGTCGGCGATGACGGCGGTGGATGCGTGACGGCGATGGGCTGTGCCGAATGCGTCGTTCACGTATACATCAGCATATGATGCGAGAGTTTTGGCGAACTCTTTCTGCTTCTCTTTCATTTCTTTCTTGGCGGCGTCGTAGGCGGGATCGGCTTTGTCGATACCTACGGGCTTGCCTTCCTCCTCGGGGTGGAAGCGGAGGTTCTCGAGCAGGAGCACCTGACCGGGCTTGAGAGCTGCGGCCTTGTCGGCTGCTGTGGCGCAGTCTTCGGCAAACTCAACCTCGGTGCCGAGAGCCTTGGCTACGGCGTCCTTGATCTGGCTGAGAGACATCTTGGGGTTCACTTTGCCTTTGGGTTTGCCCATGTGGCTCATGATGATGAGGCTGCCGCCGTCGGCGAGGATCTTCTTGAGGGTGGGGAGGGCACCGCGGATACGGGTGTCATCGGTGATGTTGCCGTTCTCGTCGAGGGGCACGTTGAAGTCTACGCGCACAATGGCTTTCTTGCCGTTGAAATTGTACTGATCGATAGTCATTGATGAAAGTTATTTTGTTGGTTGATTTTACAACCGCAAAATTAATGAATTTTTTCTTTAATGCAATGAAAAAAGGTGTTACTTTTCATCTCCGCGATAGGGGGGCGGTGTGACGGGCGACGATGGTTCGTCTGAGGTGTTTCCACTATCAGGAGCATCGGCAGCCGGGGTGGGGGTGGAGGAGTCAGCCTCCGGTTCACCCTGTGGGTTGTTTTTCTCGGCCAGGGCACGTGCCTGGTCGCGCTCGGCCTGAAGCTGCATGATCTCCTCGGTGCGTGATTTCCACTGGCGTGGGCCGAATATCTCCTTGAGATCCTCGGCATACATCACTTCCTTCTTCAGCAGGGTCTCTGCCAGACGGCCATGGCCATCGCGGTGGTCGAGTATGATCTGCTTGGCGCGCTCATACTGTTCGTTGATGATTCGCGACACCTCCTGGTCAATGAGGCTGGCACGCTCGCCGCCATAGGGCTTGGAAAAGCCGTAGGCCTGACCGGTGGAGTCGTAGTAGCACACGTTGGGTATCTTGTCGCTCATGCCGTAGTACACCACTATGGCATAGGCCATTTTGGTAACTTTCTCAAGGTCGTTGAGCGCTCCTGTGGATACCTGGCCAAACACGATCTCTTCGGCGGCGCGGCCTCCGAGGGTCATGCACATTTGGTCGAGCAGGGCCTGCAGAGGGGTGATCTGGCGCTCTTCGGGCATATACCATGCGGCTCCGAGGGCCATGCCGCGGGGCACGATGGACACCTTGACCATCTCGTTGGAGTATTCGAGAAACCACGACACGGTGGCATGTCCGGCCTCATGTATGGCTATGGCTTTCTTCTCGTCGTCCGATATGATCTTGGAGCTGTACTCAAGTCCGCATATGATGCGGTCGATGGCCGACATGAAGCTGTCGCGATCCACGGTTTTCTTATTGTTGCGGGCAGCTATGAGGGCGGCCTCGTTGCACACGTTGGCTATGTCCGCGCCGGAGAATCCTGCCGTCTGACGGGCCATCACCTCCACATCCACAGTATCATCCTTCTTGATGTTGCGCAGATGTACGTTGAATATCTCTATGCGGTCCTTGAGCTCTGGCAGATCCACCGTGATCTGACGGTCGAAGCGTCCGGCGCGCAGCAGGGCCTTGTCAAGGATATCGGCGCGGTTGGTGGCGGCGAGTATAATCACACCACTGTTGGTGCCGAATCCGTCCATCTCGGTGAGGAGCTGGTTGAGAGTGTTCTCTCGCTCGTCGTTGGCTCCCATGTTGGGGTTCTTGCCACGTGCGCGGCCCACGGCGTCAATCTCGTCGATGAACACTATGCACGGTGCTTTCTCCTTGGCCTGACGGAAAAGGTCGCGCACACGTGAGGCGCCCACGCCCACGAACATTTCCACGAAGTCGGATCCTGACATTGAGAAGAAGGGCACGTTGGCTTCGCCGGCCACAGCTTTGGCCAGGAGGGTCTTGCCGGTTCCGGGAGGGCCTACGAGGAGTGCTCCCTTGGGTATTTTGCCACCCAGATCGGTGTAGCGCTGGGGATTGCGGAGAAATTCCACAATCTCGCGAATCTCGGTCTTGGGTTCGGTGAGGCCGGCCACATCCTTGAACGTGACGTTGGTGGCTTCGCCTTTCTCAAAGACCTTGGCTTTGGACTTGCCCACGTTGAACACGCCGCCGGGACCGCCGCTGCCGGAGGATCCCGACATGCGTCTCATCATGAAGAACCAGAAGCCCACCAGAAGCAGAATGGGGCCGAAGGTCCAGAAGATGGAGGTGTAGTCGGATGACTTTTCATAATTCACCTCCCCTTTGAACTTGCCGTCGGCTCTCCACTGGTCTATCTGATCCTGAAGCTTGTCGGCCGAGGGAATGTCGGTGACTATGTGGGCCACCACACCTTTGCCGGGCTGATACTGGCTCTCGTGAAATATGGTGCGGGCCAGTGAGTCGGATACCACGGCCTCGGCACGGTTGGTGTTGGTGTAGACAGTGATCTTGTCCACGCCGCCAGTTGCCACATATTGCTCGAACTTGGTGAAGCTGACATCCTTTGTCAGCGAGTTGTCGTCAATATAAAGCATGCCGACGAGGAAGACTATGATGATGGCATATGCCCAGTACATGCTGAACTTTATGCCGCCCGCCTTTTTGGGATTCTTGTCAGGTGTCATTGAAGGGTTAGTCTAAGTCAGGTATGTTTGTGATTGTGGCGTCACTCCACAGTCCTTCGAGGTCGTAGAGCGATCGTGTCTCCGGGAGAAACACGTGGACCATGGTGTCGCCGTAGTCCACGACTATCCACTGGGAGTTGCCGTATCCGTCATAATTGTAGGGTTTAACCTTGGCATTGTCGAGCAGGTATTCCCGGACACTGTCAGCCACGGCTGCCACATGCTGGGTTGACGTGCCTTCGCAGATGACAAACCGCGATACGGCGGCGCTTTCAATGGCCGAGAGATCTACGACAGTGATATTGCGTCCCTTGCGGTCACGTATGCCCTCTATGATCATGGGCAGGATGTCAGTGGTGTTTGCGGTCATATTGTGTTGTCAGAGGTGATGTATTGCTTGTGGATGGTTGATGTGATGGATAAAAATATTGTGAGGGTTGAGAGGGTATGCACTTACAACAATCCCGTGCGTGTTATGGTTTAGGCGCGGGGTCTACTGATGTGCCTGACAGTGCTCCGAGCCGTGATGATAGCTCGGACAGGAGGTCGAGCGGGAGCGAGAGCGAGAGCCGGCAGGTGTTGTCAAACTCCTGTGCGGTGATGCTGACAGGCTCGCTGGTGCCGTAGCTCTTGACGAGTCTCATCACATCATTCATGGCAAGATAAGGAAATGTGAGTGACATTGAGGTCATCTCCCGGCCCTCCCTTACGCCGGCTTCCTCAAGGGCGAGGCGCGCGGCCTCGCGGTAGGCGGCTATGAGTCCTGAGGTGCCGAGCTTGATACCGCCGAAGTAGCGCACCACTATGACGAGCACGTCTGTCAGGCCCAGCGAGTTGATCTGTCCAAGTATCGGTTTGCCGGCTGTGCCGGATGGCTCGCCGTTGTCGGTGGACAGATATGTGAGCCTGTCAGCACCGATCATGTATGCCCAGCATACGTGGCGAGCGTCGTGATACTCGTTGGTGTAGCGCGCTATCACCTCCCGGGCCTCCTCGGGGGAGGTCACCGGGATGGCAAAAGCCAGAAAGCGGCTCATCTTCTCGCGGAAGACGGCCTCGGCGCTATGGCTTATGGTGAGAAAGCGTGCCACGACTGCAGGGAGTGGGATGAGGGGTTGGTGATTGTGTCAGATTATGAGCATGGAGTCGCCATAGGCTCCGAACTTGTATCCCTCCTTGACGGCCTTCTTGTAGGCGTCCATCACGAGGTCGTAGCCTCCGAAGGCGCATACCATCATGAGCATCGTGGAGTAGGGGAGATGGAAGTTGGTGACGAGTGCGTTGGTGACGGTGAAGTCATAGGGTGGGAAGATGAACTTGTTGGTCCATCCGGAGAATGTCTTCATGTGTCCGCCCATGCTTACGGCACTCGCTATGGCGCGGAGCACAGATGTGCCCACGGCGCATACCTTGTGGTCGGCATCCTTGGTGGCGTTGACAGTGTCCACCAGATGCTGGTCAGCCTCCATCTCCTCCGAGTCCATGCGGTGCTTGGTGAGATCCTCCACATCTATCTCGCGGTAGTTGCCGAGACCGCTGTGGATGGTGATGAAGGCTTCGTTCACACCCTTTATCTCAAGGCGTTTCAGCAGCTCGCGCGAGAAATGCAGGCCGGCGCCTGAGGTCACCACGGCGCCCTCCTTGCGGGCGTATATGGTCTGGTAGCGCTCGGTGTCGTCGGGAGTGGACTCACGTTTGATGTAGTAGGGGAGTGGGGTTGCACCCAGTTTGTAGAGCTCCTGCTTGAACTCATCGTGGGGACCATCGTAGAGGAATCGGAGCGTGCGGCCACGCGATGTGGTGTTGTCGATCACCTCAGCCACCATCGACTCATCGTCGCCGAAATAGAGCTTGTTGCCGATACGGATCTTGCGGGCGGGCTCCACGAGCACATCCCAGAGCTTGTTCTCGGCGCTGAGTTCCCTGAGCAGGAATACTTCGATGCGTGCGCCGGTCTTCTCCTTGTTGCCGTATAGGAGGGCGGGAAACACCATCGAGTCATTGTAGACCATCAGGTCGCCATCGTCAAAATAGTTGATGATTTCTTTAAATTCGTGGTGCTCGATGGTGCCGGCCTTGCGGTCTACTACCATGAGGCGGCACTCATCGCGCTCGGGGGCGGGATACTGGGCTATCAGCTCCTCGGGGAGACGGAATTTAAATTGTGAGAGCTTCATATGTGTCTAATCTTTTTCTTCCTTGTTTGTGATGATTGCATTGTCCGTGGAGAGGGATTCCTCTGTATCGGGCATTTCTATTGGGGTAGTGCGTATGAGATTGACGGCTTCGTCAACGGTCATACACCCTTCGGCTGTGATGTCGCCTACACGTGTGCGGCGCAGGGCTGTCAGATGGCCGCCTGAGGAGAGGGCCTTGCCGATGTCGCGTGCAAGTGCACGGATGTATGTGCCTTTGCTGCATACTATGCGCAGGGTGAGGTCGTGTGTCGCCGGGTCGAACGACAGTATCTCTATCTCGTCTATGACAAGTACTTTGGGTTTCAGCTCCACCTCGTGGCCTTTGCGGGCCATCTTGTAGGCCCGGTGTCCGTCCACCTTGCATGCCGAGAAGGCCGGAGGCACCTGCTCGATGCGTCCGCGGAACTGCGGCAGCACGCTTTCTATGAGTGCCAGGTCTATATGGTCGGTGGGATAGGTGGCATCGATCTCGGTCTCGAGATCGAAGGACGGGGTGGTGGCTCCGAGACGTATCGTGGCCACATACTCTTTCACACCTGCCTGCAGCTGCTCTATGAGTTTTGTGGAGCGTCCTGTCACCACGATCATGACTCCGGTGGCGAGGGGATCGAGCGTACCGGCATGGCCGACTTTCATCTTTTTGCGATGGAGGCGGTGGAGCAGTGCGCCACGCAGACGTTTGACCACGTCAAACGATGTCCAGCCCAACGGCTTGTCCACACATAGGGTCTCTCCGGTTATGAAATCCATTATCTTTATTGAAACGTTTTGTCCTACATGTTCCGGTTACCAGCACAGACAGAGTATGCCTGCTGCCACACAATAGAGAGCGAACCATATGAGCTTGCCCTTCTTCACCAGCTCTATCATCCAGCGGCATGCGAAGCAACCTACTATGAATGCGGCAAGGAATCCCACCACGAGAGGGAGTGTGCCTATGCTCTCGCCCACACCTTCGCCGGCTATGATGTCCTTCATGCCGAGGAGAGCCTCGCCGAGAATCGGGATGATCACCATGAAAAATGAGAACTGGGCCATCTTGCTGCGCTTGTCGCCGAGCAGCAGACCGGTGGCAATGGTGGTGCCGGAGCGGCTGAGGCCGGGGAGCACCGCTATGGCCTGTGAGCATCCGATGATGAATGCATCGAGCCATGTGATGTCGTGTCCCTTCTCATGATTGAGCTTCTCGCGGGCCGGATTGCGGAAATAGTAGGCGAATCCGAGCAGGATAGCTGTCACGAAGAGGCATATGCCCACCACGGTGAGACCGCTGCCGAAGAATTGTTCCACAGTGTCCTTGAAGCAGAGACCCACTATGGCTACCGGGAGGCAGGAAAGCAGGATCTTGCATACATAGAAGAAATTGTCGTCGCGGGCTATGGTAAAGAATGATTTGCACAAGGGGACGAATTCCTTCCATAATACAACAATCGTGCTGAGCACTGTGGCTACATGGAGCACTACATCGAATTCGAGGGCATCGGCACCGTCAAGTTTCAGTCCGAGGATTTCGCGGAATATCTCGAGATGTCCGCTTGAGCTGATTGGGAGGTATTCGGCAAGACCTTGTACGATACCGAGGATAAGGGCGTCTATCCAATCCATGATGATTATGTTTTATTCTTTAAATATAGAGTTGTGAGGGCATCACGCCCTGAATGTTGGGATGCTTGGAGGTTGTTGATAAGGGGGCTCAATCGTTGCCGTGACGGCGGGAACGGGGATTGTACATTATGCCTACACCCATGAATATGAAACCAAGGAAGGCTATGGTCGGGCCTACCACTACGCGCCGTGCCGAGAATATGTCGGCATTGAATGTGCCGGCGTCGTTGGAGGCCCCGGTCATGAGCAGGAACCCTATTATGATCATGGCGCCGGCTATGGCCATGAGGATGAAATTGGTCTTTACGAGCGGGCGCTGCGATTCAGTTTCCTTGTCGAGTGACTGGCCTTCTGCCTGGGAGGATAATCTTGAGGTTGTATATGATGTTTTCTGTGCCATTTTTTTGAGGGGTTATTTGAATAATTCGTCGTAGGAGAGACGCAGATATCTGTTTGCGGCGAATAGAGCCGCTATGAAGCAAATCACTGCACCGGTCAGGATCATCGCACCCATCACAGCCAGAGTGTCGGTCCATGTCACCACAATGTCCATCGATGCGTCGAGCGAGCGGGTATAGTTGACTATCAATGCAAGCAGTATGGAGGCAATGGCGCCTGCCACAAGACCGTTGATGACATTCTCGGCGAGAAACGGACGGCGTATGAATCCGGCGGTGGCCCCGACGAGTTTCATCGTGTGGATGAGGAAACGGCGTGAGTATACGGCAAGTCTGACGGTGTTGAATATCAATACGAAAGACACCACAAGGAGTCCGGCTCCAAGCAGCAGCAGGGTGAATGTGACACTTGACAGTGTGGAATTGACCCCGTCGAGCAACTCGTTGTTGACCGCTATGTCATTTACCTGTGGGAGCAGTCCTATCGGCCCGGCGATCAAAGCTATGCTGTCGGCGCATGCATGGGAGGGACGGATTGTCACCTCAAGCTCCGGCAGGAAAGGGTTGACCTGGGCGAGACGCATTATATCCTCGTCGTCGCCCACTATTTTCTGCCATCTTGCAAGGATGGTCTCGGGCGAGGAATATACACAATCGTTGACAGCCGGATGCGATTTTATACGCTCCGTGATGGTGGCCACATCGGAAGCGGTGGCATTGCCGTCGAGCACTACCACGAATCCGAGATTCTCTCTTACTGAGTCGGTGATGTGGCGTGTGGCTATGCCAACCATTGCAGCCACGCCGAGCACTACGAGGACGAGAGCTACCGAGAAGGTGGCTGTGGCACGCGTGCTGAATAGAGGTATGTGATGGTGGTGCTTTCTGCCCATATTATTGAAAATTAGCGCAAAATTACTATCCTGACAAGCCCTTGTCAAGGTTTTTAACAATTTTTGTTGTTTTTGTCGGGCAAAATACCGGTTGTCTCCGGACGGATTCATGACCGGATTTGCTAATTTTGCGGTATGAAACGATTGTATGTTACCGATATGGACGGCACTCTTCTCGGGGCTGACAGTCGCGTGAGCGCAGTGAGTGAGGCTATGTTGCGAGAGCTATGCTCGCGTGGTGTGGCCGTGACAGTAGCTACAGCGAGGACTCCTGCCACGGTGCAGCCCTTGCTGAGTAATACCGGCATATCCATCCCGGCCATTGTGATGACAGGGGCCGCCATGTGGGACTTCGGTTCGCAGCGGTATCTCGATCCACGCTTTATCGATGACAGGGATGTGGATGCTCTGATAAGGGTATTCCGCGCCCATGGTGTAGCTCCATTTGTCTATACGCTCTCGGCATCCGATGGAATGCTTGCTGTGTATCATGCATCCGCGCTGTCACCCCATGAACTGAAATTCTACGAGGAGCGTTCTTCGTTGCCTCTGAAGAAATTCGAGTTCGTGCCGCAGGTGTCGGTCGACTCTATGGCAGGAGCCGGTGTCGTGCTCTTCCTCGGCATGGCTCCACTGGAGCGGATAGAGGCTCTGGCATCCGATATAAGAATGAAAACACAACTTTCGGTGTCGGCCTATCCCGACATATTCAACCACTCGCTCGGATATATAGAGGTGTTCGCCCCCGGGGTATCGAAGGCAGCTGCCATACTCGAGCTTAAGCGCCGTCTCGGAGCCGGGTATGTGACTGTATATGGCGACAACCTCAATGATATCCCTATGTTTGCTGTGGCCGATGAGGCTGTGGCTGTAGGCAATGCGCTCCCCGAGGTGCGTAAGGCCGCCTCGAGGGTGATAGACAGGAATACGGATGACGCTGTCGCGCGCGATATTTTCCGGCAGGAATACTGATTTTCATCTCATACCTATATATAATTATCATGAAAAGAATATTTGTCGCATTTGTCCTCTCTCTGCTTGGCTCCGTTGTGATGGTCTCGATGGCTTCATCGTTATCGGGCCGAAGCCGTATCATCATAAGTACGGACATAGGTGGTACTGATCCTGATGACAATCAGTCCATAGTGCATCTGTTCATGTATTCCGATCTTTTTGATATAGAGGGCATCATCTCATCTCCGTCAGCCGGGCCGGGATCGAAGGAGGAACTGTTGAGGATGATAGATATTTTTGAGCCGGACTATCCACGGCTCAGCTCGTCATATCCCGGGCTGTTGTCGCCCGACTCGCTGCGGTCACTTTGCACGCAGGGATACAAGGGTGTGCCTCCCTACAGGGGATACTCATTGGCTCCTACCGAAGGCTCGGAGATGATTGTCAGTGCGGCGCGCAAGGATGACAGCCGTCCGTTGTATGTGCTCGTATGGGGAATGCTCGACGATGTGGCGCAGGCCCTGCATGACGCGCCCGACATCGCATCCAAGCTGTGTGTCTATTGGATAGGTGGGCCAAACAAGAAGTGGGGTGTGGATGCCTATCATTACATAGCGTCGCACTTCCCTGATCTATGGTTCATCGAGAATAATGCCTCTTACCGTGGATTTATAGGGAGCAACTCCAGGCAAGGTGAATATGAGAACGGATATTACGATCATGCTCTCAAGGGAGCAGGAAACGTAGGCCGTGATTTCAAGAATTATTACGGTGGAAATGTCAAGATGGGCGATACCCCCTCGCTTCTGTATATGATGGATGGCGATCCTGCCGATCCGTCGGGCGATTCGTGGAGCGGCCGCTTTGAGAAAATGACATTCTCTCCGGTCACTGTGATAGACCATACAGAGGATGACAGGGTGGATTCTGTAGCGGTATATTCGATAGCGGACTTCCGTTTCCATGGCCCTGAACTCGGGCAGAAAATGGTTGGGGCTCCATCTTTCACATTCGGTATAGACGGTCAGGAGTGGACAGGATTCTATCTCGGTGACGGTATCTATGGAGTGAGATTCTCACCTAAGGCGCCCGGTCGGCTCGACTATGTGCTGACGGCTGACAATAAGGCTCTCGACGGTCGCCATGGCACCCTTGTGGTGACAGGTGAGTGGCCCGGACGCCGGACACGCGACTCCATATCGCTCGGAGCCAACTGGTGGACCGATTGTTCCGATCCGGCATTGTTCGAAGGGAAGTGGCAGGGCGCAGCGACAGTAAGAAAGCATCGGCAGGAGGTGCTTGAGGACTGGGCACGACGTCTGAATGTACTGAAATAATGGCATATGCACGCGTAATTGCGCTGATTTTTCTGCGAAAGTTTTGACGGAACGGGAAATTTTTGTAATTTTGCGCCGCAAAACCCCATGGCGGTATGTGGTTTCGACCGATGACAGCCATAGGAGGTAGATTATTAACTAAATACATTCAATCAAAAAAACGACATGATCATCGTACAAGTAAAAGAAGGTGAGAACATCGAGAAGGCTCTCAAGAAATTCAAACGTAAATTTGAAAAGACCGGCATCGTACGCGAGCTCCGCTCACGTCAGGCCTTTGAGAAGCCCTCTGTGACCAACCGCAAGAAGATGATGAAGGCTGTATACGTACAGCACCTCCGCGCCAACGAGGAGTAATCATCACCTCCCCACTGTAGACAAATAAATATAATCAGAAAGGAGGATGCATTTTGTGCCCGTCGGGTACGAGACTTACGAAACACCTTAGTTTATTTGAAGATACGAGATATCTCCACCACTATAAAGCGGTGAGGAGTTTCCATCGGCGGAAAGCCGCGGGAAAACCTCCTCATCGCTGTTTATATAAGAATATATGAATATCTACTCCCGCCGGTGGATAAACACCTTGCACCTCATGCTCTTCATGGCGCTGATGGCGTCGTGCGGACGTGTGCATCGCGGCCAGGGTGCTCTGTTCAGCAGCGATGCCGGCGAGGTGTATGTTGACAGTATCGTGGCGGGCGACACGGAGTACAGGGCTTTGGGCCCGGATTGCATCACCAACGCATGGATGGCTCCGGCAGGTATGCCTGCCACACTGTCGTATGAGTCACCACAGCGTATGGCGGATGCTCTGTTTGCAAAGGCTGTCTGGGAGGGGGTAGAGGCTGTGGAGGATCACCTTTCCACATTGGATATATTCATGGGCGGAGCCATTCTGGCCCCACAGCAGTCCATGGAGTCACTCCGGAGTATGGTGGCCGACGGCAAGCTGCATCGCGACGGGTTTCCGGTGAGACTCGAGGAAGAGGCCTGGGCTCCGGCGGCATGGATGGTTTATTGTATGACCGGCGACAGTGCATGGCTCAGCGAGGCGTATGGGGTGATCTGCGCTACACTGCGTGCGGAACGAGAGGTGTCATTAGGCATGAACGAAGCCGTAAGAGGGGTGCCCTCGCATCTTGAGCCGGTGGAGGATTATTATCCGCGTTGGATGACTCCGGCTGATCTTTACCAGTCGCAGTCGACTGCCGCATCAGCATGGCGTTATGCGACGCTTGAGACATGTTCGCGAATGGCTGCATCCCTCGGGTTCGACCGTGAGGCTGCCGACTTTGCGGCGGAGGCTAACGATATGAGGACATGCGTCAATGATCTGTTCTGGGATCCGGCCTCGGCCTCTTATGGCGAATATCTCTATGGCGATTTCTTTCCTGTGCTATCCACTGTCAGAGACAATATGGCAGGAGCGTTGTGTGTCATCCACGGTATCGCTACCCCCGAGATGGGGGTGTTGTTGACAGAGCGCCGTCCGGAATGTCCCTACGGTGTGCCTGTAGTGTGGCCTGCGCTTGCAGGGCCGAATGAATGTCCGCCTATGCTGCAGACAATGCAGGGCATAGCCGCCGCGATGACCCGCAATTCCGGTGCGTTCGAGCGTTCGGTAGGTGCTCTGTGGCTCCGTGGAGTCAAAGCGCCGGTGTCGTTGTGCTGGCCCTCTCTGCTTGTCAGAGGCATGTTCGGGATAATGCCGAAGGAGGACGGAATGGAGGTGTCTCCGTTCGTGCCGGCGCCTTTTGGAGGAGAGAAAGTGATACGCGGTATCGTATACCGTGATGCCGTGCTTGACATTATGGTGCGTGGCACGGGCGACAGGATAGCATCGATGACGCTTGATGGCGAGGCGGTAAATACATATGTCATCCCCGCCGGTATGCATGGCAACCATTCGGTGGAGATAACACTTGGTGGAAATACTATCCCGGCCAGGGATGTGCGCGAGTTGCCGGGTGCCGGGGTTCCTGACGAGCCAAAGCTCTATTGGGATACGGACTCCACATTCAAGATCATTAATTACAACCGTGACCTCCGCTATGCCATGTATGTCAACGGTGTGCTCACGGAGAATCTCACCTCCGAGAGGGGTACAGTGTCAGGAGCGGGTACCCGTGTAGTGGCTGTTGTCCCGGTTGTGGACGCCGCTACCGGATATGTCGGATATACACCGCGTCCACATGTCGTGGCCCCGGCTGCATGCAGGATATCGATCCCTGCTACCTCGATTACGCCCCGTCGTCCTCCGGTACATCTGATCAGGGACCGGGAGCTGGCGTCTCGCTATATCGAGCTTGCACCGCGCCATAACACACGGCTCACTTTCTATGTACAGGCACCATCCGAAGGTGATTATTACATAGATATACTGTATGCCAACGGAACTGTCGAGACGGCGGTGCGCACGCTGGAGGTGAACGGTCGTAAATCCGGTGTGCTTGTGTGTCCACCTGTCAAACACAACGACTGGATTCATACGCGCCATTCTTCCACCTCCATGGTCCACCTCCGGGCCGGGGAAAACAAATTATCGCTCTATTACGTGAACTCCACCATACTCCTCAATGAGATAAGACTATTGAAGAAATGAAAAGCATAGGTATTCTTTCTGACACTCATTCCTGTTGGGATGACCGCTATGCGGTCCATTTCGCCGGTTGCGACGAGATCTGGCATGCGGGTGACATAGGTGATATCACCGTACTGCAGCGCCTTGAAGCCGTTGCACCGGTAGTAAGGGCGGTAAGAGGCAATATCGACCATGGCGATGTGTGCCGCCACTGCCGCGAGGCAGAGTGCTTTGAGGTGGAGGGTGTGCGGGTATGGCTCACCCATATCGGTGGTTATCCTGGGAAGTATGCCCCCGGAGTGCAGTCCACGCTTGCCTCAAACCGTATAAATCTTTTTGTGTGCGGACACAGCCATATACTCAAGGTTATGCCCGACCCGAGACTCGGGCTGCTTCATATCAATCCGGGAGCGGCCGGCTATCATGGATGGCAGACCCAGCGGACGCTTGTGAAGATTGTGATAGACAATGGCCGGGTCACTGCGCTTGATGTGATTGAGCTTGGCAAAGCGCGTGTAGGAGGTTAGGCCAGTGTGAGTCTGGAGAGCTCGGTCAGTCGGCCGGCACATTCGCGTATATCTGCCGGTGTCACCGAGCTGATGGCCTCGTGCATCTCCTTGTGGGTCAGCGCGTGGCCTCGGTAGAGGGTGCTTCTTGCCATTGACAGTGCTCCTTGTTCGGTATTGGTGGACGCTATTGTAAGCTGTCCGATGTATTGCCGCTGAGCCTCGGCGAGACGTCGTGGACTCAGTTCTGTCTCGGCAAGCGGACGGATGGTCTTTTCGATGAGCTTAAGGCAGCGGTCCACATCCTCGCAGTCGCAACCGAAGTATATGTTGAACAGTCCGGTGTCGGTCATGAGCGACGTGGAGGCATCGATGGTGTATACGAGACCGCGTTTCTCGCGCAGCGCTACATTTAGAAGCGAATTCATGCCCGGTCCGCCGAGGATGTTGGTGAGCAATGACATGGCATAGCGCAGCGGATCGTTCAGCCCTGGCAGCTGTGTGCCAAGCACGGTGTGAGCCTGATGTGAGCCGATTGTTTTTATTGTGTCAAAGCGCGAAGCGGCGGTTGGTGTTGAACGTAGACGAGGATTGTCGGGGCGTGAGAAGTTGCGGAATGTCCGTGCGGCCATAGCCTCCACTCTTGCCGGCTTTTCAGGACCGGAATAGAAGAACACCATCTCGCCCGGGGTATAGAAATACTCAAGATATCTGCGGCATGTTGCTGAGTTGAGTCCGGCCACACTTTCACGTGATCCAAGGATGTTATGGGCCAGCGGGGAGCCTGCGAATATCAGTTCCTCGAAATCGTCAAACACAGCTTCCGACGGGGTGTCGAGGTATGTGTCGATCTCATCGGCCACGACCTGACGCTCTCTGTCGATCTCGGCTGTCGGGAATCGTGAGTCGGTCACGAGATCGGCCACGAGGTCGAGGGCCCGCGCCAGATATCCTGACGGCGCCGTGGTGTAGACCATGGTCTCCTCTTTGGTAGTGTATGCGTTCAGTTCGCCGCCTATGCGCTCCATGCAGTTGAGTATATGCCAGGCGCGGCGGCGGGATGTGCCTTTGAATATGGTATGCTCCACGAAGTGGGCCAGTCCGAACTGTCCGGGTATCTCATCGCGGCTTCCGGCATTGATGGCCAGTCCGCAGTGTTCCACAAGGGCATTCTCGCGGTGGCATGTCACGATCCGCAGACCGCATGGCAGAGTGGAGTATTGATATTCCTGTTGCATGGTGACGGGGGATGGTAATTATATAGAAAAAGGAACAACTCCCCGCATGCGGGTATCTGTTCCTTTTTCATAAATCTGGTGTCGAAGACTATTACTCGGCGGCGGGAGCCTCCTCAGCGGGAGCTTCCTCGGCAGCGGCGGCAGCCTCAGCCTCGGCAGCAGCAGCTGCGAGCTCGGCTTTCTTCTTTGCCACAGCCTCAGCCTTGGCCTGATTCTTGGCCTGCTCGGCCTCAAGGCGGGCCTTTGCGTCGGCAGCCTTCTTGTCGGCCATACCGGCTACGATCTTCGCGTTGTTCTGTTCTTTCTGAGCCTTCCAGGCATCGAAACGGCGCTGAGCCTCGGCCTCGTCAAACGCGCCCTTCTTCACGCCACCCTGAAGGTGCTTCATGAGGAGTACGCCCTCGTTGGAGAGGATGTTGCGGACGGTGTCGGTGGGCTGTGCACCTACGTTGACCCAATACAAAGCACGCTCGAAGTTCAAAGTTACTGTAGCAGGATTAGTGTTCGGATTATAGGAACCTATCCTTTCAATAAATCTACCATCTCGTGGTGCCCTGCTGTCGGCGATAACAATTGGATAGAACGCATAGTTCTTGCGACCATGGCGTTGCAGTCTGATTTTTGTTGCCATTAATTAGTGTTTTGTATTGTTTGAAAAATTTTCGGCTGCGAAGTTACGGCTTTTATTCCACTCTTGCAAGTTTGTGTGAATATTAGATGCCGATTGGATGGTATTTAATCTTTTTTAACCTGATTTGGGAGCTTCATGCCTTTGCCTGTCATACATACTTGCCTATCGGACTACGGCGTATCAGGTAATTGCAGGCCGGAAGTAGAAGCAGGGAGGCCAGTGTGACGGCTGCCACCCACGGAGTGCCGTGGGGTGTGTCGAGAAACCACATGTGCCACACCAGTAGTATTACGGGCCAGTGCATTACATAATATGTCATGGAGTTGCGCCCTATGTGAGACATCGGGCGGATGGTGATCCTGTAGCGGCGGAACAGGGTGTTGATGGCAAGTATGGCTACAAGTGTTGTTGGATACCATAGAAAGTAGTTGCCTGTGGAGCATGCGTTGTTGCGCATATCGATACCGGTCGGCATGAATATAGCTATGGCCAGCCATAGTCCTGTGAGTAGGATGACCGTGAGGTGTGATCTGGGTTTGAAGTCGCGCAGCAGATAGCCCATGGCATAGAAAGCAAGCGCGGAGCTTGTGTTAGCGAGGTAGTAGGGGAGTTTGAGTCCTGAGATGTAGTCGAGTGGGGCTACAATCAGGACGCACGCGAGCAGCCAGTAGTTGCGGTGGTTCATACAGTAGCTGAATATGATCTTGGCGCCGAACAGTGACAGCAGGAACCACAGCGGGAGGTTGCCCGGGAGCGAACCTCCGGCAAACAGTGCTATGGACGCCTCCTTGATACCTTTGATTATGGCGCCCGCCACTGTAGGCTCCTCGCTGAAGTATCTGATGTACATCAATGACTCGCCGATCAGCGAGAAGATGACGAATGGGATGACGAAGCGCCTGATCCCTTTGTCTATCACCTCCTTCATTGGGCGTGGCTTGTAAAACATGCCGGATTTGAATATCAGCCATCCCAGTGTGAAGTTAAGTAAGCTGAGAGTCACGCTGATGACTTTGGGTATATCGGTGTATGACAGCATGAATATATGGCTCGTAATGACGCATAATATCATGAGTCCGTGGATGGTGTCGAGTGATTCGTCTCTTGCGATGACTCGATGACCCCGGTCTGCTATGGCTGGGGATTCGACTGCCGGTAGTGTTGTGGAGGGATCTGCTTGCATGTGTGTTATGTCAGGCTGTGGCGCTGAATATAGAACTGACCGCCGAGCTGTTTTATTGTGAGGTAAGATAAAATGGCAGCGTGTGTATTAAAGTATAGAAAGATACAAAAGGACAAAAAGGACAAAAGTGACAGAAAGTTAATTATCTGTGTAATAATTAATTACTTTCTGTCACTTTTGTCCTTTTTGTCCTTTTGTATCTTTCTGTCAATGGCCCATGGTGTGTGTTCAGTCGCCCATGGTGCGGAGAAGTTCGTCGTTGTCGGAGGTGCGCTCCATGCGGTCCTTGATGAACTCCATGGCTTCGATGGAGTTGCGGTCGCTGAGGAAGCGGCGCAGTATCCACATACGGTTGAGTGTCTCGTTGCGCAGCAGCAGATCGTCGCGTCGTGTGCTCGAGGCCATTATGTCAACGGCAGGGAATATACGCTTGTTGGAGAGCTTGCGGTCAAGCTGGAGTTCCATGTTGCCGGTGCCCTTGAACTCCTCGAATATCACCTCGTCCATCTTGGAACTTGTCTCGGTGAGTGCGGTGGCTATGATGGTCAGTGAGCCTCCCCCCTCGATGTTGCGTGCGGCACCGAAGAATCGTTTGGGCTTCTGGAGGGCGTTGGCGTCCACGCCGCCTGAAAGGATCTTGCCTGATGCCGGTGCGCAGGTGTTGTATGCACGGGCCAGACGGGTTATGGAGTCGAGCAGTATCACCACGTCGTGTCCGCATTCCACCATGCGCTTGGCTTTTTCAAGCACGATCTGAGCTATGCGCACGTGGCGGTCGGCGGGCTCGTCGAATGTCGAGGCTATGACCTCGGCGTTGACGCTGCGGCTCATGTCGGTCACCTCCTCGGGACGTTCGTCAATGAGGAGGATCATGATGTATGTCTCGGGATGATTCTCTGCAATGGCGTTGGCGATATCCTTGAGCAGGATTGTCTTACCGGTTTTGGGTGGGGCGACGATGAGTCCGCGCTGTCCCTTGCCGATGGGTGAGAACATGTCCACGACACGGGTGGATATGTTGCTGTTGCGGCCCGATGTGAGGTCGAATTTCTCGTCGGGGAAGAGTGGAGTGAGGTGCTCGAAAGCCACGCGGTCGCGTATGAATTCGGGCGAACGTCCGTTGACACTCTTCACAGAGGTCATGGGGAAGTATTTCTCGTCGGCGTGTGGAGGCCTTACTGCACACTCCACAACATCGCCGGGCCGCAGGGCGAACTGTTTGATCTGCTGCTGGCTTACGAGTATATCGTCGGGCGAGGGGAGGTAGTTGAAGTCGCTTGAGCGCAGGAAACCATGGCCCTGGGGCTCGATCTCGAGCACGCCTGAGGCTTCGATGAGATCGTCGAAGTTGTATTGTGGTACGAACCGTCTGTCGTCCTGTTGGTTCTTGTTGCGGTTCTTTTTGTTTTTCTTTCCGCCCTGCTGCTGTTGCTGTACGCCTTCCATGCCGGGCTCGGTTATTACAACCGGGGTGTTGATGGGTGCATTCTCTACGGGCGACTTGGCGGCATGCTCCTTTTCCTGTGCTGAGCGAGGGGCGAATGTGCGGCCACCTGCACGGGGGAAGAATGATCCGAACGAAGAATCCTTGGGACGGAAGTCGCGTCGTTCGTTGTTCTGCTGACGATTGTTGTCGCGGCGGTTTTCAGGTGAGGCTTCGGTGTTGACACCATCCATCGGTTCTCCGGGGCGGATGAATACACCGTGTTCAGCCGGAGCGGCAGTCTTTTCCTCCTGGGGTGCCTGCTCACTTGCGGTGCCCTGGGTGCGTTCCGGCAGGAGACGTGGTTCGGTGGCGTTTTCAGCGTCGGGTGTGTAGGCTGTTTCCTGCGATGGTTCTGCTGTCGGTGCGTTCTCCTGGTCGCGTTGTGTTTTGGGCTTGCGTCCGCGCTTCTTGGGCTGGGCCGTGGCCTGTTGTTCAGCATTTTCTTCCGGTGCGGTCTGTTCGGGTACACTCTCGGCTACTGCCGGAGTATCTACCGGAGTCTCTGCCTGAGCCTGAGTGCTCTCTTCGCGTGGCTGCTTGGGTTTACGCCCTCGCTTTTTGGGCTGTTCAGGCTGCTGTTGTGGGGCGGATTCTGATTCTCCGGCGGTGACCGGTGCGACGGGCTCTTCGGTTGGGGTTGGCTGTGCTTCCTTCTTGCGGCGACCTTTGCGCTGGTTGTCGGTGTCGCGGGGCTCTTTTTCTTTCTTTGTCCTTTTGGGTTTTTCCGCCGCTGATGATGCGGCGGCCGCGGCATGATCGCTTGCCTGTTTGTCAAGAATTGCGTAGGCGAGCGATTCGCGGTCAGATGTATCTATTTTTTTGATGCCTGTCTTTTGTGCTGCATCTCGCAGGGCGGCATCGTCCATGGTGAAGAGTTCGTCTAAATTGTACATGTATTGTAATGTATAATTATGCTTTTGTTTCTTGTTGGAGGTGTTTATTCCGAAAATGATCTGCGGGCATGTCTATGCATGGCGCAAATCCTGTCGGGGTATCATATGTTCAATTGAATGAAGTCTTGTTATTGTCCTGTGATGTCGGTGACAATTCTGTGTGTATGAAACGATGTGTCAGAACGGGGAGGAATTGACCAATTGCCTGAGCGTATGGCGGGCGGTGGGTTCCTTAATATATAAATAATGGAAGTTGCCCCGTGATATTGATAAATATTATATCAGTATCTGTTAAGATGGCCCTTGGTCTTCGTTTTTCGGATTGCATATGCGGAAGCTCTGTGCAGAGATGGATCATGCTTTCTGGTTCCTGAATCCGGTGCAAAGATAGTACCATTTTTGAAATCTAACAAATATATGTTGAAAATAGTTGGCGAAAATGATAGGATGGCCATGCGGTTCTTTATATAGGAAGGCTTTGCGGACATTACGGGTTCGCATACATGGCCTATGGGGGAGATGAGGAAATCAACCGATTTTAGGTAAAAATATATGTAATTGGATGGTTTTAGTATATCTATTTGTGAATAAATGTGTTATGTGGGATTTGTTATGGATACGTGGGTTTTGAAGTGTTAAAATAATGTTAAAATCAAGAAAAGCTATTGCAGGTAATGAAAAAGTCCCTACCTTTGCAGCGCAAAAGCGATAAAACGCTAAGCAAAACAAAGCCTAATCGGGGTGTAGCTCAGTTGGTTAGAGTACGCGTCTGGGGGGCGTGAGGTCGCTAGTTCGAGTCTAGTCACCCCGACTATTAGGAAGCAGGAGCCCGCAATCATAATGGTTGCGGGCTCCTCATTTTCAGTATATTGCATTTGGAAATGACGATTTAGTGCTTTGGTTTGACGATATGTCGACGAATTTCATTAATTTTGCAGAAAAACAATACCATTGATATGGCAGATAATTCGCTCTTGGCACGCCTTGAAGGGATTGATGCGAGGTTTGAGGAGGTGAGTACGCTCATCACCGACCCCTCGGTCATTGCCGACATGAAGCGTTATGTCCGTCTCACAAAGGAATACAAGGATCTTGAGAAGCTGACTGCGGTGACACGACGTTACCGCGAAATGCTTGGCAACATAGCCGAAGCCAAGGCTCTCCTTGAGTCGGAGGCTGATGCTGAGATGCGTCAGATGGCCAAGGAGGAGCTTGATGAAGCTACAGCCGCCCTGCCCGGAGTGGAGGAGGAGATAAAGCTGCTGCTTATTCCGGCTGATCCGGAAGACTCAAAAAATGTCGTCCTTGAGATCCGCGGAGGCACAGGCGGCGATGAAGCTGCCATATTTGCCGGAGATCTCTTCAAGATGTATTCCAAATACTGCGAGTCCAAAGGGTGGACTGTCGCTGTGACCAGCTTCAGCGAAGGAGCCGCAGGTGGATACAAGGAGATCGTTGTGAGTGTGAGCGGTGACAATGTGTATGGCACGCTCAAGTATGAAAGCGGAGTCCATCGTGTGCAGCGTGTGCCGGCCACTGAGACTCAAGGTCGTGTGCATACATCGGCTGCTACAGTAGCGGTGCTCCCTGAGGCCGAACCGTTTGATGTGGAGATCAACGAGGGCGAGATCAAATGGGATACATTCCGTTCGGGCGGAGCCGGCGGTCAGAATGTGAACAAGGTCGAGTCCGGTGTCCGTCTGAGGTATATGTGGCGCAATCCTAACACGGGCGAGACCGAGGAAATTCTCATAGAGTGTACGGAGACCCGTGATCAGCCCAAAAACAAGGAGCGCGCGCTGAGCCGTCTGCGCACCTTTATCTACGACAAGGAACATCAGAAATATGTCGATGACATAGCATCCCGCCGCAAGACCATGGTGTCGACCGGCGACAGATCTGCCAAGATCAGGACATACAATTATCCGCAGGGCCGCATCACGGATCATCGCATAAACTATACCATATACAATCTGCAGTCTTTCATGGACGGAGATATCCAGGACGTGATAGACCAGCTCACGATAGCCGAGAATGCCGAGAAACTCAAGGCTGCGGAACTTTAGTGGATAATAACAATAGAAAGAAATACAAAAAATACAACACACATATCGTATGAACCGCACTGAAATCATCGAGAATATACGCAAGAAGGGTTCATTCCTCTGCGTGGGACTCGACACGGACATCAAGAAAATCCCGGAACATCTTCGTGGCTGCGAGGATCCTATTTTCGCATTCAACAAGGCAATCATTGATGCCACCGCGCCCTACTGCGTGGCCTATAAGCCCAATACGGCTTTCTATGAGAGCCTCGGCGTGGAAGGCTGGCAGGCGCTCGCACGTACGGTTGAGTATATCCGTGCCAATTATCCCGATCAGTTCATCATAGCCGACGCCAAGCGTGGTGATATAGGCAATACGTCGTCGCTCTACGCACGCGCATTCTTCGAGAATATGGATGTCGATGCGCTCACCGTGGCTCCATATATGGGCTTCGATAGCGTGAAGCCTTTCATGGATTATGATGGCAAGTGGGTGATACTTCTCGCTCTGACTTCCAACCCTGGTAGCCGCGACTTCCAGTTTCTCACTGATATGACCGGCACGCGTTTGTTCGAGCAGGTTCTCGAAACCGCCCGCAAATGGGGTGATGCCGAGAAGCTCATGTTTGTGGTGGGAGCCACGCAGGGAGCCATGTTCTCCGAAGTGCGCCGTGTGGCGCCCGACAATTTCCTCCTCGTGCCCGGTGTCGGTGCTCAGGGGGGGAGCCTTGAGGAGGTGTGCAAGTGGGGTATGACGCGTGACTGCGGTCTGCTCGTTAACTCCTCGCGCGGCATCATCTACGCATCGTCAGGCGAGGATTTCGCCGAGGCTGCCGCTGCTGAGGCCCGCAAGCTCCGCGATCATATGACTATACTGCTCTCCACGCATGGCGTGATATAATGCACTGGTCTGTATAGCGTCTTAATTTCGATTTACATTAGAAAACGGAAGTCGCATAGCGTTGGTTATCAGTGTGATATCCATGCATGGTATGCGGCTTCCGTTTTTCTATGTCCTGCCTTGGATCAGTGTCCCATGGTTGTGGCAGTAGTATTCCGGCTTGGCTGGATTATGGGGCTGCCGTGGCTGGTGCGAGCTTGAAATTATGCCAAAATGGGTTAAATCTTTGCATATAAGAGAGTAAAAATGTAATTTTGCACTCTTGAATTATACCAAATCATTATCATGAATAAAATTACCTTTGCAATTCTAACTGTTCTTCTGAGCCTGTTTTTCCCTCTCGGGATGTCGGCGCAGAGAGAAGCCTTTCCCGGTGCCGAAGGTTATGGACGTATGACTACCGGAGGCCGCGGAGGTGCGGTTTACCACGTCACCACCCTTGAGGACAACAATCAGAAGGGCTCGTTCCGCTATGCTGTTAACCAGAAAGGTCCCCGAACCATCGTGTTCGACGTGTCGGGTACCATATATCTCACCAGCGAGCTCCGTGTGCGTGAGGGCAATCTCACCATAGCCGGCCAGACAGCCCCGGGTGATGGTATCTGTATCGCAGACTATCCGTTCACAATCTCAGCGTCGAACGTGATAGTGCGATTCATGCGTTTCCGTCTCGGCAACCGTCAGGTGGCCTACCATGAGGGCGACGGCCTCGGTGGCATGGACGCATCCAATATAATCATTGACCACTGCTCCGTTAGCTGGAGTATCGATGAGTGCCTTTCCGTGTATGGTAGCAAGAATACCACCGTACAGTGGTGTATAGTCTCCCATTCACTCCAGAATTCCGGCCACTCCAAGGGCGCGCACGGATATGGCGGCAACTGGGGCGGCAGCGGTGCAAGCTATCACCACAACCTCATAGCCAACCACTCTTCGCGCACACCCCGCCTCGGTCCGCGCCCCGGCACCCAGAGCGATGAGCGCATGGATATGCGAAACAATGTGATATACAACTATGGTAGCAACGGATGCTACGGTGGCGAGGCCATGAATGTCAACATTGTCAACAACTATTACAAGCCCGGCAAGACGAAGAACAATCATAAGTCGCGTATAGCCGGCATTGGCATCCGCACAATTGACTACTGTCTTGACAAGGGTAAGACTGCCACCAATTATAATAAGGTGGCCGGTACCTCGTATACCGACAAGAATGTGTCCGTCAAGATCTCAAATGGCGTATACCTCCTGTCAATAGGTGGCAACAACTATCAGATCGACCTCGAGGCCGGTACTATCAACGTGGATGGCACCCAGGTCGATGTGGCATGGAACGGCTGGAGGCCAACCCTCCACCAGTGGGGTACATTCTACGTAAAGGGCAATGTCAACCCCTCTGATGCGGCAGTTACCGCCGACAACTGGACCACCGGTATCTACAGTCAGATATCATCATCAGGCAACGATGGACTCTGGAATGATCAGACAAAGGAGGATATCAAGCTTGATACTCCTATTGACTATGTGTACACCACCACCCACTCGGCCAACGATGCGTTTGAGAAGGTGCTCGCCTATGCGGGCGCATCTCTCAGCCGTGATGAGTATGACGCCGTAGTGGTTAAGGACGCTAAGGAAGGCACAGCTTCCTTCACATCCACCGGTATCATTGACAGCCAGGATCAGGTCGTGCTCCCCTCCGGGGCCAAAGGCTGGCCTGTGCTTGTGTCCACCGACGCTCCTGTCGACACTGACGGCGACGGTATTCCCGATAGCTGGGAGAAGGAAAACGGTCTTGATCCCAACGATGCTTCCGACGGCAACGCATATGTGAGCGGCTACACCAATCTCGAGCGTTACATGAACTCGCTCGTGGCCGACATCATGGAGAACGGTAACAAGGGCGGCAAGCTTCTCACTGCCAATCTCGAGGATACCGATGCTGCTGTAGAGCTGCCTCCCTATGAGGAGCCGGTTGTGACCGACTACGTACTCTCGTCAGAGACATATCTCAAATCCGATCCTACCACAACATGGAACTTTGCCGGCGGCATCTCCATCACCAACGCGAATGGCAAGGGTAAGAGCGATGGCAAGAACGGTCATATCAAGTACTCTTCCGGCACACAGTTCACCATCCAGATCCCTGAGGGTATGGCTGTAAGTGGCGTGACCTTCTCGGGGTACAACAACTATGCCAACAAGGAGTCTTATCTCTCCGAGGTCAACGGGGTCGAGCACACTGAGTGCGTATTCCCGGCCAAGAATCCCGACAATGTCATCAAGACATACACTATTGATCTGGCAAGCAGTGTCAGCGACAAACTCACATTTACTGTGGGTGGCGACCAGTGCTGTTTCATCATCACTCTCCATGTAGGTAATGCAAGCAGCGGCATAGACGATATCATCACCGATGCTGACAATGTGGACGCCGAAGGCGACGGACGCATCTACAACCTCATGGATGTGGAGGTCAAGGAGCCTCTTGCCCCGGGCATATATATCCGTAATGGCAAGAAGATACTTGTGAAGTAAGCTTCCTCTCCATTTATCACATTTCATAACCCACTTCTGTTGAATAATCCCGTGCCGGATCTTATATCCGCCACGGGATTATTATAATTTTTCGACTGACAAAGCGATAAAAAATCCTGTAAAAGTTGTGGAAGTGGCGTGAAATGACTAACTTTGCACCGCCATTACGAATCTAAGCGCCCTACCAGCGCATTTTCAAGACACTTTGATAACATAACAATCATTACAGAAAAATGAAAGCAGATATCCATCCTTCCAACTACCGTGAAGTAGTATTCAAGGACATGTCCAATGACGAGATCTTCATCACTCGTTCCACCGTAGCCTCCAAGGAGACAATCGAAGTGGATGGCGTAACCTATCCCCTCGTAAAACTTGAGATCACCAGCGCATCTCACCCCTTCTTCACCGGTAAGCAGAAGCTTGTCGATACCGCAGGCCGCGTAGACAAGTTCATGAGCCGCTACGGCAACCGCAACAAGAAGAAATAATCCGCACATCCCTTCCTAAAGCTGGATTCTATAATATCCGCGATAGCAGGAACATCTTTCGTCAACGGTTTCATTGCAGAAACATGACGGAAGATGTTCCTGCTTTTTGACATGTCGTCAGGAGTCACAATCCGCTGGAAATTTTTTCTGTAAAGTTAGTCTGACAGCTCTGTATGGGTTTAGTGCGATAATGTCGCGGTAAAAATTTTTTTCATCGCCGACCCTCACTACAATACCCTCAGATATCGAATTAATCAAATTTAACAATCACCTCTTTTGAACTGTTTTAAAACGTGCCGGAATTTTCATAAATTTGCATAAAACAACACATTTACTGACCCCGGTCCCAACCTGCATAAGTGTCCGGTGCAATGTCAGTTACCACATACTATTATCGATACCAAAACTTAGTAAAACACAGTGTTAACGTCATCAAACACGCTAAAACGGCTCCTCCTCCTCTCAGCTGCGGGTGTCGCTATATTGGTGATTATATCGCAGTATGTTGTATCCGGAGTCAAGTCACAGGAGATAAGGCCCCGCAATGAGGTATTGGAGGAACTTGACAAATTGATCTCCCAAGGGGATATCTATGTCAACCGGCGCCTTGTCAAGGCCGATTCACTGAAAAGGGTCATGAACTCCATACCGGACTCTCATGAGAAGGTTGAACTCGCACTTGAGCTTGCGAAAGTGCAGAGCGGGGTGTCGTGCGACTCTGCCATAATGACGCTTGACCGTGGTATGGATTTGAGCCTCGAACTCAATGATTCGGTAATGACACAGCGCTTTATCATACAGCGTGCTCACGAGTTGTTCTTTTCCGGACAGGTCACCGATGCCCTTCTGGAGATAGATCATGTCACGGCTATGGGCGTAAGGCCTGAGAATAAGGAATATTTTCACTCGGTGGCGCGAGTGCTGCTTTACACGATACACACATTCGGCAATTACAGTTCCACAGAGTCGAAGGTGCTCGATCGGGCTGAGTACCATGCCCGCCAGCAGATGGAGTGTCTACCTGCCGATACTGTGACATACGATCTGGTGCAGTCCATGATATATCTCGGGCAGAACGACATGCCGCGCATGGCCGAGACGCTCCACAGGGCCATGCTGAAGTCCACACCTGAAACACCGGGCTATCACATTATAGCTGTGCTCCTCGGTGAGTATTATAAGGAGGTCTCACGGCCTGAGGAGGCAATATATTACTATGCGCTTGCCGCGATGTCGCAGATCAAGAATGCTGATCTGTTTGAGGTGGCTGTACTTCGTCTGGGAGAATATCTGTATTATCTCGGCGATCGCGACCGTGCGTTCAAATACCTCTCCTTCGCGCTTGAGCAGGCTGTGGAGTCGAGCGCCAAGTTCAATCTCATGAGGTTGAGCAACGCTTTCCTTGATGTGACGCGCGACCAGGATGCGCAGCTTGGCACAAGGATGAATCTTATCACCGGATTCGCGCTTGTTCTGTTTGTGCTTCTGGTGCTGGTGGGCTGGCTTATGATCAGCAAGAACAGAGAGGTGAAACTGTTGCGCGAGACGGAGCGCCGCCTCGCCAGGGGCAATCTTGCCAAGAATACCTATATATCGGAGTTTATGAATCTCTGTGCGAGCTATATGGAGAGCCTCGAGGAGTACAATAAACTGTGCAAGCGCAAGATCACAGCCGGCCAGACGGATTCGCTGCTCAATTATATAAAATCAGGCTCGGTGCTTGATGAGCAGCGCAAGAAATTCTATGATGTGTTTGACCGTGCGTTCCTGCTGTTGTTCCCCAACTATGTTGAGGATGTCAACGCCGTTCTGGCTTCGGACAAGCAGATTGTCACCCCGTCTTCGTCGGTGTTGAACACTGAGCTCCGCATAGCGGCCCTCGGGCGTCTCGGTGTAGATGATCCGGCCATGATATCGCGTTTCCTCGGAATATCGAACAATACGGTCTATACCTATCGCAACAAACTGAGGAACCGTGCCCTGGACCGAAACACGTTTGATGACTTCATGAAGCATCTCGGAGAGGTGTGATATTATGTTATATGACCTAAAATTAACCCATTTATAATTTAGATCAGATTTAGTACGATAAACGCTAAATATCAGATTACAAGCCGATTGATATTTAGATTGTGCTTATACATTTTAGATAAAGGCTTGTAGGGGTTGTTTCCACCGGAGACAACCCTTAATTTTGTGATGTGAACCGAAGGCGGCATGATCCCAATCAGGTGTCGCGCGGAGATCAGATGAACTGAATACACAACAATATCCATAATATTCGAGATTATATCACGGCTAATAGGTAATAAGTAAGGTATGAAAAAATGATTAGTTTTCGTTAGAGAAATTTAAGAAATTCACTACGTTAGATTCTGTAAAAAGAGCGGCCCTCGGGATGAAGGCCGCTCTGATTTTTTTGTGGGGGGATGACGGGATGTCAGCCAAGCATGTCGAGGAATTCATCCTCGTTTATTACCGGTACGCCGAGATTGCGGGCCTTCTCCAGCTTGGACGGACCCATATTGTCGCCGGCAAGAACGAAGGAAGTCTTCTTGGAGATTGATCCGGAGTTCTTGCCTCCGTTTTTCTCTATCATATCCTTGTATTCCTCGCGTGAGTGACGGGCAAACACACCGCTTATCACGATGGTTTTGCCGGCCAGACGGTCGGATCGCATAGTTGTCTCCTCTTCGCTCAGGGCCATTGTGACGCCTGCCGCGCGGAGGCGTTCCACCAGTTCGCGGTTGGGGGTGTAGGCGAAGAAGTCCACGATGGCGTCGGCTATTTTCGGACCTATGTCGTCGATGGCCACGAGTTGCTCGCGGCTTAGGCTCATCAGTGCGTCGATATCGCCGACACTTCTGGCGAGCTTCTTTGACACGGTCTCGCCAACAAATGGTATGGATAGAGCATAGACCACCCGGTCGAAAGGCACGAGTTTGGATGCCTCCACGCCCTCTATGATCCGCTGGGCAGTGCGTGGGCCTACGCGATCAAGGCCCTCAATGCGATCGGCTGTGAGGGTATAGAAGTCGGCGGGTGTATGCACGAGTCCTGCATCGTAGAGCAGCGAGCAGTTCTCATCGCCCACGCCGTCTATGTCCATCATATGGCGTCCCACATAGTGTTCCAGCCGCCCTATTATCTGTGGCCGGCATCCGTATTTGTTGGGACACTGCCATGCTGCCTCTCCGGGTATGCGTATCAGAGCTGTACCGCAGTCGGGGCATGTGGTGACAAACCGTATGGGCTCGGCTCCCGGTTCGCGTGCGGAGGTATCCACCCCTGTTATCTTGGGGATGATCTCACCGCCTTTCTCCACATAGAGCATATCGCCGTCATGAATGTCGAGATTGCGCACTATGTCCTCGTTATGGAGTGATGCACGCTTCACCATGGTGCCCGACAGGAGCACCGGCTCGAGGTTGGCCACGGGGGTGACCACTCCCATGCGTCCTACCTCAAACGAGACGAAGCGGAGCCGAGTGAGTGCTCTCTCGGCAGGAAATTTGTATGCTATGGCCCATCGCGGCGACTTGGATGTGAAGCCGAGGTTGAGCTGCTGGCGCAGGGAGTTGACCTTGAATACGAGACCGTCGGTGGCCACGGGTAGCGTTCGGCGCTCCTTGTCCCAGTAATTTATGAACGCATCGACTTCGGCGCCAGTGTGGAGAAGGGCCATGGATGTGCTCACCTTGAAGCCCCACGAGCGAGCCTTCTGCATGTTGTCGAAATGGTTGTCAGCAGGCAGCTCGTCGGCAAGAAGGTAGTAGAAGTAGGCATCGAGACCTCTGGAGGCCACTATGGCGGGATTGAGTGTCTTGAGCGTGCCGGCGGCGGCATTGCGCGGATTGGCGAAGAGAGGCTCCTCATTGAATGCCCTCTGCTCGTTGAGCCGGTCGAACTCCTTCCAAGGCAATACTATCTCGCCCCTTATCTCAAACTGTTCAGGCCAGTCGCCCGGGGCGAGGACAAGGGGGATGCTGCGAATGGTCTTCACATTGACTGTCACATCGTCACCCTTGTCACCGTCGCCACGGGTTACGGCCCTGACGAGACGTCCGTTCTCATAGGTGAGAGATATGCTCGTGCCGTCGAATTTCATCTCACCCACCAATGGTACAGAGTCGAGACCACCCGAGTTGCCGAGTGACTCATTGCAGCGCTCCACCCATTCGTCCACCTCGGCTATTGAGTAGGTATTGCCGAGCGATAACATCGGTCGTACGTGTGTGACCTGTTCGAACCCCTTGGTGAGGTCGCTGCCCACGCGTCTGGTAGGGGAGAGGGGATCGTCCATCTCGGGATGGAGCGCCTCAAGGCGTTCGAGTTCCTTGAGCAGCATGTCAAAATCCTTGTCGGATATTGTGGGTGCATTGTCCACATAGTAGGCCTTGTTATGGCGGTTGAGTTCCTCGCGTAGATCGAGGATGCGCTGAATGTCGGTTGGCATTTCGGGTGATTTGGTATGTTAGAGATCAGCCGCAGTGGAAGTAGCGGTTGACGAGTTCATTCATCTGTTCGGGGTTTGATTTGAGATATTCGGCGAGGTGTTCGTCATCATATGCCCGCAGGCGGCTTATGGCGTTGTCTATCATGGCCGGGGAGAATACGCCTCGCTCCTCATAAGCCTCCCTCTGTCGGCTCAGGCATTCGGCCGAAGCCACACACGAGGCCGGGAGACAGTCGAGACCCTTTAGTCTATCGCGGTTCTCGCGTGCATGTATATTGACATCGACATATGTCCTTTCGGCCACATCGAGGGCGTCGGGCATATCGAATCCTTTGCGTGCGGCCACACAAAGGGCGGCTATGAGGCTATATACATCGGCCGAGCAGTCGGGCGAACGCATCTCGAATGTCTGTTTGCCGTAGGTCTCAATGGCGCAGGGGTCATCGGGATTCACCTGTACACACATATCTTTGCCGGATGTCCATCCGAGAGGCACGCGCACGAGCACCGAACGGTTGCGGTCGCCCCAGCACACGTTGGTGGGAGCCTCCTGATTGGGGACAAGACGCAGATATGATGCGGGAATGGTATTGCCGAAAGCGGTGATGGAGGGGGCGAGTGTCATGATCCCGGCTATGGCCCGGCGTGCGTAGTCGCTCAGGGTGCGTTGCGGAGTCTGGGTGACGTTCTGTCCGTCCTTCATGAGCCTCATATGGATATGGAAGCCGGAGCCGGCCTTGCCCACGGTGATCTTTGGGGCGAAAGTGAGGCCGAGTCCCTCGCGTGCGGCGAGGTTGCGAAGCACCCATTTGGCCAGCATCAGATGGTCGGCGCTGTCGAGTGCCGGCCCAGGGAGGAATTCGATCTCGTTCTGTTCGTAGACCATGGAGCGGTAGGTGAAATTGCCTACCTCGGAGTGTCCGTATTTGATGTTTCCGCCTATGGAGGCTATCATAGCCATAGCCTTGACGCGGAAGTCGTTGAATTTGGCAAACGGGGCCGATTCGTGATATCCTTTCTGGTCGGTGGCGGGGAAAGCGCCCGGATCGGCCGCTATGACGTAATATTCCAGCTCGCCCATGCACTCGAATTCGAGCCCGGTGGCCTTGTTGAACTCGCGGCAGGCTCTCGAGAGCACACCGCGCGGATCGCTGTCCAGCGGATTTCCGTCCTTGTCGAAGAATGAACAGAGCATGGTCAGCGTAGGGATCGGGGCAAAGGGGTCGATGAACGCGGATGCATAGCGGGGTATGACGTAGAGATCGCTGCGTGACGGCTCGATGAACGGAAACAGGCTCGAACCGTCCACTCTCTCTCCGGTGGAGAGGATGGTCTCGAGATATTCGCGGCTGTTCACCACAAAGTTGAGTGTCTTGAGTCTTCCGTCGGCAGCGGGATACATGAAATTGACCATGCGTATACCATTTTCCTCGATATAGCGCATGATGTCTTCGCGGGTGCGGCGCATAGGGTCGCCGAGTGCGGCCACAAGAGGATTGGGGCTCATGGCGAAGCGGCTGTCAGTCAAGTGGTCATTGTTTTCCATAATGGTATCATATAGGGTTTGTCTCCTCAAAAATACACATAATCTTTGGAAAGAGCAAACGGAAATGCGTAACTTTGCCATCTGATTTCTGAATTCTGACCGACATGTACGAATATATAAAAGGTATCCTGACGGAGAACACCCCTACATCCGTCGTTGTGGAGACGGGGGGGATAGGATGGCAGGTCAACATACCGTTGAGCACATTTGAAGCTCTGCAGAACTGCAAGGGAGAGGTCAAGCTCCTGCTGCATGAGGTGATACGCGAGGATGCGTGGATACTCTACGGGTTTATGACCGAGCGCGAGCGTGGTCTGTTCCGCTTGCTCATAGGTGTGTCAGGCGTGGGGCCGGGCACCGCGGTGCTCATATTGTCATCGCTCAGTGTCGACGAGCTTGAGCAGATCATATCATCAGGCGACCACAAGAGGCTCAAGATCGTGAAAGGCATCGGAGCCAAGACCGCAGAGCGTATAATTGTTGACCTCAAAGATAAAATAAAACCCGTGGATCAAACGTTATCCATACAGCCCGGTCTGGCCGGAGGTATGGTCAACGATGTCTATGAGGAGGCGCTTGCAGCCCTCATGGCTCTCGGTTTCCCAAAGCCTGCGTCGCAGAAAGCTCTTCAGCGTATCTTTGACGCCACTCCTTCCATCAAGGTAGAGGGTGCCATCAAGCAGGCTCTGGCTATCATTAAGTGAGGAGAAATAGGCACATATCTTATATAGTGGCTGCGGCATGCCTGATGGCGGGTGTGCTTTTTGTCGTGTCGCACCATGTCAGGGCTCAGTATATCAATACTGAGTTTACTCCTCCGGCTCCCGTTATCCCTGCCAATCCACCGGACACCACAGCTACGCCTTATCCTGTGGCGCAGCCTATACCGGGCACGTATGAGCAGCTGATGGACGAGGAGTTTGCCGCAGATCTCGCCACCCCGTCCAACATCAAGACCGTCACGGAGTATGATCCGCAGCTCGGTTGCTATGTGGTGCGCACCCGTCTGGGAGAGCAGGATATCACCACGCCCTTCTATCTCACCCCCGAGCAGTTCAACGACTGGCAGAACCGCATGTCGATGCGCAACTATCTGCGTCAGCGCAACGCCGAGGCCGGCGAGGGTAAGGACAAGGAGCCGTTCAATATCCTTGACATGAACTTTGCCCTCGGGCCTCTGGAAAAGATATTCGGCCCCGGAGGCGTGAGCCTCAAGACTCAGGGATCGGTGACACTGTCAATGG
Organism: uncultured Duncaniella sp.; assembly: GCA_910576785.1. Classification (GTDB taxonomy): domain Bacteria; phylum Bacteroidota; class Bacteroidia; order Bacteroidales; family Muribaculaceae; genus Duncaniella. The sequence continues at coordinate 162,051 of CAJTJG010000001.1, forward strand.
GTGTGAAGAGCAACAAGACGGACAATCCGGCACTGTCGCTCGACTCGCGCCGCAAAACCTACTTTGACTTCGACCAGAAGATCCAGGCCACGGTGCAGGCATCGGTGGGCGACCGCATGAAGTTCAACATGACCTACAATACGGACGCTACGTTCGACTTCGACTCCAAGAACATCAAGCTGGCCTATGAAGGCAAGGAAGATGACATAGTGAAGTCCATCGAGGCGGGCAACGTGTCGATGACCACCGGGTCGTCGCTCATACGCGGAAGCACGGCTTTGTTCGGCCTCAAGACACAGTTGCAGTTCGGCAAGCTCACAGCCACGGCGCTCGTGTCACAGCAGAACTCGCAGTCAACGTCAGTGAGCTCGAAGGGTGGGGCACAGACCACTGATTTCACCGTGAGGGTGGATGACTATGACCAGAACCGCCATTTCTTTCTGGCCCATTACTTCCGTGACAATTATGACCGTTTCGCCTCCAAGCTCCCGTTTGTGAGTTCGGGCATAAAGATCACGCGCATAGAGGTGTGGGTGACCAACAAGAACAGTCGTTTTGACCAAAGCCGCAACTTCGTGGCATTCATGGATCTTGGCGAGAATTCAAACCTGTCAGGCAGCTACTGGCGTCCGGAAGGATCGCTCCCTATTCCCTACAATGGTGCCAACAATCTGCTCACCACTATCAAGACCGACTATCCCGGTGCACGCAACATCAATACGGTCACCCAGGCGCTGGCTCCGCTGTCGGCCTACGGGATAGATGGCGGACGTGACTACGAGAAGGTCGAGTCTGCACGCCTGCTGTCATCAAGCGAGTACACGCTCAACTCCACTCTCGGATATATCTCGCTCAAGAGCGCCCTGACATCCGACGAGGTGCTTGGTGTGGCCTATGAGTACACCTACAACGGACAGGTCTATCAGGTGGGCGAATTCTCCGCCGACATCACGACCACAGACCAGTCGCTCTACCTGAAGATGCTCAAGTCCACCACCGTGGACCCCAAGCTCCCCATGTGGGACCTCATGATGAAGAATGTCTATTCGCTCGGCGCCTATCAGGTGCAGAAGCAGAATTTTCGTCTCAACATCAAGTATCTGAGCGACACCACGGGCACGGAGATCAACTATCTCCCCGTTCCTTCCATAAGCAATGTCCCGCTGCTTCAGGTCATGAATCTCGACCGCATAGACTCCAACGAGGCTTCCAATCCTGACGGATTCTTCGACTTTATAGAAGGTTATACCATCCTTGCCTCGCAGGGCAAGGTGATATTCCCTGTTGTCGAGCCATTCGGCAGCCATCTTGCCGAAAAAATAGGAAATCCGGAGATCGCAAAGCAATACGTCTATCAGGAGCTTTATGACTCCACGCTCATCGTTGCGCGGCAATTTGCCGACAAGAACAAGTTTGTGCTCAAGGGCAAGTATCAGGCATCGTCAGGCTCGCAGATCAGGCTCAACGCCATGAATGTGCCGCGCGGAAGTGTGGTGGTGATGGCCGGAGGTGTCCAGCTCACGGAGAACAGCGACTATACCGTGGACTATACCATGGGCATAGTCACAATCACCAACCAGAGCATCATCGATTCGGGACAGAGTATCAGTGTGACCCTCGAGAACCAGTCGCTCTATTCCACCCAGCGCAAGACCCTGCTCGGACTCGACCTCAACTACAAGTTCAACAAGGATTTCAATATCGGCGCCACTGTAATGCACTTCTCGGAGAAGGCACTCACCGAGAAGGTAAACATTGGCGACGAGGTGGTCAACAACACCATATGGGGACTCAACGCGCAGTACAACACCCAGTTCATGTGGCTGACCAATCTGCTCAACAAAATCCCTACGGTCAACGCCATGCAGCCCTCCACACTGAGCTTGCAGGGAGAATTCGCCCAGCTGATACCGCATGCGCAGAAGAGCGGGTCGAACAAGGGTTCGAGCTACATCGATGACTTCGAGTCGACCCAGATCGGCATAGACCTGCGATCGCCCTACTCATGGTTTCTCGCATCGACGCCCTACGACCCGTCGGGCACCGCGCTTTTTCCCGAAGCTGCGCTGAGCAACAATGTGGATTATGGCAAGAACCGTGCGCTGCTCAACTGGTATTTCATTGACAGAATGTTCACTGCGCGTAATTCATCCATGTGTCCCGGCTACATCAAGAGCGACCCGAAGCAGATGAACAGTCCGTATATCCGCGAGGTGACATCACGCGAGATATTTCCCGGCCGTCAGCTTACATATGGTGAGTCCAATATCATACAGACTCTCAACTTGTCGTTTTATCCCAACGAGCGTGGCCCCTATAATCTTGATGCCACCGATATCGACGACCGTGGCAATCTACTGCATCCCGAGCGGCGCTGGGGCGGCATAATGCGCAAGATGGACAACACGAACTTCGAGGCGTCCAATATAGAATATGTGCAGTTCTGGATGCTGTCGCCGTTTCTTGATCCCGACAATGACAATCTGGAGGGTGGCGACCTGTATCTCAATTTCGGAGAGGTGTCCGAGGATATACTCAAGGATGGACTGAAGAGCTATGAGAACGGTATGCCTGTGGATGGCAATGACAGTAATCTTGCCGAGACCGTGTGGGGACGTGTGTCGAAGCAGAACTCGCTGACTTATGCCTTTGACAATAATTCCGGTGCACGCATACTCCAGGATGTTGGTCTGGACGGTCTGCCCAACGATGATGAGTTCACATTCTCGTCTTACAGCGATTATCTGGACCGCCTGCGGCTAAAGCTGTCACCGTCGGCCATGGAGGAGATGCTTGCCGACAAGTTCTCGCCGCTCAATGACCCTGCCGGTGACAACTATCACTTCTTCCGCGGTTACGACTACGACGAGCAGCGCCTCGGCGTGCTTGAGCGCTACAAGAGATACAATGGTGTGGAGGGCAACTCCCTCTCGCCCGAGGATGCCCCGGACGCACTCTACCAGTCATCGCGTTCGCTGCCTGATGTGGAGGATATCAACCAGGACAACACGCTCAATGAATATGAGCGCTATTTCCAGTATCGCGTGTCCATCCGTCCTGAGGATCTGGAGGTCGGCAAGAATTATGTCACCGACAAGCAGGTGAGCATAGTGGCAAATCATGACGGCTCGACACAGGAGGTGGTATGGTACCAGTTCAAGATACCTTTGAATGACTACGAGAAGGTGGTGGGCAATATCTCCGATTTCTCCACCATCCGTTTCGCCCGTATGTTCATGACGGGATTCAAGGCTACCACCCACCTGCGTTTCGCCACCCTCGAGCTTGTGAAGGGTGAGTGGCGTCCATATGACTTCAATCTCAACTCCCGCGGCGATGCTCCCGCCGAGGGTCAGCTTGACATATCGGTGGTCAACATTGAGGAGAATGCCGACCGGCAGCCTGTCAACTATGTTCTCCCTCCTGGAGTGAACCGTATCACAGATCCGGGCCAGAGCCAGATAGTGCAGCTCAACGAGCAGTCGATGTCGCTGAAACTCACCGGACTGCAACCCGGCGATGCCCGCGGTGTGTACAAGAACACCCTTCTTGACCTCCGCAACTACAAGCGCATGCAGATGTGGACCCACGCAGAGAAACTCATTGACGACCATACGAATCTGCGCAGTGGCGAGCTGTCGGTGTTCATCCGTCTCGGCTCGGATGTGAAGAGCAATTATTATGAGTATGAGGTGCCTCTGGATCTGACTCCCGCCGGAAAGTACTCCGACTCCAATGCCGACCGCTATGAGGTGTGGCCGCGCAACAACTATATGGATTTTGATCTCCAGACCCTTGTGAACCTCAAGAAGGAGCGTAACCGCGCCAAGAACGAGCAGGAACCCGGCGTAGGGTTCGGCACGGTCTACACGCAGCGCGACCCTGCCAACGAGCGCAATCGTGTGTCTGTGATTGGTAACCCCTCGCTGAGCGATATCCGTGTGATGCTCATAGGCGTGCGCAACAACTCGCCCGTGGCAAAGGATGGTATAGTGTGGCTTAATGAACTTAAAGTGACTGATTTCAACAACGAGGGCGGATGGGCTGCGAAGGCCAACGTCAATCTCGGGGTGTCCGATATCGCCACCCTCAATTTCGGTGCGCATGTCGAGACTGCCGGATTCGGATCGGTGGACCAGCCCCTGAACGCACGGCGCATGGATGACTATGAGCAATACAACTTCGCCATGCAGGTGGATGCCGGTCGTTTCCTCCCGGAGAAGGTGAAGCTCAGGGCACCGATATATTATTCCGTGTCGCAGGAGAAGACAACGCCAAAGTATAATCCTCTTGATCAGGATGTGGAGCTGAAGGATGCTCTCGACGCATGTGTCACCAAGGCTCAGAAGGACTCCATAATGAGCTATGCCGTGGAGAGAACCACTGTAAAAAGTTTCTCGATATCGGGTCTGAAATTTGATGTGAAGTCAAAGACACCCAAGCCGTGGGATCCCGCTAACTTCACCATCAATTTCTCGTTCAACAAGCAGTCGAAAAGCGATCCGACTACCGAGTATGAGAACACCAACGATTACCGCGGTTCGTTCCAGTACTCCTACACGCCTTACAACAAAGGTTGGAAACCCTTCTCGTTCATAAAGAGCAAGAACAAGAACCTGAAGTTTGTCAAGGACTGGGAGTTCAACTATCTGCCTACAAATATCTCCTTCCTCACCACTATATCACGCTACTACTATGAGATGCAGACACGGTCGGAGACTGATGTAGACTTCCAGCTGCCGGTGTCGGTGAGCAAGAACTTCATATGGGACCGTCAGTTCGCTCTGTCGTGGAACTTTACCAAATCGCTGAGTGTGAATTTCAACTCCAATACCTCGGCCCGTATCGAGGAGACAATGGGAGCGGTGAACCGTAAACTGTTCCCTGACAAGTATAAGGAATGGAAAGACACGGTATTGCAGAGCATCCTGCGTTTGGGCACGCCGTGGAGCTACAATCAGAGTTTTGTGGTTAACTACCGCGCACCGTTCTCCCGCATACCTGTACTTGACTGGCTGACTGGCAATTTCAGCTACAACGCCACCTATCGCTGGGATCGTGGTGCCGAGGTGGACGGTGTGTCGATGGGCAACTCCATAGCCAATCAGGCCGCATGGAATGCCGACGGACGTGTCAATTTCGAGACTCTCTACAACAAATGGTCGTTCACTAAGGCTGTCAACCAGCGATTCCAGGCCAAGAAGGGACGTGTCACCGAGCGCAAGGCCAAGAAGTTCGAGCGCACATTCACGCTCAAGCCCGACACAGTGCTCACCATCAAGCACAATCTCCGCAACAAGAAGGTGAAGGTCACAGCACAGACCACTGACGGCAAGCCCTTCAAGGTGACCCACAAAGTAGTCGATGCCAACAATATCAATATTCTCACCCGCGGTGATCAGAATCTGAAGTTCACCATAGAGGAGATTCTCAAGGAGCAGAAGAGCTTCTGGCGCGAGGTGGCCGAATATGGCTCACGTCTTATCATGTCGCCTCGCAGCGCATCGGTGCGTTTCCGCAACACTCGTTCGCTGTCACTGCCGCTGTTCCGTCCGGAGATCGGCAATGCGTTCGGACAGTCGCGCAGTTATGGTCCTATGTCGCCCGGCCTGGACTTCGCGTTCGGATTTGCAGGCGAGGGTTATATACGCAAGGCTCTCGACCGCGGGTGGCTTATCACTGACGACGGACAGACATCACCGGCGGTGTTCTCCAACGCCAAGGAGCTGAACATCGAACTAACTCTTGAGCCCGTGAAGGGCCTGAAGGTGGTGCTTACCACCAACCGCACGGACAATCGCACACGCTCCATGCAGTTCATGTATGACAACATGCCCACCACTATGGCCGGATCATTCACCATGACCCACGTGGCACTGCGCACCGCGCTGAAGCATTTCAAGGCCGACAACGGTTATGACTCGGAGGCATTCAATACCTTCCTGTCAAACATCCCCGTCATAGCATCCAGAATCCAGGGTCAGTATACCGGCGTGGAGTATCCGATGGGGGGTATAATGGATGGCAACATCAACGCCGGCCATCCTTTCAACCCCGAGGTGGGGACCGTGAGTCCGACATCGAGCGATGTGCTCATACCGGCATTCCTCGCGGCATATTCTGGCAAGGATCCGTCCAAGCAGTTCCTGTCGCCGTTCCCGTCGTTTGCATCGGCGCTCCCAAACTGGAGAGTGACGTATGACGGACTGATCTATCTGGGCAATCTGCGCAACATCTTCAAATCGTTCACACTCAGCCACGCTTATCAGTGTACCTACAGTGTAGGATCCTACTCTTCGTTCCTCAACTGGACGCAGGCCGGTCCCGGTGCCGATATGGGATTCATGATCGACGAGCAGTCGGGCAATCCCATCCCATCGTCGCCCTACAATATATCATCGGTGGCGATCACCGAGAAGTTCGCTCCGCTCATCGGTGCGGCTGTGACTCTGAAGAACGAGATGACGGTGTCGGCTGAATACCGTGACTCACGCACGCTGACGCTCAACACCTCTGCCGGCCAGGTAGTGGAGGCTAACCAGCGCGGTCTAACCCTCGGACTCGGCTACAAGATAGTGGGCTTCAATACGGTGCTCAAGATGAAGGGCTCCGGCAAGGGTATATCGAACGACCTGTCCATAAACGGTGATTTCTCCTTCTCGGAGACCCAGGCCCTGATAAGGCGCATCGAGACGGCCTATACACAGGCCACTTCGGGTACACGTTCGCTGAATATAAATCTGGCAGCGAGCTATGTGATGTCGCGCCGTCTGACCATAGGAGCGTTTTTCGATCATCAGATCAATACTCCCATAGTGTCGTCGACATCCTATCCCACCACGAGCACGGCATTCGGTATAAATCTGAATCTCTCGTTGGCAAGATAAGGTCAAATACCGGCGGCGTACATGAACGGTATTTCCCTGTCGCGGTCATACACTTTCTTGCCCGCCACATAAGTGGCGCGGTTCATATTGTCGGTGGCGAGGGTCTGGAGAATGAACAGGCGCTCGAAGATATTGCCTGCGAACTGCATGCGCCATCCAATGAATTCGGTGGGTTTAAGATCAAGCACGGCAAGATCAGCCTCGTGTCCCGCACGTAGAGATCCGATGCGCTCCTCAAGATGTAGCACCTCGGCAGCCCCGCGGGTGGCGAGATAGAAACTGCGCATGGCATCAAGACTACGTGACCGGAGCATGGCCACCTTGTAGGCTTCATTGAGCTGTCGCGGTATTGAGAAATTGGTTCCTCCGCCTACATCGGTACCTATACCTACGTGACAAGGTCGGGCCGGATCCTTGGCTTCCCAGAATCGGAACTCTCCATCGCCAAGAAAAAGGTTGGATGACGGGCAGTGGGCCACACCACAGTCGTTGTCATGGAGTGTCTGCCATTCCTCGCGGCTCACTATGCAGCAGTGAGCGAAGACGGACATGCGGTCGACGAGTCCGAAGCTACGGTAGACGTCCGTGTAGTTGCGAGCGTCAGGGAACAATTCCTTTACCCATTGGATCTCGCTTTCAGCCTCATCAAGATGTGTATGCAGGTACACTCCGTCAGACATATTATCCCTGTAGAGTTTGCCGGCGAGCCGTAACTGCTCGTTGGTGCTGGTGGGTGCGAAGCGTGGTATGATGGCATAGAGCTGGCGTCCGCGGCGGTGCCATTTGCGCATGAGGTCTTCGGATATCATGATTGAACTCTCGGCATCGCGGTCGCGGAGGGCTTCGGGTAGATTCCGGTCCTGAAGAACCTTGCCCGTGATAGTACGGGCATTATAGCGCTCGGATTCTTCAAATAGAGCATCCACAGATTCTGCAAAGGTTGTGGCGAAGACATTTGCGGTAGTGGTGCCCTGCGATAAGATCTGACGAAAGAATATTCGGGCCACTTCGTCGGCAAATGCTTTGTCGCTGAAGCGCGATTCGGTGGGGAATGTGTATCTGTTGAGCCATTCGAGCAGGGTGTCACCACATGAGCCGATCATGGGTGACTGCACATAGTGGGTGTGGGTGTCGATGAATCCGGGCATTATGATGCAGTCCGTATAAGTATCCACATCATGCAGTCCGGGATATTTTTCAGAGATTGTTTTGTGATCACCCACAGCCAGGATCATGCCGTCCTGTATGACCACAATGCCGTCTTCCCAATAATCATATGTATCCTCCGGACTGTTTACGAGAAACGGATCGGCCTTGAAGGTCAATATCTGGCCTCTCACTCCCTTAAGGGGCGATTCGCAGTGGGGGCGGGGGATAGAAGTGGGGGATGCAGTCATTTTTTATGCAGGTGTTAAAGATTAAAGATGTGTGATGATCTCTTAAATATAACAAGGTGGGCGGATAATAGTTTCACCCCATGCTACATGTCGGGAGAGGAGTGGTCCATATGACTCTTTACTATAGATGATATTCCGGCTATGACTTCTGCGGCAGTTGTGGCGTCGAGCGATGTGTCGGCTATGAACACCACCAGTGTGTAGTTCCTCCCGTCGGGTAGGTGTACATAGGCGGCATCGTTGAGGGCCATGAGGCGTCCGGACGGGAGGGTGAAGCCGGTGCCGGTCTTGTGTCCCACCACTATGGCGCTGTCGGAGAGCGGAGCAGGGATGCGGTCGGTGCCGGTGGCGCAGTTTTCCATCAGTGACTTTATGCATGTGGATATGTTGTCATTCTCCAGGCGATCGAACTTGTCGAGAAGCGAAGCCATGGCCAGCGGTGACGAGGAGTTTTCATAGCTGCGGGAGTTGTCAATGTGCATCTCGTCCTCTGTCCACTTAATGGTCATCCCCTCTATGCCGAGTTTTTTCATATATGTATCGGCAATATCCGCACCCCCTATGAATGCGAGCAGGATGTCGGAGGCGTTGTTGTCGCTCTGCTGCAGGGAATAGGCCAGAAGTTCGTGGATGGATATGGCAGTGGCGGTGGTGCCGGCATACTTGTCAAGCATCGGGCTGTAAGTATCGGTGTGCAGGTCGGCGGCTGTGACTGTGATACTGTCGGTCACCGACAGGCCGTTGTTGCGGCAATGTTCGGCTACGGCCATGGCGATGGGAAATTTGTATACACTCATCATGGGAAACTGATCGCCGCCGTGCAGGGATAACGTATCTTTGCCGGCTATTACGGCTATACCAATCCGGGCGTCAAAGACACTGACATACGATTCGATCTCATCGAGTATGGGTGTATGGGCTTTGCCTGAATTGCATGACAGGCACAGCGAGAGCAGGAGTGCGGAATATAATACTGATATCAGTTTCATGATGGAAAAACATGGATAGGGGATACTACAAAAGTAATTAAAATGTGTCATATGTGCAATCTGGAGTGTGGGTGAGGGGTCAGGGAGGATGATCGATGGAAAGGAGCTGTGTGGTAAAATATTATGGTGATGCCTTGATTTTTAGGTAAAAAATATCTACCTTTGCACTCCAAAACATATCTCTTGATAAGAGTGTGTTTTGAAGTGCAGATGCTTCACGTGATGGATAAAAGTAATGACCAGTCAGTGAAAAACACGACGGCGCGATCATGCGTTGGCGGCGCCGGAGGCGTGGCCGAAAAACGGCAATGGTTTGTGGCTATAGTCAATCATAATACGGAGAAAGCTGTAGGAGAGCGTCTTGAACGACTGGGAGTGGAGTGTTACGTGGCATCGCAATGTGAGATGCGTGTATGGCGCAATGGACGTAAAGCCAAGGTGAACCGCGTGGTAATCCCATCGACGGTATTTGTGAAATGCAGTGAGAGCGAACGCCGCCATATAGTCACACTGCCGTACATAAACCGATTCATGACCGATAAGGCCGGCACACACGCGCTGCAGAGACAGCCTCTGGCTGTGATCCCTGACGGTCAGATAGAAACTCTCCGGTTCATGCTCGGCAATTCTGACACACCTGTCACCATGACAGACTCATTCTGCAAGGGAGACCGGGTGAGAGTGATACGCGGAGGTCTCCGCGGACTGGAGGGTGAGGTGGTGAATAGTGCCGGGGCCAACAGCGAGCTGATAGTTCGCATAGATTTTTTCGGATGTGCCCGTCTCACTATCGATCCGATAAATGTGGAACCCGTGAGATAGACGGCCCGGACATGAAAGTCAAAAATACCTTATTATAATTTTAAGAAGCATACCATTCATCCAATAACTGCAAAAAAACAAATCCATAATTCCATGCAGATAAGAAATTTAGCAATATTTGTAGCTTTAACCACGCTTGTCATGAGCTCATGCTCTACACCGAAGGACATCACATATTTTCAGGATGCTTATGCCGGTGATGTAGTTAATTCATTCAAACCACTGGAAGTGAGAGTAAAACCGGAGGACAAGCTCTCAATCATGGTGAACACGCCTGACCCGGCGCTGTCGTCGCTCTTCAATCTCATCCAGGTGCAGAACCGTCTGCAGAGCACCACGGCCGGCACGAGGACTTCGGGCGCTACAAATTCGTCGGGCAGCCAGACGTCATATTATACCGTTGATCCGCAGGGTGATATCAACTTCCCGGTGCTTGGTAAGCTGCACATAGGCGGAATGACCCGTTTTGAGGTGTGCGAGTACATAGAGAATGAGCTTACGAGCCGCAATCTGGTCAAGGATCCCATCGTGACGGTGGAGTATGCCAACACCGGTGTAACTGTGCTCGGCGAGGTGAAGAGTCCGGGGCGCCTTGAGTTCAACAAGGACCGTCTGCTGATAACCGACGCCTTAGCCATGGCAGGTGACCTGAATGTGAACGGTAAACGCGACAACATACTCGTGCTCCGCGAGGAGACGGACGGATCGCAGAAGGCCTACCGTGTGAGTCTGCTCGACATGAAAGAACTTGCCGCATCGCCGGTGTACTATCTGCAACAGAACGATGTGATCTATGTCGAACCCAACGACAAGGTGAAGCGCCAGACCACTCCCAACGGTGAGTCGCCCTTCACGCCTGCCTTCTGGATGTCCGTGGGATCGTTCGGCATAACAATCGCAACATTAGTCATCACTCTCACCAATTGATATCATGGCTGAACTTATAACAGATATGATGCAGGAGCCGGGAGCCGGGAGGCCGACTCCCACCAGAAACAAGGTACAGACCAACCAGTCGCTCCCTATCAGCGACATTCTCTTCCTGACCCTTAGGAAGTGGCCGTGGATACTACTGTCGCTGATCGTATGTGTGGGCGGGGCGCTTTACTATATATTGCGCACTCCCACGGTGTATACCCGTGCCGCGGAGATAATGATCAAGGATGCCGCCAAGGGTAAGTCGGCTGGCATTGAGGAGTTCGGTGACTTCGGTCTCATATCCTCGAAGACCGACATAGAGAACGAGATCATCAATCTGCGCTCGGGCGAGCTGATGACTGAGGTGGTAAACCGTCTGGGCCTCGATGTGAACTACTTCACACAGGGACGTTTCCACGATGTAGTGGCCTATGGCACGAATCTGCCTGTGGATATAGAGATGGTGAATTTCCCGGACGATGCGTCGGCTACGATGGATCTCTCCGTGGCAAAGGATGGAAAGGTAAGCATAAGCCGTATGGTGCGTGACGGACACGAGAACACTGTCACGAGCACCGGAAATATCGGAGACTCGATATCAACCCCTCTTGGTATAGTCGTGGTCACGGAGACTCCGGCCTATGTGGCTGGTCAGGAAGTGGAGCTGAAAGTGCAGAAACTCCCTATCGCTACCGCACAGTCCATCTACTCATCGCACCTCAGTGTGGCCCAGAGCAACGACAACTCCACCGTGATAAGGCTTACGCTGTCTGACCGCTCGGTGCAGCGCGCCGACGATGTGCTCTCTACACTCATAGAAGTCTACAAGGACTTCTGGATCAGGGACCGCAATGAGATATCAGTGTCCACATCACAGTTCATCAAAGATCGCCTTGAGATGATAGAGAGCGAGCTCGGCAATGTTGACAATGACATATCCTCGTTCAAGTCCGAGCATCTCATCCCCGACATCAATGCCGCATCGTCAATGTATATGACACAGAACCAGCAGTATGCGGCTGATATACTCGACATCAACAACCAGTTGCAGATGGCAAGGTTCGTAAGGTCGTATCTGACGTCGGAGGATTCGCGCAACCAACTCCTGCCGGCTAACTCGGGCCTCGTGGGCGACATCGCCTCGCAGGTAGGGGAGTATAACGACAAACTCCTTGACCGCAATGCCCTGTTGGCCAAATCATCGGAGGCCAACCCGTTGGTGCAGAGTCTTGACACAGAACTGGCAGCCATGCGCAACGCCATCATCTCCACCGTTGACAATCAGATCACAGCCCTGAACACTCGTCTGCGCTCGCTGCAGAGCACCAAGGCCGCCACGACATCCAAGATAGCCACATCGCCCACGCAGGCCAAGTATCTGCTTTCTGTGGAGCGTCAGCAGAAAGTCAAGGAGTCGCTATATCTGTTCCTGCTCCAGAAGCGCGAGGAGAACGAGCTGTCGCAGGCATTCACGGCCTACAACACCAAGATTGTCAATCGGCCCGGTCCGGCAGGAGTGCCTCCCACGCCTGCCAAGACATCTATCCTCGCCATGTCGGCGCTGATCGGTCTCGCACTCCCCTTCATAGTGATATTCCTGGTGGAGATGAGCAATACGAGAGTGCGCGGTCGTCGCGACGTGGAGCACCTCTCCATGCCATTCCTTGGTGAGATCCCCCAGGACGGCAAAGACTCACGCAAGCGTGGAGGAAAAGGCACGAAGGAGATCAACACCCTTGTGGTCAGGGAAGGGAAACGGGATATCATCAACGAGGCCTTCCGTGTGCTCCGTACCAACGTGGAGTTCATGCGAAACACAGGCACTTCGGCTACCGGTGGAGCTAATGTCATAGCCATAACATCGTTCAACCCCGGTTCGGGCAAGTCATTCGTGTCCATGAACCTCGCCATGACCATGGCGCTGAAGGGAAAGAATGTGCTCGTGATAGACGGCGACATGCGCCACGGATCGACATCGGCCTATGTGGGATCGCCCGAGGATGGTCTGGCCAACTATCTGTCTGATCCGGCCGCAAGCGTGGACAGGATGATCGTGGACGATCCTGATAATCCTCAGCTCAAGATATTACCCATAGGTCCCGTCCCCCCGAACCCCACGGAACTGCTCGAGTCATCGCGTTTCGGCCAGTTGATAGATCAGCTCAGACCGCATTACGACTACATCTTCATAGACTGTCCGCCCATCGAGGTGGTGGCCGACGCACAGATCATCGACGCGCATGTGGACCGTACCATCTTCATAATCCGCGCCGGACTTCTGGAGCGCGTCATGCTCCCCGAACTCGAGCGCATATACGACGAGCGCAAATACCGCAACATGGCCCTCATCCTCAACGGCACCCCCCTCTCCCGCAACCGCTACGGCTACTCCCACGGCTACCGCTACGGCTATGGATATGGCTACGGGTACGGATATAACTACGAAAAATAACACGAAATTTTCCACACTATATTTCCTGTGGAGGGATCATATAGTGTGGAAAATATTGCTTCTGTGGAAGAAGTATATATAAAAAGATTTTTTTGCATAGTTCGAACTATGTGGATAGAATCTGTTTGCGAATTATAAATAATAATAGATATATGATTACGACATCAGTGATAATACTTACATATAATGCTCCTGAATATGTAAGAGAAACCATAGAGACAATAAATGAGGTGACGAACCCGGTGGATAGGGAGCACATGGAGATAATCGTGTGGGATAATGCTTCCGGCGATGATACGAAAAAAGTGCTTGACGAATTATATGAGAAAAAGTATGTAGATAAATTACATTTCTCTACGGATAATCTCTTGTTTGCAGGTGGTAATAATGCATGTGTCAAGTTGGCGGATAAAGATGCAAAGTATTATCTATTACTGAATTCAGATATCAGGATTGTAGACAAGGATTGGTTCTCAAAATTGATGATGGCAAAGGAAGAAGGGAATTATGCCATTGCATCATATGGTTGTTGCTTTGCTCCTCCCAAAAGAGTGGATGACTATTGTTACCTGATTAATAAGGAACTGTATGATAAGTATCCGCTGGATGAACAATTTCAATGGTGGTGGGGTATAACTAAGCAGCAGGCTTTGATACTTGGGGATGGCCTTAATATTCTCGGATTTCATGATCATGAGAATATGTTGATTCACTGGGGTGGTAAATCCGGAGTGGATCTGACAAAAATAAAGGGAAATGACACTGAAATGAGTGTGATATTGGGGTGGTTTGACGATGCTCCGGGGAGAATTGTATTTAAGTTGTGCCATGGGAGAAACAGGATCGCATATGGTGCCCGAAGAGTATCAAGAAGTATATATGGGGTGATATCCAAATTAGTCAGAAAATTGGCAAGATAATCGGAAATACGTTGCAGAGTAGCTTAAAATATGCAGCAGCGATCGAGTAACAAACAGTTGGCTTTGAATATAAGCACGAATGCCATGTCTTATATTCTTGGTCTTATCGTGACGTTCTTTCTGACACCATACATTGTCAGAAAGCTTGGTGCATCTGCATATGGATTTATTGGTCTGTCAAATAACATAATATCATATACGTCATTGTTGACGATTGCATTGAATTCAATGTCCAACCGTTATATAGCGATACACTATCATAAGAGGGATTATTTCAATGCCAATGGATATTTGGCATCGACGTTCTATGCCAATGTGTTCATATCGGTGATCATAGTGGTTGGAATGGCTGTGCTCACATTGTTTCTTGACAAGGTCCTTGACATACCTTCCGGACTTGTGCTGGATGTGAAAATATTGTTCACCTTGCTGTTTGTCAATGCCGCCGTAGGACTCATTACAAATGTATTCTCAATATCGACATTTGTAAAAAATAGGATTGAGAAGTCTAATATTCGCAATATGATAGGGACACTAATCAGATGTGGATTGTTGATACTTCTTTTTGCGCTGTTCAAGCCAGAGTTATGGTATTTTGGTATAACAGCCATAATAATGACGATATATGTGGCCAGTACAAATTTCCATTTTTACAGGACTTTGACGCCAGAGTTAATAATTGAATATAGCAAATTCAATTTGGGCAAGGTTTGGGAGTTGGTTAAGTCAGGAGCATGGAATCTAATATCATCATTGAGTAATCTATTAAATGAGGGTCTGGAATTGCTTCTTGCAAATATATTCATTAGCCCTCAGATAATGGGTCTGTTGGCTATATCTAAAACTATTCCTACATTAATATCATCATTTGTTATTTCACTTGTAAGTTCATTTAATCCCGAATATACAAAATTGTATGCAGAGGGAAGGATGGAGGAACTGAAACAGACTATCTTGAAGTCAATTCGATTGTTGAGTTTCATAAGTGCGACCCCATTGTCCATGATCTTTGCATATGGTGATGCTTTTTACAGAAATTGGCTCCCAACTGAAAATACGGATTTGTTATATTATCTGTCATGTGTGGCAGCGTTTCTTTTGGTATTCGCTCTTCCTTACCAAAGCGTATGGTATGTGTTTGTACTTGATAATAAACTTAAGAGATCATCGATAAATGCTTTAGTTAATTCAATCATTACATTTATTGTTGTGATGATTGGAATGATAGTGTTTAAGGATGATATGATGCGATTGTTTATCCTTGTTTGTTCAAGATCATTAATTTCTTCTATTAGATGTGTCACCTTTCTCCCTTTATACGGTGCGAGTGTCATGAAATTTCCAAAGTTCACCTTTTATAGACCAATGATGATGAATTGTATACTGGTAATATTGATATCAAGTGTATCTTTGTTCATAAAGGGAATATTGATTCATCCAAATTGGATCTCCTTTTTTTGTTGTGTCTTAGTTTCAGCTTGTATAGGGCTTATTTTGAGTTGGTTTATATGCCTTAAAAAAACAGACCGAAATTATCTGACTTTAATTGTAAGTTCAAGAATAAAGCGTAGGAACGGCTAAACATTGACCGCATAATATATTTGATATAAATAGATAATATAACCGGATACCTTTATGAATACCATATCAGTATTTGATACGAGTACGATGGCCTATAATATAGGTAATGAGATAATAATGGATGCTGTCATATCTCAGATAGACTCCATGTTCGGTAATGATTTCATCATTCGTCTGCCTATAGAGGATATTGGGAGGACTGCACGTAGATATAATAGGGCGTCGGCATATACATTTGTTGGCGGTACTAATGTATTGAATGGTGATATCAGACGGTATCGGCAATGGGACATGACGCTCCACAACATACTTGTATTGCGAAATATTGTGTTGATGGGTTGTGGTTGGTTTCAGTATGAGAACGTGAGACCGACCAGATTCTCTAGATGGGCTTTTTCAAAAGTGCTTTCAAAAAATGTAGTACATAGTGTAAGAGATAGTTATACATTAAAAAAATGTGCGGAATTAGGATTGGACGGAATAAAATTCGTCAACACCGGATGCCCTACATTATGGAATCTGACTGAAGATCATATATCACAAATATCCAGTGATAAATCTGACAAGGTAGTATTTACGATAACGGATTATAATCGTCAACGGGATAGGGATATAAGCCTCATCAATCAGATAAAAAAGAATTATGAGACTGTTTTTTTCTTCCCTCAGGGAACTGGTGATGTGAAATATCTTTCCTCATTAGGAAATATTGATGACATTAAAATCATAGCACCACGTCTAAGAGCATTTGATACAGTTCTTGATAGCGGTGCCGACTATATTGGGACCCGTCTTCATGCTGGAATTAGGGCATTGCAGCGCCAAAGAAGGAGTTTTATCATAGGTATAGATAATAGGGCGATAGAAATGTCGGTGGATTTTGGGCTCCCGGTTTTGGACGAGAGAAAAATCTCGGAGCTTGACCATTGGATAAACTCCCGATATGAATTGACTCTTGATATACCATGGAGCAATATAAAAGAGTGGAAAAAACAGTTCCAAAGATAAGTGTATGATAGGACAAATACTGTTCAGGATAAAGTCATTCAGATTCATACCTGCGCTGTTGGTAGTGAAAAAGTCAAAGTATAGGGATGTGGTTGAATATGAAAGAAATGTGTGGCTGAAAAGCAATCATATCCCATGCTTTGGCGATATCGGATTTCTTACATTGATGACAAAATTTCCAGAATACAGATCATTAGTCTATCATCGGACAGGATGTGGATGGTTGAGACATTTTGGCAAAGGTCAGACCAATCTATATTTTCATACGCCCAGTAATAGAATAGGTAAGGGGTTGCTAATATGGCATGGTTATTCAACGGTCATTAATGCAGACTCGATAGGAGAGAATTGCTCCATATGGCATAATGTCACTATCGGGAAAAAATCGGTGATGCCGATCAATGACAAACCGGTGATAGGAAATAATTGCAGCATATGTACCGGTGCAATAGTGATAGGAGGAATCAATATTGCCGATGGGGTTATAATAGGTGCCGGGAGCACGGTTGTCGATTCGATTGAAGTGAAAGAAGCAATTGTGACAGGACAAAAAGCAACAGTAAGATTATGAAAATTGTACATGTGTCATCCAGTGACTCTGGTGGTGCGGGAATAGCAGCTTTGCGTCTCAATAGGGCGTTGAATGGTATCGGAGTAGATTCCAAACTACTTTGTGTACATAAATTTTCGGGAGACAGTAATGTTGTAAAATATGATATCCCATTTATAGACAAGGTATTGCAGCATTCTCATATTCCGTTTAAACAGAACAGATATCTGAATGATGCGGAGTCATATAAAAACGAATATGAGACTGTATCTTTCCCTAATGCCATTTATGATATATCAAAAAGCCCAATTATACAGGAAGCGGATATAATTAATTTACATTGGGTCGGTAATATATTGAATTACAAAAAGTTTTTCAAAAATGTAAAAAAGCCCATAGTATGGACCCTTCATGATATGAATCCATTTTTGGGACTTGCCCACTATATGGGAGACTATAAAAGAGTAGTCTCTACCAGAGAGTTGGAACACAATTTGCAGAATGTAAAGCGTAATGCTATTTCCATACATGGAAATATTCATATTGTAAATCTGTGTGATTGGATGAAGGGTTATTCTCAGGCATCAGAGATATTCAAGAACTGTGACCATAGTGTTATAGCCAACAGCGTAAACACAGACGTTTTCACACTGCGTGATAAGCATGTGTGTAGAGAGGCTTTGGGGTTACCAAAAAAAGAAAAAATCATATTGTTCTGTTGTCAGGATCTATCTAATAATAGAAAGGGTTTTGATCTTTTACTTAATGCAATACCAAATATAGGGCAAGACTGTATGTTTGCTATTATAGGTAAATCAGATAAAGTGAAGTTTCCTGATGGAATTAGATATAAAGCATTCGGTACACTAAAAGATGAACTGTTGATGTCGATGATTTATTCAGCAGCAGATGGTTTTGTCTTGTCAAGTCGTGAGGATAATTTGCCGAATACAATGCTTGAGTCCTTGTGTTGTGGTACTCCTGTAATTTCATTCTCAAACGGAGGAATGAGGGATATTATCGTTGACGGTACATCCGGTATTCTTGTTGAAACTCAGAGCTCTGAGGCACTTGCGGAAGGTATAATCAGATTCTTGCATATCATGGATACATTTAACAGAAAGTCTATTTCTATGACAGCAAGGAATAAATTCGCTCCAGATATGCAGGCTGGACAGTATCTGGAATTGTATAAACGGATTCTGATGGATAAAAAATAAATTTGATACAACAATCATGAATAAGCTATCAATCATCACTATCAACTATAATGATAGGTCTGGTCTTGAAAAAACTATTGAAAGTGTGATAAATCAAACATATAAGAATTTTCAATATGTTGTGATAGACGGCGGGTCTACAGATGGAAGTAAAGAAGTTCTTGATCGATATAAGGATAGACTTGACGTAGCTATCTCCGAAAAGGATTCGGGTATATATAATGCTATGAATAAAGGCGCATCATATGCTAATGGCGAATATATGCTTTTTTTGAATTCAGGAGATGTATTGTATGATAACACTACTCTTGAGAAACTGAGCATAGAATCATTCAGGGATGATATTATTTGTGGTAGAATCCTGATCTATTCTGAGAAAGACAATTTTATTACATATCCTCCAGAGCATATATCTCTATTTACATTTATTGGGGGATCTCTGCCTCATCCATCTTCGTTTATAAAAAGAAACCTGTTTGAAAAAATAGGTGGATACAAAGAGGAGTATCGGATTATATCAGATTGGTGTTTTTTTGTAGAAGCTCTTTTAATTCATAGATGTAGTTACTTGACAATAATTAATGTCGTATCAAAATTTAATAGATTTGGCATAAGTTCTACGATGGGGTATACAGAAGAAGATATGAAAAAAGATTTTCTAATAAGTTTATTTGGCAACATAGTGAATGATTATATACCTGTTAAAGATGAAGCTTTGAGCAATTGCATGTATTGGATAAGTGCACAGAGTGGTATTTGGGGGAAATTATTACGTTTGCCATTTAAGGTGCTAAATAGAGCTCTGAAATTACGTAACAGGTTGAAAAGACGGATTGGTATGGATTTAGTGAATTAAAGTTCTGGTTCAAGATTGATTTCGTCAAGAGAAAATATATATGAAGCAAGGTTATGTTATTTATTGATGAATCTATTTTTAGAAGCAATAATCTATATAAGTTTAGACAGATACTGAAAATATAATGAAAATTCTATATTGTTTAGATTCATTAAAGGCCTCAGGTGGAACAGAACGCGTACTTACAACTAAGTTGAATTGGTTGGTTAATAAAACAGATATTGATATCTGGATTGTAAAGTTATACGAAGAAGAATCCTCATTTTTTACGTTAAGTGATAAAGTCAAAATTATTGAGCTTCCGGTGAAGCATAGTGAGATAAGAGCCTATATTGGTGAATTAAATCGAACTTTAACAAAAATCAAACCAGATGTAACGGTTGCTGTTGCCGGAATGGCAGTTGATGTATTGCCATTGATGAAAGATGGCAGTAAAAAAGTGCTAGAATTTCATTATACAAAAAATTTTTTATTGAATTTTGTTAATGGAATCAATAAAATCCGTTTCAGGAAATTGCATTTGTTGAAAATGCATTTTTTGCAATGGAAATTGGCACGGACGGCAAGGAGATATGATATGTTTGTGGGCTTGACCAGTCGGGATGTTGGGCTTTGGGGTCATCCTAAAAATATGACTTATGTTCATAATCCACTTTCTTTCCGTTCTGAGCGAAAGTCGACATGTCGCTCTAAAACAATAATAGCTGTCGGAAGCTGGACACCGGCTAAGGGTATGGATCAATTGTTGGAAGCCTTTGGTCCGTTAAGCACTGATTATCCCGATTGGAGTGTGGAACTCTACGGCGCTGGACAGGATGAGCAGCGCTTACGTCAGATTATTGCAAAATATAATATGGGAGCTCAGGTCAAGCTCAACTCGCCAGTGAGGGATATCGCACGACAACTTTGTGAGGCCTCCATTTATGCTTTTCCTTCACGAAGTGATGGATTTGGTTTGGTGATAACAGAAGCTATGGAATGTGGGTTGCCCACTGTAGCAATGGATTGTCCATGTGGTCCATGTGAGATTATTACCCCAACCACAGGTATAGTTGTGGATGATGGTAATATTGTGGCATTCAGATCCGCTCTTAAAACTCTGATGGATGATCCAAAGCTCCGGATAAGTATGGGGCATGCTGCCACTGTTGAGGTTAAACGTTTTTATACGGATACCATTATGCCTCGATGGGTTGACTTGTTTAATAATCTGTGCTCGTAAAAATCGTGACTGAAGATTAGTATACAAGTGAGATACTTCTGTTCCTGCGGCAATATCAATGAAGATTCATTTTTTTGAGGGGGTATGAGTTTCCTGTTCGGAGGAATAGGAGCCTTTTCTAATTGTTCGTGGAATAGAGATTGAGTGGTAGTTGTGTTTGGCAAGGTAAGTCTTGTTCTGACCTATGCAGTGCTAGGGCATCAGAAACCATAGAAGAATAAAGTCACTTTAATTTTGTATAAATGCTATTAGCGATTAACACCATATACTTGATAATCCTAATCTGGTTATCTTTTAAATATCTGAAGTCACAGTATGTAGAAAATAAACTGAGGGTTCAGGGTGAGGAGATGCCTGTAAGATACTCCGGACTTGAGTTTCTTGTGATACTCCTGATTTCTACAGGTGTGATGGGCTTTCTTCCTCTGCTGGCTGTCCATCTCGCTTTTGTAGAAATCATGTGTGTGCTGATTCTTCGTAGTGCGCCTTCGAAGCCGGTAATTGCACTCCCGATAAAACTTTTCTTTCTTTTTATTCTGTGGACTATCATAGGACTTACATATACGCCATCGGTTTTGTTTGGATTAAGAATGATTCTGAAATATATTTATCCACCATTGATCGCGCTTGTTTGCTCAGCGGTGGTTGACAATATATTTGTGTTCTTAAGGACCGGTTTTTGGAGTAGGATACTTTCAGCTATTTCATTTGTATCGTATTATATTCCTATGAATGGGATTATTTTCATGGGAGTATTTTGGAATAGGGCCGCACTTGCCACTAATTATATTATATGGACTATATATTCGTTTGCATTATATTCTTTTGGAATAGATAAAAAAAGCAATCTGAGATGGGGGATTTTGTTTATAATCCCGTGTCTCGTTTGGGCTTTCCGTACCGATATATTTGGAACATCAGTTGCCTTGGCTGCATTTTTTTTCATAAAGTATAGGTTCAAGTCCCTGCCTTTGATTATTGGAATGGCTGTTCTTGCAGTATGTGCGTTATTTTTTATTCCATCTATCAAGGCAAAAATGTACTTCAAACCAGAAGAAGTTACGATAAGTGATTTTATATCCGGAAATGTTTATGAGAAAAATATTAATACGAGTGGAAGAAATGAGATGTGGAAGAAGGTGACTCCTTTTTATGAGGATCATCCGATGATTGGTTCCGGAACAGGCCGTGTACAGAAATATTTTTACACAGAGATTATGGGTTTTGGAAGAGGAGGACAATTGCATAATGATTTATTGCTTATAAAGTGTGATAATGGAATGATAGGCCTTGTATTGTTCCTTGCCAGTTATCTTGCAATATTGCTTCATTGTGTGAAAATATATCATAAATCAGCGAGTAATGCTACAAAGCTATGTACAATCACAGCTGGTGCATCCTTATTCGGTCTGATGGTCACACTCTATAGTGATAATACTGTTAGTTATTCATTGGCTACGCTTGGCATACCATGGGCATTCTATGGCATGGCGCTGGGGATTTACAGAAAAGAACAAGAAACAATCTGAGTATGGGAAGAATATCTGCATTAGTGGAGTTGGCAAGGAAAACTATAAAATTTGGTCCATATATAACATTGGGTAATGTCGTGCTAACACATGGACGTAATATATTGCCGGAGAATGTAATAAAAATGCTGGCCAGTAGTCGAAATGAAAAAATTCAAAAGCGATTATTACCATTAGTTAAGAACACCATAAAAGAATATTCAAATCAGGGAATATCGTATTCTAAAGACTGGAATAATACTATTTGGATATGTTGGCTTCAGGGTGAGGAAAATATGCCTCCGATCATATCACTATGCTTACATAATATTAGAAGATATGCCAATGGTCATGAAGTTAAGGTGATAACACAAGCCAATTTTGCAGAATATGTTGAAATTGATCCTGTGATACTAAAAAAGTATGATGAAGGAATAATAAAGAACTGTCATTTTGCAGACATATTGAGAATCTGTTTGCTTGCACAGAAAGGAGGCTTGTGGATGGATGCTACATTATTATGTACATCACCGATAGACAGTGTTTTTTTTGAGAAGGATTTTTATACGATAAAGCTTGTTCCATATGGAAATTTTGTAAGTCAATGCCGTTGGTCGGTGTATTGTCTCAGTGCAAAATCAGGAAATAAGTTGTTTGTGTTACTTGAGAAATTGTTTTCTGTATATTTAGCGGAGAATGATTACTTCATTGATTATTTTTTGTTTGATCAATTTATAGATATGCTATATAATAACGATCCGGAGATTAAATCAATGATTGATAATGTAGAACAAAGTAATTTGGGAATTCAGAATTTGAATCCGATTCTTCTGAAAAGCTATGACCGGACCATTTGGGAAAATTTAACTTGTGATACTTCGATATTCAAATTAAGTTGGAAGTCATATTCCGAGCGACAAATCAAAGAAGCTGGTGACAATACGTATTATTCATGCATACTCAAGGAAATCATATGATCTCTGTAATTATCCCTCTTTTTAACAAGGCATTGACCATTAAACGAACGATTGAGACAGTATTATCACAGACATACCGCGATTATGAGATTGTGGTTGTTGACGATGGATCGACCGATGGTTCTTTTGAAATTGTACGGGATTTGAATATACCTGGACTTCGGTTGATACGGCAAGTGAATTCTGGAGTTTCGGCGGCAAGAAATAAAGGTATTGAAGAGGCAAGAGGCGAATACATAGCATTACTTGATGCCGATGATGAGTGGGATCCAGGATATCTTGAATCGCAATACAGATTGGCATGTACTTATCCGCAGGCTTCCGTTTTTGCGTCGAATTATAAATTCAGGGACATGTATGGTAATGAGTCGAGAACGATAATCAACCGTTTACCGTTTGTTGGATCTGATGGTTTGCTATCCAATTATTTTGAGGTAGCATCATGCTCGCATCCTCCTCTTTGGACTTCGGCAGTGATGGCAAGGAAAGATGCATTTCAGTCAATAGGTGGATTTCCTGTCGGAATCAGATCAGGAGAAGATCTCCTTACATGGGCTCGTCTTGCTGCGCGGTTCAAGATCGCATATAACACAAAACCGTTGGCTATTTATGTTATAGATGAAAGATTATTTAATGACGATCAAAAGAGACGACGCCCTGAAAAATACGATTATGTGGGTGATGAATTAGCTAAGCTTTATTGTGAAAACCCACAAATGGTGGGGCTTAGAAAATATGTGAGCTTATGGCATAAGATGCGGTGTCGTATTTTCATATCAAAATATGAAAGAGTGTCGGCTATAGTGGAGGGTGGAAAGGCTATTGCGTATAACGTATCATTTAAGAATATCGTATTCTTATGTCTGTCATTTTTACCATTGAGGTTGTCAAATAAAATTATAAATCGTTTGTCATGAAGGTTGTAGCTTTACACACGGATTTCCGTATATACTGGCCTGCAAGGCTAAAGGCTTTATCGGAGGAGCTGGCCTCACGTGGTGATACACTTGAGGTGATTGAAATTGCAGGTGAGGGTAGTCATTATTCGTTCGCGGGAAATAATGATACGTTGGGTATGACGTGGCATATTCTGTTCCCGGAGTCAAAACCAGAGGAGTTGTCAGGAGAAACCATCGAGCCGGTATTATTTGAATTATTGACATTAATCAAGCCTGATGTCATATTAGCTGGAGCTATTGCATTTCCGTCAGGAGCTCTTGCTGTAAAGTGGGGACAGATGCATCATTCACGGATATTGATTTTTGATGATTCAAAATTGGAGGCGGTAAGGCGAAATCCAATAGTGAATTTTGTGAAGCGTGCGGTTTATAATGGCGTTGATGCAATGTTTTATCCGGCTCAGGATTGGATGAATACAGGAAGATTTTGGGGATTTTCTGATGATGAGATGTTCTTTGGAGTAGATGTTGTTGATAATGATTTTTGGTCAAAATCAAGAAAAACTTCTCACAACGCGTGGGGTGATTATTTTGTAGCTGTTGGTCGGCAAATTCCTAAGAAAAATTATTTTGAAGTTGTAGTCGCTTATAATAAGTATCTAAAAACCATTGGAGAAAATAATCCATATAATCTTGTACTTATTGGAGATGGACCTGAACGAGGAAGGATAGAACAGTATGTAATAGAAAGCGGATTATCGGATCGGGTTATACTTCTTCCATTTTTACGACAGGAGGAATTACCTGTAGTTTATCAGAATGCGAAGGCTTTGATTTGTAATAGTAACAGTAGTGAGACTTGGGGACTAGTAATAAATGAGGCTATGGCTGGTGGATGTCCTGTTTTTGCCAGTTATGAATGTGGGGCTTCAAATGTTCTTGTCAAAGAGGATATCAATGGTTATAAGTTTAAATGTAATGATGTTGAAATGCTGGCTGAGTGTATGGTTAGATATCATAATCTGAATCCTCATATGCAATTGGCAATGCGTGATTCTTCCCGTAATATTATAGAAAAATGGGGACTTCCAAGATTTGCCAATGGTGCCGTTGAAGCTATGAATTATGTGATGTCTCATCCAAAACGGCGAACTGGACTTATTGATAAACTAATAATCAATAAATGGCATGGTCA
Source organism: uncultured Duncaniella sp. (assembly GCA_910576785.1). Classification (GTDB taxonomy): domain Bacteria; phylum Bacteroidota; class Bacteroidia; order Bacteroidales; family Muribaculaceae; genus Duncaniella. Next base: position 187,452 of record CAJTJG010000001.1, read on the forward strand.
ATATAGACCGATATAAATTCTATATAATATGCTTATTTCATTTGTAATACCATTATATCAGGTAAAGAAAAAGGATTTCTTGCGATGTCTGGACAGTATCTATAGACAAGCAACTCAATATGATAAATTTGAGGTGATATGTGTGGATGATTGTTCTCCGGATGCGGATACATCGATATATGTATCAGAGTATAAAATCAATGGGATTGCACCATCGAATTTGTTTTTAGTTAGACAAACGACAAGGTGGCGCGAGAAATACGGCTATTAAGGTATCCAATGGCGATTTTGTATTTTTAATAGATCAGGACGATTTGCATATTTATGAAAATCCTTCTCGTACACAATGACTATGGCAAGTACTCCGGTGAGGAGGCTGTGGTTGATAAGATGGCTGTGATGCTTGGGGGGATGGGGCATGAGGTGGCGCAGCTGCGCATGTCCACGGCCGGAGCCCGTGAGTCGCTGCCGGGGAAAATAAGGGGATTCGTTTCTGGAATATATTGTCCGTCGGGTGTCAGGGCCATGCGCGAGGCGCTCAGACGCGAGCGGCCTGACGTGGTCAATGTGCACAATCTATATCCTTTCATCTCGCCGGCGGCGCTGCGCGAATGCCGCAAGGCCGGTGTGCCTGTGGTGATGACCATACATAATTTCCGGCTCATGTGTCCTACGGGTCTGTTCATGCGTGGCGGTGCTCCGTGTGAACATTGCCTCGAGAGAGGTGACGAATGGGGATGTGTGAGATACAATTGCGAGCATTCGATGCTGAAGTCAGTTGGATATGCCGCCCGCAATGCTGTGGCCCGTCATGGACGGCACTACATGGATTGTGTGGATACGTTTGCATGCATCACCGATTTTCAGCGCCGCAAGCTTATCAAGGCCGGTTTTGCGCCGGAGCGGATCTGTGTAATACCTAATTCAATGGATGTACCCGGCGCTGGGGATTATACCGAAGGAGACTATGTGGCGTTCAGCGGACGCATAAGCCGGGAGAAAGGGGTGGATCTCATTGTTGAGGTGGCCCGCCGGCATCCTGAAATTCCGTTCCGCCTCGCCGGTGCTGTGCGTGATGCCGATCTGGTGGCTGATCTTCCTGCCAATGTTGAGCTGACCGGTTATCTGAGTGGTGAGACTTTGGCGGAGTTCTACAGAAATGCCCGCTTCTTTGTCATGGCCTCACGTTGGTATGAGGGTTTTCCGATGACCATTCTTGAGGCCGCAGGCTATGCCAAACCGATGATAGCTCCTGATCATGGCGGCTTCACTGAGATAATCGGTCATGGCGATGATGCGGTGGGGATGCTTACCGCTCCCGGCGATGTGGACTCTCTTGAGGAAGCCGTCATGTCGCTCTGGAATTCGCCCGCAACGACACGCCGCCTCGGCGAGGCGGCCTACGATAAGCTCAGGAAGCAGTTTTCCACAGATGTCGTGGCTGGAAAATGGTCGGAACTATTGAATGAATTATCTAAGGTGAATATATAATTAATTGAAAATATGGTAATTACCCCCCCCATTCTCCGGAAGCCGTTGAGACCGGTATATCGAGGAGAAACAAGACCAGAAGTGCCGGTCTTGACATAGTACGTACTATCGCATGTCTGTCAGTCATAGCGTCTCATTATTTTCTATACACGGAGTTTAATAGCTATCATTTCTCCGGAGTTTCAATGTTTTTGCAGGGGATGCTCGCATCTATAGTGGTCGGGTCGGATCTGTATATGATCCTGACAGGTTTTCTTTGCTGCAACAAGGTGCTGGGACGTGACTTTTATCTCAGTGGTGTGAAGGTGCTTCTGTCGTATGTCTTTTTCTCGCTTGTCACCATTGTTGTCAATATCCATGTGTTTCATACCGGTATGACATGGATGTCCGGACTGGCAGGGATACTTAGTTTCTCAACCATCCCATATGCCTGGTATATAGAGATGTGGATCGGACTTTTTCTGCTTGCCCCGTTTCTTAACATTTGGTATAAGGCGCTGCCGTCAAAGAGGGTGAAACTGTATCTCATAGGGCTGTTGTTCGCATTGACGGCTCTTCCGGATTTCTTCAACCGCTATGGGCTGTATATTGTCCCTAAGTATTGGGAAAATGTGTATCCGCTGGCATTTTATTTTTCCGGATGTTTCATACGAGAGTACAGGCCTCAGATACCTCGCCGTATCTTGTGGACCACTCTTCTGGCCATTATCCTGATCTCGCCGTCTGTCACATTGCTTATAGGCCACGACACATTTCTCCACTTCATCGGCGACCGGAATGGCATATTTATAGCCACACTGGCTTTGTGTATTTTCCTTGCCTTCTATGGCCGGGATGTAAAATCAAAGTTTCTTAAGGGATTGTTCAAGATCATATCGTTGCGCTCGCTGGATATCTTTCTATGCAGTGCGATATTTGATTATTATCTATACCCATTGTTTCAGGAACATTTCTATGTGGATCAACCACAGTACGGACTATTCTATTTCATAATAGTAACATTAATTTTTGTCATCTGTTTCATTATAGCATCATTAAAGCGGGTTGTGTTTGACTTCATTGGCCATTGTTTGAGGGCTATGGATGTGAACATAGCTTTGCAGAGTCATGGCTGAAAAGTCAGGAACCCGGATGGGATATAAGGGTCTTTTTTTTTACGACTCATAAGATATGAACCTAATCTTAACAAAAACATATTTATAGTATTACAATTGTCACTTTTCATTTGAATGGAAACCTACTTTAACATCCGATATGAATTTGACCGCAAGGCTGTGCATCAGTCGGTGGACATGCGTCTAAACGAACCCGGTTCGGACTACATATGTGTGGCCGACGGCGTGATTCTCAACACTGCCAACCGTTTTCCGGAGTATCTCGATGTGGTCAATGGCGGTATGTTCGCGATATGCGACAGCAGCTATGTGCCGCTATATATAAAATGGATCCACGGTAAGCAATATGGCCAGTATTGCGGCAGCGAGATATTTCTCGATATCGTGGCCTCCAGGAAATACCGCATGATATTTCTCGGCACGCAGCAGCACATACTCGATGGCCTCAGGGGCAATCTGATGAAATACAATCCTGATGTGGCCGACATGAAGTTTGTGGAGCTGCCGTTCCGCATGGTGAGCCAGTTCGATTATCCGGCCATAGCGCGTATGATCGAGGAGGATGGCGCCGACATTGTTTGGGTGGCTCTCGGCGCACCCAAGCAGGAGTTTTTCATGTCGATGCTCAAGCCTCACCTCAGCCATGGGGTGATGATCGCAGTAGGCGCGGCTTTCAAATTCTTCAGCGGTGTGGATGCATCGCGTGCTCCCCAGTGGATGGTGCGCAATCATCTTGAGTTTGTCCACCGTCTCTCCAAGGAGCCTCGCAAGCAGTTTGCGAGGTGTTTCCACATTGTGCGCACATTGCCGGGCCTCCTCTTCAGGGAGTGGCGTGGCATGAACTCGCACGGCGGGATGCATCCGAGCAAGGCATAGCAGGGAGCGCTAACGCGCGATGGTCAGACGAACCGTCCGGTGATGCTTTCGCGGCATGCTCTGATGTCGGCCGGAGTGCCTGTGGCCACGATCCAGCCACCGGCGTCACCTCCGCCGGGCCCCATATCGATGATATAGTTGGCGCTGCGTATCACGTCGAGATCATGCTCGATGACGATGACCGTGGCGCCTGCTTCGATAAGATGGCGGAACACCTGCAGGAGCTTGCGTACATCGAGAGGATGCAGGCCGATGGTAGGCTCGTCAAACACGAATACGGAGTTGTGCTGCTCGCGTCCCATCTCGGATGCGAGCTTCAGTCTCTGCGCCTCGCCGCCCGACAGGCTCGGGGTGGCCTCGCCAAGAGTGAGGTAGCCCAGGCCGATGGAGTCCAGCGTACTGATTCGTGCCGCGACATTCTTGAAGTCGGCGCACATCTCCATGGCTTTGCTGATGTCGGCGTCCATTATCTCCGGCAGGGAATATGCGGCGCCATTCTTGCAGCGGCAATGTATGAGGGATGCCTCGCGCGAGTACCTCGAGCCGTGACACTCCGGACATGATATGTCCACGTCCGGCAGAAACTGCACGTCGAGACTCACGCTACCCGTGCCGTCACAAACCGGACAGCGCAGCCGCCCGGTGTTGTAAGAGAAGTCGCCGGCCTTGTATCCATGGGCCTTTGCCTCCTCGGTGCGGGCGAATATCTTGCGCAGATCATCGTGTACGCCGGCATATGTCGCTACCGTAGAACGCACGTTGGCGCCTATGGGGGTGGAGTCGATGAGTCTGACGTGATCGATGCCCGGTGCGCAGACCTCCTTCACGTGCGTTGGGAGAGGACGACCGTTGGTTGCAGCTTCGAGTGCGGGGACGAGGCTCTCAAGTATTAGAGTGGTTTTGCCGGAGCCAGATACTCCGGTCACGACCGTAAGCCTGCCCTTGGGTATTCGCACATTCAGAGGCTTGACCGTGTGGATGGCTTCGGTGGCGATTGTTATCGCACCCATGGCAAACATTTCATCGTCTGCCACAGCGGGAATTATCTGCGGTAAAGCCTTGCCGGCCAGAAACGGGCCGATGATGGACGAACTATCCTCCTCGAGATCGCTGACGGTGCCTTGTGCCACCACGCGGCCGCCGTCCGATCCTGCTCCTGGCCCCATTTCCACTATCCAGTCGGCATGGTCAAGGATCTGCGTGTCATGATCCACGAGCAATACAGAATTGCCGTCGGCCACAAGGTCGTCCATCACACCGGTAAGCCCCTGTATATTGGCCGGATGCAGACCGATGGATGGCTCATCGAGCACGTACAGCACTCCGGTGGTGCGGTTGCGCACGGCGCGTGCGAGTTGCATGCGTTGCCTTTCGCCGGTCGATAGTGTCGATGCAGCCCTGTCGAGACTCAGATAGTCAAGACCAAGGTCGACAAGACGCCGGGATGTGGACAGAAATGACTCGCAAATCTCCTTGGCCATAGTACGCATCTCTTCGGGCAGTGTGTCAGGCACATTGCGCACCCATTCAATGCATTGGCCCAGGGTCATTTCACACGCCTTGTCCAGTCCGATGCCGTCTATGCGTGGAGCACGCGCAGCTTCGGACAGGCGAGTGCCGTGGCATTCCGGACATACGTCGCTGCGCAGGAATCGCTCCACGCGCTTCATCCCTTTCTCATCGGTCACCTTGCTCAGGGCATTTTCCACAGTCCGCACGGCATTGTAGAACGTGAAGTCAAGTTCTGTGGCCTGATCGGAGTTCTTGGGCCGGTAGAGAATGTGTTTCTTCTCCGCCGGGCCGTTGAACACAATGTCGCGCTCCTTCGGGGTCAGTTGATTGAACGGAATGTCGGTCCGCACCCCCATCTCCCTGCACACATCCGTCATAAGCGACCACATCAGCGAGTTCCACGGAGCCACGGCACCCTCGTCGATGGTCTTTGTCTCGTCAGGCACGAGTGTCGACATGTCTACCGTCATCACCGTGCCCGTGCCTCCGCATCTCTTGCAGGCCCCGGTGCTGTTGAACGACAGATCCTCGGCCGACGGGCCGTAGAAACGGGTGCCGCATTCACTGCATATGAGTTCTTTCTCTGCGGCCACATCCAGGGTCGGCTCGTGATAATGGCCGCATTTAGGACAACGGTGCGATGCAAGTCGGGAGAACATGAGGCGGAGACTGTTGAGCAGCTCCGTGCCTGTACCGAACGTGCTTCTTATGCCGGGCACTCCGGGACGCTGATGCAGGGCTATTGCGGCTGGGACGTAGAGCACCTCATCCACATCAGCTCTCGGCGCCTGTGTCATCCGCCGGCGGGTATATGTGGAGAGAGCCTCGAGATATCTGCGCGAACCCTCGGCATAGAGCACTCCGAGGGCGAGTGACGATTTCCCCGAGCCAGACACGCCGGCGACGCCGACAATGCGGTTGAGGGGTATATTGACATTTATATTTTTGAGATTGTGGACTTTGGCCCCGACAATCTGTATCTCTTCCGGTCTGGTCTCCGACATAGTAACCTGATGATTTGAAAAACCGTTCATCTGCATTCCCTTATTCTGTCACCCCCATGAAGAGGCCGACTGATCACTCCTGCAAAAGTAGTGCAAAGCGGGTGCAATAGCAAATAAAAAAACACATGCGGGTCCGCTATTGTTGATTCACTCATCTTGAAGCGATTTGCGGGTCATACGTCAGCACCATCCTTAAGAGCCTGCCCAAGCCATGCAAAGAAACATAGCACCATGATTATTACCGACATAGTTGAAAATAGTTAGAGGTTATACGAAGAGCCAACATGACTTTCGTATGCAAAATTAGCTGTATGATGGGCAATATATCTTCATCGCCATGTTAAAATAATGAAAAACAATGCGATCCCTCAAAAATAGATATAGAAAAATCCGCAAGCATTGAAAATCAATTGCTTGCGGATCTGTTGCGTTGTCTTACCTGGATTCGAACCAAGACAGGCAGAACCAAAAACTGCAGTGCTACCATTACACCATAAGACAATCCTTATGCCCAGTTGGCCGGATGGCTTTCTAAAGCGATGCAAAGTTAGGTATTTTTATTTAATTAAGCAAGTGGTTTTGTCGCTCATGGCGGTTTTTTTCGCACATGCGCCGCGTAGAGGCAATGTGTTCATGTGCGTTCCTTCACCCATCGAAGCGTTTCGGAGAGAGCTTTTCCAATGCCTTGATGGCGTGTGGTGGCGATGAAGCGGGATATTACATAGCGCATCTTGAGCGGCATCCATGTCCATGTGTTCGCGGCATGTATCACATACTGTTCCTCGGGGGTGAGCCAGGATCCGTCGTAGTGATGTATGGACCGGCTCCGCGGAGTTATTGTCAGTTGCTTGGTGTCGCGGTCCTTAGGAGCAAAGTATTCTTTTGGATATATGATGAGACCATCGGTGAGGGTCTGTATACCATCTATGTCTTTCAATCCGTGTCGGCGCAGGATGTCGGTGGTGCGGGCTACTACTGTGGTGAGATCCTGTTTTCCCCCTTTGTCGAACATGTCCGATTGATAACTGTCCATCAGTTCCTTTACTATCCTGTGCCCGGCCTGGGCGCCAAACCCGAGGCCCGGTGCCACATCTATGTGGGTCGAACCGTCGGCCATGGCGTTCTCACAGCCCATGAATGGCCCTTTCTCTATGATATCGTCAATCGATGCTATGAGTTCCACATCGGTATCGAGGTATACGCCACCATATTTATGAATGATGACAAACCTGGCATAGTCGCTCACAAAGGCATATCTGCCGGCTTCATAAGCCTGCCGTGTATATGGGATTGAGTTGACATCAAAGTTGTCCTCGTTCCATTGCATTATTTTCCATTCCGGGCAGTGCTGTTGCCAGGACTGGATGCACTTCAGTGCGAGGTCGGGGAGCGGTTTGCGTCCGAACCAGCAGTAGTGTATGGTCTTTGGTATCACATGGCAAAGTTAGGAATTTTGTTCTGTATAATTGCAATGCCTGATTAAGTTTATATTCTTCGGTTAGTTTTTCGTATAAATGTTTGCGGAATGTGCGTTGATTTATTATTTTTGTGGCTTGAAAATTAAAATTTATGAAGGTATTGAAGTTCGGAGGATCCTCGGTGGGCAACCCCGTCGGACTCCGTAATCTTAAAAATATAGTCGGATCCGTGCAGGGCGATGTGATTGTGGTCGTGAGCGCATTGGGTGGAGTCACAGACATGCTTCTCTCGGCGGCTCGTCTGGCAGCCGGGGGAGACGGCGCCTACCGTGAGGTGCTCGGGCGGTTGTATGCCAGACATCAGGATATCATCAGTGAAGTCGTCGGCGATGGCTGTGCAGAGCTTGTTGAAGATGTAGGACGTCTGTTCGGGGAGTTGGAGTCGATACTCCACGGCTTGTTCCTGATACGTGATCTCAGCGAGAAGACCGGTGCCCTTGTGGTGAGCTACGGTGAGCGGCTCAGCGCCCTGATCGTGGCAACCGTGATAGGGGAGTGTCGTCTGCATGATTCGCGTGAGTTCATAAAGACCTCCAGAAGTTTTCACTGTGCCATGCTTGACGCGCAGCTCACCAACCATCTGGTGATTGAAGAGTTCGGCCCGGAGCCAAGGGGTGTGCATGTGGTGCCTGGATTCATAGCCTCGGATGTGGCCACGGGCTATGTGACCAATCTCGGGCGTGGAGGCAGCGACTATACAGCCTCGATAATTGCAGCCGCCCTTGATGCGGATGTGCTTGAGATATGGACTGACGTGGATGGATTCATGACGGCCGATCCAAGGGTCATCCCAACGGCCTATACCATCAATTCCCTGAGCTATATCGAGGCGATGGAGCTATGCAACTTCGGCGCGAAGGTCATATATCCGCCCACCATCTACCCGGTGTGTGTGAAGAATATACCGATTCTGGTCAAGAATACCTTTGCTCCTGATGAGGCAGGTTCTGTGATCAGCGAACGTGTGGAGGATGACAGGAAGCCCATCAAGGGCATATCGAGCATAAGCGGCACGGCTCTCATCACGGTGGCCGGCCTTTCTATGGTGGGAGTGATCGGTGTGAACCAACGCATATTCTCAGCTCTCGCCTCAAACGGCATCTCGGTCTTTCTCGTCAGTCAGGCCTCGTCGGAGAACTCCACATCGGTTGGTGTGCGTGACGAGGATGCTGCCGAGGCAGTGAGGGTGCTCAACGATGAGTTTGCCCGTGAGATCGAGACCGGCGCGATGTTCCCCATGCATGCCGAGACGGGGCTCGCCACGGTGGCTATCGTTGGCGAGAATATGAAACATACACCCGGCATAGCCGGCAAGCTTTTCGGTGCACTGGGCAGGAGCGGCATAAGTGTCATTGCCTGTGCGCAGGGTGCCAGCGAGACAAACATCTCGTTTGTGGTGGACGGACGGTCGCTGCGCAAGTCGCTCAATGTGATACACGATTCTTTCTTCCTCAGCGAGTACAAGGAGATCAACCTCTTCATCTGCGGAGTGGGTACCGTTGGTGGCATGCTCATCGAGCAGATAGCCGCGCAGCAGGAAGAGCTCATGCGTACCCACAGGCTCAAACTCAATGTTGTCGGCATAGCGTCGAGCCGCAAGGCGGTGTTCGGGCGCGACGGCATTGACCTGTCATCCTATCGTGAGGCTCTCACCGCAGGTATGGACAGTACACCCGCACGTCTGCGCGACGGGATAACCGGTATGAACATCTTCAACAGTGTCTTCGTTGACTGCACGGCCTCGGGTGATGTTGCCGCGCTTTACGGTGATCTTCTCGATCACAATGTATCCGTGGTGGCAGCAAACAAGGTGGCGGCCTCCAATACCTACGAGAGCTACCGTCACCTCAAGGACACAGCCCTGCGCAGGGGCGTAAAGTTCCTGTATGAGACCAACGTCGGTGCCGGACTCCCTATCATAGGCACTATCAATGACCTGCGTTCGTCAGGCGACCGAATACTCAAGATCGAGGCCGTGCTGAGCGGCACGCTCAACTATATCTTCAACACTATTTCGGCCGGATGCCCGTTCTCTGAAACGGTGCGTCTTGCCAAGGAGCTCGGCTACAGCGAGCCCGATCCACGCATAGACCTCAGCGGCCAGGATGTGATACGCAAACTTGTCATACTTACGCGCGAAGGCGGATACCGTGCTGAACAGGAGGATGTGGAACGCAACCTATTTGTCCCGGCCGAGCTTTTGGAAGGGAGCCTCGAAGACTTCTGGGCACGTCTCCCCGAGCTTGATGCCGGATTCGAGTCACGACGCCGCGAGATGGAGAAGGAAGGGCTGCGGTGGCGCTTCGTCGCCCGCATGGAGGGTGGCCGTATGAGTGTCGGTCTTGAGGAAGTCGGTCCCGGACATCCGTTCTACAATCTGGAGGGATCCAACAATATAGTCCTGCTCACCACCGAGCGCTACCGTGAGTATCCCATGCAGATACAAGGCTACGGTGCCGGTGCTGCTGTTACAGCGGCAGGAGTTTTTGCAAATATCATATCTACAGCCAACAATTGATGAAACACCTTATTATATTAGGGGATGGAATGAGTGATCACCCTGTGGAGCGCCTCGGTGGGCTGACACCGTTGGAATATGCCTCCACGCCGGGTATGGACATGATAGCCCGCAGCGGGCGGTCAGGCTGTCTCATGACCATTCCTGACGGTTTTCAGCCGGGCAGCGAGGTGGCCAACAGTTCCATTCTCGGCTATGATCTTGACCGGATCTACGAAGGCCGTGGTCCGCTCGAGGCTGCGAGTATCGGCTATGACATGCGCCCGGATGACATGGCCATGCGCTGCAACATCCTGACGCTCGGCAACGGGATTATCACCAATCATCATGGTGGCCATCTCTCTACAGCCGAAGGAGCTGCGCTTATCGAATATCTTGATCGTGAGCTGGGCAATGACCGTGTCCGGTTCATCCCCGGCGTGCAGTATAGACATCTGCTTGTGATCAAGGGAGGTTGCAAATATATAGAGTGTGCGCCGCCCCACGATAATCCCGGCAAACCATGGCGGACACTGATGGTCAGACCTATGGACAGTGCCCCGGTCGAACCGGGCCGCATGACCGCCGCAGAGACTGCCGATCTGATTAATTCGTTGATATTAAAGTCGCAGGAGCTTCTCGGGCAGCATCCCTTCAATGACGGCCGTCCTGTCAGGGCCAATTCCATATGGCCTTGGAGTCCGGGCTATCGGCCTGCTATGTCGGCACTTGCTGAAATGTACTCGTCCGTTGGGCATGGTGCGGTGATAACTGCTGTCGACCTTATCAGAGGTATAGGCAAATATGCCGGACTGCGAGTCATCGATGTGGAGGGAGCCACAGGCATGGCCGATACCAATTATGAGGGCAAAGCGGCAGCCGCACTTGAAGCTCTGCGCACTGACGACTTCGTCTACCTTCATGTCGAAGCTACCGACGAGGCCGGTCATGATGGCGATCTCGACCTGAAGGTCAAGGCCATCGAATATCTCGACTCCAGGTTGGTATTGCCGTTGCTCAGGGAGTTGTCAGGTTGGGACGAACCTGTGGCAGTCGCCATACTTCCTGATCATGCCACCCCTGTGGAGGAGCGTGTGCACCGGGGAGAGCCGGTGCCGTTCTCCATCTATTATCCCGGCATCGATCCTGACGGCGTCACATCGTTCTCCGAGGTCGCATGCAAGGAAGGTGCCTACGGCACACTGCCCACCGGAGCGTTTATGAATATATTTATGAATTTGTAAGCACGATAATATGAAATATTACAGTACAAACCGCAAGGCACCTGAAGTAACGTTGGAGGAGGCTGTATTGAATGGCCTTGCTCCCGACCGTGGCCTGTACATGCCTGAGCGTATCGGACGGCTTCCGCAGAGTTTTTTCGACGGTATCGCCGGCATGACTTTCCATGAGATAGCCTCTGCGGTAGCCCGGGAATTTTTCGGTGACGACATACCTGCGGAGGTGCTCGACGGCATAGTGGCCGATACGCTCTCATTTCCAGTTCCGGTGGTAAAGGTTGACGACAGTGTCTACAGTCTCGAACTGTTCCATGGCCCTACTTTGGCATTCAAGGATGTCGGTGCGAGATTCATGGCCCGTCTGCTCAGATACTTCATAGGTCGTAACGAGGGCGATAGCCGGACCGTTCATGTGCTTGTGGCCACGAGTGGCGACACCGGATCGGCCGTGGCCAACGGATTTCTCGGTGTGGAGGGCATAAAAGTGCATGTACTCTATCCCAAGGGGAAGGTATCGCCAATACAGGAGTGTCAGTTCACCACCTTGGGCCGCAACATCACGGCGATTGAGGTAGACGGTACGTTTGATGATTGTCAGCGCATGGTCAAGAGTGCTTTTATGGACCGCGACTTGAACGGACGCATGTTCCTCACCTCGGCCAATTCCATCAATGTGGCCCGCTTCCTGCCGCAGGCATTCTATTACTTCGAGGCTTACGCCCGTCTGCGTCGCATGGGCATTGACGGCGAACTTGTATTCAGTGTGCCGAGCGGTAATTTCGGGAATATCACGGCCGGACTTATAGCAGCCCGCATGGGGCTTCCGGTGAAGCGTTTCATCGCTGCCAACAATGCCAACGATGTCTTCCTCGAATACCTCCGTACAGGCACGTATAACCCCCGTCCGAGCATACCCACGATGGCCAATGCCATGGATGTGGGCGATCCGTCCAATTTTGCCCGCATATTGGATATGTATTCTGCCGACCACGACCGGATCTCGTCCTGCATCTCAGGAGTATCCTATACCGATGCTCACATTGCCTCGGCTATGAGGGATTGTTATGCTCGCACCGGTTATGTGCTTGACCCGCACGGAGCATGTGGCTATCGGTCTCTTTGCGGGTCGCTGCAATCGGGAGAGATTGGAGTGTTTCTCGAGACGGCACATCCGGCAAAGTTCACTGATACAGTCAAGACCGCGATAGGCATAGAGCCGGAATTGCCCGACAGGCTCAAGGCATTCATGTCCGGCACGCGTCATACAGTCCCCATGGCCCCCGACAGTGAGGCTCTTCGCGCATATCTTATCGAAAATGACTGAACTGAGGCCGTCTTAATATAGAAAGATACACAAGGACAAAAAGGACAAAAGTGACAGAGTATTAATTATCTGTGTAATAATTAATTACTTTCTGTCACTTTTGTCCTTTTTGTCCTTGTGTATCTTTCTGTCAATTATGACACAGCCTCGTCAATTAATATTACAGTTTCACCTTGATCTCGCTGCCGTTGTAGTTCACGGTCTGTTTCTGTCCGGTGGCGGCGTTTACCACAGTGAAGCGGCGGTCGGTGAGCATGCCATTGTATGAACCCTGACGGCCACCGATGGTGAGGGTGTGCTTGCCATTGTCATACGTCATGGGGATGACCGTATACTGCCCCTTGGTGTAGTTGTAATTGTCGCCCTCGTCCTCATAGAGCGAGAATGTGCCGTTGGCACCGGGGAATACCTTGATCTCGAGATCATCCCATGGCTTTTCGGCGGCATAAGTCACATCCGGGCCGAGAGGGATGATGCTGCCGGCCTTGGCGAATACGGGGATATCCATGAGTGTGACAGGGATCTGTATCTCTGAGCCACCCTTGTAGGGCTTCCCGGTGAAAAAGTCATACCACGTTGTTCCGGCGGGGAGATATACATTCCATGTGCGCGGAGCAAGGAAGTCGGCGGCTGCGGATACCCCGCCTGCTGCGGTCTCCTTTTTATCCCATCCGGAATTCTCGTCTATTTTCACCACGGCCTCGTCGGTGTACTGTGCCTCCACCACGGGAGCTACGAGCAGCGACTTGCCGAACATGAATTCACGGTTGTTGTCGAGTCCCTTGGCATCGGAGGGGAAGTCCATCACCAACGGACGCATGAATGATGACCTGTTGTGGGTCACATCCCACGATGTGGAATAGATGTAGGGCAGAAGAGCGTAGCGCAGTTTGACGGCATTGCGCAGGGCATCGTATACCGGTTCGCCATCCGATCCGAACAGATACATCTCGCGGGGCGAGTCAGCACCATGCGAGCGCATCATCGGGGTGAACGTGCCGAGCTGTGTCCAGCGCACGGTGAGCTCGCGGAACTGCGGGTTCTCATAAGCCTTCATGCCAGCCTTGTTGTAATGGCCGCAGAAGAAGCCTCCGAGGTCGGAGTTCATATTTGGATTGCCGGTCATGGAGAAGTTGAGATGCGAGGGTATCTGCTTGCGCAGCATGTCCCATGTGGAGGCCACATCGCCGGTCCACACGTTGCATCCGTAGCGCTGCTGACCGAACCATCCGGAGCGGGTGAGTATGAACACACGCTTGGTGGAGTCCTCCTTCAGCTGATGGTCATGCACACCGCCCACCGTAAGGAGCGGATAGGCGCCCCTCACGCGGCGGAATGATCCCTTGCCGGTGGGGAAGTCCATATGTCCGTCAAAGTGGTCAGGCTCGGTGGAGTCCATCCACCATCCGTCCATCCCGAAGGCATGCAGACGCTTGAGATGGTTCCAGTAAATGTCGCGGGCCTCGTCGCTGTAGGTGTTGTAAACCTTCACCCCCGAGGGATAGTCCATACGTGGAGGCCACTGTTCGGCTATGCCCGACTGCGGCCATGTGGAGATGTCGAACAGCAGACCCTTCTCGGCAAGGTCGCGGTAAGGTTTGGTCTGCGGGCCGAAGGACGACCATATGGAGATGATGGCATGGGCGTTCATCCCGTGGATACTGTCCATCATGGCCTGCGGGTTGCGGAAGTCAGGATTCATGAACTCCATGGCATTCCATAGATAATTGTTGCCCCAGTATTGCCAGTCCTGGATTATACCGTCGAGAGGTATGCCCAGATCGCGGTATTTCTTCACCACGCCCACTATCTCATCCTGGGTCTTGTAGCGTTCGCGCGACTGCCAGAAGCCGTATGTCCACAGCGGGAACATGGGCGAGTCGCCTGTTAGAGCACGTATCTCGGCTATCACCCCGTCGGAGTTTCCGCCATACATGAAGTAGTAATCCACGCAGTCACCTATGTCGGATGTGAACGACATGCCGGCGTCAGAATCCTCGAAAAGAGTGGGGGAGTAGTTGTCCCAGTATATGCCGTAGCCTTTGGAGGATTGGATCATAGGGATGCCGTCATCGATATTGCCCGGCATAAGGGTGCGCTTGTAGCCTCTCTGCGATAGTTGACCGTTGGAGAGATTGCCGAGTCCGTAGATAGCCTCGCCTGATGTGAGCGCGAATGATTGTGACACGGTGTAGGTGGAGGTGCCGAGCTCGTCATATGGCGTGAAGACCGGGGTGTGGTTTTCGCGTATGAGCTCACGCCCGTTATGGCTGCGGAATGTGAGCAGACCAGTTTTTTTATTGACCGTGACCGTGAGACGGTCGGTTTTTGCTGTGGCCTGCGATGCCGATTCGGTCACCTTGGGTATGACATCGCCTGATGTGGCCGTCACGGCGTAGGATTCAATGGCCGGTTTCTTCCCTTCGGGATATTTTATGACCCTGACTGTGGATGGTGTGTAGAATTCCAGTTCCACGGTGAGGCCGTCCACCGGGAGTGACACCGTGCTTCCTGAGTTGCTGACTGTGGCAGCATTGGCATTTATGGCCAGTGCGAGCGATACGGTCAATAGTGATGATAGTTTTTTCATTGTATTGGTTGATTATGATATGGAATATGTGTGTTTGGAGATTGTTATTCTGGTCTCACAAGGCGCACATGGTATATGCTTCGTGCATTATTGCCGGGTTTGGCTGAGAATTTCACGGTTACATTCTCTTTGTTCTCGAGAAGTGAGGCTGGTATCGGGTACTCCATCTCCACAAAAGCGTCTTTGCTCCATCGGTCCACGATATTCTCAGTGACGATGGGAGTGTCGTCCACGAGTATGTCAAAATTCGACACGCCCTGCTCGTTGCCCCAGTATCTCACACGCAGGGCAAGATCCCGGGCATTACCGGTACGCATCCTGTAGGAAAAGAATCCTCCGCCCGATGCGTTGCGCCATGGCTCGCCGCTGAAGTTGCCTGATGCCGACGACCGCGACTCCATGAAGTGATCGGCCTCAGGCTGCTGTTCGCCCGTGTTGACGGCATCCACCGTGCGTTTGTCCAGGGCCATACGTATAGCCTCGTCACGGCGGGCATCTGCCTGATAACGGTTGTAGTCGCCACGGGTCATGGAAAGCCAGTAGATGTTGTAGCGCGAGTCGTGAATCTTGTGGAACGGTTCGAGCACCACATTGCCCTCCTTGCTCTCGAAGATACCGTCGGCTGCAAATTTCATCGGGTCATCGCTGTCAGGCTTCAGGCGGTTGAGCTTCCTGACGATATCCTTGCGGTTGCCTATCAGCAGAGGGGTGTCGAATACCGATACAAGCTGCCCTCCGGCTATGTGTGCCCAGCGGCTCTCGTCGGCCACGAGACCGGGCATCGGGACATCCGCCGCCACCCTCGAGCCCATTACGATCGGGCCGCGCAGTATGCTTATGTATGACGGCATATGGTTCAGTTCCTCTACGGTGAATTTCATGGGCATGTCGAGCTCCACCACATCTCCGCCGGCCCACTCTCTGTCAAGGGCAATGTAGGATGATGGTGTGGAGGATATCTTCTGACGTTTGCCATTGATACGCACGGCTACGTCATCACACCATCCCGGATGACGCAGCAGCATAGTGAATCGGCGTGCTGAGTCGGTATTGACCGTGAGCTTCGTGGCCCCTGTGGCCGGAAAGTCGGTTGACTGGCTGATGCTCACACCCTTCTCCTGCCAGTTTAGTATGGAGGGGATGAACAGATTCACATACAGTGAGTCCGGGCCGGAATGGGTGTAGATGAACTGACCGTACTTGCCATGATTCTCCATCCCCGTGCCTACGCAGCACCACATGGCGCTGTTGGGCTGCGAATACACCCTGTAGTGTCCCGGTCGGGCAGGGGTGAAGTATACATATCCGCCATGGTCGGGATGCTGGGTGGAGAGTATGTGGTTGAAGAGAGCGCGTTCGTAATAGTCGGCGTAGCGGGCCTGCGGCGACATGCGGAACAGACCTTCGGTGAGCTTGAGCATATTGTTGGTGTTGCATGACTCGGGCCCCTCGCGGTCATCCACATAGCTCTTGGCGTCGGCCTCGGAGGGGAAGTGCTCGCGGCGGCTGTTACCACCTATGGAGATGGAGCGGTTGCCGGTCACTGTCTCCCAGAAGAACCGTGCGGCCCTTGTCTGGTCGATGTCTCCTCCGGTCTCGCCAACGCGCTGGAATCCCACGGCTTTAGGCACCTGGGTGTTGGCATGGCGGTTGTCAAGATTGTCCACGCCGTCGCGCATGGCGTCGAAGAGCTGATGGTGGGTGAATTTGCGTGCGGCGTCAAGATACTTCTTCTCTCCGGTCATGGCATATGCGTCAGCATACACCTCGTTCATGCCGCCGAACTCATTGTTGAGCATGGATTCCATCTGCTCGGGGGTGAGGCCGGAGATGATGTCCAGACCCCAGTCGCACATACCCAAAAACAGATTGCGGCCTATCTTTGAACCTGTGTACACCCATGCGTCGCGCAGTCCGGCATACATCTTGTGAAGATTGTACCATGGCACCCAGTAGTCCCATATTTTACCAACGTTACCCTTGCGCAGTTCTTCCCACAAAGGGGCGCCGTTGGGCACACCGCCCACATATCCGTTGCCGTTGGCGGCGGCGCATACCGCGAGCTGTTCCAGCATGTAGTCCATGCGGCGTTTCAGTTCCGGATTGCCGGTAGCGGCATAGTGCATTGCGAGGGCCGAAAGATAGTGACCTCCCACATGACCGTCCAGTCCGTCCCAGCAGCTGAAACTCTCCCCCTTGGGCTCGAGTCCGGCCTCTTTTAAATAAGGTGCGAGGAGTCTGTCTGTGTCATATTTCAGCAGCACCTCGGTGTTGAGGTCCATGGCATGACGGAAAGGACTCTCGGTCAGGGTGACGGCCGAGAGCGGAAATTCATTTTCATAGAGCCGTGTCTGCGATTCCATTGAAACCGCGCACAGCGCCATAAGGCTCAGTGCAAAATACTTTTTCATAGTTATGATATGGTTTAAAGGTAGACAAGATGATCAGAAGTAAGAGGCTGTTTTTCAACAACCTCTTATTTCTGCCATTTGTGTTTTTTGATCTGTTCTGATGTATCTTTTTGTGGCTTATATCACTCGCTCATGATGACGAAGCCATGGGCGGGATGCAGTGTGATTTTCACTTTCGAAGGATCCTTGATCTTCATCTTCTCCATTTTCAGTTCCTTACCGGGAGCATCGGAGTAAAGGTCGACTGTAGATCCTTTGGTAAGCATCGGAAGGTCGAGTTTGAGATCAAGAGCCTTGTCGGCGTTGCTTATGCCGGTTATGTACCAGTGGGATCCGTTGCGGCGTGCTATGACGGCATATTTTCCGGGATAACCGTCTATATATACCGTCTCGTCCCATGTGGTAGGCACCATTTTCATGAATGATACGGCATCGGCTGGCACGGCCTCTACACCCTCGGGGGTGAGGGCGAAGTTCTGTACCGGATTTTGGAACAGTACGGCAGTGGCTATCTGGAAGCCGTCGGACGTCTTGCGAGTATTGCCTCCGTCATTCCCTTTTCTCATCCGCTTGTTGAAGAATGTGCCGCCATATTCCATACATCCGATCGTGTTGCGGATAAATGGATGCAGGGTGGCGTTGAACGCTTCCTCATCGCAGTATTTCTGTCCGAAGATCAGATTCTCCGATGCGAGCACGGCCTCACTGCCCACATAGTTGGGGTAGAGACGCTCCCAGCCGCGGGGTATGGTGCAGCCGTGGAATATCACACTTATGCCATAGTCGGCGGCATCGCTGAGTATGTCCTCATACAGACGCATGGTCTCCTGCTTGTCGCCCCCGAAGAAGTCCACCTTGATGGTCTTCACACCCATGTCATGGAGCCATTTAAGCTCTTTCTTGCGTGCTATGGGGCGGCTCATGAGCCCAGTGGGACCCTGGACAATATCATTCCACCATCCGCTTGACGAATACCATACGGCTATGTTCACACCCTTGCTCTGAGCATATCGGGCCAGCTGCTCCATGCCCTCGCGACCGATATTGGTGTCCCACCAGTTGTCCACAAGCGCGTGGTTGTAACCCATCTCAGCTGCGAGATCGATGAATGTTTTCTGATCCTCGAAGTTGATGCTCGGATCCTGCCATAGTATCCAGCTCCATGTGCCGCGGCCGGAGGTAGAGGTGCCCTCTTTGGCCTCGTAGAGGGGCTGGAGAGGAGCCCATGGTATCACAGTCTCGACTATAGGCTTAAGGGTGGATCCGAGTGTGATGGTGCGCCACGGTGTGGCCCCCGGCAGGGCTATGCCGGGCGATGCTGATCCGTTGCCGTTGTTCTCTTCGGGCATGGGGTACTCGAGCGTGTAGCCTCCATCCTTGAAGTCGCTCAGACGCGATCCGCAGTATGAACCGTCCACACCGGTCTCGCTCAGGAGCACCCACCCGTCGTCGCCTACATGGAAGAGTGCCGGGAAGGTATATCCCCGCCCGAAGAGCGATGGAGTGTCCATGGGAGCATCGTTTGAATAATCCTCCTCATAGCTCGGCTTCGTGCGTTTCCATCCTATCATAGGTTCACTCTGTGGAGTGATGAATGTGGTGGTGGATTTAGGAAAACTGTAGCCAGTGGCCTCACGCTCAATAATGGCGCTTCCGGTGTCGCCCTGACGTGGCATCACGTAGCGGAACGCCACATCATTGTCGCCCACAAGCCATTCTATGGCCATACTCTTTGAATCGGCGTTGCGGTAGTACGACGTGAGCGTATTGGCCTTGAAACTTACATTGGAGTGCTTGATGCGGTCCTGCTTGAAGTCGGCGGTGAAGGTTCCCGTGGAGTCTTTCTCATGGACAAGACCTGAAGTGAAGTCACCGATATTGGCAATGAATCCCAGTGGAGATTCCTTGACGAGTGTCTTGCCGTTGTGTGTGATCGAATAGACAGGCTTCCCGTCACGCAGTTCGGTTGTGACCACAGTGTGTCCGCCGGGACTTGACATTTGCTTCGCAGCCACCGGCATGTATAGAGCCGGTAGCGCGAAGACGGATATCAGTATACTGACTTTTTTCATAAGCTGAGGTCGATGCTTATTACAGATTTGGCCGGGATGTTGACGTTGAGCATGCCCTTCTTGATCTTTGCACCGTCAAAAGGTCTGATGGTCACTTTCTCGGCCTGACCGAAGTCATTGTAGTCGGTTATGGCCTTGGCGGTGAGGATCTCGCCGCCGTTGAGTTTGGCATTGACACCGTCAAGAGGTATGCTTACCTCCACGGGGTTGTTGAGATCCACATTGGTGAGGGTGATGTGCATGTTCCCATCCTTCTTGGAAGCCGAGGCGCTCACTGTGGGCACCTCGCGACCGCCGCGCACCTTGCGTGTGGAGGTCTGGATGTCCAGAGGCACGAATGTGGCGTTCTGGTGGGGTGCGTACATCTTGAATACATAATATGTGGGAGTGAGTACCATCTGGTCACCCTTGGTGAGAACCATCGACTGCAGTACATTGGCTATCTGGGCGATGTTGGCCATCTTCACGCGGTCGGTGTGGCGGTTGAACACATCGAGGCTCAGCGAGGCCACGAGTGCGTCGCGCAGTGTGTTCTGCTGATAGAGATGTCCGGGTGTGGTTCCGGGCTCCTCGTCCCACCATGTGCCCCACTCATCCACGAGCAGCGCCACCTTCTTGTTGGGGTCATAGACGGTCATGATGGAGTCGTGACGGTTGATCACATCCTCGATCTCAAGGCATTTGCCCATGGTCCAGTAGAAGTCATCGTCGCTGAATTTTGTGGCCGATCCCTTGCTTCCGGTCCAACCGGGCACTGTGTAGTAGTGCAGCGAGAGGCCCTTCATGTGGTTGCGGGCTTTCTTCATCAGCACATCGGTCCATTTATAGTCATAGTCGCTGGCGCCTGATGCGATTTTGTAGAGATTGTTGCCGTTGAAGTTGCGGCAGTATGTCTGATAGCGGCGGTAGGCATCGGCATATGCTTCGGGGGTGAAGTTGCCGCCGCAACCCCAGCTTTCGTTTCCTACTCCGAGGTATTTCAGTTTCCACGGTTTCTCACGGCCATTCTCCTTACGCTTCTTGGCCATAGGACCATCCTCGGCGGTGATATATTCAACCCACTTGGCCAGCTCTTCCACTGTGCCGCTGCCTACGTTGCCGCTAAGATAAGGCTCGCATTCGAGCAGCTCGCAGAGGTTGAAGAACTCATGTGTGCCGAAACTGTTGTCCTCCACGGTGCCGCCCCAGTTGGTATTCACCATCACCGGACGGTTCTCCTTCGGACCGATACCGTCGGTCCAGTGATATTCGTCGGCAAAGCATCCCCCGGGCCAGCGCATCACGGGTACATTAAGATCCTTGAGTGCCTGTAGCACATCGTTGCGGTAGCCATTGGTGTTTGGCACCGGAGAATCCTCTCCAACCCATAGACCGCCGTATATGCACGAGCCAAGATGCTCGGCAAACTGACCGTAGATCTCTGCCGGGATGGTGACTGACTCGCTTACCTGGTCAAACAGTGGGGTCACTGTGGCTTTCTCGGCGGCCCATGCATTCATGGCGCCACATGCCAGACCGGCGGCAAGCACATAGATGGATGCTCTCTTGTGGGTAGTTTTCATCGGTTATTTAGGAATTGTATGATTTGGTTATATGCTGAAAGGCTTGATGTTGCAAATTTAGTGTATTTATTACAATCATTTTAGTTAAAAAACCTTACATCCATATGTTACACAGCATATCTGTCCCTATTGTTTACATTATTATACCATATAAATATGTAGAGTCACGGATGTAATCTTGAGGACGCCACCATACACTGACGGGGTGACGACCGGTAATCCCGCGCCATCACCCCGCCGATACCTTACCGACAAATTTTTATCTTTCAGGAATTTGTCTTGTCAAAGGGTATGATTAAAATCTTTTCGTATCCCTGCTTGTTTAACCCGTCCATTTCTATCTGGATATGCAGATTGAGAAGCGAAAGCAACTCCTTGCGTTTTTCTTCATTTTTAAAAAGCGAATAGTAGCAGGATTTAGTATTATTATAATACTGTAGATCATCCGTCATTTTTTCCCTGACCTCATCAAGGTTCTCATCTTTATTCCGGTCTTTTGCGGCATTGAGAATGGCATCGGCTATCTCATCAGAGAAATCCTTATGCCAGATTTTTTTCATACAATCCTCTATCTTATTGGTCAGATGACTCATCTTGAACTTCAATGTGGCAAAGTCACGCTCCTTGGCGTAGGCAAACACTTGCTGAGATCTGAGATGCATAAGGGCTACATCAATCTCGCTGTTGAAATTACGAAGAAGCAGTTGCAATTCATGTATCACGTCGAAATTATCCGCCTGTTTTCTGAAAGCCATTGCATCCATGTCAACTTTCAGTTTCAGCAGACTTTCTTCTGAAGGATAATGTGTGTCAAACCTACCATTGAGTTTCTTCTCAACTGCACAGATCACTATCAGATTGCGGAAAAAATGACATGTGAGTTCAGTAAGTATTTTCTGCTGGCTCTTATCATCGATCTGTGTGGTATTTTTCTCTGTCTTATTCTGTGAACTCCATGTGAACGCCGCGAATACAAACGAGATCACAGCCACGACAAATGCCAGCCAGTCCCATGTGTCTGAACCGTTCCATTCCGCGAAAGAACGGACACCAACAGCAAAAGCACCCTCGGGCATTGATACGTATATGGATATCATCACAGTCACCATCGCGATTATGATTATCACCACCCACCAGGGAGTCGGAATTCGATTCAGAAAATTCATGCTTTTCATTATGGGAGTATTGGATTGTAAGGAATAATGGAGTTATTGATTCGCAAAGATAAATAAAATTAAGTATAATAAAAAAATAAGTGGGATTTTCAGTGCGTCAGCCCCTCTCTGATTTTCAATTTCTTATTGTGTATCTCTCAAAAATATGTACCTTTGCGGTCTACAAACACATTGTTGAGATGCGGATAAGGAGATTGATACTCGCGGCCTGTTTCATCATGGCGACCGTATGCAGCCCGATGGCTGCCGACACCATCCCCTCGGGATTCAGTCGTCGGCCGCAGTGGCACCTCGGTGCGGAGATATCTCCGGCCTATGTCCCTGCGACAAATATTTTCCTGAGAGGATATAATGTATTGGATAAACGGATAGACAGAAGTATATCGGGATCAGTGAGAGCCGGCTTCTGTTTCAATGACTCTACACAGGAGGGTATCCTTTACAAGGGATTGTATCAGGGTGTAGGCATCGGCGCGGTGTCATTTTTCAACCATTCTTTGTTAGGCACACCGGTTTCGGCATATGTCTATCAGGGTGCTCCGGTGGTGCGTTTCTCACGCAGGCTATGGCTCGGATACGAATGGAAATTCGGCGCCGCCTTTGGCTGGCACCACGATACGGAGTCGGCGCAGCTCAATGCTGCCGTAAGCACATCGGTCACCGCCATGATGGCCCTCGGGCTGAAACTCCATTATTCCCTTTCCGACAGATGCGCACTCACTCTCGGCGCCGAGGCTACACACTTCTCCAACGGCAACACATCGTGGCCCAATGCGGGTGTCAATTCCGTTGGAGCCTCCATCGGCTTCACTTACATGATTGATCCTCAGCCGCAGGGGCATGTGTCATCGCCCGAACTTGAGCATGAGGCCGACAGGGGCCGGTGGATGTATGATATCGTTGTGTTTGGAGCATGGCGCAAACGTGTGGTCAACATTGGCGAGCAGTCCGAACCGCAGCTCTGTCCCGGCCGATTTGGTGTGATAGGTGTCCAGTTTTCCCCCTTGCGCAGTCTCAACCGATGGGTGGCCGTTGGTCCGGCCCTTGATTTGCAGTGGGACGAGAGCGCGGGGCTTGATACATATTGGGTGGATGGCAGCTATGGCGACAATATAAAATTTCATCGCCCACCCTTCGTCAAGCAGATCAGCGCCGGTATATCGGCTCATGCCGAGCTGACAATGCCGATATTCTCAGTGAATGCCGGTCTCGGTTATGATATATTGAATCCAAAGGGAAACAAGAGGTTCTATCAGTCGCTGACGTTGAAGACATTTGTCACCCGCAGTCTGTATATCAACGTAGGTTACCGTCTCGGCAACTTCAAGGATCCGCAGAATCTTATGGTCGGTATAGGTCTGAGGCTATGACAATATCGTCCGGACTGTGAAATTTTATTCACGGGCCTATTGCATAATCGAACGATTTGCATTAATTTTGCGTTATCAAAATACAGCCACATCAGAGACGATTGGGAAACTCTTCAATTTATTCTGAAATACCGAGACAAGCTTCGGTATCCAATGGCGGGCCTCGATCCCGTAAGGGATGTTGTCACAACCGGAGGATTACAGCGGATGCCAAGCACTCAAATCCTGTCACTCGGAGTTTCATCATCTTGCTCTGATGTGGTCTTTTTGTGTCCTTACGAAAAATAGGAAACAGAAGAAACATAAGAGAGACAGAAGAAACACAGGAATTGAATAGATTCAAATTATTTAAATTCCCTATGTTTCTTCTGTCTCTCTTATGTTTCTTCTGTTTCCCTGTTGAGTGGGGACGGGTTGGATTATTCCTCTATTCGGCGGGCGCCGTCGGAGATGATCACATCGTAGATCTTGGGCTCATGGCCATATTTGGCATTGAACTTCTCCTTGGCGGTGGCTATGAAGGCATCGTGCTTGTCATCGGCCACGAGGTTGATGGTGCATCCGCCGAAGCCTCCGCCCATGATGCGCGAACCGGTCACGCCACACTCCTTGGCGATGTCGTTGAGATAGTCCAGCTCCTCGCATGACACCTCATAGTCCTTTGACAGACCGGCGTGGGTCTCATACATCAGACGGCCCACGGTGTCGATATCGCCGCGGTTGAGGGCGTCGCACACATCAAGCACGCGCTCCTTCTCCTCGATGACGAACTTGGCACGCATGTAGTCCTCGGCTGAGATGTCCGACTTCACGGAGTTGAGCATTTCCATGTCGGCGTCACGCAGGGTCTCGATACCGAGACGTTTTGCCACGCGCTCGCACGACTGGCGGCGCTTGTTGTAGGGCGAGTCAACGAGCTCGTGCTTCACCACGGAGTCGACAAGCACAAGCTTGTAGCCGTCTATCTTGAACGGGAAATACTCGTACTCGAGCGAACGGCAGTCCAGACGGATGAGGCAGTCCTTTTTGCCGAACACGGATGCGAACTGGTCCATGATGCCGCAGTTCACACCGCAGTAATTGTGCTCGGTGGACTGGCCGATCTTGGCAAGCTCGAATTTCTCGATGCTGTTGCCGTTGAAGAGGTCATTGAGCGCGAATGCGAAGCATGACTCCAGCGCTGCCGATGACGACAGACCGGCGCCCAGGGGCACATTGCCGGCGAATACGGCATCGAAGCCCTTCACCTCGCCGCCGCGCTTGATGGTCTCGCGGCATACGCCGAACACATAGCGCGCCCACTGTTCGGCGGGTGCATCCTCCTCGTTGAGGCCGAAGCTTGCGCTCTGGTCCATGTCGAGCGAGAAGAGGTTCACTTTGTCAGTGCCGTTGGGGCGGATGTCGGCCATGATGACCTTGTCGATGGCGCCCGGAAATACGAAGCCGCCGTTATAGTCGGTGTGCTCGCCGATGAGGTTGATACGGCCGGCCGAGGCATAGAGTGTGCCCTCGCCGCCAAACTTGTCGGCAAACGCCTTTACAATCTTGTTCTTGAGTTCCATGGTTGGTTTAAAGTGGAAATATGGGGTTTAAAACATTTTTTCGGGATAGGTGCCGTTGGCGTGGAGCTCGGCGAATTTCTCCACCACTCCGGGACGGTCGGCGGAGTATGTCACGCCAAACCATTTCGAGTCCGTGTCAAGCACCTTCACAGTAGCCTCGCCATTGTGGATGAGGGTGTCGATGCAGAGAGGGATGAAGAACTCGGCTTTGGGGGTGTTGAGGTCCTTGTCAAGGAATTTCTTGAATTCACGCTCGCTGTAGTCGAAATAGTCGGGAGTGAAGCCCCACAGGTTCATTGACACGGGGGTGGTGGGCTCGAGCTTCTGCTCCTTGCCCTCCTCATCGGTGAACACTATGGAGCCGTCGGGTGCGTAGGCTATGGATGTGCGCTCCACCACTCCGGTCAGACATCCGTCCTCCCCCTTGGAGCATACGCCGCGTGACACTGATCCGTTCTCGGTCATGGTGTTGCCCACACGGAAGCCCACCATGGAGTAGTCGCCCTTGCGCTCGCGCGGACGCATGAGATCCTCAGCTATCACGCGGAAGGCGTCACGGCCATAGAAGTCGTCGGCATTGATCACGGCAAACGGCTCGTTGATAGCTTCCTTGCCCATGAGCACGGCGTGGTTGGTGCCCCAGGGTTTGGTGCGGTCAGCAGGACAGGTATATCCCTCGGGGAGTTTGTCGGTGGACTGGAACACTACCTCCACAGGTATATGTCCCTCATATTTCGAGAGGATCTTCTCGCGGAAAGCTTCCTCGAAATCCTTGCGTATCACAAACACGACTTTGCCGAATCCGGCCTGGATGGCATCATAGATGGAATAGTCCATGATGGTCTGACCCTGAGGGCCAAGGGGGTCGAGCTGTTTGAGACCTCCGTAACGGCTGCCCATTCCGGCGGCAAGTACGAACAGTGTAGGTTTCATATTGAAATTCTATCTTTATTTGAATGAAAATTTTATAGTCTCGTCATATTCCTCGCCGGGACGGAGCACCGGTGTCGGGAACTCCGGCTTGTTGGGGGCATCGGGGAAGTTCTGGCATTCGATGGCCACGCCGTCATAGTCGTTGTAATCGCCTCCCGATATGGAGCGCGGACACCCTTTGAGCCAGTTGCCTGTGTAGATCTGCATGCCGGGCTGCGTGGTGGCCACAGTGAGCGTGCGTCCGCTCTTTGCGGCCTTGAGCACGGCCACCTCGCGCATCTCACCCTTCCTGTAGTCGTCCACCACCCAGCAGTGGTCGTATCCCTTGCCTATCTTCAGCGGCTCGAAGTCGGCCTCGATATCCTTCCCTATCTCCTTGAAGTCGCGGAAGTCCATGGGGGTGCCTGCCACGGGAGCTATCTCTCCGGTGGGAATCTGGGTGGGGTCGGTGGGCAGATAGCATGCGGCGTTGAGGCGCAGCTTGTGGCCGAGCACGGATCCTGATCCCTCCCCGTCGAGGTTGAAATATACGTGGTTGGTGAGATTGATCACTGTCGGGGCATCGGTGGTGGCGTGCAGACGCAGTGTCAGGGTGTCGTCATTGTCCCAGGTGTACTCTGCGGTGACTATGAGATTGCCGGGATAACCTTCCTCGCCATCCTCGGCGGCATACACCATCACCACCTTGTTGTCGCCCACGGTGCGGGCGTCCCATATCTGGTTTTGGAATCCCTCCGGGCCGCCGTGCAGGGCATTGGGCCCGTTGTTGATGGCTAGTGTGTACTCTTTGCCATCCAGGGTGAAATGTCCGCGTGCTATGCGGTTGGCAAACCGTCCTGGTATCTTGCCGGCGCACGGGCCGTCGGCTATCCATGATGCGGCGTCGTCATATCCGAGCACGACATTGGCCAGGGCGCCGTTGGCGTCCGGAACATTGATGGCCACGATGCCGGCTCCGAGTGTGGATAGTGTCACTGACGAGCCTTTGTCGTTGGTCAGTGTGTAGTGTGTGATCTCTCCTTTGGGGGAGGGATAAGTTTTTCCGGTTATTGTCATATCAAGAGTTGATGATTTGTTTTGCAAATGTAGTTAATTTTGCCAACAATCAAAAACTCTTATGGCTCAACTTTTACCGTCGAATGTTCATTTTGGTCACTGATGGTACACGGATCGTTCACCTGCGGCTCTTTTTCTTCTTTCCGAACAGGGCCGACATCACCATCGACCCCACTTTGCGCTCCAGTCCGCCGCGTGTGGTGGGTATGCCCGTGGCGCGTGCTATTTTCTGTTTGGCGGCACTGATGCCGACGGCTCTCTTCAGCGAGAATGACAATCCCGGTATCTTCATGATTCTTACGTTTGGAGATAGATGTATGGTTAAAGCGCCCCGCACATGTAGAGCGCGAAGCATATCAGTAGCACTATGGTGGTGAGCAGTGTTCCGCAGCCACCTTTCTGAAGCAGCCATTGCAGGGTGAAAACCCAGAATATGGTCTTGAGCAGATCTTTCATGATGTATAGTCTGTGAATCCGAATGATTTTTTACTGAGGTCGGGATGTGGGGCGGGCATATCGGTTCCGAGTATGTCGCGGCATATGGCTTCGGCTATCGTGTGGGCTATCTGGAGCCTGCGGCCATCCCACAGCATGGCCTTCCAGGCTATGCGGAGCATGATGTTGTTGCTGTCGGGACACAGCGCTATGCGGCGTGGCCACAGCTTGGCTCCCGAAGTGTTGTGATAGCGGTCATGGTCGCTCGTGTAGCCATACTCATCCTTCAGCGTTGCCGACAGGTCATTGTAGAATCTGTTGAATGTCGCCGTGTCGCGAATCAGCGATTTCTCTCCGCCTACAGTCTCGTCACCCTTGGCATTGCCGGTGGAGAAGTGGAACGAGGTGTCATATTCCGGCTCATTGGCCCCGCTGGCCACGAGTATGGTCAGGCCCCATGCTCCCTCGCGGTCCATCAGTCTTGACAGATCGGCGTTATACTCCTTCTGTTCCTCCGTCGGGTTGTCGGGCACCGTGTAGAACGATCTGTAGGGTATCGTGTCGCCGAGTTCGCGGCTTATGTAGTTGAATCCACCGAACTTGGCCAGATAATATGAGAATATCCCCACCGTGGCATCTATTATGCTCGAAGGTGACACTATGGTGATCCTCGAGTTGCGGTCTATCATCTGGCCGTATGTGCGGTTGAGCGTGAAGTGCTCTATGGCCAGACGGTCATGCGGCATCCTGTCGGTGGGTATCGTGGAGCCGAGGTTTATCAGGCGGAACCCCGGGGTGTTCTCCACGGCCTCGATCATCTCATCGCATGTCATGTGCAGGCGTGACTGTATGTCGGCGAGGGTCCTGAAGAAAGGCACGGCCTGATAGCCCGTCGGGCGGTCAAGCTTGCGCTCGAATGCCTTGACGAGCTTGGCGCTGTTCTCCACGAGTTTCTCCTTCTGGTTCTCTTTCTCGATGGCCTCGGTGAATCCCGATCCGAGTATGCCTGCCGGCACTGCCACAATGGCTATGCCGAGTAGCCCCACCGCGCATGCCACCATACGCCCCATCACAGTGACCGGCGGGGTTTCGGCAAATCCACCGGGGTCGCCTATGTACTGGGCAAACGCCCACAGCACCGATGCGAAACCGTTGTCATACACCTCGGGCTGCACATCATGCTCGCTGTAGAACAATATGAGGCTGAGTATGAATGTGACTATGAGCAGAAACTGCATGGATATGAACAGTTCCCGCCGTTTCTCATGTATGGCGTCGGTGAGCAGGCGCCATGACTTCATGTAGCGCGACACACGGAAGAGCCTCACCGTGCGGCTCATCCTGAGTACCTTCATCCATCCTATAGGGAATGGGAAGAGCCACTGCAGATAGAACGGATAGGTGGACACCACATCGATGAAGCCGTGAAACGAGAAGCAGTAGCGCAGCCGGCCCTTCCATCCCTTGTAGGCCGGATTGACCATCGGGGCCACCCATATGCGTAATGACACCTCGATGGTGAAAAACACAAGCGTGGTTATGTCAATCCACATCAGCACCCGCCGCAGGGTGGGGTGGATGTCAAACGTGGACAGGAATATCTCGAGCGTGCTCAGCAGGATCATCCCTATGATGAGATAATCCACCACATTGTGCCATTGGCGCGTGTGCAGGTCGTCGTCAAATACCGCTGCAAGATTCTGTTTCAGTTTTTCGGTGCACTGTCCCATGTGTATCAGGCAGGAAATTACTTCTCGTATTTCATGCGTTCGCGATAGGAAGCTATGTCGCGTTGCAGCTGCGCTATGCGCGACTGTAGTCCGCGTATACGGCTCTCATGGTTGGCTATGACCGATGCTTTCTGCGAACGGTAGTTTGCCTTGGCCGACGCCGTAGTCGCGTTTTTCACATAGGCCGAGTAGCGGGCCGAACTCTCCGATTTGCGCGACCGTTCGGTGGCTATGTCCGTGCGCAGTGATGCTATCTGTGCTTTCTTTGCCTCGATTGAAGCGCGTAGTGATGCCTTGCTCATGGTTATATGGTAATGATCGGTTGGTTTTACATAAGGAGGCTGCATCCCCACAATTCGCGATACAGCCTCCTTCATGGAAAAAGTCAGGTCATAGGTTATTCTTTGCCGGCGGCAGCGAGAGTGATGTCATTGTCGCTCAGCTTGGTGTTGGCGCTGTTGGCCACCTGCACACCGATGCCGAACATCTCACCGAGCTTTTTCTCGAAGTTGCCCACGCGGAGGTTGCTGCCGAATGTAGCCTCACCACCCTTGGCGCCGCTCTTGGCCATGAGTGAGGCGAGAGTTGCATCATCATCGGCGGGCGCCTTGCATGCCGGAGTTGTGTACACGCGGAGTGTTGCGCCGAAAGCTTTTTTGAAATCGGCCTTGAGGGTCTTCACCTTCTTGCGGCCATCGATACGTAGATCTGCCATTGGTTTGTTCTTTTAGGGTTGATATTGTTGATACTTATGTGGTTATTTATTCGGCCTGTTTTTTGATGTTGCCAAGAAATCCCATGTATAATCGATTTGCAGTGGTCAACGACTATCTGTATCTTCCCTCCGGAGTGGGATCGTTGACAATCACCGTCTTCCCGGTCAGACCGCCGAGCATGGAGGTGAGATTCTGCCTTGCCTCCGCGCGGGCACGCTTCACATACCCCTTGGCGTAGACCTTCTTGCGGAAGTTGTCGCGCACCTTTGATTTGATTGTGTTCTCCTCTTCGGTGGTAAAGTGGTTGGATCCGAAGAAATTCTCGTTCCACGTGTCTATCACCTTGTAGGCCCCTGGCTCGGTTGATTCGTATATCTCCACTATCTCCGGCGGGAGGGTGACTATGAGTGTGTCGCCCCGCTCCTCGCTTTTCAGCTGTTCGAGGTCGAACGTCACGGTGCCGTTGAGCGCAGCCCGGGCGAATATATGGCGGGGGCCGATGTGTCCTTTTATGGGCACATCCTCATATATGTCCATCGAGCAGAGCCGCACCATGGGTTTGAGATCGGATATCTTGGCCTCGTGCATGGTGACACGGTTGGCCTCGGGTGAGAAATACCACCATGCCGCTGCAGCTCCTGCCAGAACCACCACGGCCAGAATGGTCAGCCATCTGAGTGTGCTTACTACTTTCATGTCAGTTTCCCTCCCTGAATTTAACGTTTACATTATACCCGTCGCGCCCCAGCAGCGAGCTGAAGTATGCCGATGCCTTGGTCTTGGCCTGGCCGATGAGCCTGTTGCGGAATTCCGGCTTCTCCTCAACCTCGGCCTTGAGCACGGTGTTCATCTGCTCCTTGATGGCGGCACGTTCCCTGGCGTCGATATCCGAGCGCATGCCGGTGACACGGTAGTGATCCTCGCGTATCTCCATGTCGCGGCCCAGATATTCGGTCTGCACGGGTGGGAGAGTCAGGGTTATGGTGCGCGAGGTCTCGTCCACCTTCACATCCTCGGGTGTCAGGGTCGAGAGGTCGATGAACGCACGTAGATACGTGTCATACGAATATGCGGCCTTGCGATTTCCTATCTTCACGGCGTCGAGAAGAGCGGCGGCCGTCTGGCGCGCACCTTCGGCATCCTCGAGGTGTATGTCGTCTATTGTGGCCATTTTCGATATTGTCATCTGGGCGAGAGCGAGCTTGTCCACCGATCTCACCTCCGAATAATATATCTGGGCTGCGTCATCATTCTTGCTGCATGCCCCAAAGGAGCATCCGGCCAGCAGGATAACCATTATGCGTGATATGTATCTGCGTGCGTTCATTATTACAGTTGATGTTGTATACTACTACTCTATAACCTCAAACTCAGTGCGGCGGTTCGATTCGTGATTCGAGGGATCGATCGGTTCTGACGAACCTTTGCCTATGGCCTCGAGGCGCGAGGGTTCGATGGATTCCTTCTCCACCAGAAAGTCCACAGCGGCCTGGGCGCGGGCTTCGGAGAGCCTGAGGTTGGTGTCGGCGTCACCCTCGCTGGAAGTGTGGCCTTCGATGCGCAGACGCAGAGCCGGGTTCTGACGGAGTACCTTGGCGAGATCGTGGAGCGCAAGTTTGGCGTCATCGTTGAGCTCGGATTTGCCCTGCTCGAACTGGGCGCTGTTGAAGTTGCGCTCTATCTCCTCGATCTGCTGCACGTAGACAGTGTCGCGCACTATCACCTCCTTCTCCACGATCTTCTCCACTTCTACCACTTTCTCTCCCTTGGGCATGCACAGCCATGCTATGAGTGCCACTGCCACGAGGGCGAGGATGATCCATATCCAGGGCCCCCCGCTCTTCTTCACTTCGGGCACCGGGGGCACGTAGCCGTTGAGATACTCGAGACGATAGCCGCCTTTTTCCTTGCCGACGGTTTTCTCAAACTCGGCCACTTCGATGTCATAGAGCTTGCCCTGCTCCACCATGCGCTCGAACGAGGGTTTCGACCACACCTGGGCCAGAGCCACCTTCGATCCATCGGCAAGGTTGATCACCTCATCCTCCTTGGCGAAATAGAGGCTCATCTTGGTGTTGAATTCAAGTGCCTTCTCAAGCGGGAGGAAGTTCTCTGCCACACCCTTGTCAGGACATACCGAGTTGGGAAACGCCTTGCGGAGATCCTCGAGAGTGGCGTGGGGATACATCACCACATAAGCATGCGCTATGCCGAGTGCCGTACGGTTCTGTGCTTTTCCGTATACTTTTACTTTAGATGCCATGGTGATAGGGATTGTTATTCGTCAACATCATTCTCGAACGACACCTCGAGCTCAGGCTCGTTCTTGACCATGTCGCAGAGCATCAGTATGGCGCTCTCGCGGTCTATGTCAAGGGCCTCGGCCATGGCCAGGAGATTGTATACCTCGCCGGCGGTGAGAACATTGTCGCAGAGGAACATCTGCATCATTGCCTGGAACACCTCGCCTGTCTCCTCGGGATCCACCTTGGCGGCGTGTTTCACGGCATATTCCGTGGCTGCCTCAGGCGAGAGATTGTTTATCTCTACGGTGGCGGCTGTCATATACTTGTGGAAATCCTTGGCGGGAATCCCGAATGCCTCGGCGATCTCCTCGGCAGTGACGCGCTCGGTCTCGGCATATTCGCCGTCAGCCCAGATGGCCGACGCGAGCAGTGATGCTATCGTATTGGGTGATGTTTTCATCGGAATAGGCGTTTGATTCTGTTAGCGAGTGAGTTCTGTGCCTTGCGGGCCTTGGCCATGCGTTCGCATATGGCCTTTCCTTCCTTGGTGCGTTTGTCCACCTTGCCGCTCTTTGTCTTCTTGAGAGTTGATTGGGTGGTCTTGGTTGTCGATTTTGCCTTGGTGGCGCGGGCTTTGGCCAGACGCTCCTTGAGCTCCTTGTACTCCTTGGTGCGCTTGTCCATCTTGCCGGCGGCTGTTGTCTTTACTGCCATGGGCTTTCTGTCTGATTATGATTCTTTATAAATATTGTAATACCTTTTGCCAAGTTGCCACAGATAGCGATCTATCTCCTTGTAGCTGTAGGCCTCCAGTCCGTATGCCTTGCGGAAGTCATCGATGGCATCGCAGAATGTCGCGTAATCCCTCAGTGCATCCTTCCCCCTGAATCTGAAGAGTCCGGGGGTGCGTCTGCGCAGTTCGCCGAGCACATCGGCCACATAGCGGTCATAGATGGGATACAGCTCAGGCCTGTGGTGCGAGCAATATTTGGTGGCAAACGAATAGTTGCGGCGGTCATCCACCACGGCTATCTCCTCCACCAGGCTTCTGTCGCCGGCGGCGAGACGGGCGTCGATATCAGGTGTCAGGACTATTTTTCTCGCCACCTGTGCTATCCTGAAAATATTAGTGGCGTAGAAGTCGTTCAATACCGCACATTTGATTATCACGTGCCGCAGGTCGGTGTTGGAGGCAAATGTCGTATCCCCGCGGAACAGCATGGCGAGTGCCTTTTCCTGATCCACATAGTCATCAAGACCGTCCCATTCCCCGAGATATTTCCTGAGTTCGGCCTCTGACGGCTCATACCCCTCCGGCAACCCCTTGCGGGCCGGAGGCGCGGGCATTGGATCCTTCCCTCTGAGGTGATGCTCTCTGACGCTCTTCAGCGCATCTATCTCTTCGATGGTCATCTGTCTGACTATTTAGCTGTGTTTCAATTTGTAAGTTTTTACTGCCTGCTCGAACTGTTTGATTATCTCCTCATTGGAGGGAAGGGGACGTGGTTTTATCGCATTATGGAAATCCAGAAAAGCTTCAAATGCCTCTTCAGGAGATTTACCGGCAAAAGTCGGAGGTTCAATTCCGAACACAAATGAGTCTGACTTTTTCAAGCATTCCTCAAGGGCATCCTTGAGAACGAGTGGTTGCAGAGAGTAGACCCATCCGTTGGCCTTTAGCATCTGACCGTTGGATATACACCACCCATCCGCGCCTCTCTCATTGACAATCGCTGCGGAGAGCATATCGGTTTTAGCCTTGTCGGGTATCGGATAGCCTATCAGGGTTGCAAAGGCTTTTACCTCCCTCAAAGTATTTCCGACAGGCCGGTAGGTATACATACTGCCATCAGAAAGAAGCACACAATTGTCATCCCATATGGATGTCTTTTTTAACATCCCGCGGTCTCCGGCATTGATCAGATCCTTTGTCTTGGCATCGTCCTTGATATTCCAGTAGAAGAAGTCCAATTTGCCCTCCTTGTCAAACTCATATGCATAGATTGATTTCAGCTCAATCATCTTCGCCACTGTCAGCTTCCCTCCTGCGGATTTTGCCACAGGAGTGCCGATGGCTTTTTCAAGCCTGGTCACACGGGCCTCGAGAGCCTCAAGGCGTTTTATCAATTCTTTCATCTCTTCCTTGGTCAAATCCTCTTTTTCTGATATTGTCTGTGTCTCTATTCTTCTCCCTGACTCCACCGGAGCAGGCTTGACTGTAGTCTGTGTGGTTGCCGGCTTGCGGTCAGCAACCTTCACTGACTCAGGCTTGACGGCTGAATCCTTATGCGATGCGGATGATCCCGGCGCAGTACCGATAAATGATTTTACAAAGTCGAAAAGTTTTGAGCCGTTACGGTTTGCGGCGGGACTGTTTTTCATCAAAGATTCTGCGATAGCCGCTATCTCCTGACGAATGGCGGCTATCATATCAGAAATCTTCTTGTCCATCACTTGCTCCCGTTTATGAAGTCCACCAGTTTGGAGCCATTCTGCCTGGTGTTGGAATTTTCATTGAAGTCAAAGCCGGTAGCGGCGGCTATCTCCCTGAGTGCACCCTTGGTGTTGGCATAGGTGCGGTAGGTCTCGATCGATCCGCTGTCGCGCTTCACAATCGTGTATTCGCCTATCTCGGCAATGTTGCCGTCGCCAAACTCCTTGATGAGTTTCGAACCGAACTGGCGGGTTGTCCACTCGGGATCGAACTCAAAATTCTGAGCTGTGGCACACTCGCGCAGCGAGGCCTTCACGTTGTCGTATATCTTGCATACGCGCACTGTGCCGCTGTCCTCTACAGTGATGATGTACTCACCGGAAATAGCTGATTTCTTTGCCATGTCTTATTGGTTTTAGTAAGGTGAATGAAGTCTGTTTACAAAGTTATGTTATTATTGTATTGGATTGATATATTGATTGTAACCTCTGTTTTTACACTTTGTAGCAGGTGTTTTTACAAGATGTCGAATATTGTTTGACAGTGCTGCGCTAATCCATTAGTCATTAGATGATTCGATCTCTTTGTCGATTTCAGTGGCTATATCAAGGAAAAAGTTGTGGTGCAGCACTGCCGAGATGCGTGCGAGCAGCTGGCAGTCGATGGTCGGTCGGTTGAAAATGTCGTAGACGTTGGCACGGTGACAATTGATTTGCTTGGCAAACCAGGATACGGTGCAACTGCGCGGCTGACGGTCAAAGACTTCTTTGACGGTTTGTCCGATGTGTCTCACAAATTAAAATCCGTTTGGGGGGATGAGGCGAAGGCCGGAAGCGCGGCGAAGGAATGGATAGGTGTGTATGGATGAAATGTGTAAGTGTGTGGGGCGGCTTCGGTCAACGTCGGGATGGTGTAGAAATACCCAGCTGTAATGACATGGTGCTGTATCTTCACTCTGCTCGTAGTGGCATCCGTTATGGATCCACGCGTCTGCATGCGGCATTATTCCGGGCCGATGCTTGCAGAGGGGGTGTCTATGTCAGTTTCTTGTGTCTTGCTGGGATTTTAACTCTCGGTTAAATGTTCTACAATCGCGTTGATAAGAAGTCCTTCGGGCCTCAAATGACTGTCTGGCAGAGTGTCGCACCGGCGTAGGCTCCACTTGTCGTGATGGAAAAACTCCGCTTGCCGATCAGGCTATTCCATTGTCCGGGGCCATCATTGTCTTGATTATGTACGGTGCGCTGACCGCAGGCCCGTCTCCGCGGAGATGTTTTCATGGAGCCGTCCGTCCCTTTATTCTGGTGCGACGGACAATTAGAGAAACTTTCTCTTTTCAGTTGCAAAGTTAAATAATGTTGCGGAATTGACACACATTTGTGGATTAAAATATGTTAAATATTATATTCGTCTGATGAATGGTAGGTAGGCATATTGTGATATCGTGCGCGTAGTCTGCTTGTAGATGTCGCCATATGCATATAGCCACATATAAAAATCCTCCGCGTATAACATAATCAAAAATATCAATATTAGTAATTTAAATGACAGCATAAATACCATTATTCAAGACGTCATTCAATATACTAAAAAACTAATATATCCAAGCTAAATGACTTCAAGCGGCTCAATATCCATAACTTTTAAAGTTATCGAAGTGTAGAATGTTTTTTTACTGACTCAAGTTTCGCAAGTTATACGTAATAGCATATCAATGGCATATATGTATTGTCTGGATATAGGAGGGTGTTGCAGAACTCCCTCTCTGTGCCAAAGCCGAGTCCACAATTATTGAGGAGTGATAAGTGATGAATGATAAACTTTGTCACTATTCACTCTGACTTATGACCTAATTAAAGGTTCTGTGCCGTTCTGTAAATTCTGTGCGGATGCGTAGCATCCAAATAGTTCTGTGAGTCTAATTTCTTTTAATTCCAACATATTAACTTGCGAAAGTTGAATAACACAATCCTCGAGAATGAGACGAAATCTTAAATGAAAGAGCTGTGCTCAAATCATAAGATGGTTTGCAGATGTTATACGAATGTATTCATTAAGAGCTTGTTTAAAAATAAATGTTAACGATAGGGTCGCATAGCTTGAGACGATTTTCAATCTGAGACGAAGGAGTGTACTGGACGTACACGACTGAGGAACAGGTTGAAAATCGGCCAAGATATGCGAGACTGAGGTAACTTTTAACCATGGCAAGGCTCTATGATTATTGTTGTAAAATAGCAAATATTTGTGAAAGGAATCGAAAACAATACTGCAGACCGGCCATTCGTCAGGCAGATTCCCTCTTGCGTTGAGGGAGTTATGGGGTTCCATAACGACCGAGACGCAAGAGGGAATCTGCCTGACGAATGGGCGCCCTATCATTAACATTTATTATTAAACAAGCTCTAATATTAAAGAATATGCGCAGTCCAAACAATCTTGTGTAAAGTGTGCTGATGGCATTCGTTGCTGACCTCCCCGACAAAACAACTCTCGCTGCCATGAAGTAGGCTGAGACTTCCGACTCGCTCGAAACTCACGACCTTGACGGTTTTCGCAACTTTGTCGGCTCACTATGAATACACTCAAGCCCACTTCCCAGTTCAAGAAGAATCTTAAGCGTTATAAACCAAGCTTGAGATAATCGACAAACCGGAAGTGATTCTCAAACTGCTCAAATTTAATTGAATAAATAAAATATTCCCAAGATGCGTCTAAATATTACCAATATGGACAAGGCACTTATAATCGCCGCGCTAAATTTCCGTCGATGCGATCTTTTCAAGGCCATTGACGACAGCCAGATTTTCGCAGTCACTCTGTCGGACGGGTCGACAGGCTACTGCTGCTGCATGGGCAACGGCGGAGAACATTACGGACTGGCATTGTATCGAGGCTGCGAGGGATTCGACACATATCTGAATTCCATCAAGGCGGGTTGCGCCGTTAATCCGCTCGAAATGTTCGAAAAGCACATGACATTCCATGCCGTAAACTGCGATTTCGAGAATGCCGCCGACTGCTTAATCGACAAGGAAAACCGGGCATATATCAAGAAAGTGGCTTCCGAAGAGGGAATCAGGATGTGCAGATCCAAAGGTTGGCCGGACTTTCATGTAATGGATGGCTCGTTTCACTACGGCGGAATTCCCGATGAGAAGGATCGCCGCGACATGATACTTGCGTTGCAGGCCGCATGCGAGGTGTCACGCCGGATCGAGGGACTCGACTTCGAACAATTGGAGGACCTTGGCTTTACCGACGACTATGCCACCGACTGCGGCGGCAAAATCATACCTTTGCTCTGCCTTGATTCCGACGGCACATGGTCGTGGGACAAGACTCCCACTCCCCCTCTTACTGAAACAAAATTCTCCACCCCTGTATTCGACAGCCCCTCCACAACATTCAAGATCCGCTCTATGGAACACCGAGGCACGTTCGAGTGCTGTCTGGTTCACAGTCCCATGCCTGTGGCCGAGGGCGACATGCAGTACTATCCCGTCGAATTGCTTACCGTGATGAAACCACAAGGGTTGCCTCCGTTCATGCCTCCGTTCATACGTGAGCAGGAAGGCTGGGAAACCGAGACGCTTGACCGTTTTGCGACTAGTATAATCGATTCCGGCATGTGTCCGGACCGCATCGAAACCGATGACGAACGGACATTCGCGCTTCTGCAGGACTTTTGCGACAAAACCGGCATCGAGCTAAGCGAAACCGACTGCGCCGCCCACATACAGGAATTATGGATGTTCATGCAGACAATGCTGGGCTGACAGTATCGGAACATTATGCCACACAACCCGACGGCGTGAAAATTATTTGTTACCCGATTATTTAACCAACGGGAGATAGGCTCCGTAGCCTTCGGCTTCCATCTCGGATTTCGGGATGAACCGGAGCGAGGCACTGTTGATGCAGTATCTCAGTCCCCCTTCCGAACGCAGACCGTCAGGAAATACGTGGCCCAGATGGGCATCACCCGCCGAGCTACGTACTTCTACCCTTTTCATTCCGTGCGAATTGTCGATATGCTCGGTCAAAACTTCCGGTGATATCGGACGGCTGAAAGCCGGCCATCCGCATCCGGAATCGTATTTGTCGGTCGACACGAACAATGGTTGTCCGGTCGTGACATCCACGTATATTCCCGGTCTGAATTCCCGGTCATACAAATTGGTAAACGGACGCTCGGTAGCGCCCTGCTGCGTCACGGCATATTGCTCGGCAGTCAACTTACGACGCAATTCCTCGTCCGACGGTTTCCGGTATATTTCTTTCATAGTTTTCCCTTCATTTTTTGGATGGCACGTATCACGCCCGGCGGAATGCCCGTTGCATCCGCACAGCGACACACACATCACCATCATAACAAACACCTTATACATCACAATCTCAACACGGTTCGTTGCGTTAAGGTTCGCAACTTGTCAGAGCATTGCAACATCCGGATCGTGTAAAAGAATATATTCCCTTAATTTAGAAAGTTATCGTATTTTTGTTTAACTTTGCGTATGGGATCTACGCAAGGAAACGAAATAATACTATATCAGCCTGACGAGACAATGAAGCTCGAGGTTCGCCTCGTGGATGAGACCGTCTGGCTAACCCAACAACAGATTGCAGAACTGTTTGGCACCAAACGTCCTGCCATTACCAAGCACCTCTCCAATATATTCAAGGCAGGAGAGCTTGATGAGAATTCAGTTCGTTCCATTTTGGAACATACTGCCGCAGACGGGAAGGTTTATAAGACTCAGTTTTATAATTTGGACGCCATATTATCAGTCGGTTACAGGGTAAACAGCCGTAATGCCACTATATTCCGCCAATGGGCCAACAAGGTCCTGAAGGAATATCTGCTGCGTGGATATGCAATCAATCAACGATTGATTGAAATGAGCGACCGACTGGACAGACGGCTTCTGGAGCAGGACGGAAAAATAGCTGCTATTCGCAGGGATATAGATTTCTTTGTCAGGACATCACTGCCTCCACAAGAAGGAGTGTTCTTCGATGGCCAGATATTTGATGCTTACGCCTTTATAGCCGGTTTGATTCGCAAAGCCAGACATCGGATAACCGTTATCGACAATTATATTGATGATTCCGTATTGGTTCAGTTATCCAAGCGCAATCCGGGTGTTGCGGTAGATATTTACGACGGGCAGATTTCCAGGCAGCTCCGTCAGGATGTGGAAAAACACAATGCGCAGTATCCCGGCGTGACTCTACACAAATACACCAAAGCCCACGACCGTTTCCTGATAATCGACGAGGAAGTCTATCACATCGGACATTCGCTTAAAGACCTCGGCAAAAAACTGTTCGCCTTCTCCAAAATGGACGTCATGACAGGCTCGGAACTTATTTCGCGACTCTAAAACTGTGTTTACTTTTACATGACTTTATATTATTGATTATTTTCTTTCCCTCAAAGTCTTGCCAGTGATTACCCCCCAAATCCGGTGGGTCATATAGCCGCGCATGCCCTCTTAAGAAGTCAGCTGGGAAGCCCCAAATCATCAAAAATCAGAAGTGAGACCCACCCTTGTATAATAAAAGCTCAAGTAGCACGCTATCAATACTATAAGAATAGTGCATCGGAAAGTGATGGCTTGGAAATAACCATAAGCAACCATAACCATTTAGAATAAAGTCGCTGTATATCAGCGACTTTTCTGTTGTTCGCCCGACATGGGCATAATCTAATGGGTGGAAGTCCCTAACGCGGCCTAATAGCGGCAAGCGTACAGCCAAAGACAAGCTGCCAATGGCGACACTGGGTGTGAAGGAAGTCTGCGGCAAAGCAC
>CAJTJG010000001.1:228107-228437 GCA_910576785.1 uncultured Duncaniella sp.
ATCAAGCAGGTATAAGTGTGAAAGAATATGCCCTTAATCGGGGAGGTCTCACGGACGCAGTGGCGACCGAATTACTCAAAGCTGCGGAGTAAAGCCTGCCGTGAGAAGTCAGCCGAAGTCATAGTACCTTGCGAGGATAGCGCGAGGGAAGGACTGAACCCGACCGAAGTGAATATTGTCAAACATCATCAAATGAAAGGAAGAACGCAGAAAATATCGGCACAGTACGATGGCCACCCTCAAAAGAATAGGCCGGAAGCCAAAGGATATGAGGGGGTGCAGACTTTCATGCGCGTGATGGACGGATATATCACAACGGAACAACCTAAA
>CAJTJG010000002.1 GCA_910576785.1 uncultured Duncaniella sp.
TGACCTGTGCCGGGAGCGGCCTGCACGGTGATCTTGGCATTGGGGCCACCGTTCTGAGTGTTGATCTGTGTGCCTATGGCCATGTCATCGAAATTGATGACAACCTTATCCTCAACCGTCTTAGCCGAGAGAGGAAGAGCCATCATGAGCGCTGCAGCAATTGTGAGTTGTGTTTTCATTGTATAAACCAATTAGAGTTATTTTACAAGATATTTCTTGCCATTGACAATGTAGAGTCCGGCGGGGAGAGTGTGGATGTCGGCCTTGTCGGCAGTCTTCATCACACGGATACCCATGAGGTTGTATACCTCATATACGGCGGGCTCAACAGCTATTACGGTGTCGGCTATACCGGTCTGGCCACCCTCCTTCACAATGAAAGCGAGATTGTCCATATAGTAGTCAGCGGCGCCTGAGGTGGTACCGGCCACGATGTCGAACTCGTTGAGCTTCTTCTGCTCGTCGGTGAACTCGATGTTCTGATTGGGGTTGGTGGCCGAACCGTCGAACATGATACGGATACCGCCACGCTTCCATACGTTGTCAACACAACCGAAGTCGGCACCTGCCGATCCGGGGTTATTGGCAGCCACACCGGCTACCTCCATGCGGATACCGCCTCCATAGAGGCCACTGGACTGGGGTGCCTTGATGTCGAACACAATACCCTTGTAGTCGCCCAGAGTCTTGCCTTCGGGAAGCACCACATGGAACTTGGGGGTGGACCATGCCGCGGGAGTCTCGCCATCGGCACAGATGTGGAGAGCCTTGCCGCTCACACCATCCGGATCGTCCTCAACAACGGCCTTGCCTCCACCGGTCATGGCATATGTAGTGCCATACTCGTCATTTTCAAAGTCGGCGATGGGCCATGTCTCCTCAACCTCGCGGGAGAAATAGAGGGTGACGTTGTCAACCCAGTAGTCGGAGCCGGGGAAAACACCCATGCTGACATCAAACTTGGAGTTGAGAGCTATGGAAGCAAGTTTCTCCTTAAGCTCGGAGCCTTCGAGATCGGTGTCCATGTCGACATCGACAGTGAACCATGTGTTGAGCTCCTTATTGTCCTTAGCCTCAAACTCGGTCTTGGACTGACGGGCGAGATCAATGAAGGGGTTGCCATGAGTGTTGGTGCGGTAGAGGTCGAAGGTGATGCGCTTGAGGTCGCCCAGGGTATAGCCTTCGGGAGCAGCTACATCCACGAGACGGGCGTTGGTATACCAGGCTGCACCGTCACCGTTGTCGGAAGTGAAATTGATGGCGTTGCCATGACCTGTGCCGGGAGCGGCCTGCACGGTGATCTTGGCATTGGGGCCACCGTTCTGAGTGTTGATCTGTGTACCTATGGCCATGTCATCGAAATTGATGACGACTGTCTCTTCAACTGACTTGGCCGAAAGTGACGCCGCCGACATAAGGAAGCCGACAGCTACGGGAAAGTAAAGGTGCTTCATGGAAATTTTTGAAT
Source organism: uncultured Duncaniella sp. (assembly GCA_910576785.1). Lineage (GTDB taxonomy): Bacteria > Bacteroidota > Bacteroidia > Bacteroidales > Muribaculaceae > Duncaniella. The sequence continues at coordinate 1,469 of CAJTJG010000002.1, forward strand.
TTTGATTTTTGTGTGTTTTGGTAATTTATAAATAATAGGGCATGCTGAATGCCGGGGATTGATGGTCCGGCATTCAGCATACCGGCTCTTATAGTCAGAGTCTCTCGATGATGATATTATCAATGTAGAGATCGCCGGGGGCAGCAGCCGTAGAACGAAGTTCGACGGTGTTGACGCCGGTCTTGAACGTAGCGGGCATGGATACGGTCTCCCATACGTTGTTGTCATCGGGAGTGGCTGTGAACTGCACGGTGCCCATCTTCGCTCCGTTGACATAGAGATCGACGGTGGAGACGGAGGCCTGCGGGGCACGGTAGCGTATCTGCACCGTGTGCATCCCCTCAGCACTGAGGAGGAACTCATCGCGCACAGCCGCCGAACCGCTGCGGCCATATGATATGTAGCCCTGGCCGGTGTAATTGCGGATGGGGTCGTTGTAACCACCTGTGATGGAGCGCGAGATGTTCTTGTAGTCGAAGCATTCGGCCTCATGCTGGAGAGCGCCGGTGTACTTCTGCGGCGAAGCGGGCACAATGAGGGTGGCGGGTGTCACGGCAGTCTCACGTCCGGTTGCCGTTCCGGAGGCACCGATGGTGATATCGACCGGACCATTGTGGGTGACAGTGAGTGTAAACACACCATCGGCCCATGCCTCCTCAGTCTTGAGGGTGGCATCCTGACGGGGAATGGCCGTGCATGATGGACGCGACGAGCATCCGTAGATACGGAATGTCTCCGTCTTCTGCTTGCCCGAGGGATCATAGTTGGTGAGGTAGCAGGTGAGACGGTTGGCATATTCACGGAACACACCGGTGGAGAACTTATTGAAGCTCAGCTCCATGCGCGAGGCGGTGTTGTACTTGAAGGGGATCGATGCGGAGCGGAGATCCTTGTAGGGGTTGTAGACCACCCACAGGTTCTCATGGCGTCCGGCATAGAGATCGCCGGTGTACTCCTCGGGGAAGAGAGCGTCAAACTCCGATTTCTTCTTCGAGATGTCGGCCCACATGGAGTTGGCGCTCGAAGCGAGCACCTTGTGGGCAAACGTCTGCGACTGCGCATCGGTGAGCTCGTAGCAGAGGGGAATGGTGGGATAGCGTCCCGACTTCTTGAGATAGAAATGATTGTCCTGAAGATTCTGGTCAAAGTCAAGACGGTAGAGACCCTCATGGAGTGACAGAGGCGTGCAGTACTTGGCACGGTCATCACCCGAGGTGACATCCTGGAGCACGATAAGTTTGGAACGGTCGATCACCTCCTGACGGGTGAGGATACGGATAGTACCGTCGAGGATCTTGCGGAAGAGGTCGATATTGATATTGTCGAACTGCGGGAATGTCTCCCATGCGCGGGTCTTGAAACCGTCGCCGGCATCAATGGCCGACACCTCCTTGAAGTCCTGCTGCCATATCAGCTCGGGACCGTCAATGACAGTCTGTCCGGTCAGGGCTATATGCTCAAGCTGGAGAGCCGCACCGGCTGCGGTGGGATAATCCTTGTCGCCGTAGTACTCGCCCTGCTGATCGTTCCACGCACACTGGTCGAAACGTATGCCGTAGTTGCCGGCAACGCCTGAGAGCCATGTGCCGAGACACATTGACTCAACGTCAAAGAACATGCCCGACTGCGTATACTTCTCGCACATCACGAAGTTCTGCGCATACTTCTTGGCCGCGGCAGCGAAACCGGGGTTGCGCTTCACCATGGCGATGGGATTGATGGGGGCCGACCAATAGTTGGAGCAGAAGCTGACCACAAGGTAACCACCATACTCATTGGTGAGCTTGAGGAGATGCTCCCAATGGGCCACACGCTGTGTCCACGACGGCGAGTAGAGCGCATCAGTGCTGTCAAAGCCCCAGAACTGCTCGCAATAGTTGAAGCCAAGGAAGTTGGGATAGGAGAAGAACTCCTTGTACAATGAGAACTTAGGATCGTTGAAATCCTCGTAGGAGGCCACGTCGGGGAAATGGCAATAACCGCCGGACGCGGGCTGGATCATGGCCCATACATTGTGCTCGCCACATACACGGAGCCATGACTTGACAATCTCGTAGCCATATTCGCTCACCTTGAAGCGTCCGGTGGACTCATCGTGGCTCACGGAGAGGGAGAGGTTGAATATCACATAAGGTTTGATGTCGTCAGGTATCAGCGCCATGATCTTCTCGGGATCGGCATAATTCCATGAGTCGATATGCACAAGCCATGCGGGCTGTGTCGGCGAGATGGGACGGCGCAGGTTGCCCATCGGCACAGGATCGGGATCCTGGTTCTGCTTCACGACCGGGAGCGAGATAGCCGGCGACGAGCCGTTGAACTCAAATTTCACAGCTGTGGCGTCATCGTTGAAAGCCACGCCGCGGAAACGGCTCGTCACTTTGCCGGCCTCGAGGGTCTGCGGGAGGGTCGAGGTCTTGCCGTTGAGTTTCACTGTCCAGTGTCCGTCGGCATCAACACCTACCACGGGTGTGAGCTTATTGTCGGCGAGCACCTTGTGACGGTCGGATGTCTCGATGTTAAGCCAGCTGCCGTCAAGATCCCAATAGTACTCATCTCCATCGGCCCTGGCGATTACCGCCGGGGCATAGACAGTGGTCTCTCCCCCACCCTTTATAGGGTCGATGGCTGTATAGAGGTTGAACGACGAGCCGTCGGAGAGCTCCACCTTGAATGCGTTGCCCTTTGTGCCCGAGGGGGAGAAAGTCTTCACCTGCAGGTCGCGCGACTGTGCATCGACAAGGCGGTATTCGGCACGGATGTTGGTGTTGATCTGCTCGACGGTGGCGCCTGACTCAGGCTTGACAACCGGAGCCGGCTGCTCGACATTATCATCCTTGCACCCGGCCAGGGTGGTGATGGCCACCACCGAGGCGAGGATGCAGGACGTAAATGAATCAAAGATTCTGCGTGTGAACATATATATCAGATTTCAGATAATACAGGTTGTGTTGCAGCGTCAGAGTCTGATCCTTACGGAGGTGATGCTGAACGGCTGGAGGGTTACTCCCACACCGGCGCCCGAGGCGAGCACACGGGCATCGGCAGGCTGCATGTTGACATCGGCATCGGTGTAAATGCCCTCGCAGGACTTGGCTCCGCTGATACCGAGGTTGACGAAGAGCGGCTCTCCACGCATGTTGAGCGCCACGACAGTCACTTCCGTGCCTGCCTCGTTGACATAGGCAGTGGCCATGAGTTTCTCATTGGTACCGTCGATATGCACACGTGTGGTCGAGGAGGCATACTTGGCATAGTGGGCCATGATATATCCGTTCTTTGTGATCTCGCCAGAGGGTACCGGCGAACGCTTGTCATCATCGCCCATGAGACCATAGAAACGCTTGAGATACCAATATACGTAGGCCGATCCGAATCCCTCCATGGTCATGTGTATCTCCTTGGCGAGATTGTTGAGACAGTAGTCCCACTTGCCGAAGATCCACTTGGAGGAGTCTTCCTCGCTCTCACCATCGTTGAAGAGATGCTCGGTCATCCACCAGGTCTTGCCAGTGATGCGGCCATAGATACCTGTGATATACTTGTGACGCTCGTTGACATAGCTTGAGCTAAGATCTGTGAAGCCCTGATAGAGGTGACCGGCGATAATGTCGGTGTTGGTCATAGCGGCGGGATTGTTGATGACAGCGTCGGTGTAGTCGGGACGCATGCCGCATGTCTCGGGCGACATGAGCTTGACTCCAGTGGCGCGGATGCGGGCACCATAATTCACCACGAAGTCCACAACCTCGGCAGGAGTCCAGTAGGTGAACTCCATGTCGGGCTCGTTCTGCATGGACACGGCATAGAGATTGATGCCATTCTGCTTCATGTACTCGATGTACTTGATGATATGGTCGGCATAAGCGCCATAGTTCTCATGCTTGAGATGCTTGGTCTGGTTACCGTTGTAGTCCACCTTGTCGGCGAGCGCATCGGTGCAGTCCCACGGACAAGCGAAGATGACGGCACCTTGAGCCTGAGCATACTTGGCAGCCTCCACGTCGGTGCTCCAGTCCGACTCGTTGGGATAGATCATGAGTCGCATTACGGTATAGCCCATGCCGTCGGTGGAATAGAGCTTCTCGATCTCCTCCTGGGTGGGCATATAGGAACGGCACCAGATGATGGGGTCGTACATGCCGCCGAAGCCGACAACAGGCTGATACTTCGTGGCAGGGTCAATCATAAGATCAGTATGAGCGTTGGCCGAAGACTGGCTTATCTTCACGGCGGTGCGCTCGCCTGTGAGGCTGTTGACCACCCAGAGTTTCTGCTGGCGGTCAGCCACGCCGGTGTTCTCGCCGTAGGCCACAGTGACGAGGGCGTAGGTGCGCTCATCGCCCTGAGGCTGACCGGAAGAGGGGGTAAAGGATGTGATGATATTGTCATCGGTGGCGTCGTCGCCGGGAAGGATCTCCCATGCAGCATTGCGGCACTCTATGCGGAGTGTGGCCTCGCCGGCTGTGTAGGGGACGGTGAGAGCGGTCTGGAGCGGACGCACGAAGCGGTCGGCAGCCTGACGTACAATCTCGTCGTCATCATCGCAGCTCCACACGAGCACAGGGAGCATGAAGAGGACCAGAAGGCGTGATAAGTATTTCATAAAAGTAGGTTTTACTGTGTTTCGGTGAATTAAAATGTCCCGCGGAGACGCCGGAGACGGAAGTCTCCGCAGGACATTTCGTTATCAATTGATATTGCCTAATCCGTTGACAATTCCTTCGTAGACGAGAGTACGGTTGCTGTTGGCGTTCCACGGAGCCACGCAGGCGTCGGCATCGTATACCTTGCCCACGGAGAAGCCCACGGCCTTGTCGGCGAGAAGCGAGCGGAATGTCTTCAGCACGAGTGTGTGGAAACCGGCGCTCTCGGAGAGGACGTTCTGAAGCTCGGCCTTGCGCTCCTCCTTGTAGAACTCGGTGGCACGGAGATCATCGCCGGCCTTGTCGGTGATGCGGAGGGTGAAGTCGCTGATGCGCACCTTGCGGCCGGTGGCGACCAGACGGTGCATCATCTCATCAAGAGCGGTCACATAGCCGGCCTGCTTGTCGGCATCGAGAGTATAGACCGCGTGGAGAAGGATGTTGAGACCCTCGATCTCCACACCTGTAGCCTCGATGGCGCTCACGGCCTCGGCGAGACGGTCAATCTTGTCGGCTGCGGTGGCGTCAAGGTCGATGCTCTGGCTTACGAAGAACTTGAGCTGACGCTCGCCGGCAGCCTCGCGGGCCATGGCCACGGCGCGGGCCACATAGCTGTCATGTCCGAGATATTCTCCCCAATCAAAGAATGAGGGATCAGAGGCCGATGTGAGGGGCTGCGAGCAGATATCATAGGTGTCCACACCCTCGCCGGCAGCGCTGACCACAGCTGTGATCCATGCGTTGAGGGCATCGGCAAGGAGCTGATCCTTCTCCTCGGGAGTCTTCTCGATGATGGTGTCGTCGGTGTTGATCTCACGTGTGAACACGATGTTGTCTATCCAGTAGTTGCCTGATCCGGTGCCCGAACCGATGGTGAGATCAAACTCGGTGAGTTCCTTCTCGGCTGCGGTAAGCTCGACATTCTGGTTGGCCTCGGCAGCCGAGCCGTCGAACATTATGAGTATGCCGTTGCGGTTCCACACATTGCCGCCCATACATCCGAAACCGGAGGGACCGGCGAGCACACGGAAGTCAGTGGTGGTGTTTATGCCCAGACGGACGCCACTGCCGTAGAGACCGGTGGAACCGTCGCCGCGGAAGTCGACGCTGAGGCTCTTGTAGTCGCCGAGCTTATGGCCGTCGGGGAGCACGATGTGGAATGTGGGGTGCGACTGGTTGGCGGGCTCGGCATCGCTTCCGATATGGAGCACGTTGCCGCTCTTGCCATCGGGGTCAGCCTCGACAACGGCGGTGGAGTTGCCCGTCATGGGGAACTTGTCGCCGGGTTTGCAGTTCTCGAAGTCCACGAGCACATCACGACCGGTGTCATCGCCGGCTATCTCCCACTCCATGCGGACGTTGTCGATATAGTAGTTGCCGGATCCGGTGGCCGAACCCACACGGAATTTCACCTTGGTCATCTCCTTGTCAGCAGCGCTGAGATTGGCCTGGTTGATGTCGAGCATGATGAGGTTGCGTCCCCACTGGTTGTCGGCGCAGCCGAATGACTGGCAGTTGCCGTAGGTGTGCTCGATATAATTGCCGGTGGCATCGCAGATGTAGAGACGTAGGCCCTGACCGTAGAGACCGCCCGAACCGGGGGCCTTGAGGTCGATACGGACACCCTTGCACACGCCGAGTGTCACACCCTCGGTGAGCTCTACCTCGAACTCGGGGTAGGAGTATGCAGCACCGTTGCCATCCTCGCCGATGTGGAGCACATGTCCGCTCACACCATCGGGATCATCGGCCACGGCAGCCACCGAGCCGTTGCTCATGGGATAGGTCTTGCCGATCTCGTCGGCCTCGAAGTCGGCCACCATTATCACTCCCTTTTCAGGCTCTACGGGTACGTAAGGTATCACCACAGGAGCGATGAGGGCATTGAGATATGTGGCATTCTGGCCGGCGCAGCTGAGGAGCGAGGGGCCGTAGAGAGCCATCTCCTTCTCCTTGCAGAGCGATGCGAGTTCGGCGAGATTGCCAAGGTCTATGTCGCCGTTGTCGGCCACGGAGGTGCTGTGCATGTAGCTGCCTACGGGCATAACCTCGGTGAAGTTGGTGTAGATGGTGGAGAAGTTCTGCTCGCGCTTGAGGAACTCGGCGGGATCCACCGTGGCTCCGAGGGCGAGGCCCCCCTCGCCCACATATGACTTGAGGACGTCGAATGTGGCGAGGTAGTCCAGGAGCGCCTGATCCTCTGGCATGACCGGATCGGGGATCGTGGCAGCATATTTGTCGTCGGTACAGGCCGCGAGCGAGAGAGCCGCGGCGAGCACGCACGCATATTTACTTGTCGTTTTCATGATTGTAATCGGTAATGATAGGGGGATGGATTACTTGACAACAAACTCGGGATACTCGGCTGTGACACCACGGTTGCGCATCACGAGGGTATCCTTGACAGCCACCGACCATGCGGGGGCGTTGACGGTGTAGTCGAGGTAGAGCCCGTCGCGGGTCTTGCCGCCTATGCTCTTCTTCTCGCCGTCAACCACATACTTGCCCGTGCCGGTGACGGTCATGTTCGGATCGGCCGATGAGACGGTGCATGCACCGTTGTCGTCGAACGCGAGGCGGAGACGGTACTTGTACACATGATCGCCGTCAATGCTCGTGGAGAGGTCGATCTCGCAGTCGTTGAGCGAGGCGGTGACGGTGTGGACCTCCTCGTTGCGCTCCACATATTTCTGGTGGCGCACGATGGTGGTCTGCTCGGTGCCGTGGGTGATACGGTCAACACCGCGGCGCAGATAGTAGGCGTGGTAGGGGTTGACGTACTTCATGGCGTAGAGCACATAGTCCTGCGGGAGCACGTTCCAGTCGCCGGGAACGAGACGGTTGGGATTCTCCACAGCCGGGCGTCCCTCGAGGATCGAGTCGACATCGTTGGTATGTGTCATCTTTACAGGTATCACATAGTTGAACGAGAGCGCGAGAGGATCGTTGAAGAACTTGTCGGTGAGCTGGATCTTGACACCGCCGTCAAGCTTGCCGGAGGGTATCACGATCTCGTCGGCGAGGATGGTGTAGTAGTCATCGGGCATGGGGATGACCTTGTGGCCGCCGAAATCCTCGGTGAAGAAGAGGTTGTCGCAGAGACCGTTGTCGACAGCGATGCCGATGTGGCGGTCGCGCGAGTTGCCATAGGCACCACCCATCACGGCCTTGATGTTCACCTGATGGAGGTTGTCGAGATCTGTGTTGATCTCGAGATCCCGTCCGAGCTCGAGAGTGCGTCCCACGCCCTGATTGGCGAAATAGACAGTCTGGTAGTCGAAGTCGGGAAACTCGTTGGTGGAGTTCTCGCACGAAACGATGGCTGTGGCCGCAAGGGCGAGAGCCGGTATGGTCAGTATGTTGAGTTTCATTGTTTAGTAAGGCAATTGATAACGATTAGGGAAAAATGACTGCTTACCAGTCTTTGTTCTGGATCAGGTTGCTGAACTTCAGTATCTCGCTCTGGGGTATCGGGCCGTAGTACATGTGGTCAGCATATGAGCGCGACTCCACTGAAGGGATGCGTGTATACTCGTTGCCGTTGCGGGAGTCCATTCCGCCCACGGTCTCGTTGAGGGGAGCTTTCCAGCGGCGGAGATCCCAGAAACGGAAGCTCTCGAAGCAGAGCTCGAGACGACGCTCGTTGCGGATGAGGGCGCGCATCTTGTCGGGATCGCCGGCACACTCGTCAAGATAGGCATCGCCAAGCACTCCTGACACACCTGCACGCTGACGGATGGCCTTGATGACATCGTAGGCCGAGTAGCCGTGACCGCCGTTGCCGCGGGGGCCCCATGCCTCGTTGGCAGCCTCGGCGTAGTTGAGGAACATCTCGGTGTAGCGCATGCGGGGAGTCACGTGGTTCTTGCCCTGCTTGGAAGAGGGGTTGCAGTTCACGTCCATGCGAAGGCGCTTCTTGAGATAGTAGCCCGTGCGGGTCGAGGTCTCGCGCTTGTTGAGGGCATTGTCGCCGGCGGCGTCCGATCCGGTCATGATGGCCTCGTTGTTCACACCGGCGAGATCACCGTTGCAGATGATGTAGGTGTGGAGACGGGGGTCACGTCCGGCATAGGGGTTGGATGCATCGTAGTGGCCGCGTGAGTCGGTGATGGGATAACCGTTGGCCATCGGGAAAGCGTCCACGAGATTCTGCGAGGGGTTGATCTTGCCCTTGCCGTAGAGCGACGGGGGGAAGTTGGCCTCCTCCTGTGCGGAATTGTCACGTGCCACATTCTCGCGCCAGATGAACTCGCGGGGGTTGATGCCGTCGCCGATGGCGTCGATATTGTTGGTGTAATAGGTGATACCGTCGGGATCGAGACCGGATATGCCGTTGATGTGCTCGAGCACGCTTGCGGCGGCATCGGCAGCGGTGCTCCAGTCACGTGCGCCGAAGGCGGGGCTGGCGGCGAGGAGAGCCACACGGGCGCGGATGGCGCGGGCGTGGAGACCGTTGAAGAGCAGACGGGCGTACTGGCCCATCACACGGTTGTAGACAGCGGCACGCTGGGTGATGTCCTGGAAACGTGCGGGGATGTCGCCGTCGGTGGCCACGTCCTCATACTCGAGGGGGAGGTACTCCTCGGCCAGATCAAGGTCAGCATAGATGGCGTTGAGGCACTGGTCGAATGTCTCGCGGGGGATGTTGAAGTCAGAACCGGTGGTCTGGAAAGCCGTGAGGACGGGCACTCCGAGGAGCTCGCCGTTGGTGCCTATGCCTGCATGGGCACGGAGCAGATAGTACATGAAGAGAGCACGCATGCCGTAGGCCTCACCCTTCATGCGGCGGCAGAAGAGCGCGGCGGCCTCGGGATCGTCGGCCCAGTGTACATTGTCGGCATTCTCAAGGAAGAGGTTGATGTACTGAATGGAGCCGTAGCAGCGGTCCCAGTTGGACATGGGGTTGTTGTTGGCAGCCCACGATCCGGTGGCCATTCTCAGGAAGGAGTTGTCCTTCTCGTTGGTCACGGCATCGTCGGTGGCCACATCGCTGTCATCGTAGTAGGAAGGGATATTGCGGTAGACGTTGACGAGGAACCCCTGAGCATATGCGGAGTCGTCGTACATCTGGTCGACATCCTTGAAGTTCTCTTTGGCCGGCTCGAAGAGGTCCTCGCATGACGTGAGAGTCATGGCGCAGGCTACACCGGCAAGGATGGAGAATATCTTGGTTTTCATTATCTGGATCAGTTAAAAATTTAGAGGGTGTTTAAAAACAAATGTTAAAACCAGAGTCCAATCTCATGAGATGGATTTCGTCATGAAATGAGGGAGCATAGCTGTAGCTATGTGACCGAGTTTCAGGGCGGAAGGCATCCATGAGATTGGATGCGTATAAGGTAATTTCAATTCGTTTCATATATTACAGATTTTGTTAATTAGTCTATTCTTAGAGGGATGATTTTCCTCATGGATGTCTTTTTGGTTAAATTATCCCTAATCATCGGTCACATAGCTACAGCTATGCTCCCTCTGATTATGAATAATTTACCTCAAAAATCCATCCACTCTGGCTTAACATTTGTTATTAAACACCCTCTTAGAATGTCACTTTGCAGCCGAGATTGTAGTAACGGTTCTGCGGAGCGGAGCTGATGTTGCGCTCGAGGTGCTTGCGCTCGCCCGAGATGGTGCAGAGATTCTCAGCCTCGGCATAGACGCTGAGAGCGTTGACAACCTTGCCGGTGAAGAGGCGTGCGGGGAAGTCGTAGGTGAGCTGCACACGAGCCAGATCGAAACGATCGGAGTTGTATATCCAGAATGTGGAGTTCTGCGAATTGTTGGATGTGGAGCGTGTGGTGAGACGGGGATAGAGCGCGGTGTCCTTGGTCTCGGGAGTCCAGCGGTGCCATGCCTCTTCGGAGTACTTGTTGTCACCGCCGTTGAGGTAATAGCTGGAGTTCTTGAATCCTACGCCGCCGGTATTGCCTGTGCCGTAGACATAGAGGGTGAAGTTGCGCCACTTTGCTGTGAGGTTGATACCGTAGGAGAACTTGGGCGAGTATGTGCCGAGGAACACCTGGTCCTGCGAATTGATGACACCGTCGTTGTTCATGTCGCGGTACTTGAGGTCACCGGGGCGTACCTCGCCGAATGTCTGGCGTACCTTGCTGTTGTCAATCTCCTCCTGCGAGTTGAAGAAACCGTCGCAGATGTAACCCCATGCGGAGCTGAGGGGACGTCCGGCACGATACTGGTAGGCATCGGCCCATGTCTCGTCGCGGCGTGTGGCCTCGGTGGTGAGGTACATTCCGGCAAATCCGAGACCCAGCTCAACCTCGCCTACCTCCTTGAGAAGATTGAGGCTGAAATCGAAGCCTTTACGACGGTCGTTGTTGTAGTTGATGTAGGGGAGGAAGGAATAGTCCCATGAGTTGAAGTAGCTGGGGAACATCGTGGAGCTCTGGATGGGAGCGCCCTTTGTGTCCTGGATGAAGTAGTTGGCGTTGAGGCTCACGAGGTTGTTGAGGAACGAACCGTCGATACCCACGCGGAACTCCTCGCGCTTCACGAAGGTGAGGTCAAGATTCTCACCGCGCACGGACTGGGTGGTGTTGCCACCGGCCGAGCTGTCGTGCCACTGATACCAGCCGCCCTTGTCGGTGTAGTAACCTTTCCAGAGGTAGAACTCGGTGATGTCGAGATCCTGGTGGAGACGGGCTGCGGATGCGGTGATCTTGAGGTCATCGATCCAGGAGGCATTCTCGCGGATGAAGCGCTCGTTGCCGAGACGCCATCCGAGGGTCAGCGTGGGCGAGAAAGCGTTGCGGTGGCCCGGGGCGAGCTTGGCGGAGTGGACCATGGCGCCGGAGAATGTGGCGTAGTAGCGGCGGTCATAGTTGTAGGCCACCTGCAGGCCGAGGTTGGCATTGCTGATGTGGTGGTAGGGTGAGCTGTCATGCCCCTCATCGTTGGAGTTACGGGTCTGAAAGCCCCAGCCGAGGAGAGTGGCGGCGATGTTGTTGCTGCCGAATGAACGGTTGTAGTCAAACTGCGCGAGGAATGACATGGTCTGCTGATAGGTGGACTGGCCCACATACTCGGATGTGGCGTTGGTGTCCTGGTTGTACTTCTTCAGATCGATGATCATGTCCTTGCCGTTGATGTTGCCCCACACCGGCTCGTAGACGGCATAGTCCTTCTTGTAGCCCTCGGAGTAGATGGAGCGGTAGTCCACGCTGTAGGTGGTCTTGAAGGAAAGGCCCTCGAGGATGGAGGCGAGGTCGAAATTCAGACCCACGTCGAAGTTGAACGAACGGGTCTTGAGTTTCACGTAGCCTGCGGCGAGCATGTCGCCGAAAGCGTTGGTGGTGTTGGTGGAGAGACCGCCGAGGAGATATTTGCCACCATATATATTGGCAGCGCCAATCATGCCCTGGAGTGTCTCGTTGTCGGGATCGACCATGTCGGTGGGTATCATGGTGGCGAAACGGTTGGGCCACATGGATGCCGCCATGCCCCAGTAGTCACCGCGTGCGGTGTAGTTGTCGTTGACAAGCACGGAGGCATTGGTGAATGCCTTGAGCCACTTGGTGATGGACATGTCCACATTGCCGCGCACGTTGAAGCGGAGGTCGTTGTCGTTCTTGTGGTCGCCATACTTGACAAGACCGTTGGAGTAGTCGAGACCGAGGTTCATGTAATAGTGGGTCTTCTCGTTACCGCCGCGGATCTCGCCGTTGAGGTTGTAGTTGTTGGAGAACTTGCGGAGATGTTCGTCGGTGTAGTACTTCTGGTCGGGGTAACGGAAGGGATTGGTGCCCATGGCTGTGTTGTAGATGGTGTTGGCGTCGTAACGCTCGGCGATACCATCGTTGCGGCAAGCCTCATTGTAGAGAGTCATGTAGCTTGCGGCGTCGAGCCACTTGGGATAGGCCTTGGGGGTGTAGAAGCCCACATTGCCGCGCAGGGATATGCGCATGCTCTCGTTGGCACCGCGCTTGGTAGTGATGAGCACTACGCCCTTGGCACCGCGGCTACCGTAGAGCGCCACGGAGGCGGCGTCCTTGAGCACGGTGACCGACTCCACCTCGGAGGCGAGGAGATCGGAAGGATCGCGGGGCACACCGTCGATGAGCACAAGCGCGTCCTGGCCCCATATCTGACCTGTATAACCGCCTATGACTGAACTGAGGCTGCCATCAAGCGCACCTTTGTGGAAGTTTTTCTTCATATCTTCGGCAACGTTCACCGTGGAGGTCGCGGTGATCACATCCTCGGGAGCGATCGTGCCGAAAGCCACGTTCACAAGGCTGTCGCCTGCGGTCTGGGCGGCAAGACCGAGCGCCGAGGCCATGGCTACTGCCGAGCAGACTGTATGTTTGATTCTGGTTTTCATTGTGTAGATGCTAAATTTAAGGGATTACCATCCGGGGTTCTGACCAAACTCGGGGTAGATGTTCACATCGGCCTCGGGAAGGGGGAGCCAGTTGTGGCGTGAGTCGAACTTGCGCTCCACGAGCACCTCCTCCCTGAGGTTGGCCACACGAGCCTCACTGGGCTTGGAGTAGCTGAAGTCGGAAGTGCGGTCGAAGTATACAGCCTTCTTGAGGGTGTAAGGCTTCTCGGCGATGAGGAGCCAGCGGCGCAGGTCGATGAAGCGGTGACCCTCGAAGGAGAGCTCGACGGCACGCTCGCGGCGGACCTCGCTCATGAAGGCGTCGGTCGAGGAGGTGTAGCGGGCTATGACGGGATCGACTCCGGCACGTGCACGCACCTTGTTGACGGCCTCGACGGCGGTCATGCCGAACTTGGGCGATGAGCTGCCGGGAGTACCGTAGCCGTTGGCTGTGGCCTCGGCGTAGAGCAGATATACATCAGCCAGACGCATGAGACTGAGAATCATCACGTTGTTATCCTTGTAAGTATTGTCCAGACCGTTGGTCATGGGGTGAAGGAACTTGGTGAACATGTAGCCCGTGCGGCACTCCTTCTGTGTGGAGGTGGCGGCACGCATCTCGCCGTCGGTGTAGAGGCTGGCATACTTCGTGCCCTCAGGGAGGTTGCCCTTGGGGTCGAGTGCGGTCTGGACGCCGTCGAACACGATGTCGTGATAGAAACGGGGGTCACGGTCCTTGAAGGGGTGTGCGGGATCATAGCCCGACTCCTTGTCGGCAACGGTGATATCCTCGATGGGATAGCCGTTCTTCATGCCGTAGTAGTCCACATAGTTGGCGGTGGGATATACCTTCACACCCGATGACTCGAGGAGCTGCGGACGATAGTCGTTGACCTGATTCCAGCGCCAGCGGCCCGAGAACTCCACGAGATTCTCCTGGAACATGGTCTCCTTCAGTCCGGGGAGCTTGCCGTTGCCGTTGTGGAGATAGAAGAGGTCGCTGTACTGCGAGAATGGAGCGAGCTCGTAGCGGCCGGTTGACTCGGTGAGCGCAAGAGCCTCGCCGATAGCATCGGCGGCACGCTTGCAGAGTTCGGCATTGTAGGTGGCCGACTTCTGCGACTCGAGGTTCATGAGGGGCGATCCTGCCCAGAGGAGGTTCTTGCCCTCATAGGCGAGCGCCATGATCTTGTTGGCACGCATGTTGTTGTTGCCGAGTGTGAGGCGTCCGGCGGTAGTCTGGTCCCAGTCGATGGGGAGGAGCTTGGCGGCGGCATGGAAGTCGGCGGCAGCCATCTCGGCACACTCCTGATAGCTCAGACGGGGGAGTTTGGGAGTCTCGCCGGCGGGGAGCTCATGGTCAATGTAGGGGAGTCCGCCCCAGTACTGCATGAGCATGAAATGATACCATCCGCGGAAGAAGAGGAGCTGACCCTCGATGAGGTCGCGCTCTTCCTGGGTGGCGTCCACGAGTTTGTCGAGATTGGCCAGACCGATGTTGGCCTTGCGGATGGACTGCCATGCGAGGCCCCAGAGGTGGCCCTTGTCACCCTTCTTGTCGGAGTTGGTGACCGAACCGCCGTTGCGGGGGAAACCATATATATATGTGCCCGATGTGACGATGACACGGAAGTTGCCCTGATCGATGTAGTAAGCGAGGGGACGCTGGTCGGCGGGCTCCCAGAGTTCGTCCTCACCGAGATTCCAGGAGTTGTGATAGTCGTTGGAGGTGACGGCGGGGATACCGTTGTAGAGCTCCTCGACAAATCCCTGGAAGTTGCGGAAGTTCTTGTAGGGCTCAGTCTCGCTGATATCGCTGTCGGGCGACTTGTCAAGATAGTCGGTGCATGATGTCATGGACATGAATGCCGCCACCACGAGAGCTGAGATTCTGAAAATATTCTTTTTCATGATGAGAGTTCAGATTTAGAGGGTTATGTCGACACCGATGTTAAAACGACGCACGGTGGGATATGCACCGTTGGTGGAGTCGCCCGAGAAGTTTGACTCGCGGTCGTCGGGCATCTTGGTCCAGAGGAACAGGTTGTCGCCGTTGAGGAACACGCGGCAGGTGTTGATACCCACCTTGCGTAGCCACTTGGAGGGGAGATTGTAGGAGATCTCGGCGTTCTTCAGACGGCAATAGGATGCATCATAGAGATAGCGTGTGCCTGCTGCCGCGGGATCGGCCTGCGAGGACCAGCGCGGGTGAGGCAGACCGCTGTTGAGGGGTGTCCAGTAGTCGCCCTCCACGAAGGCTACGTTGGAGGAGTTCTGGAAGGTGGGGAAACGCACCTCGCGGGTCACGTTTGTCACACCGTAGAACTGCACGAAGAGGCTGAGACCCTTCCACTCGAAGCCGACTGAGGCATTGTAGGTGTTCTGGGGCACGCCGGAGTAACCGTAGGGGATCTTGTCGTAGGTGTCGATCACACCATCGCCGTTGAAGTCGATGATCTTGTAGTCGCCGGGGAGCTTGTTGTTGTTCATGGTGCCCCAGCGGGTGGTGCCATAGAGGTCGTCCCAGTTGGTGATGGTGCCGTAGTCCACATAGGATGTGGTCTGGCCGATGGAGTGGCCTGCCTGCTTGAGATAGTCGGGAAGGAGGGGAGCGTCATCGCGGAACTTGATCTCGTTTGTGGCGTGGGTCATGTTGAAGTTACCCCACACGCGCATGTCGCGGTTGATGGGATAGTTGAGACGGAGCTCCAGCTCGTAACCCTTGCTGTCCACGCGGCCGAGGTTGGCGGTGGGGGCGTTGGCACCGAAGTAAGAGGGGATGGCACGCGAGCTTCCTGACACGAGGATGTCGGTACGCTTGTCGCTGAAGAAGTCGAGCGATCCGGCTACGAGACCGTTGAGGAAACCGTAGTCGAGACCGATATTGCGCTTCTCAACCTTCTCCCAACCTATGTCGGGGTTGCCGAGCTGGCTGATGCGGTAGTAGGTGTAGGGTGAGTTGGCGGGGTTGACCATACCCATGATGGTGTTGCCACCATATACCCACTGGTTCTGATAGAGCCAGCGGCCGCCGGCGTTGTCGTCGCCGACCTTACCCCACGAACCGCGGAACTTGATCTGGTCGATCCATGTGATATCCTTCATGAAAGGCTCGCCGCTGAGACGCCATCCGATGGAGGCGGAGGGGAAGAAGTCGAAACGGTGGTTGGGACCGAACTTCTCCGAGCCGTTGTAGGCGCCGTTGAACTCGGCGAAGTAGCGTGCGTCGAAATTGTAAGTGGCACGGAACACCCAGTCCTCACGATAGTGGTGGAACTCGGAACCCTGCGCATAGTCCTCGCGGTTGAAGGCACCCATGGCCGAAACCTCGTGGAGGCCGAACTTACGGGCATAGTCGAGCTGGAAAGCGTAGTAAACCTTGCGGAAAGTCTTGTTGACATCAACGGCACCGCCGGCTGTGGTCCAGTAGATGCTGTTGGAGGGGTCGAGCTGAGTGCCGGCATCGGTCTTGAGCTTATAGTCGATCTCGCCGGTGTCGGGGTTGACCCACATGCGCTGCGCGTCATGGTAGAGGTCGTTGATACCACGCTTGTTCTCGAGGAAGGAGTAGTCGAGCGCGAAGCGGCCCTGGAAGCGGAGACCCTTGGTGACCATGTCGAGCTCCTGGTTGAGCACGAAGTCAGTGTTGATCTTGGTGGTGGTGCGCTTCTCCAGACCGGAGTGTGCGAGATTGTAGGCCGAGTTGGGCACGTCGGCGTCGCGGGGAGCATACCAGCCCCATGTGCCGTCGCTGTAGACAGGACGCATTGCATCTGGGGCAGTCTTGTAGGCCGAGTTCCAGAAGGAACCGTCGGAGTCGCTCATGTCCCAGGGGAGGTGACGCTGACCGTTGGAGCCGAAGAGGTTGACGGAGAGCTTGGTGGTGGGGGTGAGCTTGAAGTCGAGGTTGGAGCGGACGTTGATACGGTTGAAGCCGAAGCCTGTATCGTAGCCGCGGCCGTTCTTGAAAGTCTTGAACTGGTCACCCTCGTGGATGAAGTTGACAGCTGCGAAATAGGTGACAAGTTTGGTACCGCCGGACACGTCGACCGAAGCATTGTAGGAGAATGCGGTCTTCTTGAAGAGGTAGTCTTCCCAGTCCACGTTGGGGTAGCGGTCCCACTCCTCATCGTTGAGCGGGTTGCGGTACTTGTCGATGATCTCCATGGGCTGATAGCCGTTCCAGCTGTTGAGGCCGGGGATGAGGAGCTCGCGCTCCATGGCGTTGTTACGAATGAGGAAAGTATCGTAAGCATCGTACTTCTTGGGGAGCTTCGACACGACCTTGGCGGTCATGTTGACCTTGGCATGCACGGAAGCCTTGCCCTCCTTACCGCGCTTGGTGGTGATGAGGATGACACCGTTGGCACCCTTCACACCGTAGACGGCAGTTGCCGAGGCGTCCTTGAGCACGGAGATGTTCTCCACGGAGGTGATGTCAACGGAGCTCATGTCGCGCTCGATACCGTCCACAAGCACCAGAGGATCACTGCTGTTCCAGGAGCTCTGCGAGCGGATGATGATCTTGGGATCCTCCTCGCCGGGCATACCGGTGGAGCTGTAGGTGATGACACCGGGGAGGTTACCGGTAAGGGCCGAACCCACGCTGGTGACACCACCGGCACGCTCGAGAACCTCACCGGAGGTCTGGGCGATGGAGCCGACGATGGACATCTTCTTCTGCTGACCGTAGCCCACCACGACCACCTCGTCGAGCTGCTCGGAGCGTGTGGACATGGTGACATTCACGGTGGAGCGTCCGGCTATCTTGACCTCCTGGGTGTCCATGCCCACGTAGGAGAACACGAGGACGCCCTTGTCAGGATCGGGGACGTTCAATGAATAGTTGCCGTCAAAATCGGTGGCCGCCATCACTTTAGCGTCGCCCTTGAGGACTACGGTGACACCGATCAGAGGCTCACCGGTATCGTCGACAACCGTTCCCTTCACCGAGGCCGCCGAAGCGACACCCGTGCAGACGAGCGCCAGCAGCAGGAACGAAATGCAACGAAATAAATTCTTTACGCTTTTCATTGTTATTAGCTTGTTTTCAAAATATGATTTTTAGATGATTGGTTCAGCCGGACGGGGCCGGAGGGCCTACTGTCCGGGCTTATTGGTTTTAGTGTGTGTTTTACTGTCTTTCTATCTGTTTTTCCGGATGTTGATCTGATGTTTAAGGTTAGTATAATAGGTTCATTGATTGCTGTTTTTTACCGGCGTCCGTGGCATGCGGTTGCATACATGCCCACGGTCGTGCCCGTGAATCCGCCGCCGGTGGCAGTGGAGGTGTAGGCTGCGTCAATACCTGAGGCCACGGGGATCCATGTGCGGCCGCCATCGGTGGAGCATGAGAAGTCAAACTTGCGTCCGTCCGACACCACCTTGAGATCGAGCGCTCCATCATGGGCGGGGAGTTTCACGGCGGCGAGATCCTCGTCGGCGTTCTCCCCCACTCTGGTGAGCATGGCATATGCGGCACCGTCCCTGAGCCCCTTGCCGAGCAGATACTGATGCTTCTCATCCTTGAACAGGAGCAGACCGGCGCGCTCGCTCTCGGCCTCGGGTGTGAAGTCCATGCGGGTGGAAGCCTCGAAGTAGTGATGCTGCACTCGGCGGCACACGAAGGGTATCTCGTTTTTCTCGGAGGAATTGACATCGGCACAGTTGATGGCGAGCGATCCGGGGCGCGAAGTGAGCGAGTAGTGCGCTGTAGCCGGGCCGCGGAGTGTCATCCATTCATGTCCGAGGGTTGCGGAGTTGAAGTCATCGTGGCGGGTGAAGTTGCCGAAAGTCACGTCGGCCTCACGCTTCACGCCGGGACGGGATGCGATGGTAGGTATCAGTTCATCGCCTGAGGTAATGACGGGCCAGCCGTCCTCGGTCCAGCGCACGGGCATGAAGAATGTCTCGCGGCCGAGATTCTCGAACTTTCCGTCCACGGGACGGCATGCAAGGAAGCATGCCCACCAGTCGCCCTCGGGAGTCTGCACGAGATCGGCATGACCGGCGCAGGTGACGGGGAGATGACGGTCGGATACGAGGTGGCGCTGTGTGAGGATGGGGTTGCCCTCCCAAGGCTCGTAGGGACCGAAGGGTGTGTCGCCGCGGTATATCACCTCGCTGTGCCAGTTGGCCGTACCGCCCTCGGCGGTCATGAGGTAATATTTGCCGTTTATATTATATATGTGGGGGCCTTCGCACCAGATGGGTTTCTCCTCGGGGCGGCAACCCTTGTTGACCACGATGCGGCGCTCGCCCACACACTTGTCGGTAGCGGTGTCGAACTCCACCACGCGGACAGTGCGGTGGCCGGGATACTCGGGCTTGCTATCGGGCGCATCGTCATTGTTGACAATGTAGCCCTTGCCGTCGTTGTCAAAGAAGAATGCGGGATCTATGCCCTGCACCTCGGGGAGATAGACGGGATCGCTCCACTCGCCGAAGGGGTCGGTGGTCTTGACAAAGAAATTGCCGGCGCCTACGTTGGTGGTGATCATATAGTATGTGCCGTTGGCGGGATTGTAGCTTATGGCCGGGGCAAAGATGCCGCCGCTCACATGCTGGCGCTTGAGATTCTTGAGCTGTGACTCGCGTGAAAGCACATGGCCCACCTGCTTCCAGTTGACAAGGTCGCGGCTGTGGAAGATGGGCACACCGGGGAAGTATACGAATGTCGATGTCACCAGGAAATAGTCGCCATTGCCATTGGTGCATATGGATGGATCGGAATACCATCCCGGGAAGACGGGATTGTAGAACTGGCTGTCGGATGCGAGCGGATTGGCCGCGTAGCACGGATCATCGCCTGCATAGGTGAAGGAGTCGAATGTAGCCACATTCGCCCCCGACATCGGCAGCAGAAGTCCTGCCAGTGTTGATAATGCTATACTGCGTTTCATCATATGTAGTTCGATTAATCTTGGATTATCGTGAGGTTATTTAACTTCGGTTAAGGTATTGCAAAGATAATTCACATGTTTTACTCGCGCGGATTTCAGTGTCCCATATGCTTACACGTATGTAAGATGGGCACTTTTATTTGTAACATATTCATTCCCGCATGTAACATACATATCTACGCCACCACTGATCATCAAGCAGTTAATAAAGCCGGACTACCCTCCCGGGCAGCCCGGCGACAGAATGTGTGTTTTACTTACTCTAAATCTAAACCTAATTACCTTCTTTACCTAAATCGTCTATTATATCGTTAACAACTTTTTTGTATCTGAACCAGTCGACATCCACATGTCCGCCGGTGTTGGCGGTGGCATAGTTGTAGATGGCGTAGCGTGACCCCATGAACATACGGCGGAAGTCATAGACCATCTTGAAGCTCTCGCCTATGGGTATCCAGGAGTCACCATCGGTGCTCCAATAGAAAGTGGCCATGTCGCGCCCCGGACGGAAATCGCCGTCGATGCGCAGATAGACCTCCGGGTGATCGAGGCGCACGCGGGCGAACTCACGATCGTCGACACCGACAATTCTCTTATCCTTGCCGTCGAGCCTGACGGAGGGAGTGTGCATCACCAGAAAGCGATCGCCATCCTTCTGCATGACGGAGATGAGTCCGGAGTCGCCGTTGAAGGCTCCGAATCCGGCCACATCGCCATCAAGCATCCCGGAGAGATCAAGTCTGACCGCAGCCGAACAGCAGGGTCCTTCCATGCGCTGGCTTATGGTGTTAGGCGCATCGAATATCGAGGATACGAGGCGCGATGTATGGAGGCGCAGGTAGCCCGGACGCGAAGAGAGTGTCCATGCCGAATCCACGGGACAGTGGTTCCACTGCCAGTCGATGGAGAGGGCGTCACCATCAAATTCATCGGAAGAGACAACCGCTCCGCGGCCAGCACCGTCGGCCATGCGGCACAAGGATGCCGGGATGGAGCCGGACTCATCGCCGAGCATAGGCCAACCGTCGGTCCATCTCACGGGCATGAGCGTGGGTACACGTCCTACAGCACCACGATCCTGAAAGATCACAGCCCACCAGTTGCCATCCTTGTCATCGACCATGCATCCCTGCCCGGCATAGGGGAAACCGCCGAACGCCGACTCAAGCACCACCATCTTCTCATACGGACCGGTGATATTGTCGGCACGGTAGCAGAGCTGCCTGCGGGGCTTGCCACCGGGCCATGATATTATGAATGCATAGTATTTGCCATTGTGCTTCACCACTCGGCTCCCCTCATGGAGGCCAGTCTCCTCGGCATCGGGGAGGATGACATATTCATTCACCCCACCCTCCTTGACTCCCGAGAGATCGGGATTGAGCTCGCGGAGATTGATGCGGCCACCGCCGGAGTAGACGTATACACGACCATCATCGTCGAAAAGCAGCGAAGAGTCATGAAAATGATCCGTGCGCGACACGAGTTCCCACTCGCCGGCCGGATCGGCCGCGCGATATATATAAGAGCGGTATGGAGCATCGTTGGGAGAGAAGAGCACATAGAACTTACCGTCGTGATAGCGGAGCGAAGTGGCCCATTGGCCGCGGCCATACGCCGTGCCCTCCTCGAAATTATAGCGGGGGTTGTCGGTGAGCTTGTCGAACACATAGCCTATCACCTCCCAGTCCACAAGATTTGTGGATCGCATCACGGGACATCCGGGCATGAGGTGCATGGTGGTCGACACCATATAGAATGTATCGCCGACACGTATGACATCAGGATCGGGGACATCCGCCCAGATGACCGGGTTGGCTGCAAGCGAGCCTGCTTTCATGGTATCAGCCGCGAGGAGGCTCCCGGAGAGTCCGGCAAGCGTCAACAGCATTGACACGGCAAGGATTCGTTTTTTCATAGTCTGTCTATGTTTTCGTGGTATGTTAGCACGTTGCAAAATTACATCACCGTATCATCAAATCCATCACGATGCGGAAACATGGAGATGTCCGGATGTTACAACGGCACATGAAAATGTCTCAAAAATCTTCGCATACGTAACATCACCGGCGTTTTACAGCGCTGTTACGTATATATAGATCTCTGTAACCGCGAAAATTGGCATTCTCGCACTCCTGATGTAACTTTGCGGTGTCAATCAGGTACAACCTTCCAAGGTAAAAAAGATTTCTTATTTGTAAAAAGCGGATCCACACATTATAATACACAGGATCCGGATGCTCCTTTTCCAACCATTATCACTACTAATCTATGAAAATCAGACAATGCATAACAGCCGCGTCGCTCGTGCTCACAGCACTTGCCGGCGCGGCCCTCGACCACCCGGGCATCACTACCGACACTGTGGCGCCCGGCAGGTTCACGCTGCTTCAGAACAGTGTGCCCGTTGACATCATGGTGGACGGAAATGACGAAAAAGGCATCTCCATCGCCGCCTCAAACCTTGCCGATGACTTTGGCCGCGTGTCGGGCACAAAGGCGAAAGTAGTTGGCGCCACCGGGTCCAACGGACGCCTCATAATAGCCGGCACGGAAAAGAACCCCGTCATAAAGCGCCTCATGGATCAGGGGAAAATATCCCGCAGCGACCTCAAGGGCAAAAATGAGAAATACATCATCACCACCGTGGCCTCACCGGCCGAGGGCGTTGACGAGGCACTCGTGATAGCCGGCAGCGACCGCCGCGGTGTGATATACGGTATCTACGAGATATCCGAGCAGATAGGCGTATCGCCCTGGTATGACTGGGCCGACGTGCCTGTGGAGCATAAAACCAACCTCTCCATAGCCCCCGGCACATATACCGCAGGCGAACCGGCAGTGACCTACCGTGGAATTTTCCTAAACGATGAGGCTCCGTGTCTGACCGGATGGGTGAAGAACACCTACGGCACCAACTACGGCGACCACCGGTTCTACGCCCGTGTATGCGAGCTTATACTCCGACTCAGAGGCAATTACCTCTGGCCCGCCATGTGGAGCTGGGCATTCTATGCCGACGATCCCGAAAACAGCCGCACGGCCGACGAGATGGGTGTGGTGATGGGAACATCGCACCACGAACCCATGGCCCGCAACCATCAGGAGTGGGCACGTCACCGCAAGGAGTACGGAAAATGGAACTATGAGACCAACAGCAAGACCATAGACCGATTCTTCACCGAAGGCATCGAGCGCATGAAAGGCACCGAGGATATCGTCACCATAGGTATGCGTGGCGATGGCGACGAGGCCATGAGCGAGGAGGCTGATGTGGCTCTTCTGGACCGTATCATCAAGAAACAGAGAAAGATAATAGCAAAGCACACGAAACGTCCGGCCAAGGAGACCCCGCAGCTGTGGGCTCTTTACAAAGAGGTGCTCGACTACTACGACAAGGGTCTGCGTGCCCCCGACGATGTGATCTACCTGCTGTGCGATGACAACTGGGGCAATGTGAGACGCCTGCCCAACGAGGAGGAGCGCAAGCATCCCGGCGGATGGGGCATGTACTACCACGTGGACTATGTGGGTGCGCCGCGCAACTCCAAGTTACTGAATGTCACTCCTGTACAGAACATGTGGGAACAGCTCACCCTCACCTACGACTACGGCGTGGACAAGCTGTGGATACTCAATGTGGGCGATCTCAAGCCGATGGAGTATCCCATCACACTCTTCCTCGACATGGCGTGGGATCCCCACCGCCACACAGCCGCCGACATCACTGACCACACTCTCGGATTCTGCCGTCAGCAGTTTGGCGAGGAGCAGGCTGCCGAGGCCGCACGGATCCTCAACCTATACTCCAAATATGCAGGCCGTGTGACCCCAGAGATGCTTGACTCCAATACTTACAATCTGGAGACAGGCGAATGGCGCACCGTGGCCGACGCTTATATACGCCTGGAGGCCGAGGCCTTGCGTCAGTATCTCACACTCAAGCCCGAATACCGCGACGCTTACCGCGAACTGATCCTCTTCCCGGTGCAGATGATGGCCAATCTCTACGACATGTA
The DNA here is from genome assembly GCA_910576785.1 of uncultured Duncaniella sp. Lineage (GTDB taxonomy): Bacteria > Bacteroidota > Bacteroidia > Bacteroidales > Muribaculaceae > Duncaniella. The sequence goes on from CAJTJG010000002.1 coordinate 25,374, forward strand.
CTACTCCGTGGCCATGAACCGCAAGCTCCACAAGGAGGGCAATCCCGAGGCCAACGAATGGGCTGAGCGCGCATCGAAAGCCTTTGATCGCGACGCGATGCTCATGAACGGGTACAACAAGGAGATAGCCGGAGGCAAATGGGACGGCATGATGACCCAGAAACATATAGGCTACACAAGCTGGAACGATGCATTCCCCGCAGATGTCCTCCCGGAGGTATACCGCGTGGAGGATGGCAAGGGTGAATATGTGTTCTATCCCGGCGATGACAAGGCCGTGGTGATCGAGGCCGAACACTTCTACAGCACCGATGCCCCCGATGGACGCGAGTGGACAGTGATCCCCTTCATGGGACGCACCAAGAGCGGCGTGGCTCTCATGCCATATACGCTCCCCACCGACAATGCCTCGCTGACCTACCGCATGCAGCTCCCCGACGGTGTGGATCGTGCCGATGTCCACGTGATTGTGAAGTCGACACTCGCATTCAAGAACAAGGATGGCCACCGATATGCCGTGAGCATTGACGGAGGCGAGGAGAAGATAGTGAATTTCAACCACAATCTCAACGAGGACCCAGCCAATATCTACAACATATTCTATCCCACCGTGGCCCGAAGAGTGGTGGAGAATGTGGTGGAGCTTCCTGTAGGGACCGGCAACGGCGGCATACACGAACTGAAAGTGCGTCCGCTCGACGAGGGGATCGTGTTCGAGAAGATCGTGGTGGACTACGGTGGCTACAAGCCCGGCTATCTATTCGGTGAAGAGACCGGATGCCGGCGCAAGACATCGGGCACAACACTCGAAGCCATGAAATAACAGAGATGAAATGAATCTAAAACAATTGGTAATTGCAACACTCCTCGCCGGTGTGGCCTTCACGGGCCATGCCGGCGGGGAGCTGTCGTGGACAGCCGACAACGGCAACGGAACATATACCAACCCACTGTTCTACGACGAATTCTCCGACCCTGACCTTATCCGCGTGGGGGATGACTTCTACATGGCCGGGACAACCATGCACGCCACCCCCGGACTGGTGATACTCCATTCGCGCGATCTGGTGAACTGGGAGTTCATGAGCTATTGCTTCGACCGCTTCGACATGGGCGACGAGTTCAGACTCGAGAACGGCAAGGAGGCTTACGGACAGGGGATATGGGCCCCGTGCATCAGGTATCACAACGGTAAGTTCCACGTGTTCAGCAACATCAACGGCCACGGGCTGCAGGTGTACATATCGGAAGATCCGCGCGGCCCGTGGGAACACATCAATATGGGTGGCAAAATCTATGACCTCTCGGTGCTCTTCGATGACGACGGCAAGATATATGCCGTGTACAAATACAACGAAGTGCATCTCGTGGAGATGAAACCCGATTTCAGCGGATTCGTGGAAGGGAGCGAGCGTGTGATCATCCCCGCCGGAAACGCCATGGGCGAGGGGCACCATATGTATAAAGTGGATGGAAAGTATTACATCATAAGCGCCAATTACGCTCCTGTGGGGCGAATGCAATGCGCACGCGCCGACCGCCCCGAAGGTCCGTATGAGACAGTGACCATCAGTGCCAAGGAGACTTTCGGCACACAGAGGTCACTGTCCACAACAAATATCGGACTCGGCTCTCCGCTACCCGACGACGGATTCGTCTACAGAACCGGAGGCGGCGACGGTAATTATCTCGCCGCTGTCCCCCTGCATCAGGGTGGCATAGTGGATCTGCCCAACGGCGACTGGTGGGGATTCTCAATGGCCGACTTCCGTGGCGTGGGGCGAACCACTTGCCTCTCGCCGGTGACCTGGATAGACGGATGGCCATATTTCGGCCTTGCAGAGAATCCCGGGCGCTCGCCGCGCACATGGTTCAAACCCGCGGTAGCCACTCCTGACTCCCCACATGCCCCTTATGTGAGGAGCGATGACTTCAACAGCGGGAAACTTCTACCCATATGGCAATGGAACCATGAGCCGGACCCAAGGATGTGGAGCCTTAAGAAAGGGCGGCTCAATCTCACCGCAATGCCCGCCGACAACCTCATGTGGGCTAAAAACACTCTGACACAACGATGCATAGGCCCCGTATCGACCACCACTGTGACACTCGATGCCTCACACCTCAAGGATGGCGACATCGCCGGTCTTGCCATAATCAATCTCCCCTATGCCTACATAGGGGTGGAGCACGGCACGGAGGGATATTTCCTCGAGGTGCGGTCAGATGGCGACAGTGTGCGCACGGCTCTCCCCTCTCCCATAGTGGAACTGGGAGTAGATGTGGACCTTGATGCACAGACGGCACAATTCAGCTATTCGACCGGCGCAGGGAACGAACTGACAACCATAGGGAAGGGATTCACACTCCCCTATCAGCTCAAGACGTTCCAAGGCTCGCGCACAGGGCTTTTCGCATTCAACCGCACCGGGCGCAAGGGTGGCAGGGCATCGTTTGACGACTTTACTGTCTATGAACCGATGGCCGACCGTAAGGCCAATCTTCCCACCGGTAAAGTGATATCGCTCCGCAATCTCGGCAACGGATCGTATGCCTGGGCCAACCCGCACGGCATGCTCCATCAGGCATCAAAGAACAGCGACGGATATGCCAACTCGGGATGCTTCTTCAAAGTGCATGACCGCGGCAACGGACGTGTGACACTCGAGGCCATGAACGGCACGGGGTATCTCACCGTGGTAGGGCGCGGACTGTCGTCAGACGTCAGGATGCTTCCCGCCGAGACCGATGGGAGCCTATTCATGTGGCAGGACATGCTCAGGGGAGAATGCCAGTTGCTGTCATTGAAAACCGGACGCTACGTGGGTATCAATCCTACTACCGGCGAGCCCTATGGAGCTGACTCCGCAGGATGCGACCCTGACCGCAAGGACGGCACCGTGTTCGGATGGGAAATAATCGACAGCGACGGAATTGTGAGACAGACAGAAACACACACAACTTATTGATAATATTATGAAAAATACAGTCAAAGCAGGATTTCTTGCAGCAGGATGCGCATTAGCCGCCCTGCATGCAATGGCTGACAATCCGATAGTACAGACATGGTACACGTCTGACCCGGCTCCTATGGTGCATGGCGACCGCCTGTATGTATATACCGGACATGATGAGGATGGCGCCGATTTCTTCTGGATGCAGGAATGGCGTGTATACTCCACCACCGATATGGTCAACTGGACGGATCATGGATCACCTCTGGCTCTGGAGGATTTCGACTGGGCCGATGACCGCGCCTGGGCCGCACAGTGCATAGAGCGCGATGGTAAATTCTACTGGTACATATGCGCACACTCAAAACTCTCCAAAGGTATGGCCATAGGAGTGGCTGTGGCCGACAGCCCCACAGGGCCGTTCCACGACGCCATAGGCAAACCTCTTGCCGACACCGGCAGCTGGGATTTCATCGATCCGACGGTGATGATAGATGATGACGGACAGGCATGGATCTATTGGGGTAACCCCGTGATATATTACGCCAAGCTGAACAAGGATATGGTGAGCCTGGACGGAGAGATCAAAACTGTGACACAGACCGTGGAGGGCTTCGGATCGCCCGACCTGAAACTGCGCGACAAGAACAAGAAATATCGCGACTGCTACACCGAGGGACCATGGATAACGAAGCGCAACGGCAAGTACCAGCTCCTATATGCCGCCGGTGGAATTCCGGAGCACATAGCCTATTCGGAGAGCACCTCGCCCGAAGGGCCGTGGAAATATATGGGCGAAATAATGCCGCTGCAGGACACCGGCTCGTTCACAAACCACTGCGGTGTAGCCGACTACAAGGGGAGATCCTACTTCTTCTATCACACCGGTAAACTTCCCGGCGGAGGAGGATTCGGACGCAGTGCGGCTGTCGAGGAGTTCAAATACAATCCGGATGGAACCTTCCCCATAATCAACGCCACCGCCGAAGGACCCGCACCAGTCGGCACACTTGACCCGTATGGACGTGTCGAGGCCGAGACAATGGCATTCTCGCGCGGAGTGAAGTCAGAACCGACATCCTATGGAGGTGTCTACGTATCTGAGATCCACAACGGTGACTACATAAAACTGCGCGAGGTGGACTTCGGGAATGACAGCACACCACTCACATTCTCGGCCACAGTGGCTTCGGCGCTGCGCGGAGGTTCCATAGAGGTGCATCTGGACAGCATAGCCGGCCCGACCGTGGCCACCATCAACGTAGGCAATACCGGCGGTTGGGAGAAATGGACCACACTGACCACCGACAATGTGACACCCGTAAGCGGCATACATGACATGTATCTCGTGTTCAAGGGACGCAAAGGGCCAAAACTTTTCAACCTCGACTATTGGGGTTTTGCAAGAAAGGGCGCTGACACAAGCTCAGCGACCGAAGGTTCTGAAACAGCCGTCAACACCATACCGGGCAATGAGTATCCGCGTGTAAGTCCCGACGGGAGAGCGCACTTCCGCCTGCATGCGCCCGATGCCTCGGATGTTAAAGTGGATATCTGCGGACGGAAATCTTCCATGGAGAAGGACGCACGCGGAATGTGGAGCTGCACTACCGATCCGCTGGTGGCAGGATTCCACTACTACTTCATCAATGTGGATGGTGTGAGCGTGACCGATCCCGCCTCACGCACATACTTCGGCGCTTGCCGCCAGGCCTCCGGCATAGAGATACCCGAAGGAGCCGAGGGAGACTATTACCGTCCGCAGCCGGGAGTGGCACAGGGACAAGTGAGAAGTTGCACCTACTATGCGGCATCGCAGGACAAATTCCGGCGTGCCATGGTCTATACACCTGCCGAATATGAAAAAAAGACCAAGAAACGCTATCCGGTCCTTTATCTGCAGCACGGCATGGGCGAGAACGAGACAGGATGGTGCAATCAAGGATACATGCAGCACATCATGGACAATCTCATTGCTTCGGGCGAATGCGAGCCTATGATAGTGGTGATGGAGAGCGGAGATGTGGAAGCCCCGTTCCGTCCGACTCCCGGCAAGGATGTAAGCGCGGAGCGTGCCCGCTACGGAGCATCATTCTATGAGGCCATGCTCAACGACCTCATCCCTATGATCGACAACACGTTCCGCACCCGTTCCGACCGTAAGGGCCGTGCCATGGCCGGACTCTCATGGGGCGGCTACCAGACATTCAACACCGTGCTCCCCAATCTTGACAAATTCTCAGCCATAGGAGCCTTCAGTGGCGCCCTGTTTGATGTGGACGTGGCCAAATGCTTTGACGGAGTGTTTGCCGATGCAAATAAATTCAACAAGACCGTGGACTATTTCTTCATGGGATGCGGCAGTGAGGAGAATTTCGGTACAGGAAAGATGGTGGACAGCCTCAGGGATCTCGGTGTGGAGGTGGACTACTACGTGTCGCCGGGCACACACCATGAATGGCTGACATGGCGCCGTTGTCTGCGCCAATTCGTGCCAAAACTGTTCAAAAAATAAACCGGAACATAGTGCTGTGTCATAATTGACAGAAGGATACATAAGGACGAATAAGGGACAAAAGTGACAGAAATTTAATTATCAATACGACAATTAATTATTTTCTGTCACTTTTGTCCCTTATTCGTCCTTATGTATCCTTCTGTCAATTACATATTTGAGATCACTTTACTATACCCTTCTCGAGGTATTCAGCGAGGTTTGTGCGTACCTGCTCGCCGGCACGCTCTACGGCCACCTTGGCCATATCGGCGTCAACCATCAGATTGACAAGCTGCTCGAAGGATGTCTTCTTGGAAGGATCCCAACCAAGTTGCTTGCGGGCCTTGGACGGATCACCCCAGAGATTCACCACATCAGTGGGACGGTAGAAGTCGGGCGATACCTCAATCACCACCTTTCCGGTAGCCTTGTCGATGCCCTTCTCATTCTCACCCTCACCCTCGAACACGAGGTCGATGCCGGCACGCTTGAATGCGAGGAGGCAGAACTCGCGCACGGAGTGCTGCTCGCCGGTGGCGATGACATAGTCCTCGGGCTTTTCCTGCTGGAGAATGAGCCACATGCACTCCACATAGTCCTTGGCATAACCCCAGTCGCGCAGCGAGGAGAGATTGCCGAGATAGAGCTTCTCCTGTTTGCCCTGCGCGATGCGTGCGGCACCGAGAGTGATCTTGCGTGTGACGAATGTCTCACCACGGCGCTCACTCTCGTGGTTGAAGAGTATGCCGGAGCAGCAATACATGCCATAGGCCTCGCGGTATTCCTTTACAATCCAGAATCCATAGAGCTTGGCCACTGCATAGGGGCTGTAGGGATGGAATGGAGTTTTCTCATTCTGAGGCACTTCCTCAACCTTGCCGTAGAGCTCGGATGTGGATGCCTGATATATGCGGCATGTGGATGCGAGACCGCAAAGACGCACAGCCTCAAGGATGCGGAGCACACCTGTGGCATCGACATCGGCGGTAAACTCGGGAGAGTCGAACGACACCTGTACGTGGCTCTGTGCGGCGAGATTGTATATCTCGTCGGGACGTACTTTGGAGACCACCTGCATGATGGACATCGAGTCACCGAGATCTGCATAGTGGAGATGGAAGTTTGCGTGACCTTCAAGGTGGGCGATGCGCTCACGGAAGTCTACTGACGATCTTCTAATAGTACCATGCACATCATAACCCTTGTCAAGAAGAAATTCGGCCAGAAACGAACCATCCTGACCGGTAATGCCGGTTATTAAAGCGGTCTTCATCTGAATTGAGTTAAATTGGTTATTGTAAAATATATTGTGTGTCTGAAAAGAAAGCGCAAAGTTACACATTTCAGCGAGATTATACAAATCATCGCAGCGTGCCGCCCAGGAATCAGATCAGAACTCAACCGACATCAGCAATTACGGCAAATTTTCCTAAGAGACGGGTCTATAGACTACGTGGATCCTGAGACAAAAAAATCCTTTATTTCTCTTTTATGTGAAATAGTTTTGTTACTTTTGCATGGTAATTAAAGCACCTACCCAAATGAGCGAAGTTGAACTGGTCCTATTGGACCAAAATGAAAATTGCACAGTCTATACCATTCAGTTTCTGAATGATGACATGCACGAATTTGAAAAATTTGTTTCAAAAATCCGTGCTGATGCCACGTTGGACAAAGATTATCGTGCAATAGCCCGGTTCATTGACCAGATACTTGACTTTGGCGCTCTGGAGCGATATTTCCGTCCGGAAGGGAAAATGAAGGATGCTGTAGTGGCACTACCGACAATAAAATCAAAGCTCCGTTTATACTGTCTGCGTCTCTCTGACAAAATCCTGATTCTTGGAAATGGCGGAACAAAAACAACACGAACATACAATGAGGACGAAACGTTGAAAGGATACGTTGTCACACTGCAACGTTTTGAGGAACTTCTTAAAGCAGGCGTGAAAGATGGAACAGTATTAATTACCGAAAATGAGATTCAAACAGACAAAACTTTTGAGCTATGAGAACTGCAAAAATCCCATTGAGAGAATTACTTGGTGAAATTACCCCTGCGGAAAGGGCGCAGACACGTATGTCGTTTGAAATATCAAACAGACTTGATGCTCTTATGCGAGAACGCGGATTGTCTAAAAAGCAATTTGCCGATGCCTTAGGCAAGCGCCCAAGTGAAATTACACGATGGCTCAGCGGTCAGCATAATTTCACGATTGCCACTATCGGGATGCTGACGGCATTCTTCGGACAGCCTATTGTGACTGTCAAGTAAGTTCAATTTGAGTTTACTTTTGGTGTAACCGTACTGAGTGCTCTGCCGAGGAAAGCGAGCGAATGTGCGCGATTACGGTCAAGGATGGGGGATATTGCAGACATGTCAGACTTATAGCATGATATGTCCCTGTCTATCTGACCGAGAGTGTTGATCTTGTGGTGGGCGAGGCCGAACATGTCAAGCAGCGAGTCAATGCGTGCCGTGCCGCGCACCGGATTGGCGAGCACTACGAACGGTTTGCCGAACAACATGGCGAAGATACAGGCATGAAATGAGTCTGTGATGATGAAATCAGCGTCGCGGAACCCGGCCAGCCATTCGCCCATAGAATGCCCTCTCACTCCATCGGGGGTAAGGGCGCTGTACCATCCGCAACCCAAAGCGGCAGACAGGCGGTCAAGATCTGGACGCAATCCTTCGGTATCATCAAGCAGATATACCATGACCCCTTGGCGCGACACTGACTTGTCGGCCATCGGAACGTAGTCGGTCTTGTCAAGCAGCAGTGTCGGGTCGAGCACATGCATGGCGTCAGTCACTCCGAGTGATCCACACAGGTCCACTCCTGACCGTTCCCTCACGGATACTCCCGTGAACCGTGGCAACATACGTCGGATATCCTCGAGCTCACCCCCGGTATATTCCTCAAGCGAACCTATGCCGAAAGAGGCTGCATATGACAGCAGCCTTATATCGGGCCATTCACGTGCGAACCATCCGAAAGCATGTCGCATATCTCCAAACGATTTCCTGAAGTAGCATGGACGCCACACCTGATCGCTCCCGAACACTACAGCATCGTATTCACCCTCCGAAAGCTCATCAAGCGAACGAACGGTCCTGACAGCAAGATTAGTGCTGATAAACGGAGCCACGCCCTCCATCCTCAATCTCCACACATTGTAGATATAACTCTCCCTGCGGATGTCGACACCGCTGCGGCACACATATTTCCGGAACGCACGCCACGGATAGAGCCACAGCCGTGTCAGCAGCGGCAGCGGACGCAGACCGGGGGTGTCGATCAGCACCGGCTCGTGGCCCATGCGTCTTAACACCTGCTGCATGGCCCATGCCTGCAGAAGGCCTCCGTAGTTGGCATTGACCTTGAGACTTACAACAGCTATCCTCATCTTCCGAACATGTTTCTTAACTTATTCTTTATTCTGAACATCAAGCTCACAAGCGGGCCATGGTCAATGAGCACGTCCAGAGATCGTGTGGCCTTCCAGAATCCGCCGGAGGCATATTTCCTTTCCCAGCGGTCCTTCCAGGGGTGAAGAGGCTCCGCAACAGTGAGCTGCTCCTGTATGCATCCCTCCCGGTCAGTGGAAAAATATTCGAATTCATCCTTGACTGAATCAAAAGCCTTTGCACCGGCAGGGGTGTTGACGAGCACGAGCGACACTCCACGGTCGTCCGCCTTCCAGTCCGGGCGTATATCTCCTATTCCCCAGAAATCGCCCACTGTAATGTCAGAACATCTCTCAAAACCTTTGAACGGACAGCGGCTACAGGATCGTCTGAAAAGGATCTGATAGTAAAAGTTGCGTTTAGGCACGATCCTTCTGCCCGACTCGAGCACAAAGGAGCTTTGCGATGAGCTCCATCCGTTGGCCGCCTTATCGCGGAAAAAGAAAAGCCTGACGGGCTCGCCGTACTTCCTGCGGAGAGATGCGAGATAATCGCTCCAATATCCGGGTCCCGGCACACCGAAACAGATCAGATCCACTGTGAGCAGACGCGATGTGTCCACTCTGCGCAGGCGGCACAAGGACACAAGGCCGGCCACCTGGCACCCGACTCCGGAGAACAGTACTTCCCTACCCTCACGCAGGTCGCTGATCACATCGCGGTATATGCCATCCATGTCGCTCTGCACATACTTGCTTCCGTAGAGCGCCGGCAGAGCATCCATATCATCCACCCGTACATGACGCACAGACAGATCAGAGCCGAAGGCCACCCCGTAGACAACTCCCCCACGCTCCACCATGGCACGCGCGAGAGCCTGAAACGCACCGCCGCTCTGGCTACGGCCGAGGGCCTCACTGTCGCGCAGACGCATACCGTAATACCTCTGTTCCCACTCCTTGCAAGCCGGCGCAGGGGGGGTGATCATGGGGCATACCCTGTCGCACAGCGAGCATCCGACACACCGGGACTCATCGACCACAGGATAGACGAATCCCTGGTCATCGCGGCTCATAGTGATGGCATCATGGCCACATATGGCCTCGCAGGCCGTGCAACCGCAACAATCGGCTTTGTCTTCTATATGGATCATGACCTGAGGAGTTTTTGTCTGATTTGATGAAAAGCGTTACGGAGCATCGCCCTCTCCGATGCATCGCACCCCACGAACCATGCGGTCACGACCGTGGAGACAAAAGCGAGCACGGATATCACCATGAACCGCATCAGCGAGGAGTCCATGAAAATATATGCGGCGGCAGGGAGCAGGAGCGACAACGCCGTGACCATGAGCACCCGCAGATATACCTCACGGATGAATGCCCTCATGGGAAGCCCCATCATGGAGCGCAGGAACCACAGACGCAGGAACATGCAGATCTGCGATATGAATATGGCTACGGCCACAGTAACGGCCGGAGCGCAGCCGGCACGCAGAAACAGGTAGGACACCGGAAGATTGAGCAGCAGCGTGCCGCCGACCACTATCTGGTAATTACGTATGCGGCCTGTGGCGAGCTGCGCGTTGATCAGTGTGTTTGAGAGAGAGTTGACCAACGACAGTATGATGGTGAGACGTGCGAAACCTACCGAATAGTCAGGAATCTGCCCGAGCCATATGGCAAGCACACGTGGAGTCTCGAGCAGCACGGGGATGGATATGATAAGGAAGAGGAAATAGGAGAGTTTCGTGCCCTTGAATATGAGCGTATATGTCCGCTCGAAATTATTGCCTGCAAAATTCTTGGTGATCTGCGGGTTGAGAGCGGTCATGAAGTTGCCGCTGAACTGGCTGAGTATCGCATTGATCTGATTGCCTATGCCACGCCCTGTATTCACGATCGGACCGAAGAACATGTTGAGCATTATATTTATGCCCTGGTCATTCATCAGCGCGGCTGTGCATCCTATGAAATTCCAACCCGCAAAGGAGAATATGCGCCCGTACATATTCCTATCCCTCACCACCATGAAGCGACACTCCTCGAAGCGTGAACGGCAATACCAACAGTAAAGCGCCAGAGTGGCCAGTCCCATGAACGACAGCAGTATGGCATAGAGTATCAGCTTGTCGCCTGGCACGTAAAGCAACACGATGACAATCAAAAGTTTCACTCCTGCCTCGAAAAGAGTCATATAGGCAAACGCGCTCATCTTCTCGTGGGCTATGATCATGGCGTTGAACGGTGTGGAGAGCAGGCTCATAACGAATGACAGGAGCGACAGCTGAAACACGACATTGGCCGCATACATACGGTCAGGAGGGATGACGAGCTTATGATTGAGGAACCATAGTCCCACCGTCTCCGCACAGGCCACGATCACAAGAGCAAGTATGATCTGTATGGCAAGGCTAACGCTATACACGCGCCGCAGCTCGGTCATGTCGCCCTTGCCGAGACCATATGTGAGGAATCGGGCTATCGATGACGAAAGCGATGTGGATATGAGCGAGAACATGCTCACGAGGCCACCCACAACATTGTAGATGCCATAATTCTCCACCCCGAGGGCAGAGAGCGTGATTCGGGCGGTGAAAAAACCTATCACCATCATCACCCCCATTCTCACATAGAGGATGAGCGTGTTCCGGGCCAACCGCTTGTTTGAATCGACTGCATTATCCATCAACCGACAAAATTAAGTAAATAATTCCACGCGGCAAAATTGCCACACATGCAAAAAGCCCACTCCACAAACAGGTATGATATATCATACTAAACATTCGCTTTCTTGTAACTCTTTAGAATGCCCCACAAATAAGTATATTATTTTGTACTTTTATTTGTCAGGAGTTGATTTTATGATTATCTTTGCCGAAAAGTATAGTATGTCAGACTATGGAACTGAGAGATTTAATGAAAGAGAGGCGCGAAGTGCTTTCGCTGACTCAGCAAGATCTGGCTGAGATGGCGCAGGTCGGTGTGGCAACAGTCAAGGATATTGAGCGTGGCCAAGGTAATCCGTCACTAAGCACCATCAAGAAAATTCTTGACGTACTTGGAATCGAGATTGAATACCGTGTACGCAAAACTGTTTAATCCTGATTGACCGTGAGAAAACTTGACGTTTATTATAATGATACCAAGGCCGGAGTCTTGACTGAGATAAATCTGGGAGCAAATTATACATTCAAATATGAGCCGGTATATATTTCATCGGACTTACCTCCGATTTCTGTAACTTTGCCAAAACAAGAGGCTGTTTTTGAATCGGATATGCTATTCCCGTTTTTCTCCAATATGATTCCTGAAGGGGCAAACCGTGGCGTGATTTGCCGGACACTCAGAATTGATGATAGAGATTTTTTCGGAATTCTGTCAGCCATGGCTGATAAGGATTTCATAGGAGCCGTCAACATTAGAACCTCAAGCCATGATTGAGATAAAGAATTGCCCGTCTTCTCTTCATGAGGGACTTGACACATATAGTCGAAAGGCCTCCAAGCTGTTGTTTGGAGCCACCAAGGTATCACCGATATTGGAGTTCAACATTGACGAGTTTCGGAATACCGGAAGGATTGTTGAGGCAATGCACCGTATATCCGTTTCAGGAGTACAGGAGAAGTTTCCGGCCGTAGTAGATAATGGGATGATCAGCATTGCGCAGGATGGCGAACGTTCCACCCATATTCTTAAACCGGCTCCATGGGATAAGACCCTGCGCGACCGTAAACAGATTCCGGCCAATGAACATCTGACCATGCAGATTGCCTCACAGGTATATGGAATTCGGACTGCAAGCAACGGATTGTGTTTCACACCCGATGGTCAAGCCGTATACATCACCCGACGATTCGATATATTGCCGGACGGCAATAAAATACCGATGGAAGACTTCGCTTCATTGGTCGGCAGAAATGAGCAGCTGGCCGGAAAGCAGTTCAAATACCACGGCTGTTATGAAGATATTGCGAAAGCCATCCGTAGCAATGTCGCTGCCTGGATGGTGGATATGGAGCAATTCTTCACGCTTGTGGTATTCAACTACATATATGCCAACGGTGACGCTCATTTCAAAAATTTCTCGTTAATTCTTGATGGTCAGGATTACAGACTCGCTCCAGCGTATGACCTATTGAACACCAGTCTTCACGTTGACGGTGATGACCTCGGGCTTGACGGTGGTCTGTCACAAGTTATTGAAAAGAGCGATGTGTATGATAGAACCGGTCACCCATGCCGGCTCGACTTCGAGAAATTCGCCACTAAAATCGGATTAGTCAACATGCGTGTCAACAAAATACTCGACCGATTCATGACGTTGCCCGATGAAGCCCGACAGCTGATAGACCGCAGCTATCTCACTGAAAAGATGAAACGCAACTACCTCCGTATAGTCAATGAGCGTATCAGCCGCTTCGTCCGCACCTCCGGGTAACTTTAATCGAATTTCTAAAGACAAAAAGCCTGTTTCAGGATCCGTCACGGTTCCTGAAACAGGCTTCTACCTAATAAAAATTACTCTATATGCTGTTAAGAAGGTCTATTTTGCCCTCGTTGACGAGTTTGAGTATCAGCTCGCCGAAGAGTGTGTTCTGCCATGCGAACCATGGACGCGTGAAGTTGGCGGGATCATCCTTATGGAAGGACTCGTGCATGAATCCGGTGCCGGCATCGGTGGACAGGAGCATGCGCAGACAGTCGCGGATCTCGTCATCGTCGGTGGACGTGAACGCCTTCATCATGATACTCATGGGCCAGATCATGTCGTAACCCACATGCGGTCCGCCTATACCCTCGCCGGCGGTGCCTTTGAAGAAGTAGGGGTTGTCACCGCTCCACACGAAGCGGCGGGTGTTCTGATACACGGGATCGTCCACCGCCACATCGCCGAGATAAGGCATGGCTATGAGGCTGGGCACGTTGGCATCATCCATGAGGAGATGATTGCCGAAGCCGTCAACCTCGAAGGCATACATGGGGCCGTATTCGGGATGATTGTACACGGCATATTTGTGCAGAGCGGTCTCCACCTCATCGGCAAGAGCCGTGCACTCGGCTGCGAGAGCCTCGTTGCGGTTCACTTTGGTGAGCACATCGGCCGCTTTGCGGAGACTTGTCACCGCAAAGAAGTTGGATGGCACGAGGAATTGCAGTGTAGTGGCGTCGTCGGACGGACGGAATGCCGAAGCGATCAGGCCGACAGGCTTCACGGGATTGCCGAGACCATCGTTGGTCATCGTGTCGAGAGCACGCTCAGTGACACGCTGGAATCGGTAGGATCCATTGCCATCCTTGCGCTGCTGCGCACGGAATGTGGCGAGGATATTGGAGATGGCAGCGAGCCATTCTTCACCGAATATGCTGTCATCGCCCGTCTCAAGCCAGTACTGATATGCCAGACGGATGGGATAGCAAAGTGAGTCGATCTCCCATTTGCGCTCATGGAGTTCGGGCTTCATGTCGGTCATGTCGCTCATCCAGTGTCCGTCAGGAATGGCACCGTCATTGAAAGCGTTGGCATAGGGGTCGATGTTGATGCACTTGAACTGGCGCAGGATCACGCCGGCCAGCATCTCCTTAAGCTCGGGATCGGAATTGGCCAGCTGCACATAGGGCCACACCTGCGCACCGGAGTCGCGCAGCCACATGGCGTGGATGTCGCCGGTGTAGACGAATGTATCAGGCTCGCCGTCGGCACCATGGCGAAAATGCACGGTGGTATCGAGCGTGTTGGGGAAGCAGTTGGCAAACATCCATGCGAGCTTCGGGTTACGGAGCATCTTGCGGACGCGTTTGATCTCCTTCTCGACCGCTTTGGAGCGGAAGAGGCGGTCCTTGAGCTCGGGACGATTGTCACCCTTGATGGCATCGGCGGCACATTTTTCGGCTGCCGGGACCGGAACAGACGAGGCATATGCAGCCGTAGTGGTTCCGGAGAGTGCGGCGACGACAGCCGCCGCACTCATGTATCTGAATATCCGGTTCATTTCAGTCCGAGTTCATTGAGTTCGCTTGAGAATGAATAGGGGTAGGCCGACGGATCAGTGCCACGCTCAGTGTTAGGCTCGGCCGACATTGCGTATGTGACGTGTGCGCCATCGGTCAGCTCCTTGTGCGTGAAATAGTTGCGCTTGTGGGGAGCACCGTTGAGCATGACGGAGTCGACATAGCGGTTGGCACGGCTGTTGGCGGGAGCGGAGAGGTGCACTTTGTTGCCGTTCTCGAGATGGAGTGTCATGTCGCGGAAACAGGGTGTGCCGAGGATGTACTGGTCAGAGCCGGGACACACGGGATAGAAGCCCATGGCCGAGAAAACGTACCATGCCGAAGTCTGACCATTGTCCTCATCGCCGCAGTAACCGTCGGGCGTGGGGAAGTACATCTTGTCCATCACGTCCCTCACCCAGTACTGGGTCTTCCAGGGCTGTCCGGAATAGTTGTAGAGATAGAGCATGTGCTGCACGGGCTGGTTGCCATGCGCATAGTTGCCCATGTTCATGATCTGCATCTCACGGATCTCGTGGATGACGCTGCCGTAATAGCTCTCGTCGAACACCGGGGGCACGTTCATCACGGAGTCCATCATATGGTTGAACTCGTCACGTCCGCCCATGAGGTCGATGAGACCCTGTGGGTCATGGAACACCGACCATGAGTAGTGCCAGCTGTTGCCCTCGGTGAAAGCATCGCCCCACTTAAGAGGATTGAACGGAGCCTGGAACTCACCGTTCTCGTTGCGGCCACGCATGAGCTTATTCTCGGCATCGTAGATATTACGGTAGTTGAGCGCTCTCTTCGCGTAGGGCTTGATCTCCTTGGCGGGACGGCCGAGAGCCTTGCCGAGTTTGTAGATACACCAGTCATCGTAAGCATACTCGAGGGTGCGTGCGGCGTTCTCCTTTATACCCACATTGTAGGGCACATAACCGAGCTTGTCGTAGTACTCATGTCCGAGACGCCCGGTGGAGGGTACTGAGGGGTGGACGGCATGCGCACCGTGGGTCACTGCCTCCCAGAGGGTCTCGATGTCGTAGCCCGAAAGCCCTTTGAGCCAGGCATCGGCCACTACCGATGCGGAATTGTTGCCCACCATACAGCCGCGGTGACCGGGACTGGCCCACTCCGGCAGGAATCCGCTCTCCTTGTAGGCATTGGCGAGTCCCTCCTGCATCTTGACGTTCATGGAGGGATACATGAGGTTGAGGAAGGGGAACAGGCAGCGGAATGTATCCCAGAAGCCGGTGTCGGTGAACATGTAGCCCGGGAGTACCTTTCCGTTGTAGGGACTGTAGTGCACCACATTGCCCTGCGCATCGATCTCATAGAAGCTGCGGGGGAAGAGCACAGAGCGGTAGAGGCAGGAATAGAACGTGCGCAGGCGGTCTATGTCGGTATCATTGACTTCCACACGGCCGAGGGTCTCATTCCATATGCGGCGGCCTTTCTCCTTCACGGTGTCGAAATCATCGCCACCAAGCTCGCGAAGGTTGATCTCGGCCTGCTCGGGGCTGATGAACGACGAAGCCACACGGGCATTGACCACCTCGCCACGACGTGTAGGGAATCCTATCACAGCTCCTGCATGGTCGGTCTCGGCCGAGAGACGGCCGGTGTCCATCTTGCCGTCGGCCACGGATGCCGTGTAGGTGAAGGGCTTGTCGAAAACTATCACGAAATAGTTGCGGAAATTGTCGGGAACACCGCCGTTGTTCTTGGTAGTGTAGCCCACAATCTTGTTCTCGGAGGGGATGACCGTGACTGACGAACCATTGTCGAGGGCATCGACCACTACATACGAATGGTCAGTCTCGGGGAATGTCATCCTGAAGATGGCAGCACGCTCGGTGGGTGTGATCTCGGTCACCACATCGTGGTCGGCGAGATAGGCGCGGTAATAGTAGGGAGTAGCCACCTCAGCCTTGTGGGAGAACCAGCTTGCGCGCTCATCCTCGCCAAACACGGGCTTGCCGGTGACGGGCATTATGACAAACTGCGCGTAGTCGTTGATCCACGGGCTGGGCTGGTGGGTCTGCTTGAAACCGCGTATCTTGTCAGCATCATAGGTATAGGCCCATCCGTCGCCCATCTTGCCGGTCTGGGGTGTCCAGAAGTTCATGCCCCAGGGGAGCGCGATGGCGGGATAGGTGTTGCCGGTGGAGAGGGAGTGCTTGGACTGCGATCCTACAAGCGTGCTCACATAGTCGACCGGTGATTCCACGGCCATCACATTGGTGGCCATGGAGGCCACCAGTGCAATGACTGCGGAGGTGAGATATCGCTTCTTCATTGTTCAATCTTACATGTTGTCCTTATTATCAAGCATCTTGATGAACAGACCGCCCACAACGGCGCGGGTCATGAAGCCACGGCGGTTGTTCTTGTCAGTCCATGTCCAGTCGGACATAGGTACACGATCCATAGTCTCGTTGTAGAACTTGTGGATGGGATCCACGATGGCCTTGAAGTCCTCGGGGTTCTCGGCCATTGTGGCTGTCCAGAGCACCCAGTCGGTCTTGGTGTATGCCTCGCGGTTGTCCAGAGGAAGTCCGTACTCGTTCTGCTTGGTAAGATAATAGCTTATCTCGGTGGGGATGATATCCTTGTCGAAGATGTTGAAGCCAAGGAGCTTGTCCCATACGATGTTGTACTTCTGGCTCCATGTGCCCTCCTTGTCGAATGTGAGGCGGTAGTGATCACCGTCGGCGGCCATCTGCTTCCATTTGGCTGCATAGTCGCGGGCAATGGCATTGTACTTCTCGGCCACATCCTTCTTGCCGAGCGTCTCGGCCATACGGGCGTAGGAGGCTATACCCATGATAGCCTTGGCGGAGAGGTTGACATTGTGGGCGAAGTGGCCGGCGAAGTCGTCGGTGCAGAGCTGGTTCTCGGGGTCGAGACCATATTCCACGAGGTAGTCGGTCCAGGTAGTGAGCGAATCCCAATGCTTGGCGGCATAGTCAGCGTTGCCCTCGCGGTCACACACGGCAGCGGTGATGATAAGCATGTTGCCACCCTCCTCGATGGGCATGTCGCCACCGTAGGTCTGGCCGTTGGCCTGGGGATAAGTGCCTACATCGTGGGCGGGGAAGGGCTTGTTCCAACGACCGCTCTCGCTGTAGTCAAAGATGTGGTTCATGAGAGCCTTGGCAAGCTCGGGATTGTAGTAGAGCATCATGGGCGCTGTGGGATAGGTGATGTCCACGGTGCCGATGGAGCCGTTGCTGTCATTCTCCTTGGAGAAGAACATGAGTTCGCCGGCGGGGCTCTCCACAAGTTTGTGGGCGGCTATGGCCTGACGGTAGGCAAGGGCGAGAAGCTCGGCATAATTCTTGCCACCGGCAGCGGCAGCGTCGGTCATGAGTTTTTTGTCGAAGGCGTAGCAGCGATCGATGAGCGAAGCATACTCGCTCTCGGCGGCCTCGAACTGCGACTCGATGGTCTTGTCGCCCTTGCGGTTCCAGTAGGGACGGAGGTTCTCGCCGAAGTACTGTATGGAGTAGATGTCATCGTAGCCCACCATGATGTGTCCGTCGGCGTCCTTCACCTTGCCGAAATCACGCACGAGAGCAAGGTTGCCCTTGTCGTTCTCGCCCTTCTTGGATACGGCTATGCTCTTGCCGGCGGCGAAATTGGCACGCAGATCGGAGCTTGCGCCAACACCGTACTCAACCTCGGCCTTGGGAGCTACCATGTAGAAGTAGCCCCAGTCGATGCGCACATGGTCGCCACGCTTGGCGAGGATGGCCTGCTCCAGGCTTCCGGTCTTGAGATATGCAAGGCCGTCTTTCTCGTAGGCCTCGCTCACGGATGCCTGGTAGGGCTGGTCGAGGGCCCAACGGGGTGAGGCCTCGAAATAGATCTCTATGTCGTGGGCCTTGCCGTCGTTGGAGGTGACGTCGTAGCTCACATAGTTGACTGGACGGCTCAGGAGGTCGTAGTTCTTGTCGTCGAGGAAGAGGGGGGCGCTGAAGTCGAGAGCCAGATCCACCTCACCGCAAGTGAAGGTGTAGTGGGTCTGTGTGGCCTGTACGTCGGCCGATGTCTGCACGGCGGTGCGGTCGAACACAGCGTTGAGATCCTTGGGCACGAGGAGACCGAAGTCAAGCAGACCGTTGCCCACAGGGTTGACGCACTCGGCGGCGATCACATTCTCACCGGGACGGAGAGCGGCGCGGGCGGCATCGCCAAGTTTGACGATCTTGTTCTTGTTGCAGCGCGAGCCTGTGTTGTAGATCTCCACACCGTTGATGTAGAAGATAGCGTCGTCATCGTTGGAAAACTCGAGGAATACGGGGAGGTCGGCTATATTCTCCTTGACGTCGATGTGGCGGCGCACCCATATGTTGCGTGTGCCCCACTGGGTCTTGGCCGTAGGCTCGTTCTCCATGGTACCGAAGGCACCGCGGTCCTCTTTCCATGAGGAGTCGTTGTAGTTGTCGGCAGTCCAGTCGCCGGCGGGTTTCTCAGTGGTCCAGCGGCCTGTCCAGTCGGCCTGCTCGGAAGTGGGGACGAGGGGTTTCATGTCGAGCTCCTCGGTGCCCATGAAACGGTAGGGCACACCGTCAACCTTGAGCACGCCGATGAAGGGGAAGTCCTTGGCGGTCCAGTGTGTGACGGGGGCATCATAAAGGTGATCGGCAGCTGACCATGCGCTCGTATAGGGGTCGATGGTCACAAGCGGATAGGCAGGAGCTCGGAGCTCGTTCTTTATCACTTCACGGGCGGAGTCGTGCGTGCCGCTGCAGGAGAAGAGGCACGGTGCGACCAGAGCCGATAGAATAAGTTTGTTCATGATGATTATTTTGTGTTACTATATTATTATTGTTGCGTTGATATTACCATTCGAATCTCACGTCGACACCCTCGGGTGAGTTCTCGAACTCGGCGAGATACGTCTTGCTCCACTTGTCCCAGCGCGAGGCATCGAGGCACTCCTTGCCTCCGATCTTCACGCTCTTGGGCTGACGCGGCAGGAGCACACGCGATACGTTGTGGGTCTCAGCGGGACTCTTGGCCACGTAGCTGTAGCTCTTCTTGCCGATCTCCTCGTGTGACACGCGGCTGGCCGAGGCGAGCACCTGCGGGCGGCGGGACTCCAGACGGTCGATGTCGAGCGTGAGCGACTGCTCGCCGGGCGACACCCGCTTGTAGTTGACCACCGGGA
This sequence comes from uncultured Duncaniella sp., assembly GCA_910576785.1. Taxonomy (GTDB): domain Bacteria; phylum Bacteroidota; class Bacteroidia; order Bacteroidales; family Muribaculaceae; genus Duncaniella. The sequence goes on from CAJTJG010000002.1 coordinate 45,406, forward strand.
GGTTGGGGTCGAAGAGATCTATGAGCTTGCCGCGGAGTTCGTAGCCTCCGTTGCTCACGCTCTCGTCAACAACAGCCACCACATTGTAGGCACCGCGCTCAAGGTGGAAATTGTTCTTGTACATGAGCTTGCCGGCCTTGGCATTGCGGGAGTAGAGACGCTCCACGGCCGATACGAAGTCGGCGTCGCCACCGGGATTGAGTATATAGTCCTTGGGGTCGGTGCGTATCACACATACAGTGCCCTTGCCATACTTGTATTCACCCGCAGGTGCATCAGCAGGGATATCCATGAGGCCAAACAGATGGGCCGAGGGTGTGGGATAGCTGTTGTCGCCGGTGTTCCACCACTCGCGCACGCTCTGGAACGGATCCTTGTCCGAGCCGCTGAACACGAGGACACCACCCTTTTTCACCCATTCGGCGAGATGGGTATGGGCCTCGGGGTCGAGGGGCTTCATGTTGGCATAGGTCATGAGCAGCACCTTGGTATCGGCGAGAGTGCCGGGATAGGCGAGATTCTCGATATGGGCCGTGCGCACGGGCACACCGCGCTTGATGAAGGGGATGGCCTGACCGTAGAAGTTGGCAAGCTGGGGATCATCGTATCCCTCATGGAGAGGGAAGCGCTGGAACATGAGCGAATTGGACATCAGCACGCTTATGCCGTTGCTTCCGCTCACACGGTTGGCGGAAAGAGGCATGGAGTTGAGCGCATTGATCATCACCTGCATCTGTGTGGAGTAGAAGCGGGGGATGCGGGCCATGCTGTCGCTGGCGGCGCTGACCTTGTAGAGACCTTCGTAGATACGTTCGGGCCAGGGCATCACCTCATAGTCGGCGATGTTGGGGTAGAGCAGCTGTGCCACGAAGGTGGCCTGATAGTTGCGCTTGTAGTCGTCCCAGTCCTTGGCACGGTCCTCGATGGGATCGGTGAGGAAGAACATCTTGCGACCTGTGGGAGCCGTCATCGACTCCATGGAGCCATATTCAAGATAGGCGGTCTCGAACACACGCTCGCGGGCCACGCCGTTGTAGTAGTTGGGTTCGCGCGAGGTGCCGGTCCACACCTGGGCGATATATCCGTCGACACAGGGCAGCGAGGCGAGGCTTGCCTCAGGGCTCACTATCTGCCACTGCGAATAGTTGACAAGTGAATGTGTGGGGACGTAGCATTTCACATCCATCCCCTTGGTCTTGCCGTACTCCTTGGCGAAGGTGAAAATCTCGTTGAGAGCACGGTAATAGAGATGATACTTGAGTTTGTTGGAGAGATAGGTGTTTTCGGGAGACTCGTGCTGCGGGCGCCAGTCAAATCCGTAGTAGTCTTTCCATTCCTTCTTGAATGAATCGCTGTAGCCGCCGCGTGCCCAGAATTCGGGCTCTTCCATAAATATGGCGTCTATGCCGGCATCAATGACACGCTTGATGTGGCGTTCCTTAAGATAGTTGAGGAAGTTCTGCGAGGGGACGATGTAGGGCACCATGTGGCCATGCCAGATAGTGTCGCCACGCTGTGTCACCTGACCTTCGTCGAGATGCCATCTGCCATCCCACTTGCCGGTGAAATAATCCTGATACTCGCCCCATGCTATGCCGGTCATGAAGTGGACGGTGTAGCCGCGCTGCTTCCAGGAGTCAACCCTGTCCTCAAACGAGATTCTCTTTGAATTGTCGGAAGGATTTCCGCCCACGCCGTACACCATGACGGCATCGGCACGGTTGTCGATGGACGGGCGCCACTCGCGCGACGACTGGAATGTGGTCTTGACATCACTGTCGGCCATTGCTGTGGCAGGAAGAGCGATAGCCATGACGGCCAGACCGTTGAGTATTGTTCTGTATGATCGGTTCATCTTTGGTATTGGTATGGGGAAGGTATCGCCGGTGGCCTCTCCCCCCGCCCCATGATAGGGACGGAGGGATGCCGTCGGTGAAAAATGTTAGTAATATGGTTCAGTCAATGGAAACCTCAGGGGATCATGACCTCCATGGGCTCGCTGTAGTTCCAGCGGCGTGTGCCGGAGCCACGGGGGGTGTCATAGTTGATGCGGGCGGCCGCACGCACAAACACCTTGCGGCCCGAGGGGATCTCACCCTGCGAGGAGATGGTGACGGGCTTACCGAAGAGATCGTTGAAGGCATCGCTGCTATACTCTATCTTGTTGCTCCAGCGGTCGTCGCGTGCACGGTAGCCTACCGCAGGCGAGTAGCTGACAAAGAGCTGGATGTCGGTCATGTTCATGTAAGCCTCGTCCCAGTCGCCCATAGGCTGGATCTTGGAGCGGAACTCGTCGGTGGATACTCCGCGGTCCACCACCACCTTGGCCTTGATGACACCGTTGCTCACCACGGGATCACCATCGAACCTTACGTTGAGGAAAGGCTGTACCTTGATCTCGAGAGTCTTGGTGCCGCTGAGGTTGATGACGGGGCACTCGTCGGCGAGAGGAGTGCCATTGGATGTCTCGCGCACAAGGGGGATGAACGGACCGTCGAAACGGCAGTAGTACTCACCCTTGAAGAGTTTGGTGTTGCGGAAGGAACCGTCCGACATGCAGAAGAAGTCGGGGTTGTGCTGGACGTTGTCGCCCCAGCTGAGCTCGGTGAGGCGGACGCGGATACCCTCGCTGCCCTGGTCGGTGAGCACAGGCGCACCTGTTGCGGCATCTACCACGGTGCCCTGCAGTGTGCAGTCGGGCTCATCGTAGTTGTCCACTTTGAAGACATCGCAGGAGCTGAGCATCAACACTGCTCCGATAACAGCATATAATTTGAGTTTCATCTGTCTAAATTTAAAGTTATTAGGTGAGAGTGGGATCAGCGGTTGGGCTGCTGGTCGATATACTTGCTCTTGGCCACCTCGCCGCCGGGGATCTCGAAATAGTAGTCGAGCACCGAGTAGGAGAAGGTCTTGTCGGCCATCCACTGGTAGTGGATATCGAAGAAGTACTTGCCATCCTGGGCTGAGTAGAAGGGATAGATGCCGCGGAAGCGATAGTTCTGCTGGTCGCTGAAGTGGTTCTTGTCGCGGGTCTCGCCCCAGAATCCGTCGCGACCCTCATAGTGCTGCACACGCCAGCGACGTATGTCCCACTTGGAGAGGTGCTCGAAGGCGAGCTCCTTGCGGCGCTCCTTGCGGACAATGTTGCGGCTCTGCTCGTCGCCCTTGAGCTGGGAGGTGAGAAGCACAGCACCGGCACGCTCGCGGATGTCGTTGATCGCTGTGGTGGCCACCTCGAGCATGTTGCTGCCGTCGGGCGAGGCCACACCGGCCATGGAGAGCTCCACTGCGGCCTCGGCTGCGTTGAGGAGCACCTGGGCGTAGCGCATCAGGATGAAGTGCTGGTCGGAGTCACCCTCGCCGGATACATCGAAGGAGGGATCCTCGTTGAGCCACTTGCGGCAGTAGATGCCGGTCATGGCGCAACCGCCGTCGTCATACACAGGGCCCTGCTCGCCTGCGGCGTTCATCACGGTTCCGTCGGGAAGGGTGACGGGGACTGCGAACTGCTGACCGAGGTCGAGCGGTTTGGCAGCGAGCCAGAGGGTCTTGTCGTCGCCATTGGCGATGTCAAGATGCTGATACTTGGGGTTGAAGGCGTTGGCGTAGGAATAATTGTCAAAAAGGGGCTTGATGGGAGTGGAACCGGTGTAGATGCCGGCGCGGATCTCGATATCCTTGCCCTTGAAACGGTCGCCGGGGAGGATGGCATAAGCCTTCAGACGGGGCTCGGCATTGGCATAGATACCGTCGGGGGTGTCATACATGATGTACTCGCCCTCGGTGTTGGTGTTGCCGGTGGTCACCTTGATGGTGCCGTCGGGGTATCGGTCAAATCCGTCGAAGAGCTCGCAGAAGTCCTCGGTGATGCACATTCCTGCGCAGAGGGGAGCGCCGAAACCACGGGGGAGGTTGTAGGCGTCGAGAGCGTGGCATGAGGTGGGATAGAGATACTCACGCACGAAGATGTTCTCGGGGCTCGACAGGTCGGTGAGCATGTCGCGGAGGTTGGTCACCATGGCCTGGGGATCATTAGCGGCCCACTTGGCCTTGTAGAGCGAGTAGCCACCCTCGTTGATCACCTCCATGGCAGCCTTGTATGCCTCGGTGAAGTAACGCTTGGAGGCATTCTCCCAACGGTTCTCGTCGAAGCCCATCACACGGACGCCGGTCTTGGCGCCGAGGCCGGTGAGACGGCCGGTGACAGTCTCGTTATACTTTGCCACCGAGCCGGCATAGAGTGCGGCCTGCGACTTGTAGGAGAGCGCCACATACCTGTTGGCATATCCGCTCTTGGGGCTCTTGGTCATCATGAGGTCGGCAGCCATCTGGAAGTCGGCGAGCACCTGATCCCATGTCTCCTCCTCGCTAGCGCGGGGCACCTCGAGTACATCGCTCTCGGCGGGATAGTTGATCACCTTGGTGACCAGAGGCACACCGCCGAAGCGGCGGGCCATGGCGTAGAACACCGACGCTCTCACGAAGTAAGCCTCGCCGAGGTAGTGGTTGTAGGTAATCTCGGCAAAGTTGTCCTTGTAGTCGGGGAGTGTCTCGATGAGGAAGTTCACATCGTGGAGAGTGGTGAACGCCTCACCCCAGTAGGGATTGCTCTCGCCGGTGAACGAGCGGCAGAGGCCGTCGCGGTTGAGAGTCTCGCCGGTGCCGTCCCAGCCGAATCCGGCGAGCCAGCCCTGACGGTTGAGGCCCTCGTCGTGGCGATATTTGAAGTCCTCGAAAGGCATGTAGCTGTACAGGCGGGCCATGTAGATCTCCATGCCCGACTCGCTTGTGAGCAGGTCGTCGGGGGTGATTATATTTTTGGGAGGGATATCCATGTCCTGGCAGGAGTTGAGCAGCGCCAGTCCGAGAATAGCCGATGCAATTATCTTTTTCATATATGATAATGTGTTGTTGCTTAGTGATTAGAAGGAGACGTTGAGACCGAATGTGAAGGTCTTGTTGAGCGGGTACATACGGCCCAGTTCGGAGTCGGGGTGCTCGGGGTCAACAAACTTGACATTGGTGAAGGTCAGGAGGTTGTAGGCGTTGAAGTAGAGACGGATGGCGAGCGCGCGGGTGATGTGGCGCGGTATGGTATAGCCGAGCTCGATGCTCTTCAGACGCAGGTAGTCGGTGCTCACGCGGTTGTACTCGGAGTCGCCCTTGGCGTAGCGGCCGGTGTAGGCATAGTGTCCACCTATCCACTTGACGGATGGATCCCATGGATCGGCAGTGGGATCCTCGGGGTGCCAGCGGTCGGTGAACTGCTCGAGCACACCACCCTGTCCCCAGATCTCGTAGAGAGGCTCCTCGTACTTCATGGATCCGAGGGCCGAACCCTGCCAGAGCATGTTGAAGTCCCAGTCGCGCCACTGTGCGCCGACGTTGAGCGAGTAGTTCATCCAGGGAGTCTGGTCGAAGGCATAGGGATGTTCGTCAAGGCTGTTGATCTCGCCGTCACCGTTCCAGTCCTCATAGATGAAGTCGCCGGGGAGGGTGTTGTTCTCGAGATACTTGTTGTAGGCCCAGATCTGCTCCCAGCTCTCGAAACGGCCGGCACCGGTGTAGCCGAACTGCACGCCCTGGTAGCGGTCGTTGAGGTTGTCGTTGCGCCAGCGGTCGTAGGAGTTGCTCCAGGGACCCTTCTCAACGGCTGTGAGATATTTGTTGCGGGTCACGGTGACCATACCCTTGACATTGTAGTTGACATTGCCTACACGGTTGCGGTGGGAGAGCTCGAGCTCAAGACCGAAGTGGGAGTCGCTGTTGAGATTCTCCAGAGGAGCGGTGGAACCTACCACGGTGGGGAGGTCGCCGGTGCGGCGGGCGAAGAGGCCGGAACGCTTGCGGTGGAAGTAGTCGAAGGTAGCGCCGAAGATACCGTCGCGCATCTCGAAGTCAACACCTATGTCGAAAGTCTTCGACTTATACCACGAAAGGTTGACATTGGGGAGCGCCTTGGGGGATGCTCCGAAGATGAAGTTGCCGCCGAACACATAGCCGGGCGAGTAGCCGTTGTAGTCACCGTTGGCCATATTGCCCGAGGTGGAGGGATAGGTGTAGCCCATGGCCCATTCGTAGTCAATGCCGCTGTCGTCACCAAGCTCACCGTAGCTTGCACGGAGCTTGAGCTGGTTCACGAGACCGTTGTAGTCCCAGTTGCGGAAGAAAGGCTCCTCGGAGATTCTCCAACCGGCCGACACAGAGGGGAAGAAGCCCCAGCGGTGACCCTTGGCAAACTTGGAAGATCCGTCGTAGCGGAACTGAGCCTCGAGGAGGTAGCGGTCGGCAAACGAGTAGTTCACACGGCCGATAAGAGCGTTGTTGGCATATTCGTAGACGTCGTTGCTGCCTGAGTTCATCGAACCGATCTCTCCATCCTTCACACCTGCGAAGAGGTAGGGCATAGAGAACGCGAGGTCGCGCTCGGCATAGAAGTTGTCGCCCTTGCGGTTCTGGGCCTCGAAGCCGATGAGGGCTCCTACGTGGTGCACATCCTTGAAGGTGCGGTTGTAGTTGAGGGTGAACTGATAGAGCACCTGCGACTTGTCGTAGAATTCGCGCTTCATATGGCTGGGCGAGCTCTCGCCGTAGATCTTGCTCTCGTATGACTGCGAGATGGGATCGTAGCGGTAGAGGGTATACTCCTTGCGGTAGTGGTCATTGTTGTCCATACGGTAGTCATAGCTGATGAGGCCGCGGGCGGTGAGACCCTTGAGGGGAGCTATGTACTCGCCGAAGTCGAATGTGAGTGTGGCTGACGACTCGAAATATTTCTGACGGTATTTGTGGTAGCCGGAAATGTCGGCGTCCATCATAGCCACGGTGTTCTTGTCGAGGTCAAGGCCTGCGTAGTTGAGCATGGTCTGCTCGGGGTCGGCATAGGCGGGGTTGAGAACACCCTGTGCCCAGTAGTTGCGGATCAGGTCCACCGAGCTTGTCCAGGGAGTATTGCGCTCGTCGGCAAGACCGGCGATGTTGGCGTCGAACTTCAGACCGCGGAGGATCTTGCTGGAGACGTTGGAGCGGATGTTGTACTTATTGTAGTTAAGGTCGCCCGACTTGAAGATACCCTCCTGATAGAAGTAGCCGAAGCTGACATAGTACTGTGTGCGCTCGTTGCCACCGGAGATGCTGAGATCATGCTGTGTCTGCGGAGCTGTCTTGGCAAGCACGAGGTTGTTCCAGTCAGTAGCGGTGATGGTACCGTTGCGGTACTGCTCCATCACCTCGGGGGTATAGATGGGTGCGCCACCGTTGATGTTGTTCATGCGCTGCTCGTTGAAGATGGTCATAGCGTCGAGGGCGCTGGCCAGACGGGGCATGCGGTTGGGCTTCTGGATGGTGTAGGATCCGCTGTAGGTGACGGAGGTCTTGCCTACCGAACCACCCTTGGTGGTGACGAGGAGAACACCATTGGCGGCACGTACACCGTAGATAGCTGCGGAAGCGTCCTTAAGCACGGAGATATCCTCGATATCGGCGGCATTGAGACGCTGGAACTCCTCGACTGTGCGGGGAATACCGTCGATCACCACCAGAGGTGCGCCAAGACCACGGATATCCATATTGTTGCTGTAAGTACCGGGCTCGGAGCTCTTCTGCCATACACGCACACCGGCTATACGGCCCGTGAGCATGTTCTGGGGGTTCTCGCTCTTGGTCTTGACCATCTCTGTGCCCTTGAGTCCTGACACGGCGCCGGTCACGGAACCACGGCGCTGCACACCGTAGCCCACCACGACTACCTCGTCGAGCATCTTGACATCGGTGCTCATCTTCACGTTGACGGTGGTGCGTCCGGCTACTTTCTCCTCAAGGGTGGTGTAGCCAATGTAGGAGAAAACGAGTGTGCCGTCGGCGGGTACACTGACCGTATAGCGGCCATCCATATCCGTAGCTACGGCCACGTCAGAGTTTTTCACCGAGACGGTGGCTCCGATAAGGGGCTCGTCGGTCTCGTCTACGACCGTACCCGTGACGGATACTGTCGGGAGTGCCGATGCCAATGCCGGAGACAGCATCGCGATGAATGCTATCATCAGGCAGGCGAACCCGCACTTGAAACTGTGTAATTTGTTCATATTGGTGTTAATTTAAGATTATTTCTGCAGTTGATAGCGTGAGAGCACCGCATATTCGGCAGCATAGCCGAAGGTGAACATGCCTTCGGTGGAATTGCGCGTATTCTCGCGGTTCCAACCCACGAGCAGGCTGGTGGGGAGCATATGCTTGTACTGGAAATTCTCCCAGGCATAGTCGAGATTGTCCTGGAATGCCTCGGCGCACTTGCCGGCCTCGGGACATACGGGATAGGACTCCACATAGGCTCTCATGAGCACGCCGTCAAACCATGGACGGAAGCCGTTGATGTCAAACGAGTAGTGGCCGGGCACCTGCTGTCCGAGAGTGGCGAAACGGCTGAAGCTCTTTGAGGTCAGATCCTTGATATCGGCAAGATAGGAAGCATCGCCGGTGACACGGTAGAGATCTACCAGACCCGAGAGGGTGCTGCCGCTGTTGTAAGTGTAGTGCTCCCCTACCCTGTCGCGCAGATGGGTGTGGGCGCGGTAGCGCTCGCCGTCCACCATCTCGTAGCGGATCTGACCGTTGCTGTCATCGCCACCCATCATGTCGGAGTACACTCCGGTGGCGGGGTCGAGCAGATGGCTCTTCTGCCAGTCGTAGGTAGCCTTGGCTATGTCGAGGTAGCGGTCAGCCTTGCGGCGTGTCACCTCCACACGCTTGTTATCCTTGTCTATAATCTTATAGGTGATGACATCGGGACTATCCTTGTAGATCTCGTGGAGCCATACGAGGGGGCTTATCATAGGTCCGTTGCTGCATGCATGCTTGGTGATGTAGCCCGGGCCCCAGGTGAAACCGCCGTTCTCCTTGCCGGAGGCATCGAGCGTGCAGTCCCAGCCGTCGAGCACATAGTCGGTGAGATATTCGGCACTCTCGAGATACTTCTTCTCGCCGCTCACACGATAAGCCTCGATCATCTCGCGGATGAACCACATCTGGTCGTCGTATACATTGTGTATGCCTTCGGTGTTGGCCGATCCGGGGCTTGTGCCGCGGTCCACTCCGAGGGGCGACCATGTATTGGTACCGGTGTAGGACGTGAGGGTGAAAGATCCGCGGTAATACTCGGCGCCCTCGGTAAGACGTGCGAGCAACTCCTTGTAGCGGTTGAAGTTCTGGTCGTAGAGTTTCGAGCTACCCTTTTCCTTGAGAGCCTGCATGGAGTGCATGGCGGCGTTGACAGCCTCGATGGAGCTGGTGTACATCCACACGCTGCCGAGCTCGGAGGACTTCTGGCCGTTGTAAGGATTGTAGTAGCGCGACATAGCAGGACCTGTGAAGTAGTTGTCGACAGCGGCGTCGATCATCTCTATGGCACGGCTGAGATTGCGCTCGGCGAGATTGTCGGTCTGCTCGGGGGTACCGGGTTTGTCGGGCGACACGGGCTCGTCACCCTTGTTGTCGCTGTCACCGCAGGCACATGTGAGCACAGAGGCGGAGACGATCATCACCGGCAGTATTCTTTTGATCTTGAACATTTCTAAATGGATTGTGATTGGTATGACTGATTCGGGAGATTTTGGCCGCGGGTTCTCGGGGCCCGCGGCCTCATCTTACGATATCAATGGGATAACTGTCAGTCTATATTGATGGCGCGGAGCACGAGCTTGTTCTCATCGCCGTTGGCCTCACCCTTGAAGATGCCTATGGCTATCACCACGTTGCGGCCATTGTAAGCCGAGAGGTCGTATACGAACTTGGCATACTCGTCGGGGTGGTTGGCGTCGCCGGCTTCGTGGACAAACTTCCAGCAACCGTCGGCTGCGGCCTCGGCCATGCGGGCAGTGTTGCTCTCGGGCGAGAGGTGGGTCACGGTGCCGTCCTCGGTGATGGCTGTCACCTTGAAGAATGTGGCGTTGCTGCTGAAGTTGCGTGTGGTGAGAGTGAGTCGGTTGCTTCCGCCGGCAATGGCGAACTTGCTGTAGAAGTAGCTCTGCGGGAGCTTGGTGCTCACGATGGCGTCATCACCCTTTGTCTTGATGAGGTAGCCCTCGGAGGGGAACACTTCGGGATCCTTCTGGAGAGGCATGTAGGACCAGTTGGCAGCCACATGGTCGACAGCACGCCACTCGCGGTAGCCGGGGAAGTAGTTGTCACGGTTGCCGCCGGTCTGGCACATGCCGGTGAATGCGTTCTTGGTGTGGGGCATTGTGGAGCGTACCATCTCCATGGTCATCTGCCAGCCGTCGAGACCCTCAACGGGTGTGCCGGGGAGCCATGACCAGAGGTCATCGCCTATGGAAGAGGGAGTGAAGCGGATGGTGCGGAGCACGAGCTGCTTCCAGTAGTCGCCGGTCTGAGCGCGGAATGTACCGATGGCTATCACAACCTCCTTGCCGTCGTAGGCGCTGAGGTCGAACTCGCGGTTCACGTAGGGCTCGGAGTTGAGAGTCTTCACACCACCGATGAGGATGGGCTTGGGCTCAGCCTCGCTGAGGTCAATCACCTGCACACCGTAGTGGGCGGGGGCATCGTCGCTGGCGCTGTGGGTGCGGAGCGTGAGGGTCATCATATGGTTGTCAGCTGTAATGAGCTTGCGACCGTAGGTGAATGAGTCGAAGTGCTCGAGATCCACGGGATTGTTGCGCTGATCGTCGGCTGAGTTGCGTATGCGGAGTGTGGTACCCTCGTTCTGCTCTTCCCAATCGCCTACAAAGTTGTTAGTACACATATAGTTGCAAGCCCAGTCCCAGTGGGGATAAGCATCGGCGTTGCGGCCACCGCGGTATTCGTTGTAGTACCAGCGGTCAGCAAACTCCATGTCGTCCTTGGTAAGTCCGGGGAGAATCTCTGTGGCACCCATGGCTATGTCGAGCGTGGCGACACCATCGGTGAAGTCGCTCACCTTAATATTGCGTGTCACGGCTGTATATCCGGTTTTGGCGAATGTAACGGTATAGTCCTTGAGGGGAAGATTCGAGATCTCATACGCACCATCGGCACCAGTGGTCACGCTCTGTGACGCACTGACGCTGACGGTTGCTCCCGCGAGTGGTGCGCCGCCGGCCTTGGAATCAATCACGACTCCGCGGATCTTTGCTGCGGCATATTCCATGTAAGCACTTACTGTAGCTACGCGGTTCTTGTCGAACTTAGCGCCGTAGACAGTCACACTCACGGTCTGATAATCTGCCTTAGAAAATGTAATTATATGTGAACCTACTGATATGTTCTCAATTGTGAACTTACCTGCGGCATCGGTGAGAGCCGTGGTCTCGTTCTCATCGTTAGTGACGGTGACGCCCTCGAGCGGTGCGTCAAATTCGTCGGTCACCACACCCGTCACAGAGCCGAACTCGAGCGGGCCTCCATTCTTGTCATCGTCGGAGCAGGATTGCACCATAGTGGCCATTCCCATGAAGAGGGCCGTGAGTCCAATCGCTTTGAATAAATTTTTCAATTTCATGATATGATGGTTAAAATTAGTTCCCAGACTACAATAAGGTGAGCTGCGGTGACCATTTCGATTAAGGTGATGAATGTGGGGATTCGTCCCGCTCACATTGCAAATTTGTAGCGTCAGCGATTAGATTTTGGGTTAATATGGGGTTAATTTGGCAGAAAATGTGTTAATCCTTATGAATTAACCTGAAAATAACGGTTAATTAAACCGTTGAAAGCCCCATAAATAAAAGTGTCTTTTTTACACTAACCCCTCCCGATCCCCCGTCCCCGGATCAAAGATGGAAACCGGTGGATACGGCTCCACGGGGCTGATATACCCCTGCCATGCCCACGGCTTCTCCGTCAGACGCATTATATAACATCATACACATTATATAATATAATAAGATGTGATTACAGATATCCACTCATCCCTCACGAGGCGGCAGCCTCATCCCCAATAGTCGCCGAAGGCCATGGCCGGATGCTCGCCGGTGGTACGGCGATATTCTTCGGCAAACCGGCGGTATAGAGCCCGCGCATCATTCTCCCGCTTCTGTGCATGATATGCACGTATGGCATACGAGAGAGCCGTCTCGTTGAGAGGATCAATATTGAAAGCTGCCTCGGCAAATTCAAGCGAAAGGGTGTAGTCGCCATCCTTGAACGTATCTTTCATCCCATCGAGTATCGCTCCCTCCAGACGCACCTCCACCTGTTGCTTGAATTCATCGAACACTGGCTCGTCCGTGCGTCTGAGGAATTTGCCACGGCTTATGATGTCGAGAAAACGGCGGCGGTTCTGCCTGAGCGACTCCTCGTCGGCCAGCAGTCTCACGCACTCGAGATAATCGCAATAGAAATCCTCTCCGGTGGTGACGAGGCTGAACAGACCGGAATCATAGCGCAGCTCCACACCGTTAAGTTCGGCGAGCACCTTGCGCAGATGATTGACGGCCACACCGCGGGAATTCTTCACCTTGTCCTTCTCCTTGTCGGGCCACAGTAGAGAGCTGAGACGGTTGGAGGATATGCCCTCACGGTCACTATACTGGAGCGTGAGACAGAATATCTGGCGCGGGCGGGCTGTAAACATATATGTGATGTCCCTTCCCTCCTTGCTGTAGACCGAAAAGTCGCCGAAAAGATACACAGCATTCCTCTCCCTCTTTTCCGCAATGGCGGGACGCTCCGCCTGACGGTTGGGAGCAACCGCCGCTGCCGGCTCTGCCACACGTGGAGCTGTCGGAGATGTCAGCGGTGCAGGGCCGGCAACCTCATCTTTCTTCCGTCTTCTCAACCGGTCGAGCGTAAGCGCACCTCCCACCAGGAGCAAAGCCGCCACTACCCAACGGAGCCACCGCATGCCGCCGGCACGCCCCTCCTCGAAAAAGTCGGCGCAGCTCACAGCAGGGTAAGCGAGGGAATAGACCGTAAGAGTGGAACTTATATCATCTTCCGATTCCTGAACCACGGCATACAGACGTCCCTCACGACTACAATAATAAAGGTGTGCGTTGGTGGTTATCTTGTCCGACCATATGGGGATGGAATCGCCGAGCACCTCATATCTGCCGTCGGCCATACCGAAACGGTAGAGTTTGAGATGGGACGAAGAAACACTCTCGGGATAGCGCAGCACACAGAAGGCAGTATCGCCCTCCATCACCATGCCTCGGGCAGGCACAGTGTTGACACCCGACAGATCGTCAGCCATCTCCCACAGACGTGTACTATGGTTGGTGGCGATGTCTACACGATAGAGGTCATAGAAATACCGGCGTCCCACGATCTGTTCGCCGGACTCATTGCCCATTCCACCGAACACGTAGGCCGAGTGGGTATCGGGCGAGTAACCTACGGCCGAAAAGTAGCGCGGCTCTATGCGGTCGCCCGTGAGCGTATCGGCCATCTTCCATCCGCCCTCGTCCATGTCGAAGAACCGGAAGCGGTTGCTGAACAGCATATTGCCGAATCCGCCGAATATGATATGGCTGTCATGCGATGGACAGTATATATAATCATGGTGGTGAAGCTGCATCTCCAGCTCCTTGTCGGACTCCACGCGCCACGACATGTCCGTCAGATCAAGACTTGCCACAGTAGGAGCCCCTTTGGCATCCTCAGCCGCCACGGCTTCGTAGACATACAGGCGTCCGCTACCGGGATCGATGAAACTGTTTGCCAGAAACAAAGGCACGGGACACGGTGAGCTGAAAGCCATGGCCTTGACCTCATTTGCCGAGGTGTCAAGTGTATAGATCGAATCGTTGTTGAAATAATAAAGCATACCCGCCGCCGGGTCAAACACGGATCCGGCCGGCTTGGAGGAAGCCATGGATGCCACCTTGCGCCAGTTGTATGACTCGTTTATGAGCCATACGGCATTCTCCACATGCCCCAGGCATTTGCCGGCGGAATCATGCACCGCCTCCCCCTCCCGCTCATTGAACGGGAAAGTGAATGACCGGTCGCCTCCACCCGATACGCCCAGCGTATTTATAGCCATGGCGGGGACATCTATGAAATAGTCACTTTTGCCGAATACAATCCCCGGCGACACCGGATTGGACATCTGTCCGAGCTTGCCGGAGGCCTCCACACCGTTAACATTCATGGTGAGGATCCCTTCGCGCAGATCAAAGCGCAGACTCACATCAAACCAGTGGCTGTCCACAAGCTCATCCTTGTCCACAGGGAGGGAGATGATCACATTCTTGCTCTCCTCGATGAAACGGAAAAGCACATTGTCGCCACGGCAGTCCACATACACATTGAATATCCTGCGATTGGCACCGTCGGCTATGAAACGCATCACATATCCCACACCGGCTATAGGATCGACGTCAGGATATATGGCCATATCGAACGAGACCGTCATACTGTCTGTGTACGACGGTGTACCCTCCGCAAACACATCGTAGGATGTGCGCATGTCTATCGGATCTCCTGAATGACGGAATCGGATACCGTGCGCCTCCGAACGCAAAGCCGAAAACACAGATCCAACAGCAAACAGTATCATTAAAAAAAGACGGGCAGTCTTCATGGCATTTATTATGACAGGCACTTTTTTCGTGACGAAAAGCGGACAACAGATGAAGAGAGAGTGATTCACATAGCAAAATTAAGTATTATTTTCTAAACTGCAATAATTGTCATCCAAATTTTACGCACATGCGCCGCAGATGGCCGGCACTGATGGGTTAATCCGCTGATTATTTAGGGTTAATCTCGGGTTAATAAGCTAATTATCAGAAAGTTTTACACGATAAAATTTTGAGATAAAAGTTCTTGTCTGTATCTTTGTGAACACAAAACATACACTTGCCTTACTGTCAAACCAATGAAAAGAATCGTATTTCTTGACTATGTCCGCGTGGTGGCCTGCTTTCTTGTCATGCTTGTCCACGCGAGCGAGAATTTCTACGGTGCGCCCGGCTCCACCGACATGGCCGGACCGCAATCCCTGCTGCTAAATGAGACCGACCGTCTGTGGGTATCGGTCTACGATGGTTTCTCACGTATGTCAGTGCCGCTGTTCATCATTGTATCGGCATTCCTTCTGGTCCCGATGAAAAGCGGGGAGACGATGTGGAGTTTCTACCGTTCGAGAGCGCTGCGCATATTACCTCCCTTCATTATCTTCCTCGTGCTCTACAGCACACTCCCTATGCTGTGGGGGCAGATTGACAGCGCTACCTCTATGACCGATATAAGCCGCATCCCGCTCAACTTCCCCACCCTCGCGGGCCATCTGTGGTTCATGTACCCTCTCATCGGTCTGTATCTGTTCATCCCCATCATATCCCCCTGGATCAGAAATGCCGGTAAGCGCGAGGAGATTTTCTTCATAGCGCTCTTCGCCCTGTCGACGTGCATGCCATGGATGGCAAGGGTGTGGGGTGAGCTATGGGGTCAGTGCTTCTGGAACGAATACCATATGCTATGGTACTTCTCCGGCTATCTCGGCTATCTCGTGCTGGCCCATTACATAAGGGTGCATCTCGGATGGTCGCGCAGACGCCGCCTCACAGCAGGAGGCCTCGCTCTGGCCGCCGGAGCGTTTGTCACCATCTACAGTTTCTATATCCAGGCCACACCGGGTGTGCTTCATGACACTCCCGTCATCGAGACAGGATGGGCCTTCTGCACCATCAACTGTCTGGTGCTCACAGCAGGGGCTTTCCTCATGTTCACATGTATAGGTGAGAAAGCGGCCTGCCCTGCAGTGACCGAGATATCAAAACTAAGCTACGGCATGTATCTCATGCACATATTCTGGCTCGGATTCTGGGTAGGGATCTTCAAGACCGATTACCCTCTGCCCACCCCCGCGGCCATCCCTGCCATAGCCATCGCCACGTTCCTGAGCTGCTATGCCACGGCCAAGGTAATATCCCTCGTCCCCGGCAGCAAATGGATCATCGGCGCCGGGCGTGGCTTCAGATTCTCCAAATCATCACCAGTTCTTGCATCATGAACACTATGAAATACCTCAGACTCGTATCGCTTGGCGCGACTCTTGCATCAGCATTTGCCATGGCAACCGCCGGCCAACTGACATCACTCGTGGACACCCGCATCGGATCGGGTGGACACGGACATGTATTCGTCGGAGCAAACGTCCCGTTCGGACTCGTACAGGTAGGCCCCACAAGCATCCCGCAAGGATGGGACTGGTGTTCCGGATATCACGACAGCGATTCCACCGTGATAGGATTCTCCCACACCCATCTGTCGGGCACAGGATGCGGCGATCTGTTCGACATCACACTCATGCCCGTTACCGGAAAAGATCTCACTTATGCACGCGGAGTGGAGAGTGATCCCGGATCGGGGTTATGGTCCTATGCCGACCGGTCGCGCGAGGTGACCCGTCCGGGCTACTACAGCGTGCCGCTCGAGCGCTACGGCATCACCGCCGAGATGACCTCCACATCGAGAGTCGGATTCCACCGCTATACCTTCCCGCAGTCGGCCGACGGTGCCGTGATAATCGACTTGCGCAACGGCGGTTGCGATGACCGCGCCACCGACGCATCCATGGCTCCGGCCGGCAACAATATGATAGTAGGCCACAGGCATTCACGAGGCTGGGCCAAGAATCAGAAAGTCTTTTTCGCCATGGAGTTCAGCCGTCCGTTCGACTCGTTCGAACTCATGGGCGATGACAAGCTGTATGGCCGTGCCGGATTCTCCACCGCTGACGGAGAGCGAATACTCGTCAAAGTGGCACTCTCGCCGGTATCCATCGAAGGAGCACTCTTCAATCTCAGGGCCGAATTGCCCGGTTGGGACTTCGATGCCACAGCCGGACGGGCCGATGAACTGTGGGAACGTGAGCTCTCCCGCATACGGGTGAAGACCACCGACGAGGAGGCCCGCAAGATATTCTACACATGCATGTACCACACCATGATAGCTCCGTCGGAATTCTGCGATGTAAACGGCGACTACCGTGGAGCCAACGGCGAAGTGGTAAAGGACGCCCCCTTCAAGTGCTACACCACCTACTCGCTGTGGGACACCTACCGCGCCGCGATGCCTCTGCTGAGTATCACACAGCCGGAGAGATACCCCGACATGATAAACACCATGCTGGCAATATGCGACGAACAGGGACGCCTGCCGGTATGGCACCTGTGGGGGTGTGAGACCGACTGCATGGTGGGCAACCCTGCAATACCCGTAGTGGCCGAGGCCATTGTCAACAATATCCCCGGCGTAGACCGCACAAAAGCCTACAATGCCCTGCTCACCACTGCCATGAACCCCGGCAGAGGCAACGGCTTGAGAATGGAACTCGGATACATCCCGTGCGACAAGTTCAAGGAAGCGATAGCCTACGACATGGAATATGCCCTGGCCGACGGCGCGATAGCCAAGGCCGCCCTCGTCATGGGCGACACCCTCAACCACATATACTTCACCGGACGCAGCCATTCCTACCGCAATTATTTCGATCCGGCCAGCGGATTCATGAGAGGACGGATGCATGACGGGGCATGGCGCACGCCATTCAACGAATTTGACACCTCCCACCGCTCCAACGACTACTGCGAGGGAAATGCATGGCAATACACATGGCTCGTGCCCCACGATGTGGAGGGGCTGCGCGAATGCTTCGGCTCCAACGCCCGTATGACCGAGAAACTCGACTCGCTCTTCACCATAAGCTCCGAACTGGCCGGTGAGGACATATCGCCCGACGTATCCGGATTCATCGGACAATACGCCCATGGCAATGAGCCAGGACATCACATAGTGTATCTCTACACCTATCTCGGCCAGCCCCACAAGACCGCCGACAAGGTGAGGGAAATACTATCCACGCTCTACACCACCGGACATGACGGTCTGGCCGGCAACGAAGATGTAGGACAGATGTCCGCATGGTACATACTCTCCTCTCTGGGCTTCTACGAGGTGGATCCAGGCAGCGGCGAATTCAGATTCGGAACACCGCTTTTCGATGAAGCCGAAATTGACGTGCCCGGCGGAACATTCCGCATCACCGCACAGGGCAATTCCGACCGCAACCGCTACATCAAGAGCATGACTCTCAACGGGAAGCCTTACCGCAAGCCCTATATCACATATGCCGATATCATGAAGGGGGGCGAGCTCAAAATAAAAATGACATCAAAGAAATAAACCATAAACACCTGATACCAATGTACAAGAACGACAATCGCATTGTAGCCACACTTGACGCCGGTGGCACCAATCTCGTATTCGGAGCCATGCGTGGCTGCGAATTCATCACCGACCCCATCACACTCCCCTCGCGTGCCGAGGATCTTGACCTCTGCCTCGCAACCATCGTGGAGGGCTTCACACGTATCTTCGACTCGCTTGACGAGAAACCCGTGGCCATAAGCTTCGCCTTCCCCGGCCCGGCCGACTACCGTGCCGGTATCATCGGGGGATATCTGCCCAACTTCCCGTCATTCCGCGACGGCGTGGCTCTCGGGCCGTTCCTTCAGGAGAAATTCGGACTACCGGTGTTCATCAACAATGACGGTGATCTCTATGCCTTCGGCGAGGCTACCGGCGGGGTGCTGCCGGAGATAAACCGCCGCATCAAGGCCCTCGGCGGCAAGAAAGAATACAAGAATCTCATTGGCTTCACATTCGGCACCGGTCTCGGCATAGGAGCCGTGATAAACGGCCAGCTCAACACCGGCAACAACTCCTGTGTGGAGGTGTTCTGTCTGCGTCACCGCAACGAGCCAGGCATCATAGCCGAGGAGGGCTCGTCCATACGAGCCATACGCCGCGAGTATGGACGCCTGGCCGGATGTCCCGACCATGACCTCACACCCTACGACATTTTCCTCATAGCCGAGGGTAAGAAGGAGGGCAATGCCGAAGCCGCCATAAAAGCGTTCGAGACCTTCGGAGAGGTGACCGGTGATGTCTTTGCCACTGCCGTCACACTCATGGACGCCATCGTGGTGGTGGGCGGCGGACTGACCGGCGCCATGAAGTACATCAAACCCGCCCTGCTCAAGGAGATGCGCTCATCCATAGCCACACTCAAGGGTGAGAGCGTCAACCGTGTGCAGATGCGTGTGTTTGATCTTGACGACGAGATGGAATTCGCCGCATTTGTCACCGGCGACTCCCGCGAGCTCCGCATACATGGCAGCGACAAGACCGTCAACTATGATCCGATGAAACGCACCGGCCTGGCCGTGAGCAAGATCGGCGCCTCAAAAGCCATCTCCATAGGTGCATATACATATGCTCTCTCACAGATTGACGCCACTGCCGAATGAAACCGTTCATAAACCGACGCTTCATACTGGCTGTCATCACATTGCTCCTGGCCCTCAATGCCGGGGCAATGACGATAGCCACCTATAATCTGCGCAATGCCAACGAGGGAGACTCCATCGATGGCAACGGCTGGGGACAGCGCTACCCGTATATAGCACAGCTATGCCAGTTCCATGGGTTCGACATTTTCGGCACCCAGGAAGGTAAGCACCACCAGCTCCAGGACCTGAAAAAAGCCATGCCCGGGTATGACTACATAGGCATAGGACGCGATGACGGCAAGACCGCCGGAGAGCATTCGGCCATTTTCTACCGTACGGATCTCTTCGACCTCGTAGATCACGGTGACTTCTGGCTGTCCACCGACACCACACGCCCCAACCTCGGATGGGACGCCGCGTGCATACGCATATGTACATGGGGAAAATTCCGCGAGAAAGCCACAGGATTTACCTTCGTGTACTTCAATCTCCACATGGACCACGTAGGCACCGAGGCCCGCGCCGAGAGCGCCCGGCTCATACTTGACCGCATCAGGAACTTTCCCGACAAATGTCCGGTGGTGCTGTCGGGCGACTTCAACGTGGATCAGAACAGCGAGTCATATCTCCTGCTGCAAAATTCCGGACTGATGCGCGACGCCTACACCACAGCAGCCATGGTCTATGCCCCCAACGGGACATTCAACTCTTTCCGCCCCGACGCGTTCACCACCGAAAGGATAGACCATATATTCCTTTCGCCCGAGTTTGACGTGAGGAAATATGGAGTGCTGACGGACACCTACCGCTCGCGTCCCGATGATGCGGCCAAAGCCGACACCCGAGGCAACTTCCCCGACGATGTCAGCCTCGAACGCTACGAAGCCCGCACCCCCTCCGACCATTTTCCAGTAATGATAACGGTCAATACATCAGCAAGGTAATGAAAAAGATTGTTTTAGGTTCACTTATACTACTCGCATCCGCGGCCCGCACTGACGGAGCGGAGATAAATAACATGAGGTGCGAATATATCACCTCCCCAATGGGTGTTGATGTAAGGTATCCGAGATTGAGCTGGGAATTTGGCGGTGACAAAGATGAGACAAGCTCCGTGCGTGTGGAGCTTCATGACGCCGCCGGCCGACTCGTGTGGCGCCATGACACCACAGCCACCAACCGCATCACCTACACCGGACCACAGCTCTTACCACGCACATCCTACACATGGACTGTGGCTGCACTTGACCGAAATGGCCACCGGAAAGCCTCTGCTACTGCAAAATTCGAGACCGGTATCACGTCAACCGACGACTGGAAAGGAACATGGATAAGCGATGGTGGCGGCGCGGACATCTGCGAGGCTCCGGTGTTCACAAAGGACTTCACAATAGATTCTCCGGTAAAAACCGGCAGGGTCTACGTCTCGGCTGCGGGATATTACGAAATGACCATCAATGGCCACCGTGTGGGCAACCAGCGTATCGATCCCGGCTACACGGCCTACGACAAACGATCGCTCTACGCCGTGCATGATGTCACGCCCCTGTTGAAAAAAGGGCGAAACAGCATCAGCGTAACCCTCGGCAACGGATTTGCCAACCTGCAGAGCCGCGACGCGTGGGGGTATGAGAAAGCCCCATGGCGCGACCGTCCGCAATTCATATGCGAGGTGTGGTGCGGAGGAGTGCCCGTGGCTGTATCCGACACCACATGGACTGCTTCCACCGGCCCCATAAGATACAACAATCTATACAGCGGCGTACACCGCGACAACACCGCCACTATAACTGCCACCGGTCGCGCCGTTGAGAAATCGGCGAAGGCAGGGGCACTGCAATGGCAGTCCATGCCTCCGGTCAGGGAGACCTCACGCATACATGCCTCGCTCGTCAAGGAGCAGGGGGACACCCTGTTCGTCTATGATCTCGGCAAAAACATCGCAGGCGTGTGCGATATCACCCTGAAAGGCGCCAGGGATACCCGTGTACGCGTAAGCCATGGAGAGCTTCTCAAGGATGACGGACGCCTCGAGCAGGGCAATCTCGCCATATACTACCATCCGCTCAAGGAGGACGAGGCCTTCCAGACCGATGAATTCATTCTGGCAGGTGAAAAGGGCGGCGAGAATTTCATGCCCGACTTCACATACCATGGTTTCAGATATGTGGAAGTCCGCTCCGACAAACCGGTGAAAATATCAAAACTCGATGGCGTGCAGCTGCGCACGGATATCCCCCGCATCGGTCAGTTCAGATGCTCGGACAGTCTGCTGAACCGCATCTACGACGCGGCGATGCTCTCCTACGAAGGGAGCATACACTCCATTCCCACCGACTGCCCGCAGAGGGAAAAGAACGGCTGGACAGCCGATGCACATGTGGCCATCGACCTCGCCCTGCTCAATTACGACGGCATAACACTCTACGAGAAGTGGATGCGCGACCATATGGACAATCAGCTTGACAATGGCAACATATCAGGTATCATCCCCTCGGGTGGCTGGGGCTACGGCGACTCGCCGGGACCGGTGTGGGACGCGGGACTGTTCATAATCCCGCTCGCACTTTACGACTACTACGGTGACATGAACACGATGAGGGATCTCTACCCCCACATGCTCCGCTACATGTCGTGGATCGAATCGCTCGAACGCGAGGACGGCACCCTGGGCTGCGGCATCGGCGACTGGCTCCCCTACTCCACCACAACCCCCACCGACTTCACCTCCACACTCTATCACTACGCCGACTGCCGCATGATGGCGCGAATATGCCGTCTGCTCGGCAAGAAGGAGGAGGCAACCATCTATGACCGCAAGGCCGAACAGAAAAGGGACATAATCAACAATAAATACTATGATCCTGAGAAGAAACTGTATGCCAACGGTTCGCAGGCCGCGCAGGGCATAGCCCTCTACTGGGATCTACCGCCCGAGGGAGATGCACAGGCCGTAGCCGCCAATCTCAACCGGATGGTGGAGGCCAACGGTTATGCCCTTGACTTCGGTCTGCTCGGCAGCAAGAGCGTGCTGCGCATGCTCACACGCTACGGCTATCCGCAGACCGCCTTCCGCATGGCCACACGCACCGAGGCCCCGGGGTGGGGATACTGGGTGGAGAAGTGCGGACAGACCACCCTGGCCGAGACGTGGGTTATGAGCCCCGAGTTTCGCGACGCATCTCTCAACCATGTGTTTTTCGGTGACATCGCCGCATGGATGACCAACGACATCGCCGGCCTGAACTTCGACCCTGAGGCTCCGGGATTCAAGAATGTCATCATACGGCCCACCTTCATGGATGGTCTTGATTTCGCCGAGGCATCCTATCACAGCGTCAACGGCCCCGTAAGATGCGCCTGGCACAGAGAAGGCTCCGCCATACACCTTGATGTGGAGATACCCGAAGGTACGACTGCCACCGTTATCCTTCCCGATGGCCGCAAGGAATCCACCGACAGAAGCAAACGTTACATAATCTGACAATAACCATACAATATAACCGCAATGGACAACATTATCAAAGCCCCCATTTCATTCCGCCCCTATCTCAAGACAGTGATATGGGGTGGCGACAAGATATGCGCCTACAAAGGTATCCCGCAGCCCGAACCTAACATCGGCGAGAGCTGGGAGATATCCGCTGTGCCCGGCCACGAATCGGTGGTGGAGGGGGGCGCATACGATGGCGATACCCTCACCTCACTGATAGACCGCTTCGGCCCGCAGCTGCTCGGCGACAGGGTGGCTGCACGCTACGATGGCAAATTTCCTCTGCTGATAAAGATCATCGATGCGAGAGACAATCTCTCCGTGCAGGTACACCCCGATGACACTCTGGCCATGAAGCGCCACAACAGCCTCGGCAAGACTGAGATGTGGTATATCATCGACTCCGATCCCGGATCGAAGATATACGCAGGACTGAGCCGCCAGCTCACACCAGAGCTCTATGGCCGGATGGTGGCCGAGGGTACATTCGCCGACGCCCTGGCCGCGCACGACTCCGCCGCCGGCGATATCTTCTTCCTCCCCGCCGGACGAGTCCACGCCATCGGTGCCGGCAATCTACTTGCCGAGATCCAGGAGTCAAGCGACATCACCTACCGCATATTCGACTACAACCGCCGCGATGCCGCAGGAAACACCCGCGAGCTCCACACCGAGCTTGCCAAGGACGCCATAGACTACACTGTGCGCGATGACTACAAGTCAGCACCCGCCGATCCCACGGTGAAGGATGCCGGGATAGTGAAATGCTCCCACTTCGACGTGCGCCGCATCCTGTCGTCCGACGGTGACGGCATGGAACTTCACACCGACCCATCGTCATTCACAGTCATCATGTGTCTGGATGGCGAGGCCACCGTCACAGCCCCCGAAGGCTCCGTGACACTGCGCAAGGGGCACTCGATACTTCTCCCCGCCACTGCCGGCACCGTAGAAATAAAAGGCACAGCCACACTCCTCACCGCCCAAGCGTGACTTGGAGTCAGTCTCGGCCGGCCCTCACGCGCAGACCGTCATCGACCACAGTATTATTGTTGATCTGCGGTTGCTGGCGTGCCTTGCCACGCGAGAAGTACCACGAGGCCGTCAGTGTTACAAGATGGCTCATGGACGCAAGGTGAGTCCTGTTGTAATATCCGAAATCACCCGCCACAGCCTCATTATAGCTGTAGCGCTCCACATGATTGAGACGTGCGCCCAACGAGAGCGTGCGTCTCTTCCACATTATGGACACGGAATACTGCGCACTCCTGCCGCTGTCATAATCTCCTGACCGGTCCTTGATACGCGAATTGGCCGAGAGCGAAGCCTGAAAACCGCGGTAGGCAAACGTGAGGTTTCCGCCGGCCCTCCAGTAGGAGAAATCAACACTGCGCGATAGAGTGGAATAATCAATGTTGTGAAACTCCACAAACGGGCTCACGGTGAGCCACGAAGTGGCCTGCCACTTCACCGACATGTTGACATCATGGCGCCACTCGTCGCCACACCGCCCCATGAAACTGTAGAACGTCGAACCGTCAACAGTGGAGATGACCGGCATGAACGGGCGTGGATTGAACTGCGGCTGATACGTGAACTCGGCATACACCCTGCCGCTGCGCGGAGCATAGGAGAGTGTGACGCGCCCCTGGGTGCGCCACGTGGCCTTAATGTACGGATTGCCTGTGACTATGAACCGGTTGTCGATATTATCTCCCGCCGATGAGAGTTCGGAAATACCCACTGTGGACTGATTGGCCGTCAGGCTTACCAGAAGCGACATAGGGCTCAGCTTGCCCGCTCCATGCATCTGGGCATAGACCGACAGGTAAGGGTATACCTGGGTGGAGCGTTTGCCGAGAGCCTGGCTGGAATTGACACTCAAACCCACCGACGGCGCTATCACATTACGGCTGCCGAAGAAGAAATTCATAGACCCATACACATATCCCACTGACATCGAGGGTGCAGTACGGCCATTGTCGGGCGTAAGCTGGGTGAGACGCGAATATTGGTACATTGCACCCACCGATGCTCGGCCGAGAGTGAGAATGCTGTTGACATCCAGCCGATAATTGCGGTTTTTCTGCTTATTCAAGATATCATAGTCCATTTCGGGCACATCGCCTGTGCGGAACAGCCGGTTGTCGGCCCACGATCTCGAGAATGAATTCGACACATTGACGGACAGGGCCTTATCGCGTGCCATGATGTAATAATAGAACAGTCCGAGTGCAAACGAATGGCCGCGTGTGGAGAAGTCACGCAGACTGCTCCCGCCATACATATCCCCACCCGATATTATGATATCGTCCGCAGGACTCTTCTCCCGCCCGTCATGCCACGTCTGCGAGGCGCGGGCATTGAAAATATGGCGGCTGTTGAAGTACTGATACTCCGCCGAGAGCGTATTGTTATTGAACTTCCTCCTGCCATCATCACCCCATCTCAGCGAGGTGTCACCGCCGGGGTATGCGAAAGCCGAGAGCGACTCCGCCGAGCCTGAATTGCGATAGGAATTATTGTATGTCACCTTCACCTGATTCAGCGAATCGGCATACGTGAGGACAGCCATATTGTTGCCCCATGCAGTCGTGACAGCATCCATGGCATTCAGATAGCCCGAATAAAACCGGTCCACCCGGCGCTTCATCACCACATTGACCACCGGGCCCTTGGTGAAACCCATATACTTGGGGGGAGCCACCGGATAATACTCCACATTCTTCACCTCATCGCCCTGATAGCCTCTGAGGTCATTGCCCGTGGAAGGGACACCGTTGATGAGTATGAACACCTCCTCATTCTTAAGATTCGTAAGAGAACTCGCCCCATAGGCATCCCTGAACCGCGACAATGACGACACAGCATCAAGGGCATTGGTGCCGAAATTACGGTTCTTCCTGTCAAGAAACAAAACCACATGATTAGACTTGCCCACATAAGCATCACCCTTCACCTCCACCTCTCCGAGAGTGATCGAGTCGCCACTCTCCTGCCCCACGGCCCATACAGGCATAAACAGAAAGAGCATAGCAATAAAAAAGTCAACTTTTTTCATAGGCAAAATCTATAAGATCAACAATTGAATTTTTCAGATCAAAATCCGATGACTGGAATTTACAATAGTTTGAACCAGCCAAAAAATCTCTGGGGCATCTCCCCATGCATATAGGAAGACATTTACAACCTAAACAAGTTGGATTCTCAAATGTCTTTGACTGATATTTAACATCAAAATCATCATTCCACGCAATCCTTCCATTTTCCAGAAGTTGACCTCCCGATGATGGTTCATGCAGATCATCGCATGCTGTACACTTTACAACATGGCCGTCATGGCATATGGCATTATAATACTTGCGATTTGCATAACATGGAATATAATTGACAATTGGAGACCATCGCTCCACTTTATAACCATGCTGCCAAAACGAATCAAGTATTTCTCTCAACGGAAACTCGAAAGACTTATCAATTGCTTCCTGCCATACTTTTTTGGGAGTTATTGTTATACTTTTTCTATTTTCAGGAGCAATAAACTTGTTTACCTCCTCAACTATCTTCATTGATAAATTGGAATGGGTATAGTTTATCCTTAAAATCATATTGACATCCTTTTTTATATTAAGCATGTCATTAATCTTAGAAAGGACTGTCTCAAACGCAGAATGGCAATTCTTCTGAAATTTCACACCATCATGAAACTCTTTATCACCATCCAAAGTTATCTGAAATTGATAAAAGTTCAATTCATATAGATCATCCAGTAATTTTGGCAGAAAGTATCCATTGGTCGTGGCTCCATTCCTGAATGATATGCCAGCCTCATCACATACAGCCTTCATATAAACGCTCAATGGTCTGACAACATCTTCATAATACATCAGTGGCTCGCCACCAAACCAATCCACCGTTAAAGACTCTATCTTCTCTTCATGTATCATATAATCCACATGACGTTTCAATGCATCAATAACAGTCTGAGACATCTTTGATGGAATATGATCCTGTATACAATACCAACATTTGAAATTACAATTTAAAGTTGGCAAAACAACAAGAAAATAGTCCTTACTTAAAATCGCTTTATCACATCGATCTTGAATCAATGAAAGTTCATCGACCTCATCCTCAATTATAAAACCATTTTCATGCAATTTCTTATAAAACGCCGGAGCATATTGTTCCATTTCATCCAATTGGTCCATAAATGAAACAAGTTTTTCACTCACTCCTCTTGATATTCTGAAATATCTAAAGGACAATGAATTAAACCAATAACCCCAATCAGATTCAAAAAAAACAAAATTGTAATTACTTGCTTTCATATTAGGTTGTTATTATTAGATTATACCTTTTTTGAGATATTATGATCAGATATGCATCTCCATCTCAAAAAAGGTATAATTTTCAGATTAGTAATAACATCTAGGATGCAAACCATAGCAAAACCCTCCAATTATCGGGCACGAAAATTGGACATCACATCTTGATTGTGGAAGAAGAGGACCTGATCCACATGCACAGTTTTCAACTGCATTAGTACATCCCGACTGAGATGTGCCATTTGCACATCCTCTGGCTTCGTTCACACACTCCATTTGCGAAACCATCAATGGAGAAACACCGCCATACACCTCGAGAGATTCCATCTCTTCGAGTTCAATCATTGAAAACACTGTTTTTTTCATAAGCCATATTTAGGTTAAACATCAGTTTTTAAAGCTACCCTCGTTACAAATATAATAAAATCAGTACTTTTAAACAAACCTTTATTAATAAAAATAAACCAAATGTTATAATTGTACAAGTTATAGATAATATTATATCACTCTTGTCTTTTCATATCGGTGACAGGGTATGGATGAAAGACGGGAATAGTATAAGCACGATGATTATGACCGCCATTATAACGGCCAAGACCGCGAGACCCCATAATTCGAGAGAACGGGGAATGTCGCCAAGCAGACGTCGCACCTTATCGGAGCGTATTTCAGGATCAGCCTCCAAGTTCAAGTTGATTTTTAACAAGGTTATAATATACTCCATGGCTCTCTATCAGCGAGCAGTGGTTTCCAGACTCCACCACACGACCACCATCGAGCACCACTATATTGTCAGCATCACGTACCGTAGAAAGCCTATGGGCCACCACCACCACTGTACGCCCTTTGTAGAATCCGGCAAGATTCTCCACGATTGTTCTCTCATTCTCCGCATCGAGCGAATTTGTAGCCTCATCAAGAAAAATATACGTCGGATCGCGATAGATGGCTCTTGCTATGAGCACCCTCTGCTTCTGCCCCTGACTGAGTCCGACTCCGTCAGGACCTATCTTCGTGTCATATTTCAGCGGCAATGACATAACGTAATCATCTATACAAGCCAAACGAGCGGCATAGCGCAGACGATCCACATCCACAGGTGCATCGGTGACTGCGATATTACGTGATATGGATTCTGAGAAGATAACCCCATCCTGCATCACCACACCGCACTGCCTTCGCCACCATTTCACATTCACATCCCTGAGATCATGACCGGCTATGTATATTCCACCCCCGTTCACCGGGTAGTATCCAAGCAAAAGACGTATGAGTGTGGTCTTTCCGCTTCCGGAAGCTCCGACTATGGCAGTGACCTTCCCTTCGGGAATAGTGATATCCACGCCACTGAGGGTGAGGTCAATGGCATGGCGGTTATACTTGAAATCCACATTCCTTACCTCTATGTCGCCACTACGCCCGGAGGGGAACTCCGAGATCAGACCATCGCGGGTCTCCTCGTTGCGACCCTCATGTATCTCATTGATACGTTCAAGTGATATTCTGACATCCTGTAATGAGTATATGAATCCCATCACGGCCTCCACCGGTGAGTTCAACTGTCCTACTATATATTGCACGGCAAGCATGGCTCCGAGTGTCAGATCTCCGTCTATGACCGCCGTAGCGGCAAACACCGTGATAAGTATATTCTTGACCTCATTGATAAAGACACATCCGGCTTCCTGCGACTGCTGCAATTTCAGCGACCGCATCTGCACCGTGAACAGATCAGCCTGAACATCCTCCCATTCCCAACGGCGCCTGCGCTCGCAGTCCTGCAATTTTATCTCCTGCATTGACGTCAGAAAACGGAATGTCATGTTCTGATTACGTGCCTGCTGTTCAAAGAGCTCATAATCTATAACCTTGCGACGCTTAAGGAATGACGCTATCCATATCCCGTAGACGATACTTCCAGCAAGAAATATCAGGAAAATCACACGGTTGTACAGCACCAACACTACCCCGAAAATCAGGAAACTCAAAAATGAGAAAGCTATGCCGAGCACCTGACCGGTGAGAAACTGCTGCACCCTCGTGTGATCCGACATACGTTGCAACAGATCGCCTGTCAATTTTGTGTCGAAAAATGACATCGGCAATTTCAACAGTTTGATAAAAAAATCACTGACAAGCGAAATATTCACCCTCATGGATATATGGAGCAGAAGCCACCGGCGCACGAAATCAGTGGCCGTACGTCCACCCACAATCATCAGCTCTCCGAGAAGCACAAGCCAGATGAAACCTATATCCTGATGACGGATACCCACATCGACAATAGACTGTGTGAGAAACGGCATCACCAACTGGAGGACGCATCCAAGCAACAGTCCGACAAAAATCTGTAGGAAATACCGCCTGTATCTGGACAGGTAGCCCATCAGGAACCTCATGGAGCGATGCGACCGTGTGTGCTCCTCGCACAGTTCACCAAAACGTGTCCCGGGTGTGAGAAACATGGCTATCCCCTTACGGCTACCATCCTTCCCTGTGGCCGACTCCCAATGCGATGCAAACTCCTCGCGGTCATACCATATCTTTCCCTTGGCCGGATCCGCCACATGAAACCGCCGGCCACGCCGGCTAACCTTGTAAAGCACCGTGAAATGATTCTGATTCCAGTGAATGATGGCCGGCAATGGAGATTTGGCCAAAGCATCCACAGTCAGCGTACCGGCCACATTGTCAAGGCCAAGTTCATCGGCGGCATCCTTTATGCCTTTGAGCGACACGCCGTCCACCCCCGGCGAGCAGAACTGCTCGATCCAGGACGGAGAACACCGGAGCCCATAATGGCGGCACACCATCCACAGAGATGCTATGCCGCACAACATGGAGTCCTTCTGTCTGACAAATGGAAACGGACGCGGAAACATGTGACTATTTCAAATAAATACCTTTCTCTGTACTTTCAAGCACCTTTTCAAGTCTGATTTTCTGTTTCTGGTTCTTTCGGAAAGTATATCTTACAAGAATCCATGGCCTTAAACCGGATTCCTTGTTGACAGACTCCAACACGGATGTGTATGTGCCATTCCTGACATATGTCCTTGTCCGCACATCTCCCGTAAAATTCTGAAGTCTGGCCGCCACATAGAAGTCATCAGTGAAAAAATAATTCAACTGTATGCCGGAAGAGGATAAACCTATATTATCCGTATGCCCGAGTCTGTCCCACGATCGGTTGGTATAATACATGTCAGCCAACACAAATATTTTTCCGATCTTATAACTTGCATTCGCACTTATAGAATACTGGTCACGCCATGGAAGCGTTGAATATTTGATATCCGACCATTTGCCTGTGACCGAAACGTTGAACGTGCTTCGCGAATATCCCACCGTAGCCGATACTGTTCTATAGGCATAAGTGCCTGAATTAACATATGTCGATACATACCGACCCTCATCATCAGTATATCCAGATGAAGATATATTGTGTGAATATCTGCAATATGTAAAACTCGGACTGACGTACAGCCTGCGGTAATTGAACGTATATTTCACCGGTATCTGAAAGTAATTTTCCGGTCTGAGATACGGATTACCGCGGTTTATGACAAGGGGGTCGGTAGAGGTATCAAATGGATTCAGCTGCGACACCTGCGGAGACGTATTGTTCTGCTGATAATATACTGACAATGAATTATTGTTGTTGATATTCCAGTTTATTCTCGCCGTACCCAGAAAACGTGCGTAATGGTTTATGTGTATGTCAGCCTTAAGCCATGTCACCGAATATCCGGCCGACACTGAGAGCCATACTCTCCCCCAGAAATTCTGTGCCCATGAGATGTAAGCGTTATGGTACAGGCGCCGGTGACGAAACAACGAGTATGGATCATGCACATGCTCTACCCTGTCATCCGAAAGAGAGACACGCGCCCCGGCTCCGAGAAAACGGGTATAACCAAACTCCTTATTGTACTCGGCGCTCACTGATGCCGAATTTCGGGTGTTGTCAAACATCCGTGTATACACCTTATCCGTATTATACTGTGTACCGTAGCCATATGTCTCATCGCTCGTCAGCTTGTTGCGGTTGTAATTATAATTCATCATCAGTTCAAGATCATCACCATTGTCAAACGTGCGCTTATAATAAGCCCCCGCGGTCAAGATGTGCGATCTGTTCCTGTCATAACCCGAAGAGCGGTATTTTATATCGTTGTCCGTATCAAGAATACCCTCGGTTGTACGGGTGCTCTTGGTCCTGTCACCGGTATAATATATCTGCACGGCATAATAGTCCCTTTCCGTCGGGTTTCCCTTGAGGAGCAGTTCACCAAGCACATTCCCGCCATTGAGTCTTGTGTCTCCAGCATATCGGCGCTTGTACCCCACATCCTCTGAAGCCGACTCCGTATGGCTGTCCTGATGGTACTTATAGTCAACCGCAGCACGACCGTAAAGACTGATGCGAGGATTACCCACCTCGAAATACCCTACTCCAAACCCGTCCGACAGTGGAATCTCATGTCTTGTGGCCAGTTCATACCATTGATACGGTGCCCGCTTCTCTTTCAGCTTGATGTTTACCACAGCCTGTATGCCGTCCTTGCTGTAACGGGCTGACGGGTTGGTGATCACCTCCACAGATTCTATTTCCGAAGGCATCACCGGAGCTATACCGGAATTCACCCGGTTGCCATTGATCAGGATAAGCGGCTGCACTCCGTCTATAGTGGTGACTGAAGAGGTTGAAGGATCAGATATCAGGATCGGGATCTCCCTTAAAGCAAAAAACGGATTTGACATTCTGCGGGCTTTTTTTGAGAGATAGAACATCTGACCGTTTGCAGTCCTTGTCACCAATTCACTTTTGTCTGCCGAGACTGTCACCTCATCAAGCAAGGTAGTGGCAACTTCGGTCATGGAGACATGGATGTTCATATCGCCGGCCACTTGGAGATCCTTTCTATAGAGATCATAACCCAACGCATCGGCCTCCAACACGTATTTGCCGGAAGAAACACTATCTATCAATACCGTTCCATTGCGCCCCGGCTCACTCACATACACTATGCTGTCACCCGCCAACAATGTGACAACGACTCCCGGCGGGATTCCATCACCATTGGCGGACTGCACCATAACCGCGATCCTATTGCCGGCAGCAATATCCACCGCCGACAAGATCATCATTGCTATTATTCCAAATTTCATCATGATGATACTATTTTCGTGCCACTATACAGTCAACTTTACAAATATACCGATAATGCGCCAAAATGCAAATAATATTTAACAAAATACAACAATTAGCAAAAATAGTATCATCACAACTATCCTCAACAACATAAATGCCTACTTGGTGAGGATGCCTGTGTCCTGGACATCTTTGCTGAAGGAGGGGCGGGCCTGGTTGCGGTTGCGGCCGAAGGATAAGTTCCAGGCCAGTTTGAGCGAGAGCATATTCGCTCTGTCACGGATGTCGGTGACACGGGATGTGGCCACCGGAGATGTGGCCACAGTGTGCTCGCTCTCTCTGAACTTCCGTCCGAACGGCATCTCCCATTCCACTCCCACCGAGAGCGAGGGCATGGGGCGGAACAGGGCCGTGAGCGACCACACCTCGGCTCGGGGCCTTATCAGCTGTCCGTCGGCCACTTTGCCCGGAAACTGATAATAGGCCTGGATGGTCCATCGGTCAAGATTGACACTCGCCACACTCATCCACTGGAAGCGGTAGCCCTTCCAGTCATATTCCTCGCTCGTGCCGCGCACACGCCCGAGGTTGACACGGCTGAAAAGCGTGAGCATATTGTTGCCCAACGGCTTTATGGTTACATCAACCTGTCCGTAGACCACCGTGTATGTGTCCAGATTGATGATGCTCTCCAGCATATAGCCGTCACGCTCGGAGAAATGATTGCATATCATGCCGGGCGAGGATGTATAGCCGAGCGATACGCCTCCGGTAAGATACTTTGTGAGGAGCGAGGCGAAAAGCGTCACCTTGTGGGTGCGGTAGGGGCGCAGAGCTGAATTGCCGTGAAATATCAGCCTGGTGTCGAGCCACTGGTCCGTCTCGCTGAGCTGCGAGATGGAGGGGAGCGAACCGGTGTAGGTGTAGTTAAGCCTGAACCACAACGAGCGCGACGGGATGTAGTAGAGCGTGAGGTCGGGCGTCGGGATCCACAGATCATAGTCGCGCCCCAACTCCGTGGCTCCCACATGCATACCCTGCAGACCCATCATGGCAGTGTACATGAATTTGCCACGCCAGCCGTCGTACTGGGCCGATATCCCGAAGTCGTTGGAATTCTCGCGTATGGCTGTCCCGGTGTCGGTGTAGCGGCTGTGCTGATAGGTGTTGTATGCCGAAGCCGAGAGCTGTCCCCACGCCTTCTGCGGTCCGGCATACTGCACCTCGGCGAGGACGGCGTCATAGCGGCTGCGGTAGGCCGACGCCACGTCCACCGACGGATAAGCCGTGTAGACGGGTTCAAACTCCATGTAGCCCGAGCGGTAGCGCGAGTTATATCGCGACAGTGTCACATTGGCCAGCAGCGATCCTCTGTCTGCCGGGAGTGTCTTCTCGAAATGATTGGCCAGATAGAGACGATTGAAGCGGGTGTTCAGCTTATTGACCGCCTCATAGGGGGATTCCGGCCCTCCGTCATTGACGAGCTGACGCAGGCTGCGGCCGGAGCGGTTGAAACCCACGCCGAAATTCAGATTGTAGAGATAGGAGTTCTTACGGTTGTTCTGAAACAAGAGATTGATACTGTTGTCATCGCTGTCGCTCGGCGAGTCGACACCTATCTTCTCCTTGCCGAACTTCTCGCCACCCACTTCGTAGGCCAGAGTCTCGGTTTGGCTATACTTGCGGTAATGCTTATTTTCATTGTTGTACAGCAGCGAGAACTTCGAGCGCTTGTAATTGTAATACACCGCAGCCGAGTTGTTGCCTTTCAGCGGATGAAAGGCCTGCGAAATATCCACGCCCACATTTCCGCCGGTGATCTCACTCTTGAGCTGCACATCTATCACAGCCGAGTATCCCTGCATGGCAAACCGTGCCGGAGGGGTGTCATATACCTTCACCCTCGCCACATCCTCCTTGGCTATCGTGGACAGCTCCTGCACGGAAGTCTCCACGCCGTTGAGCAGCAGTTTCACATTCTCATGCCCATCCATGAAAAGCGTGCCCGAGGTGAGGACCGTCACCGAGGGGATCTCATTGAGAGCCTGCATGAACGTAGGATATTTCTGCATGGCCCGCAGCGGTATACGGTATATCCTGTGGGTGAGTCCACGCTCCATGGTCTCACCCCCCACGGTCACCTCACCGAGCGTCAGGCCGTCATCGAGTCTCACCGTATCAGCCCCGGCCACCGCAATTTCGGCCAACCTTGACGAGTAGCCCGGATGCTCCACAAGCACCTTCACGGCGGGAGGCATCTCCACCACCGCTACTCCCGATGCCGACGACACGCTCACACCCACTGAGTCAAGCGCAGCATCGAACCACGTCAGCGTAGCCCCCTCCACAGCCTCGCCATCCGGCCCACAGACTGCAATCATCCGCTCCTCTGCACGCCCCGCAAAAGAGACAAACATAGCCACCACAGCTATCATAAAGTTAAGGTTGTAGAAATTTCTCATATTACTGCCAATTTAGACTCTCTTCTATAATATTTTATCATTCTCTGTAGCCAGAGGACAACGGGGATCTGGATCACAAAATGATCCACCAGTCTTCATTATGTCAAGATAACATACTCTTTTCCCGAAGTCCCCCTTGCACTTTTGGAAAACAGAACATGTACCGCACGGAGATTGCACAGCAGCACAGACGTCCTGATTTGGGAAATATAATGCCATCGCCTTCTCCCCGTTCCAAATTTCTCTAAGTGATTCTGTTCTTGTATCACCTAAAATATATTCCGGACGGTCATATAACATCTCACATAGACTACATTTGCCATTTGCAAGAATAGATATACTTGTTGTATTCCCCAAACAGATCTGATTATCGCAGACAAATTCCTCAACTGATCCACATCTTTTTAGTTTATAGCCATCTTTAGTTATTTTATTTAATCCGACTTTAAACTTCAGATCAGACCTCTTTGCGAAATTATAGACTTCAACAAGATCATTATTTTCAGGAACATATTCTTGATAATGATTGGATTTATATTCTGAAAAAAAGGCGACAGTCATTACCCATTCCTTCACACTTGGGAAAGAACACAAGAACTCATACATCGATCCTACATGATCTTTAGACGCATTCTTCTTTGTGATAACACTTCTTACAAGGATATCCAACCCCATTTCAGATGCACATTGAAACAACCGGGATACCCTATTGATATATTCACCATCGACCTTTATCAACTCTCTCAATACTGCAGGATCACATGAATCAAGCGAGAATTGTATATCCCTATATCCCAAGGATTTCAAAAACTTTATGTCATCCATTCCTATAGGAGTCTTTGTTGAGACAAAAGGATGATAGCCGGATTCACGAGCCGTTTTCAGAATAGTTCGCCATTCTGGAAATGCAAATATATCCCCACCTGTCAAGGATAGATTTATAACACCTTCTGATGCAGCCTGCTTGATAATGGCTTCGATCTCATCAGCAGACAATTGCGGAGATAGACCTCTATTTGCATAACAATATATGCAGTCGGTAGTACATCTTGTAGTCACCATCAAATTAACTGAAAACGGTATTGAAGGCCGTTTTCTCACAAATACATTTGAAGGACAGAAATCTGTATCTTCCCAATATTCACGATTATCCGCTTCTTCCGATGCAACCAGCAGATTGCATGGCAGCGTTATGGATATATTATCTGAATATGAGAACTTTCTATGCTCCTTATTCTCTATCAACTGTGATACAAACATTTTCACCGCATCACATGATACACCAAGCTCCGCCGCTATTTTCGCAACAGAAGTCTCATACGTTGTGCGACCAATGCGCGAGATAATATACCCCATAAATTGTGGTATAGGCAATACAGCGAATGGCTCACCCTTAGTGTCAGTCAATCGGTCAATACATACTATATAGGAACACCCAACCTCATTCCTGATAGTATAAAACTCTTGTAATTTTATGTATTTCATAAATCTTTACTACTTTTATCCTTGACTGTTGTGTTGGACAGGACGACTTTCCCATCCAACACAACAGATCCTCAATGTGCTACAGTGGCAGCTCCACTGCTACAACTACATACGAACGGATTCTCAGGAGGTAGTTCTGGGAGCTTTGGTCCCTGATAAGCCGCGCGGACACACTTGCATTCACCCTCACTTGTTGAGCCTTGTTCGGCACCACCCTCACATACACAAACGGATGCAATGCCTCCTTTCACTGCTTCCATTTCCTGAAGAAGCAATGTCTCAAGATTATCAATTTTCATAATCCGATGAATTTATATGAAAGAATTATGACGCTTCATTCTTTCATGAACTTATACTGTGTATAGCCACAAATCATGCGTCACTGATTCATGTTCTTTTTTGCATTGTGTTTTTTCAATAGAGGACTTATTATTTTTAAATGTTTAGCTCTATTTTGTAGAAGTCAACTATTAGTTGCAAATATATGATAATTATAAATAAAAATCAAACATAAAACAACAAAAATATCATAATACGATAAAATAGTATCCTATAACAATATTCATAAATATCGTCATTAATGGAGCTTTATCCTAAACATCCACTGTCAAAGATTGAATGTGGAATTATATTCATTCTATACTGCTATCATTCCTCTACGACTATTTCGAAATAACATATCAGCTGTTGCCCCGTGGATGTTATACAATCTACTGAGTACAACCCATTACAACACTCAAATAGCAATATCCTCTGATCATTCGTTATATATGTGTTCCAAGTGTCACCTGTACTTTGATTTGTCACACTTACTGACATTTCATCATACCAATCAGCAGGATAAAAATATATCTCGTTCCCCGACACCTGTATCTCAATCCAAAGATTTGATGGTGCGTGTTTGCCAGGCAACTTACGACCGACACGGATATTGTATTTTCTTGACTGGGAAAAATTTCCATCGCCACCATTTACCGTTACAGGCATCATAGCTAAAAGCAATGTGATCAGGGATAATAAAACATGAGATTTCATACCTTGTATTTTTAGAGTTTCACATTGCAAAGTTATGGACATTATCTCGTACAGACAACTTTCGCGATACTTTAAAAGTTCTTTTTCACCATCGTATACGCCTGATTTTCAGAATGTGATATATTTATTTTTTCTTCCCCTGCATTTCCTTTTCTTTTTTATCAAATCAGACAATTATTCCGTTCATCAGAGCGACAAAATCATCTATCTGCATAGCATTTTCATGAAGTCTATTTCATCTTTCTTTTCTTTCACACACTCTACTTTCTTCTTCAATCTGTAAGTCCGGTTATACACGCTCTTATGATCGCATTTTAACAACAGACATATTGAAGGTATGGAGAAATTTGCAACTTTATAAGTGAACAATCTGATGTCGATATCCTTTAGACCACGTATCTGATTTCTAAATCTTGTTATAACGTCCGCATTGGCATAGTCAAGTTGATCTGCCATTGATTTATAAAAATCTGAATCAGTAGATAGTTGTTCCACTATATCCCCGACTTTCCGCACAACAACACTCATTGCATTTTCATTATCCTGACATGCAAAATAGGATTCACACAAATGATCCAACTCCGTCATCTGACTCTCTACGAATGACACACCAGATCTTATTACACTTGTCTCAAGATCCTTCAGAAGAGTCCTTGCCGCGGCTATCATGTCATCCCTACGCTGTCTTGCCTTCCTTGCACTATGACTGATATACAATATACATCCACCCAACAACAAAACAGAAACCAATGATAACACACTGTATATCAGACGACTTTTTCTGACTGACTTCAAAGCGGTCTCAGCTTTTTGCCCATGGTATTCATTTATAACCTGAGTCATATTCTGATTCAACATCTCATTGTACATGCTATCCACATACATTCCATACGCATTTGCCGACTCGTATGCCGTCTTATAATCACCTTTGAGCACCCAATAGCTTGAAGGTACTATAAGTTTGTTCTGCTCATCTGTGTAATACACATCTCTCAGCCATCCAACATAATCGCGATTATCCAACGCCACAGAAATATCCATGGCATTTACCAAATCCTTTTCTGATGGCTGAGATTTCGGATCCATGAGATATAACTTCAAATTACGATGTGCGTCCTCTAATTTGCCAGAGGCATACTCTGCATATGCCTGCATCTTCACAGACTCAAGCCACAACAACGAATCCCCGGTTATGACCGATGAATCCCTGACACCTTTTATTATTTCCAATGCCTCATCATAATTACCGGAATTCTGTTCCGCTGATGAAAGTTCCAAAAGAGCCTCCCCTGTATATGAAAAATCCGCGACAGCCATCAGTTCCGATACAGCGAGCCGCGAATATTTGAGTTCATCCTTATTGCGACCTGCCCTGTTATACAACAAAGCCATATACCGATGAATCATCCCAAGATTAAAACTATCCTTCAATGCTACCGCACATTCCTCTGCTTTAACAAACTCGAGAATGGCAGGAGACAATCGCTCATTGACAATAAGGTTATATCCGTAGATCAGATGTGAATGCATTCTTGCCGCAAGATTATCAGCATGCTCATAATAATCTATGGCAATGTTTAACAGCGAATCAGAATCAAATTCATACATACCTTTGTACAATGCTCTCGCATGCAACAATGCATGTCGAGCCAGTGTACTTTTCCTTATAGACGGCCCCACCGGATTCTGCCGCAAAATCAAAATCACACTGTCCGGATAAATATCCACAATAGATTCAGCCCTATCAAGGACATCATCCATCTGACCATTCCGATTGCATCCGCACACAAGAAGAATGATACCAGAAATCACAATAACTTTTAATATATTTTTCATCTACGATGCAAATATATACATTTTAAATTATTCTTTCATATTTATATGGATATTTTATATCAAAATCCGGTTTTGCGGTGATGATATGATTCTTGAATCGAACGTGGTGGAAAACGGCCCCCGTAACCCTGCCCTGTGGGCACGGTGATTGTTTTTTTAATTTTATGTTAATCCAAGTGGGGGTGATGTGCGTTAGTATGGTATGGATGTTTCAACTATACCCCCCTCAGCCCCTTCACCCGGACGTCGCGACGGCTTGACCACGCTGATAGTCAAGGCTCTGAAAGTGATCGTCCCGCTGGCTATATCGGCGGGGCTGGTGGTGTGGCTGTTCAACAAGGTCGACTTTCACCGTGTCATGGATATAATCCACCAGGGGGTGGATTACCGCTATATCTTCGCCATGATGGCCATCACGGTGCTGTCGCATGTGATAAGGGGTGTGAGATGGGGTTTGCAGCTCCGCGCGGCGGGCATTCCGCGCATCCCTGTCATGGCCGAGAGTGTATCGATATTCGGAGCCTATGCGCTCAATCTCGTGTTTCCGTTCCTCGGTGAGGCGTGGAGATGTGTCTACATATCGCGCCGCGAGGGGTGCAAGCTATCCACGGTGGTGGGCACCGACCTGGGCGACCGCATATCCGATGCGGTGATGATATTGCTGCTCATAGGACTCACCCTCGTTGTGGCGCGTCCCTCCATCGACAGTTTTCTCGACCGCTATCCTCTCGGCGAGACTATTGACCGCATCACCACCGGTGGCGAGCTGTGGATATGGCTCGGCGCCACTGTGATACTGCTCGCTGCCGCCGACTATCTGCTGCGCGGCACACGCACGGTCAAGGGGATAAACCTGAGCATACGCCGCATCTGGGACGGCTTCCGGGTGCTCTTCTTCATGAAGGGGCGCGGACTGTATCTGGTGCTGACGGTGGCCATATGGGTGTGTTACTATCTGGAGGCCTACGTGTGTTTCTTCGCGTTTCCGTTCACCCGCGAGCTCGTCACGGATTCGGGCTACTTCCTCGGACTCGTGCCCGGACTGGTGGTATTCGTGTTCGGCTCATGCAGCATGGGCATACCCTCCAACGGTGGTCTGGGAGCATGGAACATCGCCGTGATGTTCGCCTTGAGCCTCTTCGGCATCAGCGACAGCGACGGGGCCGCCTACTCCATAGTGTGCTGGAGCTTCCAGGCTCTGATACTCATCATCACCGGTATCTACGGTGCATTCTACATCATGGCCACCCGCCGCCGCGCACGCAGGGAGGGCATCACCACTGCCGGGATAAAATAAATGCAATAAAAAAACACATTCATCATGAATACCTCGACGACCACTTCCTCTCCGGCTCCGCACAGCGACCGCAGTTACTTCATGGGTGTGATGAATTTCATCGTCCTGACCCTGTCGGTGATGCTGATAGTGTGGATATCGGTCGACACGTTCAATCAGGTGGAATTCCTGCAGAACCATCCCTACATGACGTTCCAGTTCTGGGTGTGTGTATTCTTCGTGGTCGACTTTTTCGTGGGGCTCTACTATGCCGAGAGCAAGTGGAGTTTCTTCAAGCGGCGCATAGTGTTCCTGCTCCTCTCCATCCCCTACCTCAACATCATCAACCTCACCGGCATCCGGCTCACCCCCGATGAACTCTACTTCATACGCTTCATCCCGCTGGCCCGCGGCGCACTGGCCATGTCGATAGTGATAGGCTATCTGTCGTCCAACGCCGTGACCAGCCTCTTCATCTCCTATCTATCCATAATGCTCCTGGTGGCCTACTTCTGCTCGCTCATATTCTATCAGCGCGAGCTTGGGGTGAACCCTGAGGTGAAGACCTACTGGACAGCCCTATGGTGGTCGGCCATGAACATGTCCACCGTAGGGTGCAACATCCAGCCTGTCACCGTATCAGGCAAGATCGTGGCCGTGATCCTGCCCGTGTCGGGCATGGTGATATTCCCGCTCTTCACGGTATACCTGACCGACTACGTGACCCGCGCCATGAAGCGTGCCAAGAAACGCACTTTCGACTCCACCCAGCAATGACATTCTCACTTCACACCTGACATAAAAACACTATACATGGACAACAATACGATATACTCACGTTTCCGCAGCCGTGCCCTGCTCCACCCCGACGCCATAGCCGTGGTGAGCGGTGACGGCAGGGCTGTATCCTATCTCGAGCTCGACGGGATGGTCGACTCGCTGCTCGCCAAATTCATCGACAAAGGCTACCGCACCGTCGGGATCGTCATGACCCACGGTGTGGAAATGATCGCCGCCATGCTGGCCGTGCTGAAAAGCGGGGCCGCCTACGTGCCCGCCGAGCTGTCGCTCCCGGCCGAGCGCCGCCGCTACATGATGAGAACCGCCGGAGTCACACTCGTCATCGACGACGAGTATTGCCGTGACATCAAGCCATCGGCCCGTGTGTTCGACGACCGGAGCACACCCACCTCTCCGGCCTATATCCTCTACACCTCCGGCACTACCGGACACCCCAAGGGTGTGGTGGTCGAGAATCACAGCGTGGTCAACTACGCCGAAGCGTTCGAGGCCGAGTTCGGAACCCGTCCTGGCGATGTCATGCTCCAGTATTCCGTATGCTCGTTCGACATATTTGTCGAGGAGGTATTCACCACACTGCTCAACGGCGCCACTCTCGCCATTCCACCTCTGGATGTGGCCAAGGGTGACATAAATGGGCTCATGGACTATGTGGAGCGCCACCATGTCACCATCATCAGCGGTTTTCCCTACCTGCTGTCAGCCATGAATCAGCTTGCATCCATACCACCGTCACTGCGGCTGCTGATAAGCGGTGGTGACGTGCTGCGCGAGAACTACATAGACCGGCTGCGCGACATGGGGCCGATGATCTACAATACCTACGGCCCTTCGGAGACCACCGTATGCGCAAGCTATTACCGATGTGACAACGCTTCGGCACTCCCCGACGGAACCTATCCGATAGGTCATCCCGTAAAGGGAGTGAAGGTACGGATCATGGACAGCTCGCTCCGGGAGCTCCCCGACGGCGAGACCGGCGAGATATGCATATCCGGTCAGGGTGTGTCGCGCGGATATGCGGGCAACCCTCCCGAACAGAAAAACTTCGTCACACTCCCCACAGGCGAGAGGATCTACTGCAGCGGCGACATGGGCTACCGTCTCCCGGACGGCAACCTCGTGTTTCTCCACCGCAAGGATGATCAGGTGATGATACTCGGCAAACGTGTGGAACCCGAAGAGGTGGAGAATGTGCTCAACTCCTCGCCGATGGTGGAGCGCGGAGTGGTGCGTCCGTTCACCGACGACAACGGTCTGGCCTATCTCGTGGCCTACTTCGTACCTGCCAGGAAGGATTATTCCCTCCATGACATCCGTCAGTGGCTCCTCAGGGAGCTGACCGACTTCATGGTGCCCGAGTTCTTCGTGGCCGTCAAGGAGATACCTCTCAACCGCCACGGCAAAGTCGACATCAACGCTCTCCCCATAGTCCTCAAGGAGGGGGACACGCAATGATCACGCTGCGCCGTATCATGGATCTCCCCTCGCTCATGGCATGGCGTGACGAGGTGCTCGGATGCGTGTTCGGGACCACACCGGACGCAGAACTGATGAAAGCCAACAGGGACTACTATACCCGCCACTGTCCCGACGGATCATACATAGCCATCGTAGCCTCATCCGACGGCGAGGATGCCGGCTGCGGATCACTGTGCATCCACGATGAACTCCCCTCGCCCGACAATCCCTCCGGACGGTGCGGATATCTCATGAACGTCTATGTCCGCGAGCCGTTTCGCCACGCCGGCGTCGGAGGCGTCATCATAGACCGGCTCGTGGCTATGGCTCGTGACAACAATTGCGGCAAGATCTATCTGGAATCCACCGACGGAGCCAGACACATCTACCGCACACACGGATTTACGGAAATGAAAAACATGCTCGAATATGACAACACACAGAATTGAAACCGAAGGACTCCACTGCCTGTGCTGCCGCAACCATACAGCCACGGCCACCGTCTATATCCTCTATCCAATGGACCTCCCGCAGGACTGGATGGAGAAAGCCGCCCTACGCTACGGCATATCCATCATTGCCGTCACCGGCATGGACTGGAACAATGATCTCACGCCATGGAAGGCTGCGGGTGTACCTCACGGCACTCCCGACTTCGAAGGCGATGCCGGTGCGTTCATCGAAAGATTCTCGAGCGTGACAGCCTCGATAGAGGCAGTGCTCAGCATACCGCGCTCCACACGCCGCATACTCGCCGGGGTGTCTCTGTCAGGGCTCTTCGCTCTCTGGCAATGGCCGCAAAGCGAACTGTTCCACGACATCATCTCCCTATCCGGTTCTTTCTGGTATGAGGGCTTCATGGAGTGGTTCGCCTCATCCGACTTCTCCTCCCGCAAAGGCCACAGGGCATACTTCCTGCTCGGCGACAGGGAATCAGCCTCACGTGTCAAGGCGTTCGACTCTGTGGGCATCAACACCGCAGCCATCGTGGCCGGACTGCAGGCTCAGGGTGTAGAGACGCAATACGACATCGTTCCCGGCAATCATTACGACAATCCTCTCCAGCGACTTGACCGGGCTCTCGCCTCCATCACCACCCCCATCCGCGCATATGACTTCGCGTCATGACCATCTGATTCCAAGCATAGAAGGACGAAGAAAGGACAAAAGTGACAAAATATTAATTATCTGCATAACAAATAATTATTCTTTGTCACTTTTGTCCTTTCTTCGTTCTTCGGTATCCTTCTGTCAATTATGACATTTACAATACTGTATCAGGATGGCAATCAGAGGATAACTTTGCTCACCTTGTTGCCTTTGCGCACGATGTAGAGACCATGTCCGGGGTTCATCACGCGCACACCCTGAAGATTGTAGTACTCAGCCTCGGCCTCATTATCATTTCCGATGAAGGAATCCACGATGGAGGTGTTGCCATTCTCCTTCTTGGTGTAAGTCACGGTGAGCTGCGGACGGATGTCGGTGGCTGCGAATGTGAAGCCGGGATCGGCGTTTGTGATATCCTCAGCCTCCT
Organism: uncultured Duncaniella sp.; assembly: GCA_910576785.1. Classification (GTDB taxonomy): domain Bacteria; phylum Bacteroidota; class Bacteroidia; order Bacteroidales; family Muribaculaceae; genus Duncaniella. The sequence continues at coordinate 89,516 of CAJTJG010000002.1, forward strand.
TGGTGGCAAACTTCACGGCATCAGCCTGAGCTTTCTGCTTGGAGAGGAGTATGTTGAAGTTTGTGCGATCCTTACGGGCAGCGAGATAGTCGGTGAGATCGATCTCGTTGGTCCAGGCGGCGGCATTGCGGTAATCTTCGTTTATACCCGTGTCTGTAACAGATTTGTTGCCCTGACCCTTGGTCTCGAACACCTTGACAGGATCGGAAGCGAGAGCAGTCTTCACGTTCTCCTCCTCGGTGGAGAAGAGAGCGTCGGACTCGGCAAACTCGGCGGGGTAGTCGTAGATCTCGATGTTGCGGTCACCCTTGAGATATACACATGTCAGACGGAGCACTGCGTTCTGCAGCTCATACTCGTCGGAATTGAGCTCGATGGGAAGACCTGAGAAGCTCATCAGACCGTAGAACTCCTTGTCGCGCGATCCATCCTCGGCTGTGGTGTAATAGATCTCCATATTCTGAGCCGAACCGCGCTTTGTGGTGTTGCCCTTGCGGATCCATGTGTCGGCCGAGGGAGCGAACACCTCGGTGGCGGTGTTGGAGTCCTCCACGAATGTCACCACGAGCTCGGGCATGAGATCGGAAGCGGGAAGGTTCTTCAGAGCCTCCGACTTGACTGCGTCATCGGTACCGTTATTATCCTTGGTGAAGAAGCACACCTGATTGAGAGCCTTGTCGCCCTCCTGTGTGAGGAGGAAGTCCACACGGCCGGCAGATGCGGGGACAGTCTTCACGTAGGATGTAACGTCAATGTCGTTGATCCATGAATCAAGATTCTGCTTGTTTTCATCGAGAGCATCGAAGATAGCCTTGTTCCACTGGCCTGCGGGGGTGAACACAGCTATAGGCTCGGTGGCGAAAGCTGCGGTGAGGTATGCTTCCTCATCGCCCCACGAGGTCTTCTCGGCAAAGTTGTGGTCATATGCACGCACATAGATGTCGCCACCTTTCGAGCGCTCTGTCACGAGATGAAGCACAGCCTTCTGCACCTTCATTCCGGAGGGAACCTCGTAGTCAAAACCGATGAGGCCGGCAAAGTGGGCGTAGCCGGTCACGTCGCCGGCTTCATTCTTGACGGCCACACGCTGGGTCTCGATGGTTGTCTTTGCGCCGCCATCTTTCCAACCGGTGTTGTTCTCACGGATCCAAGTATCGGCCACAGCGTCAAAAGTCCGGCTGACAGCCTCCTGGGCAAATGCCTGACCGGCACATACGAGAAGGCCGGCGGCGAGAGGGAGTAATTGTTTTTTCATGTCTGTACGTAAGTGATGTTTATGGTTAGCTATACCTATAATACGTCATGGACAACGGACACACTCAACGAAACAAAAAAAATTTCCTCTTCCTGTTTTTTTTGCAAAAAAGCCTCATCCCATGCCTCTAAGATACGCTAAAAAATGCTAACTTTGTCTTGACGTCCGTGAATCACACCATCATCGACCTTACAAATGCCATCGAAACTCCTACATACCATCTGTGTCATGGCACTTTCAGTCATGACCCTATACATTTCCACATCGCCGCTTTACGGTGCCATCGGATCACTACGGTCACTTTCCACCGCCGATGGTCTCAGCGATCTGCTCGTCAACACTATCTACAAGGACTCCACCGGCTATATGTGGTTCGGCACGGAGATGGCTCTCGACCGCTATGACGGCAACCGCATAAGGTCCTACCGTTTCCCCGATGGCGAAGGAGGCTCCCAACTTCGCGTGCACGCCATCGCCGAGCTGCGGCGCGGAGAGATCTTCGTAGGCAACCATCAGGGACTCTATGTGCTCTCACCCGGCTCCGACGCGCTCACACGCGTATTTCCCGAGCGGATCAATTTCCCCGTGCGTACTCTTGCCGACGACGGCAAGCACACACTCTACATAGGCACCCGCCAGGGTCTGTTCACATACGATGTGATAAAGAAGAGCCTCAACCACATGCTCCTGCACTCCGATATTCTCTCCGAAGCCAACGAGATCACCGGCATGTGGATCAATCCCGGAGCCGGTCTGTGGATATCCACCCTCCACACCCTCCATTTCCTTGACTTCACCACCGGCAAGACGGAGAGCTACCCGTTTCCTGTGAGCGGTTCCATATCCATGATGACGGGAAACGACCGTCTCATATTTCTCGGCACCCACGGCAGCGGTGTGGTACCGTTCGATATCTCGGGCCATACATTCCTCCCTCCCATCGAGCTGGGCAACAACATCATCACTTCGCTGTGTGCCGATGGCAGCGGCAATATCTACGTGTCCACCGACGGCGAGGGCATATACCGCTATTCGCTCCCCGAACAGAGCGTTACAGCCCACCTCACGACATCTCCATCCTCACCACTGCCCATACGCTCCAATTCAGTCTATTCCATGACTACCGATGACAATGGTCTGCTATGGATAGGATATTACCAGAACGGAGTGGACTATACTCCCCATTACAACGACATCTTCACCACCTACGTCATGCCAGGCGCCATTGACACTCACCAGCATGCCGTCAGAGCGGTGGCCATAGCCGACGGGTACAAAGTGATAGGCACACGCGACGGACTCTTCCTCGTCAACGAATCCACAGGTACATCACGCCGCTTCGTCAAACCCGAGATAGCATCCAACATAATATTCTGCATCACACACGTCGCACCCACATATTATATAGGTACTTACAACGGCGGCATGTACACACTCGATCCCACCACCGCCACGATAGCACCCTTCACCCTCGGCGAGGACGCCACGACCTCCACCATTTCTGTATTCGCCATCGTGGCAGATCCTCACGGCGACCTCTGGATCGGCGCCTCCGACGGTCTGCACCGTCTGCATGACGGACGCGAGGTGGCCCGCTACACATCGCTCAACTCCCAGTTGCCGGACGGCAACGTCTACGAGATATTCTTCGACAGCACCGGACGCGGATGGATATGCACCGAGAACGGTATGGCCATATGGGACGGCTCTTCGCTGCGCACCGGACACTTCCCCAACGGGTTCGTCAACGGTATGAAGATACGCGACATCATCGAGGATCGCGAACACAATCTCTACTTCGCCCCCGACAGAGGCGAGATATTCAAGTCCAACCTCGAGCTTACCGAATTCGGCTTCATACACTCCGGTGTCAAGGATCCGGTCACCATGACTACATTCATGATCGAGGACCGTGACGGATGGATATGGTTCGGCACCGACAAGGGTCTGACCCGCCACGACAAGCGCAACCACTTCCATCAGTTCAACAATGCCGACGGCATCCCCCACCCTGTCTTCACCCTCTGTCCGCCGGTCATGGACTCCAACGGCGACATCTACATGGGCAACTCGCAGGGACTGATCCGGCTCGACTACCGCAAGTTCAAATCGGCAGAACGGCATATGCACGACGATATCACCGTCACCGACATACTCACCAACGGCCACAGCGTGATGACCCGTCTGGATGCAGACCAACGGGGCCGGCGCACCATCACGCTTGGCGACCATGAGAATGACCTGATGGTCTCCGTGGCCAATTTCCGCTACATTCCCAGCACATCTCACGAGGTGGAGTATCAGCTGGACGGCTATGAGAAAGAGTGGCGCAAGACCGACGGCACCCAGCCTATACATTATTATGATATCTCACCCGGCAGCTACATGCTGCGCATGCGTGTGCCCGGCGATCCGTCCACCGAGTCCGTGCTGTGGATCGAAAAGAGAGCCGGTCTCAACTGGCCCCTCCTCACAGGCATAGCGGTGATACTCATCACCACCGTCTGCCTACTGGTTCTGCTCCGTCTCCGTCGGCACCACCGCGAGGAGCTGAGATGGATCGAGAAGCAAGCCTCCGCACCTGTCGCCGTCCAGCCAGCATCGGACGCCACCACGGCCATGAAGAGCAAAGCACGCTACAGCACCACGAGCCTTACCGACGAGGAATGCAAGCGCCTCATCAAGGTGCTCGACAATGTGATGAAAACACAGCGCCCCTACACCGATCCCGACCTCAAGAGCGCGGGCCTCGCCGTCATGGCCGGTACCACAAGCCATGCACTCTCCTACCTGTTCAACCAATACATGCAGAAGAGCTACTACGACTACGTCAACACCTACCGTGTGGCCGAGTTCAAGAGGCTCGTCAAGGAGGGGGATATTGGCAAATATACATTAACTGCCATGGCCCAGAAATGCGGATTTTCGTCGCGGGCATCATTCTTCCGTCACTTCAAAAACGTCACCGGAATCACACCGGCTGAATATATAAAGCAGAATGAATAGTCTCAAATTTTTATGAAACTCTCAATCTCAAATTCTTAAATCACAATGTACCAACGATCTGCAATCTTTCTTATCCAACAAAATGTAGTGGGATGTAATCAAGGGTAAATTTTTTCATGGGGTGATATATTGACTGTAATTTTGCGGTGTGACACCTCGGCTACCGGATCCAGGCTACAGACAGCCCGAACTGCCGGAACAGCCGACACAAATCGTAAAAACTACAGTAAGTACCCCAACCATGGAAAACGTTCATCACCTCAATCATGCCCTCATCGAGCGATCCTATGTAGAGCTTTTCGACAAAGTGCTCCGCTACATCAACTCGCGTGTCAACAACGTGTGGGATGCGGAGAACCTCACACAGGACGTGTGGGTACGACTGCTCAGCTATCCCCGAGAACTTTCGGCCGACACCGTGACACAGTTCATCTTTACAGTAGCGCGCAATCTGGTCAACGACTATCTGCGCCGTCTGTGCAGCGAGCGCGAATGGCAGGATGAGACCGTGAGCGGCATGGAGAGCGCGGTGGCCCCGTCGCCCGAATCGGAAGTGGCCGCCCGCGATCTGGAGCGCTTCGAGCTCATACGTGTTGAGTGTCTCCCACAGCAGAGACGTATCATATATATGATGAGCCGATATGAGGAGAAGACCCCCGCCGACATCGCAGCAGAGCTGTCACTCTCCTTCCGCACCGTGGAGAATCATCTCCGGCTCGGACGCCGCGATGTCCGTGAGTACATCGCCGCCATCGCCTGAAAAATTGCAGAATCAATACCAATCAATAAACTACATTTATGCATAAGAGATTTAACAATGTCTTGCCGCTGCGCGGGTCCGTTCTTGGCGGGCTTGTGGCAGCGTCGCTCGCCATTGCCGTGCCCGCCCCGATGTGGACCCCGGCAGCCATGGCGCAGACAGCGTCTTCGACCGTCTCGGGCGAGGTGCTCGACAGCAACGGCGATCCTCTCATCGGTGCCACCGTGCTCGTGAAGGGTTCCAAGGATGGTGTGGCCACCGACTTTGACGGCCGCTTCACTCTCAATGTTCCCAAGGGCGCCACTCTCCAGGTGAGCTACATCGGTTTCAAGCCGAAGGATGTGAAAGTGACAGGCAGCGAGATGACCATCACTCTCGAGGATGACTCTTCGGTGCTCGACGAGGTGGTAGTGGTAGGCTACGGTACACAGAAGAAAGCCACCATGACCGGATCTGTGGCTGTGGTGGGTGCCGAGGCGCTCAGCAACAAAGGTAATCTCTCAAGCCCCGTGCAGGCTCTGCAGGGCCAGGTGCCGGGCGTGATCATAACACGTAACTCCACCGCCCCCGGCGACGAGTCGTGGAACATGAGCCTTCGTGGCGCCGTGTCCAAGAACTCCGCCGCACCCCTCGTGATCATCGACGGTGTGGAGTACGAGAGCGTCAATGACCTCCGTCTCATCAACCCCTCCGACATCGAGTCGATGAACTTCCTCAAGGATGCCGCAGCAGCCATCTACGGTTCAAAGGCCGCCGGTGGCGTAGTGCTCATCACCACCAAGAAGGCTGCGTCCGGCAAACCGAAAGTGGACTACAACGGATCCTTCACCTACAAGCACATAGGTCTCTCGGCCGAGCTCATGAGCCTCGATGAATGGTGCGACGCAGTGACGATGGCCCGTACCAACGACGGCTACAACATAGCCAGCGACACATGGCTCAAATATGTGGACCTCGCCAAGAAGTACCGCGGATCGTGGATCGACGGCAACCCGCTTAACATGAACAACGTGGACGACATGATGTTCTTCGACACCGACTGGCAGGACATCATGTGGGGCGACTCATGGTCCACCCAGCACGAGCTCGCCGTGTCGGGCGGAACGGACAAGAACACCTACCGCTTCTCGCTCGGATATATGTATGACGACTCCAACCTCAAGTGGGGCAACAACCACAACCAGCGCATCAACATGCGACTCAACAACTCCATGCAGCTGGCCCCCAACTTCACCCTCCAGAGCGTCATCTCCTACAACCGTCAGGACCAGGTGGCTCCCACTAAGATAGGCAACGCCCTCACCGTCAACTCACAGCAGCCCGGCTTCCCCGCATCTACCATCAGCGGCAAGCCCTACGCATGGGGCCGTGACTGGTGCACTCCCAACTGGCTGTGCGAACTGGGCGGCGACAACAAGCTCAAGGTCAACGCTGTGAACATCAGCGAAACCCTGCGCTACGAGATCATCCCCGGCCTCACTGCCAACGGTGTGCTCGGCTACAACCACTCCGAAGCCATCCGCGACACCAAGAGCCTCCCCATCGACTTCTATCAGTACAACGACACCCCCGAGGTGACAACACCGCTCCAGAAGGACACCTACTACGAGAAGAGCTATTCGGCCACCGACTTCTACTCCCTGCAGGGCTATCTCAACTGGACACGCACATTCCGCGAGGATCATGACCTCTCGCTCATGGCCGGTGTGCAGTACAACATGAAGCAATACGAATACTCGCAGGTGAAGATGCTCGACATCCAGCCCTCGCTCGAAGTGCCCAACGGATCGGGCGAGACCAAAGTGACCAAGGCCGAGCGCTGGGAGGAGTCGATCCTCTCATGGTATGGCCGTGCCAACTATGCCTACAAGGGCAAATACATGCTCGAGGGCCAGTTCCGCTATGACGGCAGCTCCAAGTTCCAGGCCGAGAACCGCTGGGCATTCTTCTGGGGCACCTCACTCGGATGGCGCATCAGCGAGGAGAGCTTCATGGAAGGCCTCCAGCCCTGGCTCAGCAACCTCAAGCTCCGCGCATCCTACGGCAACGTGGGCAACCAGAGCGGCATTGACCGCTACTCGGGCGTGCTCCTGTGGAATGCCTCGGCCAACGGTGGCAACATCATCGGCGGCGACCTCGTCAGCACTCTCGACACCAACGGCAAGCTCGTCAGCCTCGACCGCACATGGGAGCGCATCCACAACTACAACGTGGCCGCCGACTTCGGATTCTTCAACAACCGGCTCAACGGTACGGTGGAAGCCTTCTGGAAACGCACCAACAACATGCTCATAGACGTGCACTATCCCGGCATCCTCGGCGACAGCGCACCGACAGCCAACCGAGGCAAGTTCAAGGCATGGGGCTACGAGGGCAACATCTCGTGGAACGACCGCATAGGCAACGTGTCCTATCACGTGGGCGGCACATTCACCTATACCGACAACAAACTCGTCGACAACGGTGGCGACGCTGCCAAGACCGCCGGCGTGGTGAGCAACCGCGAGGGCTATCCCCTCAACTCCGTGTTCGGTCTCCGCTACTGCGGCAAGATCCAGACCAAGGAGCAGCTCGACAAGTATATCGACCGCTACGGTGAGAACTCTTCAGTAGGCAACATCCGTCTGCTCCGTCTGGGCGACAACATGTTCCAGGACGTGAACGGCGACGGTAAGCTTGATGCCGACGACTATGTATACCTCGGCACCGATGACCCCAAGATACAGTTCTCATTCAACTTCGGAGCCGAGTGGAAAGGATTTGACATCAACGTCATCTTCCAGGGCGCCGGCAAGCGCACCGTGTTCCGCCGCGACGGCCAAGGCAAAGCCGACATCTGGCAGATACCCATGCGTGCCGTCTACCTCAACAGCTCCAACCACTGGGTGGGCGACGTATGGAGCCCCGAGACTCCCGGAAACCGCTACCCGACACTCACCAACCAGGGCGACATCAACAACTACAACTACCAGTGCTCATCCTGGCTCGTGAACGACGGCAGCTACCTCCGTCTCAAGAACATCACCTTAGGCTACACCATGCCGCAGGAGATCGTCAAGAAGAGCCATGTGCTCTCGAGCGTGCGCTTCTATGTGACCGGCACCGACCTCTGGGAGCTCTCCCACATCAACGACGGATGGGACCCCGAGGCAGCCAGCAAGGTGAGCAACGCCGCCCGCTACCCCTTCCTACGCACATGGACATTTGGCGCCAACCTCACATTCTAACCCCTCTGAATCAACATCATCATGAAAAGTTTCATCAAATATATCGCTGCCGGAGTCATCGCACTCTCATGCGTGAGCTGCCTTGACCTCACACCGAAGGATCAGCTCTCCGACCCCGATCTCTGGAGCAAACCCGGCGACTTCGAGAACCTCGCCAACAAGTTCTACGACTGGATCCCCACATTCGACCGCACTTACGGCGACTGGCATGCCGACAAGAGCTCCGACCTGCTCCGCGACAAGGGCGGCACGAACACACTCTCGAACGGTACGAACACTATACCTCAGAATGACGGTACATACACCGACACCTACAAACACGTGCGCCGCTGCAACCTCCTGCTCGAGAAGGCAGAGAGTTATCCCAACCCCGAGGAGATACGCCAGAGCGTGGGCGAGGCCTACTTCTTCCGTGCATACTCCTACTTTGAGTTCGTGCAGAAGTTCGGCGACGCCATCATCGTCGACAAGGTGATCGACGTGGACGATCCCCGCATGAACGCCAAGCGCAACGACCGCGGTGAGGTGATCGACTTCATCATCTCCGATCTCCGCAAGGCCTCCGAGCTCATGCTCTCCACATCTGAGATAGCCGAGGGCCGTGTGGGCCGCGAGGGTGCCGACGCATTCCTCAGCCGTGTGGCTCTCTACGAAGGCACCTGGCAGAAATTCCGCGGCAATGACGCCCGTGGCAAGGAGCTATGCTCCATCGCCGCCGAAGCAGCCAAGAAGGTGATGGATTCCGGCAAGTTCGAGCTCTTCGCCCCCGTATCGCTCGGCGACAGCGCCCAGAAGTACATGTTCATCCTCGAGGATGTGACCTCCAACCCTGCCGGCCTCAACAAGGCATCCAACAAGGAGTACATCATCAAGCGCTGCTACCATGCCACCCTGAAGACCACAGGCAAGAATCTCACCACCGAAGTACTCGCCAACGCACAGTACGTCACCGCCAAGCTCGTGGACATGTACCTCTGCTCCGACGGTCTCCCCATCAGCGTGTCGCCCCTCTTCAAGGGCTACGAGACCATCAAGAGCGAATGGCTCAACCGCGACAACCGCATGCGCTACACCCTCATGCGTCCCGGCGACAACTTCTGGAACAACACCGAGAAGAACTCCCGCATAGACTGGAGCGGCAGCGCCGATGAGCTCAAACGTGCCAAATACTCCAACTTCAACCCCTGGGCTCCCGGCTACTTCCCCCAGAAATGGGCCACCGAGCGCCAGTGCAACGACAAGGACGAGAGCTACGACTTCCCCGTGCTCCGCTACGCCGAAGTGCTCCTCAACTATGCCGAGGCCGTCTACGAGCGCGACGGACGCATCTCTGACGAGGATCTCGACATCTCGCTCAACCTCACCCGCACACGCATCAACAAGAAGATGCCCAAGCTGAGCAACTCCCTTGTCAGCGCCAACAGTCTGGACATGCGTGAGGAGATACGCCGCGAGCGCACCATCGAGCTCTTCCAGGAAGGCTTCCGCATCGACGACCTCAAGCGCTGGAAGACCGCCGAGAAGGAAATGCCCATGGACATGCTCGGCATCATGTGGATAGGCGAATGGAAATCCAAGAACCCCAACCCCGGCTATAGCGCCAATGCCGACGGCCGCCTCATCATCGAGACAGGCCGCGTATGGGCCGAGAAGAACTATCTCCACCCCATACCCGTAGAGCAGCTGCAGCTCAACCCCAACCTGGGCCAGAACCCCGGATGGGCAAACTAATCAATCATCATTCAGAGTCAAGATACAACAATGAGAACCAACAGATATATCCTCCCCGCCCTGCTTGCGGGCGTATCGGCCGGAATGCTCGTGTCATGCGATGACGACAAGCAGCTCACGCTCGACGCTCCCCAGGTGAAACTCATCGAGGAGGTCACATTCGATCTCACCCCCGAGCTTCCGCTCCCCGTAGGCATGGACACTGTCATCACCTACACCTTCGGCCCCGAGACCGCCGATGACCAGACCATCGTCTTCACCTCCACCGACGAGACTATCGCCTCCGTCGACCAGGAGGGACGCATCACCGCCCACCGCGAAGGCGAGGCCACGATCACAGCCCGTCCGCCGTTCGACTACAAGGTATACGACGCCGAGGCCACCGTGCTCGTCAAGGTTATCCCCGAGCTCATCAAGGTCGAGAAGATCAACCTCACCAACACTACCCCGAGCGAGGATGGCAAGATATATGTCACCGACGAGCTCGTGATAGCAGCCGAGATACTCCCCGCCGACCACACCTACAGCCGTCTCGTATGGCACAGTTCGAACGATGCCATTGCCACCGTCGACAACGAGGGCAACGTGGTTTGCCTCAGCGAGGGCGATGTGACCATCTACGCCACTGCCACCGACCGCACAGGCACCACCGGCGAGATCAAGCTCCATGTGGACAAGTACATCGCTGCCGAGAAGCTCACCATCACACCGCTCGACGGTCCCGTAAGCCTCTACAACGGTGAGATCCGCCTGGGCGTGACCTACGAGCCCACCGGCGCTACAGTCGGCTCGGTTGACTGGAGTTCCGACAACGAGGAAGTAGCCACAGTGCGCCGCGGCGTGGTTACCCCTGTAGGCTTCGGCACCGCCAACATCATAGCCACCTGCGCCGAGAACGGCTTCCAGACCTCCGTGCAGATCACCGTCGATCCAGGATGGATAGTATGGGATTCGGCCAACCAGTGGACACGCTGGGAGGTGTCGAACTACAACACCCAGATCCTCTCCGACTCAAAGGGCGACCACACATGGCACCTCATCTTCAAGAACCCCGGCGAGGGCAAGAAGTGGCGCGGTGACATCCGTGTGAACTGCAGCGACAAGAACCCTCTCCCCATGTCGCTCAAGAACTATCCCGTCTTTGCCGTGCGCACATCCAAGATCAACGGTGGTAACTCCACCCTTGATATGGTCGAGATCACCCTCGGTGGCGGCGGCAACCCCAACCCCAAGAACGGTATCGACCTGGGCGACGGCACACAGCTCCTCATATATAATATAGGTGCCAAGTACAAGGATGCCGACAAGGTAAGCTTCAAGACCTTCCAGATCAAGATCGCTGACATCCCCTACGAGAACGTGGATCCCTCCAGCCCCTTCTACGAGGTTTACTGGATGCGCACTTTCAAGAGCGAGGATGCCGCCAAGGCCTTCGCAGCCGAAGAAGTGGCAGCCGGAAAATGACCCGCCACAGTCAAATCAAAAAGAACAACAAATCCCGACTTAAAGCAAAATGAAAAAGTTTTTTTCCATAATGCTGTCGGCCGTCTCGATTCTCGCAGCCTCCGCATGCTGCGAGATCGAGGACGGAACCACCGACATCGATTCATGGCCCACACCCATGAAAAAATATGATCCCAAGACCTACGATCTGTCCGGCCACCCCTGCATGATGCACTCGGCCGATGATATCGCCTTCACCAAGGCCCACCTCGGCACACAGCCCTGGGCAGGTGGATATGAGAAACTCATCTCCAGCGGTTACTGCAACACCAACCATACGGCAAGTCCAGTCAAACTCCTTGCACGTCTCGACGCCGGCAACTGGGGTGACGGTGGCGGCCGATGGGACGAAGCCGGTCTGCGCGACGAGTTCTACCCCGGTATCCACAACAACTATACCAACTTCTTCCGCGACTGCGCCGCAGCCTATCAGCTCGGTCTGAAGTGGCAGCTCGCAGGCGATCCCGAGGCTGCAAAGGCCGCCATCCGCATTCTCGAGGACTGGGCCAAGGTGAACCAGGGTCTGATTCTCGGCAAGCAGGGACGGTTCAAGGATGACGTCATCGACCCCAACGAGTATCTGATCATGTTCCAGATCCATCAGGCCGCCAACGCCGCCGAGCTCGTGCGCGACTATGATAACTGGGGATCGTCCGACGGATTCAAGAGCGTGGTGAACTGGATGACAACCTACTTCTACCCCTTCTGCTCAAAATTCCTCAAGATGAACGTGGACAACCACTGGTGGATGAACTGGGATCTCGCCTCCATGACAGCCATCCTTTCGATGGGTATCCTCTCTGAGAACCAGGATATGGTCAACGAGGCAATTCTCCACTTCAAGCAAGGCAAAGGCCCCGGCTGCATCATGGGCAAAGGTATCATCGAGGTGTTCGATGATCCCAGCGGCTCGGGCGAGCAGCTCGCACAGGGCAATGAGGCCGGCCGTGACCAGGGTCACAACACCCTCTGCGCCATCATCCTCGGCACATTCTGCCAGATGGCCAACAATATAGGCGAGGACCTCTTCAGCTTCGAGAACGGACGCGCCATTGCATTCGCCCAGTATGTGGCCAAGTACAACCTGCTCAAGGAGGGTCTCACCTCCGGCAGCTCGGACGCATCGTTCAAATATCCCCAGAGCTCGATGCCCTTCACGACTTACGACTACAACGGCGGCACAATGACCGTGATATCCGACGAGGGCCGCGGCACAGAGCGTCCCGGATGGGACATATGGGCAGGCTACTGCAAAGCCCACAACATCCAGGGCAAGTATGTGACGGAAATGGCCGAACGCTACCGTCCTGACGGCGGCGGCGGACACTACGGAGGCAACTCCGGCGGATTCGACCAGCTCGGATTCTCCACCCTCATGCACCACCGCGAATAATTGATCTCAATCTTCATATCCATATAAGGGGCGGTGACCTGCACCGCGCGGGCCACCGCCCCTCATCCATACATATCATATTAATTACATTATCACAATCATGAAACTTAAATATATTCTCTCAGCCATAATACTCTCATCCATTTTGCCGGCCAATGCCGAATTAGTGACATATCCCGCCGGCCCGGGCGTGGAGACCATAGATGACTTTACAATCCGTGTGCGTCAGGCCGGTGGCCCGTGGCAGGATGTGGCAGCCTATCCCATGAAGGTTGCACGCTCCATAGGTGTGAAGAGTCAGGCCGAGACTGTCTCGGTGGCATATTTTGATTTTGACGGTGAGGTGGAAGTATCTGTCAGATACAACAAGGCAGCGGTCGACTCCGCCCGCATCCGTCCGCTCTCCTACAGCATACACCCCTCCGTGAGCGACTCCACACTCACATTCACGCTCGACCGTCCGCGCAACCTCTCCGTAGAGGTCAACGGCGATATTTTCCACAATCTCCATCTCTTCGCCAACCCCATTGACACACACCGTCCCTCGGTCAAGGCTCTCAGAAACCTTAAGAAACAGAAGGACCTCATCTACTTCGGCCCCGGACTCCACAGGCTCCCCGGCGGCGTCATGCAGATCCCATCGGGCAAGACCGTCTACGTTGACGGTGGAGCACGTATAGCCGGACAGCTCCGTGCCGACAGCGTGAGCGATGTGCGCTTCTACGGCCGCGGCATCATCCACCCCGACGGACGCGGCGAAGGGATCTACATAGCCAATTCACGCAATGTCGAGGCCGACGGCGTGATAGTGACACAGATCCCGGTGGGCGGAAGCGACTCAGTGAGCATAGCCAATGTCAAATCCATCAGTTCCTACGGCTGGGGCGACGGTATGAATGTGTTTGCCAGCGACAATGTGAGCTACGACCGTGTGTTCTGCCGCAACAGCGACGACTGCTCCACCATCTATGCCACCCGCAAGGGTTTCAAGGGAGGATGCAGGAATATACTCATGGAAAATTCGACCCTCTGGGCCGATGTGGCCCACCCCATCATGATCGGTCTGCACGGCAGCGCCACCGAGATAGGTCCTGACGCACCATCCGACACCATCACCGGGGTAGTATACCGCAACATCGACATCCTCGACCATTGCGAGAACCAGATCGACTATCAGGGATGCTTCGGCATCAGCTGCGGCGACAACAACATAGTGCGCGACCTTACCTTCGACAATATCCGCGTGGAGGACTTCCGCAAAGGTCAGCTCGTAAACATCCGCATATTCCTCAACGAAAAGTACTGCAAGGCTCCCGGACGCTCGGTGAGCAACGTTCTCTTCAAGGATATAACCTACACAGGCCGCAATGCCGCCATGTCCGTGATATGCGGCTACGACGAGAGCCGCCAGGTGTGCGACATCACATTCGACAATCTCGTGGTAAACGGTGTGAGGATCTCTGACGACATGCCCGGCAAACCCCGTTGGTATAAGACCGGCGACATGTGCGGATTCTACATAGGCAACCACGTCAAAAACGTAACATTCAAATGATAAACATGAAACGACTGCTGTCAATCCTCTCGCTGCTGATCATCGCCGCCACCGGATGGCTGTGCGCACGTGACATCAGCCACCCCTCGCTCCTCTTCACCCCCGAGCGTGTCAAGGCCGCCAAAAGCGCCATGAAGAACGACTCCGTGATGCAGAATGCCTGGCAACACATTCTCAGTGTGGCCGATACTCAGATATCAGGCAGGACCGACATCATGAAACTCGAGTATCCCGCCCTCGCCTACATGATGACGGGTGACCGCAAATATGCCGACAGGCTCCGTCAGGTGCTTCTCGACACTTCAAAAATCAAGTCGTGGGGCAACAGCGAGATGCTCGCCCGCACACCGGCATGGCGCAGCGAGTTGCAGATGGCCCACCGCAGTTTCCAGCTCGCCGTAGCCTACGATGTGATCTACGACATACTCACACCCTCCGAGCGCCGGCAGATAGCACGCGGTCTCTACGATCTTGCCGTCGAGCCCCTGCTCGGCGACTGGATACTCGAGCCTACACGCATCCATTCGCTCAACTCCATGGGCCACAACTGGTGGACATCCTGCTCCGCAATGGGCGGTCTGCTCGCCCTCTCCATCAGCAACGAGATACCCGAGGCCCGCGAGGGTGCCGAAATTCTTGCCGAGGTACTGCCCGAGTGGTTTGACTTCGACGGTGACATAATCCAGCACAAGCCCCGCACCTTCGACCGCGACGGCGGCATGTACGAGAGCATCAACTATGCGAGCTTCGGTGTCACCGAGGCACTTCTGTTCCGTCTGGCATGGCTCAACTCCCATCCCGGCGCCCGCCTCGAGGAGATAGATCAGATGGAGAAGCTCGCCCCCTTCTTCTGCCACGTGGCCTACCCCCGCACCGGTCAGCTCCACAGCATCAACTTCGGCGACAGCCACAAGAACGTGACAGGCGAGAGCTCCATGATCCTTGCCTACGCCATGGGTGCCGAGAATCCCGCCACTCTCTGGTATGCCAACCAGATCGAACCCGGACAGCATCGCGAGGGTATGCCGCGCATATTCCCCATGGGCTTTCTCTACACCCCCGATCTCTCCAAGGCCCCGGCAGAACCTGACCTGCCCACATCTCATCTGTGGAAGGACTTCGGATGGGCCACCATGCGCGACTCCTGGAGCAAGGACGCCACCATGCTCGCCGTGAAGTCGGGCATGACATGGAACCACTCACATGCCGATGCCAACTCATTCATCATCTTCCACAAAGGTGTCGATATCATCAAGGACGCCGGCAACTGCAGCTACGGCAAGCCCGAATACCGAAACTATTTCTTCCAGACCGATGCCCACAACGTAGTCAAATTCAACGGTGCAGGGCAATCCACCCACCAGCAGTACCACGGCACGATGCTCCCGGGCTCGGTGAGCAATCTCCTTGACGCCGGCAGTATCAAGTATGTCCTTGCCGACGGCACAGGCCCTATGTCGCAATGGCTCAACCGCAACTTCCGCCATTTCCTGTGGATCGATAATGTGATCTTCATCATAGATGACCTGCAGAGCCACGAGGCCGGCCACTTCGAATGGCTGTGGCACCCCGGAGGCGAAGCTGTCAAGCGCGGTTTCGACCTCAACGTCACCAACGGAGAGTCCTCGGTGGCCGTGCGTCCGCTCTATCCCCGCCGACTGGCCTTCAGCAACTTCGTACATGACTATCCCGAGGATCTCTACTGGGAGGTCTGCAAAGGCCCGAAAGAGGATCTCAGCGGCGAGGAGGAATATTATGCCTTCCATCTTCCCGCCGTAACCGACCGCGTGAAGGGCGTGACAGCAGTAATACTCAAGGACACACCCACGCAGAAGGATCTCCCCGTCATTGAATGCCGCGAGGGGAAGGACTGGATAGGGCTGCGCATGACCTACCACGGCAAGGTGACCGATCTCTACATCAACCAGCTCGCCGACGGACGCCTCATGCACATGAACTCATGGATCAACGCTGACGGCTGGGATACGGACGCCTACATGCTCGCCGTAAGCTATCCGCAGGGCGGGGATCCGGCTGAGCCAGACGATATCTTCGTGGGTCATGGCAGCTCGCTGCGCCGAGGCAGAGACGTGAGATTCGCCTCCCTCTCCAAGCTCAACCTCATCTCCCGCAAGGAGGGCAAGGCTCTCGATGTGCGTGTCACCGGACAACCCCGCATGCACTTCTCCCTCAAAGGCGCGCCAACATCCCTCACAGTCAACGGCACACCCGCCAAAGCTACCCGCGATAGAAGCGGAAAACTCATCAAGATAAAATGTACGGAATGAAACTCCACCGCATCATACTCCCACTCCTCCTGTCAGCCGCGCCCGCAGTCATGGCGCAATCCATATATCCCGGCCAGCACCATGGCAAGATAGCCGTGGACTGCGCTGTCCCGGCCAAGGCAGAGAGCTTTGACCTAAAAGATGTAAAACTGCTGCCGGGCAGGGTGCATGACAACCTGAGGCGCGACTCCGCATGGATGGCCTCGATCAGTGTGAACCGTCTGCTCCACAGTTTCCGCAACAACGCCGGAATTTTCGCCGGACTCGAGGGTGGCTACGAGAGCGTTCGCAAACTTGGCGGCTGGGAATCGCTTGACTGCGACCTTCGCGGCCACACCACCGGCCATCTGCTCTCGGCCTATGGACTGATGTATGCAGCCACCGGCGATGAACTCTTCAGGCTGAAAGGCGACAGCATCACCACCGGACTCGCAGAGGTACAGGAAGCTCTCGGGGGCGGCTACCTCAGCGCATTTCCCGAGGAACTGATCAACCGCAATATCCGCGGCAAGAGCGTGTGGGCACCGTGGTACACACTCCACAAACTCATGTCAGGCCTCATTGACCAATACCTTTATGCCGACAACCGTAAAGCGCTCGATATAGCCGTGAAAATGGGCGACTGGGCCTACACCAAGCTCTCAACCCTCACCGAAGAGACGCGCCGGCTGATGCTGCGCAATGAGTTTGGTGGCATGAACGAGGCGTTTCTCAACCTCTACTCCATAACCGGCGATGACCGATATCGCTCACTGGCCGATTTCTTCTATCACAACGATGTGATAGATCCTCTGGCCGAGGGAAACACCGACTTCGGTACCAAACACACCAATACGTTCATCCCAAAAGTAATCGGCGAGGCCCGTGCCTACGAGCTGACTGGTTCGGAACGCAGCGGTGACATAGCGAGGCTGTTCTGGGACGAGATGACCGGACATCATACATTCGCCACCGGCTCACTGAGTCAGAAAGAACATTATTTCGACCCGGCTAAGATGTCGCAATTCATCAACGGCTATACCGGTGAGACCTGCTGCACATACAACATGCTCAAACTCTCGCGCCACCTGTTCTGTCTCAACCCTGTATCGGAAATAGCCGACTACTACGAGCGTGCCATCTTCAACCATATCCTTGCCCAGCAGGACACGGAGTCGGGCATGGTGTGCTACTTCCTCCCTCTTCTGAGCGGCGCCTACAAGGTGTACAGCACACCCGAGCAGTCATTCTGGTGCTGTGTGGGCAGCGGATTCGAGAGTCACGCCAAATATGCAGAAGCGATCTACTACCACACAGACTCGGATCTGTACGTCAACCTCTTCATCCCCTCACAACTGACATGGGCCGAACGCGGACTCAGGCTCACACAGCAGACATCTTTTCCCGAATCCGGCACCGTAAGTCTGACTATTGACGAGGCTCCGGCCGAAAAGACCGCACTCATGCTCCGCCACCCATCGTGGAGCGGCAGACCGACCGTCAGGGTAAATGGCCGCAGCATGAAATCCCTCACCACTCCCTCGGGCTACATGCGGGTGGAGCGCAAATGGAAGAAAGGCGACCGCATAAAAGTGACCTATCCCATGGATCTACGTCTGGAGTCCACGCCCGACAATCCACTCCGTGCCGCTGTGATGTACGGCCCGGTGGTACTCGCCGGTGATCTCGGCAATGAAGGCGTCAGACCATTCTCCGATCCTACAGTGCGCAACGACTATTATACATACGACTACCGCATCCCGGCAGGTATCGACACCACCCTCGATATCGACACGGACAATCCTTCGGCCGCATTGACAAGGGATGGTTCCTCGCTGACCTTCCACACCGCCGATGGTAAAACCCTCCGTCCGCTCTACGACACACATAGAAGACGCTACGTAGTATACTGGGACATCAACAAACGATAAATCTCCACAAAACCCCATGAAAATATTATCCGCTCTCATACTCGGCGCGACCGCTGCCTCAATGGCCGCCGCACCCGCCGCACAACTGAAACTCACCTCTCCCGACGGGCGCAACACCATCCGTTTTGAAAAGACAGGCAAGGATCTGACCTACAGTGTCACCGTGGACGGTGACCAATTTATACTTCCCTCACGCACAGGGCTCGATGTGGACAACCGCGTGTGGGAGATGGCCCTCGGCAAGCGCGACCTTGCACAGCCGGAATGCTGGATGGATCCACTGACAGTGGACAGTGTGACATACCATGCCCCGACAGACAGCACATGGCATCCACTCTACGGCGAACGTTCCACGGTGACCGACCGTTTCAACTCAGCCACGATGCACCTGTCGCGCAAAAACAAGAGCGACTACCGCCTCGACGTCGAGGTACGTGCCTATGACGAAGGTATGGCCTTCCGCTATTTCTTCCCCGAGCATCCCGCCGCCATATTCCACAAGGTCGTGGCCGACCTCACCGAATATACATTCCCCACAGGCACAATGGCATGGAGCGAGGAATGGGCACAGGCCCTGTTCCACCACACTCCGGTCGACAGTATCAACCGCCCTGTGGAGCGGGCTCTCACCCTCGAGCTACCCTCCGGCAAGTGGGCCGCACTGCTCGACGCCGATGTGGACGACTGGTGCCTCACTAAATTCATAGCCAGCAAGGACAAACCATCCACACTGGAGTCAGTCATGTACTCGCCTGTTGATATCGTCACCTACTACGCCACACCGTGGAAAGTGATCATGACCGCCGATACTCCCGGGCGCCTCATTGAGAACAATGACATAGTGCTCAACCTCAATCCTCAGCCCGACGCCGACTTCTCATGGGTGAAACCGGGCAAGATCATGCGCTCGGCCATATCCACCGAGGCCGGTCTGAAAACAATCGACTTCTGCGCCGCCCACAACATCCCCTATATGCTCTTCGACTGGCAGTGGTACATGCCCTGCACGAGCCATGACGGCGACGCCACCAAAGTGGTGGACAAGGTGGACATGAAACGTGTCATCGATCATGGCCGCGAGAAAGGTGTGGGTGTATGGCTCTACGTCAACCAGCATGCCCTCATGAAACAGATGGACGAACTCTTCCCGCTGCTGCACGAGTGGGGAGTGGCAGGAGTGAAGTCAGGATTCGTCCAGTACGCCTCCCACCGCTGGGCCACATGGCTCCATGACATGGTGCGCAAAGCCGCCGACAATCACCTGCTCATGAACATCCACGACGAGTTCCGTCCGTCGGGTTTCTCACGCACATGTCCCAACCTGCTCACACAGGAGGGCATATGCGGCAACGAGGAGTTTCCCGACGCCACCCACAATGTCACTCTCCCCTTCACCCGCATGCTCAACGGCGCCGCCGACTACACCATATGCTACTATGACCGCCGTCTCAAGAACACCCACGCCCATCAGCTGGCAGCATCGTTGGTGTTCTATTCACCTCTCCAGACCATCTTCTGGTACGACAATCCCGATCTCTATCAAGGCGAGCCGGAGATAAAATGGTTCGAGGATCTGGAGACAGTGTTTGACGACACCAAGGTCATTGACGGATATCCCGGCAAGGGTATCACCATGGCCCGCCGCAAGGGTGACATATGGTGGGTGGCCTCCATGACATCCAACGATGGCGGTACCGCATCCATCCCCATGTCATTTCTCGATCCGGACAGAAAATACACCGCTGAGATATACACCGACGGAGGTGACAAGGTGAAGACACGGACACATGTAAAGACCTCTACCCGAAAGGTTTCAGCCAAGGATACACTCAAATTCGATCTCATGCCACGCGGCGGAGTGGCAATTCGTGTCATTCCCGATTGAGTGTCCGGTGCACAAGATGCGTATTTAAGGATGTACATAATACAAAAGGGTAACATTGTACTAAGGTAAATAAAAAGATTATTGCAGAAACCACAGGTACGATACATCAGAGGTAAAAAAGATTGCAGGTTCGACAAAAAACAACCATCCGAGACCATTTGACACAGATGAATCTTCAGAAAGCACTCATAGCAAGTTTGATATTGTTTTGTTCTCCGGTCGCCGCGACGGCAGCCGGAGGACACCTCGTGTCTGATCCGCGCAACCTCACCGGCGACAGCTACACCAATCCGGTGATACATGCCGACTATTCCGATCCGGATGTCACGGCGTCGCCTGACGGCAAGACATTCTACATGACGGCATCAAGCTTCCAGTGCGTACCCGGGCTCCCCATCCTCAAGTCCACCGATCTCGTGAACTGGGAGCTGGTCAACTATGCCATTGATGCCGTACCCCCCACCGACTTCTACAGTCAGGCCCCGCGCCACGGCAAAGGCGTCTGGGCACCATGCATCAGATACCACGCCGGAGAGTACTACATCTATTGGGGCGATCCCGACTTCGGCATATTCATGGTCAAGACCACCGACCCCGAAGGAGAATGGTCCAATCCTGTGCTCGTGCGCCCCGGCAAGGGACTCATAGACCCCACTCCGCTGTGGGATACTGATGGCAAGGCTTATCTGGCCAACGGATGGGCCGCATCGCGCTCGGGATTCAACAGCGTGATCACCATCAGCGAGATGTCGGCCGACGGCACACGCATCATATCCCGCCCGAGAATAGTGTTTGACGGCAACGACGGAGTGAACCACACCGTGGAAGGCCCAAAGCTCTACCGCCGCGGTGACTACTACTACATCATGGCCCCGGCCGGAGGCGTGGAGACCGGATGGCAACTCGCCATGCGCTCACGCGACATCTACGGCCCGTATGAGACCAAAATCGTCATGGCTCAGGGCGCCTCCGACATCAACGGCCCGCATCAGGGGGCATGGGTGAGCACTGCCGCCGGCGAGGACTGGTTCGTGCACTTCCAGGACCGGGAAGCGTATGGCCGTGTCATACACCTCAACCCTGTGACATGGATAGAGGACTGGCCGGTGACCGGCAATGACACCGATGGCGACGGATGTGGCGACGCAGTGAGAAAATGGCGTAAACCCGCACTGACCGCCGACACATCGGGTGCCACACCGCTCGAACATTCGTCCGACCCATCGGCGCTCTATCAGTGGCACGGCAACTACTCCGACTTTTTCGGCTTCCCCATCAACAACGGCCTCATGCGTCTGTACGGACACAAGACTTCCGATGGATTTGTGAACATGTGGGAAGTGCCCAACCTGTGGCTACAGAAATTTCCCGCCGAGAAGTTCACAGTCACCTCCAAAGTCAGGATCTCGGCCAAATCGAACACCACCGGCGTATCCTCTGGCATTATAGTGATGGGTTGGGACTATGCGCGCCTCGGCCTCACCAAGACCCCGGATGGCTTCATGCTGCAATTCGCCACATGCACCGATGCCGAACAGCAGAATCCCGAGACAATGAGCGACATCTGCCCCCTCACACCGACACGCGAATATGCCGCCGGACTCCACCCTAACGTGGAGTGCGACATATGGCTGCGGCTCACTGTGGAAAAGGGCGGCATGTGCCGATTCCTCTACAGCACTGACGGACGCCGCTATAACGAGGCCGGACGCTTCAAGGCCAGAGCCGGAAAATGGATCGGTGCCAGGGCCGGATTCTACAGCATAACGCCATCCGGTACCTCTGACAGGGGCTGGATCGATATAATGGAAAGCGACTTGAAAATAGATTAATCATTGAGAATACAACATATTGAGAATATAACATTATGTTCAAACTATATTCCGGACTGATAAGGATAAGCATGCCACTGCTCTTCACCTCATGCGTGGCAGTGACTGCCGACACTCTCGATGTAGACGAGGCGCTGGACTACTGCGGCGCACAGGTACACCGGACACTGGCACAACTCGAGAGAGACAGCATGGACTACTCCATGATGCCACGCAACATCGCCGCAACCGACACTGTATGGCACTGCCGCAAATCGACATGCGACGAATGGTGCGCCGGTTTCTGGCCCGGTGTCCTATGGTATGAATATGAGGCCACCCGCGACGAGAAGATCAAGGAGCAGGCCGAGAAATTCACCGCCTCGCTCGAATATCTCTCGCGCACACCGGCATTCGACCACGACCTCGGCTTCCTGATGTTCTGCAGCTACGGCAACGGCTACAGGCTCACGGGCAATCCGAAGTTCCGCGATGTGATCCTTGCCACCGCCGACACCCTCGCCACACTCTACAACCCCCATGTAGGCACCATCCTCTCATGGCCGCGCAACGTGGAGATGCTCGGTGGCCACAACACCATCATGGACAACATGATAAACCTCGAGATGCTCTTCTGGGCAGCCAAAAACGGAGGTGACCGCAAGCTCTACGACATAGCCGTGAAGCATGCCGAGACCACTATGCGACATCATTTCCGCCCCGACTACTCGTGCTACCACGTGGCCGTCTACGATCCAGAGACCGGCGCATTCATCAAGGGGATGACCCATCAGGGGTATGCCGACGACTCCATGTGGGCCCGCGGACAGGCATGGGCCATATATGGCTACACGATGGTGTACCGCGAGACACGCGATCCGAAGTTCCTCGACTTCGCATGTAAAGTCACAGATGTATATCTCAACCGTCTGCCGGAAGACTACGTGCCCTATTGGGACTTCGACGATCCCACCATCCCCGATGCTCCGCGCGACGCCTCGGCCGCAAGCGTCGTGGCCTCTGCACTGCTCGAACTGCAGGGGTACTGTGACAGCGACAAGGGACGCAGCTATCGTGATGCAGCCGAGAAGATGCTCGCCTCGCTGGGCAGCCCAAGCTACCGATCGGGCGACAAGCGTCCGTCATTTCTCGATCACTCCACCGGACATCACCCCGCCGGATCAGAGATCGACGCATCCATAATATATGCCGACTATTATTACATCGAGGCTCTGCTGCGCCTACGCAAACTGAACAACGAGCTTGATGTGCTCGCCACTCTCTGACAAACCGCACCCATGAGACACTCAACCATCATGACAGCGGCCACAGCCGCCCTCATCCTCTCTGCATGTGCAGAAAACAGAGTAGGGATATCCGTGACCAACTCCAATGATTTCGACTGTGTGGCCGAGACCGTGGAACTGCCCTCCGACTCCCTGCTGACCATACTCGGCAGCCGATACTGTTATGTGACCGGTCCGGACGGAGCCGAGATACCATCGCAGCTCACCCATGACGGCAAGCTCATATTCCAGGCCACCGTAGCCGCCGGCGGCAGCGGAGAGTACAACATCCACCCCTCCGACACGCTCCACAGCTATACATCCACCGTAAGCGGACGCATATACCCCGAACGGGCCGACGATATAGCCTGGGAGAATGAAAACGTGGGCTTCCGCATCTACGGACCCGCCACACAGGCCAAAGGGGAGAAGGCATTCGGATATGACATCTTCTTCAAGCATCCCACATCCGAACTGATACTCGAGCGGCTATATGAGCCGGAGACATCACCGGCCACATGGCAGAAAGTGGACTCACTGCGTGCCATCGACCCGGCTCTTGCCGAGGAGTTCATACGCTCCTTCTCATATCATATCGACCATGGCCTCGGCATGGACTGCTATGCCGTAGGGCCCACGCTCGGCGCCGGAGTGGCAGCATTGACCGACAATGACTCGATATGCTTCCCCTGGTGCTACGAGCACGCCGAAGTGATGGACAACGGCCCGTTGCGCTTCACCGTAAGGCTCGACTTCGCACCCGTGAAGATAGGCGCAGACACGGCAGTCACGGAGCACCGCCTCGTGACCCTCGACGCCAACAGTTATCTCAACAGATGCAAGGTGTGGTACGACGGACTCTCCGGTACGGCTCCGCGCACCATCGTAGCCGGCTTCCCACGCCGTGACGACTCTACGGCTGTCATGGACACAGCCGGCGGCATCCTGGCCTATGCCGATCCCACCCAGGGACCGGACAACGGCAAAGCCATGCTCGGACTCGTGATGACCCACCCCGCCGACTCCATGCTCGAGACCGCCGGCCATATACTGGCCTTTACAAAAATCGCCCCCTCCGATACCCTCGGCTACAATTGGGGATTCGCATGGGATCGCGGGAATATCTCCGACATGACAACTTGGGAGGCATATCTCGGACATCGGTCGGTCATCGGGGCAAGACCGTTGACAGTCACATATAAATAAAGAGATTCAATGTACCAGAACGACAAGCGAATAGTCATAACCCTCGATGCCGGGGGCACCAACTTCGTGTTCAGCGCCATGCGCGGATGCGAGTTCATCATCGATCCCATCAGCCATCCATCCAACTCGCACGATCTCGACCTTTGTCTCGGCACCATGGTCAAAGGATTTGAGGAGGTGATAGCTCAGCTCCCGGAAAAACCGGTAGCCATAAGTTTCGCGTTTCCCGGGCCGGCCGACTATCGTGCCGGAATAATCGGAGGCTATCTGCCCAACTTCCCGTCGTTCCGCAACGGTGTAGCCCTCGGCCCCTTCCTGAGCCGCCGCTTCGGACTGCCCGTCTACATCAACAACGACGGCGACCTCTTCGCCTTCGGCGAGGCCATGGCCGGAGTGCTCCCTGAGATCAACGGGCGCATAAGCCGCCTCGGGGGCACACGCCGCTACACCAATCTGCTTGGCTACACCTTCGGCACGGGCCTTGGCATAGGCTCCGTCATCAACGGCAACCTCAATCTCGGCAACAACTCCTGTGTCGAGACCTTCTGCCTGCGCAACAAACACATGCACGACATCATCGTTGAGGAAGGCGCCTCCATCCGGGCCATAAAGCGTGAATATGGCCGTCTCACCGGCGATACCGAACACACGCTCACTCCCTACGACATTTTCCTTATAGCCGAAGGCCGCAAGGAAGGCGACGCCGAAGCCGCACGCAAGGCATTCGAACTGTTTGGCGAGACTGCGGGCGATGCATTCGCCACGGCTCTCACTCTCACCGACTCGCTCATAGTAGTGGGCGGCGGTCTTGCCGGAGCCATCAAGTACATCAAGCCCGCCATGCTCAGGGAACTGCGGTCCACACTCCGCACCATGGCCGATGAGGATGTGCAGCGCGTGCAGATGAAGGTGTTTGATCTCGACGACGAGAAGGAGTTCGAGGAATTTGTCAAAGGCTCACCGACAGAGATCCCCGTCTACGGCAGCGATGAGAAAGTGACCTACGACCCCATGAAGCGCACCGGAGTCATCCTGTCACGCCTCGGGGCCTCAAAGGCCATCTCCACAGGCGCTTACGTCTATGCCCTCTCGCAGCTGGACAGCTGACACAGCCCACCGCCTGTTTATGATCAATTGGCTGTATCATAATTGACAGAAAGATACAGCCTAATCATATTTAGTTCCACATAGCGTCTTTTTATCAGGACATAAATTAAGCCAAGTCCATCTAATTTCCGGTTTTTTCAACAATTTTAGCATACCGGATGTTGTAATAGTGTAATCAGAATCGAAATAGATTTAAAAAATCAACTTCAACTATTTCAACTAACTAAAATAAGACGTTATGAAAGCGCTTACTTCAAAATTCATGGGGGAATCCCGCTGGTGGTGGGTAGTCCTTCTGGCAGGCATCCTGATGGTGATCTGCGGTTTTGCTTATTGGTTCTGGCCAGTGGCAGGTTATGCTGTCGCATCCCAGCTGTTCGGATGGATGCTCATACTCGTAGGTATCGTGCAGCTGCTCCAGGCCTCCGGTCCTAATGCAGGACGCGGATGGGGATGGTGGCTCGCCGGTGGTATCATCGACATGTTCATAGGCTTCATGATGGTGCGCAGCATTGTCCTCTCCGAGGCCGTATTCCCCTATTTCCTGTCATTCATATTCATCTTCTGGGGCATCAGCGCACTGTGTTCGGCAGTGCAGCAGAGCGGTCGCCGCTACTGGTGGTTGCAGCTCATCAACGGTATACTCCTCATGCTGATCGGATTCTTCTTCATCGAGGCCGGCTGGATCCAGGATATGGCCATGACAAGCTTCCTCACCTCGCTTGCATTCATTTACTGGGGATTCTCCCTGGCAATGGTATCATACGACATGAAACCTCAGAGATAAGGCTTTCTACCTTTCAGATATAGGAAAACTCTTCTCCTCATCTCCTCAAAAAAGCTAAGAAAAAGAGTTTTTTCGGGCTCCCGCCGGCATTCAATGTCAGCGGGAGCCTTTCTTTATTTTATCTTTATTTTATAGGTGATATCACACGGTCGCCTATCAGCTTGGCCAGAGAGCGGCGCATGGCCTCGAGCTCCTGCAGATGCTGCATCAGCGCCATGACCCGTTCGGGATCGGACAATGAAGACTTGAGTTCATTCTGTGTGTCCAGTATACGGGTGGCCACTATGGCACTCTTAAGTTCGTTTAGCTTGCGTGGCACAAGATCGCCCAACAGATCCTGCTCCGTGTCCACGCGAGCATACTTGGTGTGCATCTTTGAGAGGATATGGCGCTCGGCCACGAGATCTTCCGCAAGATTACGCACCACATCGTCCTGCGACGAGCACAGCAGCCGTGCCAGATAGCGGGTGGAGAATTCCTTGACTCCATCGGCATATTCGGCATCGATCCGCTCGGTGAGCGACCTCTCGAGAGCCGAGATGCTCCCGACATCGGTAGCTGTGGCCCTGATCTGTTCCACCCCTTCGCGGAATGCCGCGTCGCGTATCTCCATGAGCCGTTGCTGCTCGCGGTGAAGATCGTCATCCCACGATAGCCTGCTCAACCGCTCGGCCTCACGCATCAGCAGGGCGGCATCAGCGTTGACAAACGATATGGAGTCGGCTGCGAGATCGTCAAGTATATACTCGAGCACTGTCATCGGCACGGAGTTGCCCTCTTCGTCCACTCCCTCGGCAAAGGGGTAGTTGCCGTAACGCACCACCATGCACACAAGGGCAAGCTCGTATGGACGCAGACGTGAGGCATGGCCGGAATGTGATGCATCGCCACCGGACTGCTGTGTCCGCTCACCATCAGTCACCTGATTGTCCTCGGCAGGAATACTCGTGAGCGACTCGGCGCGCATCTTGTCCTCGCGGCTCTTCAGAGCCAGTTCATTGAAAGCCTTGCCTACCTCGCGTTGCAGCACATCCTCCGATATGAAGAGTATACGCGAACATTCCTGAATATATACGCTACGCGTTATCTCGTTAGGTATAAGGGCAATGGTGCGCACTATGCGGTTGATCACCCGCGCACGGTTGGCAGGATCGTCGGCGGCACGGTCTATGAGTATGCGTGCCATGAAGGTTATGAAGTCGGTCTCGTTGGCCTTGATGAACTCCATCACCTCACTTGAGGAGTGCGACTGTGCGAACGAGTCAGGGTCCTCCCCTTCGGGCAGCAGCAGCACCTTGAGGTCGAGGCCATCCTGGAGCAGAAGCTCGAGTCCGCGCAGAGCGGCCTTGATACCTGCGGCATCGGCATCGTAGATAAGTGTGACGCTTGACGTGAAGCGCTTTATCAGCCTCACCTGCTCCACTGTCAGAGCCGTACCCGACGAGGCCACCACATTGCATATACCGGCCTGGTGCATGGAGATGACATCCATGTAGCCCTCCACAATTATACACTTGCCCTCCTTGGCTATGGCCTGCTTGGCCTGGAAAAGGCCGTAGAGCTCGCGGCGCTTGGAGTAGATCTCGCTCTCGGGCGAGTTGACATACTTGGCCAAAGATTTGTCCTTGCGCAGCGTTCGGCCACCGAATGCCACAGGCTTGCCCGAGAGTGTGAACACGGGATAGATGACACGCCCGCGGAAACGGTCGTACACGCGGCCATCGTCAGTGCGCGTGCACAGGCCGGTGGATATGAGATACTCCTCGCTGTAGCCGCGCTCTATGGCTCGCTTGTAGAGCACATCGCGCCCCTCCGGAGCAAAGCCGAGATGGAAACGCTCTATCATGGCGTCGGATATGCCGCGGTAACGGAAATAGGCCAGACCGATGTCACGCCCCTCGGGGTTGCGGGTCATATAGTCCTCGAAGAATCGCATGGCAAATTCATTGAGGGCCATCATGTTCTCACGTGCCGACTCGGCACGGAGCTCCTCGTCCGACATCTCGCGCTCCTCCACCTCGATATTGTATTTGCGGGCCAGATACCGCAGGGCCTCGGTATAGGACAGCTGCTCATGCTTCATGATGAAGCCGACGGCGCTGCCACCCTCACCGCAACTGAAGCATTTGCATACACCCTTGGCCTTGGATACGTAGAACGACGGGCTCCTGTCGTTGTGAAACGGACAGAGTCCCACCCAGTTCGCCCCGCGCCGTTTGAGCGAGACGAAATCACTCACCACCTCGACTATGTCGGCGGCCTCGAGAATACGTTGTGTAGTGGAGTTGCTGATTTTCTTCATGCGCGCTACAAAGTTACGAAATTTTTTTCTTATCTTTGCAAGCTGAAAACAATGGGGAGTCGCTCGTATGGCTCCCTCCCCGCAAACAGTCATTAATCTAATGTCACAAATCAACATCACATTCCCCGACGGAGGGGTAAAACAGTTTGAGAGCGGCGTCACACCTATGGCCATAGCCGAGAGCCTCTCGCCGCAGCTGGCCCGCGACGTGCTCGCCGCCACAGTCAACGACAAGGAGTGGGATCTCACCCGCCCTGTCACCGAGGACGCCACACTGCGTCTGTTCAAATGGGACGATCCCGAAGGCAAGCACGCCTTCTGGCACTCATCGGCCCACCTGCTCGCCGAGGCTCTCCAGGAGCTCTACCCAGGCGTGAAGTTCGGCATAGGCCCCGCCATCGAGAACGGGTTCTACTACGACATCGACCCGGGCGAACACACCATCACCTCGGCCGACTTCCCCAAGATTGAGAAAAAAATGCTCGAGCTTGCACGCACCAAGCAGGCCATCGTACGCTCCGACATCTCCAAGGCCGACGCCCTGAAGCTCTTCGGCGACCGTGGCGAGGAGTACAAGTGCGAGCTCATATCCGAACTCGAGGACGGTAATATCACCACCTACACACAGGGAGCCTTCACCGACCTCTGCCGTGGCCCGCACATCCCCACCACCGCCCCCATCAAGGCCGTGAAGGTGACATCGCTTGCCGGCGCCTACTGGCGTGGCGACGAGAAGCGCAACCAGCTCGTCAGAGTCTACGGCATCACATTCCCCAAGCAGAAGATGCTCGACGAGTATCTCGCCTTGCTCGAGGAGGCCAAGAAGCGCGACCACCGCAAGCTCGGCCGCGAGATGGAGCTCTTCGCATTCTCGGCCAACGTAGGTCAGGGTCTGCCCCTCTGGCTCCCCAAAGGCACCGCCCTGCGCGACCGTCTCGAACAGTTCCTCCGCAAGATACAGAAACAGTATGGTTACCAGCAAGTGATCACACCCCATATCGGCAACAAGAACCTCTACGTCACCTCGGGCCACTACGCCAAGTACGGCAAGGACTCGTTCCAGCCCATCCACACACCCGAGGAGGGAGAGGAATACCTGCTCAAGCCGATGAACTGCCCCCACCACTGCGAGATATTCCGCGCACTGCCCCGCAGCTACCGCGACCTGCCCCTGCGTCTGGCCGAATTCGGCACAGTATACCGCTATGAGCAGAGCGGCGAGCTCCACGGACTCACCCGTGTGCGTGGCTTCACGCAGGACGACGCCCACATCTACTGCGCTCCCGACCAGATCAAGGGCGAGTTCCTCAAGGTGATGGACATCATCTTCTACATCTTCAAGGCTCTTAAGTTCGAGAACTTCGAGGCTCAGATATCGCTCCGCGATCCCGAACACAAGGAAAAATACATCGGTTCCGACGAGAATTGGGCCCTTGCCGAGCAGGCCATCATCGACGCCTGCGCCGAAAAGGGACTCAAGGCCCGTACCGAACTTGGCGAGGCAGCCTTCTACGGCCCCAAACTCGACTTCATGGTCAAGGACGCACTGGGCCGCCGCTGGCAGCTCGGCACCATCCAGGTGGACTACAACCTCCCCGAGCGCTTCCAGCTCGAATACACCGGCAGCGACAATGCCAAGCACCGTCCCGTCATGATCCACCGTGCCCCCTTCGGCTCGATGGAGCGCTTCGTGGCCGTGCTGCTCGAGCACACCGCCGGACGCTTCCCCCTGTGGCTCGCACCCGAGCAGGCCGTGGTGCTCCCCATCTCGGAGAAGTTCAACGACTATGCCGCCGAAGTAGCCCGCCAGCTCAACGCCCTCGACATCCGCACCATGATCGATGACCGCAATGAGAAAATCGGCAAGAAAATCCGCGACAACGAGCTCAAAAGAATACCCTATATGCTCATTGTAGGCGAAAAAGAAGCCGAAAATGGTGAAATTTCTGTAAGAAAACAGGGCGAAGGTGATAAAGGTTCGATGAAAATTGCTACCTTTGCAGCCGAATTGACCAAAGAGGTCAACGAAATGACTAACCAATAACCCCTCTGAATGGAGAAAAAACCCTTCACCCCTCGTCCTCCCCGCCCCAACAACGGCCCCCGTCGTCCCTTTGTACCTAACAAAGAGAAAGACCCCCATGCCATCAACGAGCGCATCCGCGCCCGCGAGGTTCGCCTCGTAGGTGACAACGTTGAGGCCGGCATATACTCCATCCAGCAGGCCCTCAAGCTCGCCGAAGAGCAGGAGCTCGACCTCGTCGAGATCTCGCCCACCGCCGAGCCCCCTGTTTGCAAGATACTCGACTACCAGAAGTTCCTCTACCAGCAGAAGAAAAGGCAGAAAGAGCAGAAGGCCAAGGCCACCAAGGTTGTGGTAAAGGAGATCCGCTTCGGACCTCAGACCGACGACCATGACTACAACTTCAAGCTCAAGCATGCCATGGGCTTCCTGCAGGAAGGAGCCAAGGTAAAGGCCTACGTATTTTTCAAGGGACGCTCCATCCTCTTCAAGGAGCAGGGCGAGGTGCTGTTGCTGCGCTTTGCCAACGACCTTGAGGAATATGGCAAGGTGGATCAGATGCCCGTACTCGAGGGAAAGCGCATGATCATCATGCTCAGCCCCAAGAAAAAATGACATCTCACCGAGCCAGAACCATCTGAAACAATTCAGGCGCGCCGGTCCCTATTGATCACCGTCCGCCGAACATTCCAAACAATATCTAATAATTCACAAAATGCCCAAGATTAAGACTAACTCCGGTGCCAAAAAGAGGTTCGCCCTTACCGGATCAGGAAAGATCAAGAGAAAACACGCTTTCAAGAGCCACATCCTCACCAAGAAGACCAAAAAGCAGAAGCGCAACCTCACACACTTCTCGCTGGTTTCCCGTCAGGACACATCGGCTGTGAAGGAGCTCCTCGCACTCAAGTAAAAACCGGCGCGAAAGTCATCCCGACCATCCACCCCACTTACCACCTACAGGTAAGGGACACAAAACTCTTTAAAGCAAAAAAATCGTTAACCGAATGTTCAGCCACCCCCGTTTTTAAAAGAGCATAGAAGTGCCGCTGACGTTCACAACACAATTTCAAAATGCCAAGATCAGTAAACCATGTAGCCTCCAGGGCTCGCCGCAAGAAAATCCTCAAACTCACCCGTGGTTACTTCGGATGCCGCCGCAACGTGTGGACCGTAGCCAAGAACACCTGGGAGAAGGGTCTCACCTACGCCTACCGTGACCGCAAGGACAAGAAGCGCAACTTCCGCGCTCTCTGGATCCAGCGTATCAACGCAGCTGCCCGTCTCGAGGATCTCTCTTACTCCAAGCTCATGGGCCTCATCCACAAGGCCGGCATCGAGATCAACCGCAAGGTGCTCGCCGACCTCGCTCTCAACAACCCCGCCGCTTTCAAGGCGATTGTTGACAAGGTGAAGAACGCTTGATAAGAGCCTCACCGTAATCCATCATACATCCAAAGCCTCCCGCCGTGATCGGCGGGAGGCTTTGTCGTAATTGTCCGTATGAACTTTAGAACCCTGACAGATGTTATAAGGATACTGACCGAAAACGTAGAACCTTAATACATACTGTTCAAATGAATTTTCTTAGTGACGAGAAGCTTGTCATAGTCGGCGCGGCCGGTATGATCGGCTCCAACATGGCCCAGACCGCCGCCATGATGCATCTTACGCCCAACATCTGCCTGTACGACACATATGCTCCCGGACTCGAAGGTGTGGCCGAGGAGATGGCTCATTGCGGATTCGAAGGTCTCAATCTCACATACACATCCGATATCAAGGAGGCATTCAAGGATGCCTCCTACATCGTGTCGTCAGGTGGCGCCGCCCGCAAGGCAGGAATGACCCGCGAGGATCTGCTGCGCGGCAACGCACAGATAGCTGAGCAGCTCGGCAAAGATATCAAGGCATACTGCCCCGGCGTGAAGCATGTGGTGGTGATATTCAATCCCGCCGACATCACCGGATTGGTGACACTCATCTACTCCGGACTCAAACCTTCGCAGGTATCCACCCTCGCCGCTCTTGACAGCACCCGTCTGCGCAACGAGCTTGCCAAATATTTCCACATCCCCGCCGACCAGATTGTCAACTCGCGCACCTATGGTGGACACGGCGAGCAGATGGCCGTATTCGCCTCTACCACTACTGTGGCCGGACAGCCCCTCTCGCAGATCATAGGCACCAAAGCGCTCCCCGAGCAGGAGTGGGAGGAGATGAAGCAGCGCGTCATCCAGGGCGGCAAGAACATCATCGACCTGCGCGGCCGCTCGTCTTTCCAAAGCCCCGCCTACCTCTCCATCGAGATGATAGCAGCCGCCATGGGAGGCAAACCGTTCAGCTGGCCGGTAGGCACATACGTGGACAACGGCACCTACAACCACATCATGATGGCCATGGAGACCACCCTCGACAAGAATGGTGTGACCGTCCACCCCGTAGGTGGCACTCCCGAGGAGAAGAAGGAACTCGACCAGAGCTACCATCATCTCTGCAAGCTGCGTGACGAGGTGATAAGCCTCGGCATCATCCCGCCCATCGACAAATGGCATGACATAAACAGCAACCTGTAAAGATCGCTGCAACCTTACAGAATTTTGAATTTTGAGGGTCCGGAGCTCCGCAGAGGGCAGGATCCTCAAAATTCTTTTTGTATATTGGCGTAATTCTGGTTATCTTTGTCTACGATTCTACGATATGGACAATACCGGTATTACATACCCGCGGCTCTCCACAGCCGCCATGAGACAAAAGGCCCGTGAGGCCGGCAACGACCCGTTTGTCATGCTTATGCCAACGGACGACCCCGTGGTGATCCCTGCCTCCTCTATCCACAGGATGTGGCAGGCCCTCGACATGAGCGGGAGTCCCTTCGCATATTCCGATTATCTTGACCGCGACGGCTCGCTCTACAGGCTCACGGACTATACCGAAGGCTCCATCCGCGATGACTTTGACTTCGGCAAAGTGGTGATGATACGCACCGATGCCATGGTGGAGGCCCTGATCGATCTTGAGGATGACTATGTGGCGGCCGGATGGTACGACCTGCGGCTCACCATGACCCGTCTGCGCGGCCTTCCGGTCCACATCCCCGAGCCGCTCTACAGCATCGACGAGCAGGCCGAGAGCATGACTGAAGAGAAACATTTCGCCTACGTGGATCCGCGCAACCGAAAGTCACAGATCGAGATGGAGCGTGTGGCCACACGGCATCTGCGCTCCATAGGCGCCGACGTTTCACCCCTCGACAGAGTAGAGATCGATCTTGATAGCGGCGACTTCGCCACCGAGGCGTCAGTGATAATACCTGTGAGAAACCGTCGCCGCACCATAGCCGATGCCGTACACTCGGCCCTGTCGCAGGAAGCGCCGTTTGACTTCAACGTCATCGTCGTTGACAACCGCAGCACCGACGGCACCCGTGATATACTCACCGCAATAGCCGCCACTGACCCGCGCCTTATCGTGCTCGACACCTATGGATACGGCAAGAATGCCCCCGGCATAGGCGGGTGCTGGAACATAGCGCTGACCGACAGCCGCTGCGGACGCTTCGCCGTGCAGCTCGACAGCGACGACCTCTACTCATCGCCCGCCACCCTGAGCCGCATCGTGGATACATTCCGCACTGAGAACTGCGCCATGGTGATCGGATCCTACACCCTTACCGATATCGATGGCAATGTCCTCCCCCCGGGCCTTATAGACCATGCCGAATGGACTGACGAGAACGGGGCCAACAATGCCTTGCGCATCAACGGACTCGGTGCTCCGAGAGCGTTCTTCACTCCGGTGGCGAGAGATATAGGATTTCCCGATGTATGCTACGGCGAGGACTATGCCATGGGGCTGGCCGTGAGCCGCAGACACAAGATTGGACGCATCTACGACGAACTGTACCTGTGCCGCCGTTGGGAGGACAACACCGACCATGCGCTCAGCCACGAACGTGTGAACACCAACAACATGTACAAGGACTTTCTCCGCACCATCGAGATAAACATACGCAAGAGATATCAGCAATGAAGAAACCGATACCCGTCAGTCCGGCCCTCACCACATGGTTCTACGAAGACCAGATAGACACTTGGCCAATGCTGGACGCCAACACCGAGATTCTCGACGAGGCTCTACAAAACGAAAAGGAGATATACTTCGGAGACTGTTTCTGGATAGCTGAGAAGTATCTGCTGCAATACCGCAAGGGCTCACTCACAGCCGATGTCGACAAGGCCCTCAGCGGTGAGCGTCCATGCTTTCTCTGCCCGCCGGCCCGTCCGGCCGAACAAAAAACACTCGGATGGGAAGGCTACGACATACTCGTCAACCCCTATCCGGTAGCATTCCCACACTTCACCATAGTGGACAGGACACACTCGCCACAGCTCATCAAAGGGCGCATCAAGGACATGGCCCGGATGACAAGGCTCTTTGAGGAATGCTGTGTGATATACAACGGTCCACGCTGCGGAGCCTCCGCCCCTGACCACATGCACTTCCAGGCTCTCGACTTCAACCTTATGAGAAACATTTTCATAGCGTTGGAGAATGATCTCACCGATGAGATAGGCCGCCTCGGCAAGAGCCGTGTGTTCATTCCCCGCACCAACGCCATGGCCGCGCCTTACATCGGTCTCGACATCGCCGCCGACAAGGATCTCGAACAGCTCTTCTCCATAATTTACGGCTTACTACCCGCCGGCGATCCGGAGCCGATGATGAACATTGCCGCCGTCAAGAAAAACTCACGCACCATCCTCGCCATATTCCCCCGCCGCCGCCACCGTCCGGCCAATTACGGCGACGGAGCCGGACAGATACTCATAAGCCCGGCCACACTCGAGATGCTCGGCACATTCCCCGTGTCGCGCGACAAGGAGTTGAGATATCTCGGCGAAAAACGCATCATGAAGATCTATGACGAGGTATGCATCTCCGCCGATGACCTTGTGCAGATCGCCACACAAATCAAGGACGCTCTATGAGAACTCCCGATGTGTCCGTAGGCATCATCATGGGCCGGACCGAACTAAGATTCACACTCTCCGGCATATATTCCGCAGCCGGCATGGACGTGGTGACAGGTGCGCAGACCGTGCGCCTGAGCGACGGTGGAATGGGAGTGGTATGGAACGGCTCGGTCTACCCCGAGCTATGTTTCACTCCATCATCATATGACGGCGATTCCTTCGAGCTCGAAGGTGTCACCATTGGAGTCAACTTCCATTGGGAACGTAAGGAGAACCAGCGCTTCCGTGGCTCCCTGCGCATCATCGTGGAGAACGGTACCCTCACGGCTGTCAATATACTCGGCGTGGAGGATTATCTCGTATCCGTGATATCAAGCGAGATGCGCTCCACATCATCGCCCGCCCTCCTGAGGGCACATGCCGTGATATCCCGCTCATGGCTGCTGGCACAGATGGAGAACAGCAACCGCGGGGTGCGCCGCAGCGTGATCACCGCCTCGGGCAGAGGTGACGAGATAGTGAGATGGTGGGATCATGACGATCATCTCAACTACGATGTCTGCGCCGATGACCACTGTCAGCGCTATCAGGGTATTGACCGTGTGGAAAGTTCGGCCGCGGCTGCGGCTGTGACCGACACCCGGGGACAAGTTCTCACCCACGGCGGTCAGCTCTGCGACGCCCGTTTTTCCAAATGCTGCGGCGGTGTGATGGAAATCTTCTCCACTTGCTGGGACGATACCGACAAACCATATCTCGCCGCCCGACGCGACTCGGCCGCAAGCCGTGACTTTCCCGATCTCACCATCGAAGCCGAGGCCGAAAAATGGATAAACGGCAACCCCGACGCCTACTGCCGCTGCTCTGACCCGAGGATACTCCGCCAGGTGCTCAACGGATATGACCGTGAGGACACTGACTTCTACCGCTGGGAGGTGGAGTATACCGGCGAGCAATTGCGCGGACTCGTGGAGAAGCGACTGGAGCGTAGCATCGGCGACATCATGGCCCTGCGCCCACTACGCCGCGGCCCGTCGGGACGCATATACAGCCTCCTCATCGAAGGCTCGGAGGGGAGCGTGACCATAGGTAAGGAGCTTATGGTGCGCCGTGTGCTCTCCGACACCCATCTCAAGTCATCGGCATTCACCGTCACTGCGTCCGACATTGACAGTCGCGGCATACCCGGACGCTTCCGCCTGCGCGGCGCCGGCTGGGGCCACGGCGTGGGTCTATGTCAGATAGGAGCAGCCGTGATGGGCGAGCTTGGCATGGACTACCGTACAATACTCGCCCACTACTATCCCGGGGCGGAAATCACAACATTGTATTGAATCATGGATCAAACCATCAACAGACGGTCGGGGGCCTCACGTTCGCCATGGGCCTGGATCCCTACCCTATACTTCGCCCAGGGTCTCCCATATGTGGCCGTCATGACGCTTTCGGTCATAATGTACAAGCGTCTCGGCATCTCCAACACCGACATAGCCCTATATACCGGCTGGCTCTACCTGCCATGGGTCATCAAACCTCTGTGGAGTCCATTTGTGGATATCATATCCACCAAACGGCGGTGGGTCATAGCCATGCAGTGGGTTATGGCCATCGGATTCGCCATGATAGCGCTCACTATCCCCACCGACTTGTTCTTCCGGCTCACCCTCGCGGTGTTCTGGATGGTGGCATTCACATCGGCCACCCATGACATAGCAGCTGACGGCTTCTACATGCTGGCACTGACAGAACATGAACAGTCGTTCTATGTAGGCATCCGCTCCACATTCTACAGAATAGCATCAGTAGCCGGGCAGGGGCTGCTGGTGATCCTCGCGGGATGGCTCGAGACAACCACCGGCTCCATTCCCACAGCCTGGAGCATAGCCATCGGTGCACTATCGGCGCTCTTTCTGCTGTTCGCGCTCTACCACTCGTGGAGCCTGCCGCGGATAGAACGGGTGGCGGCCGAACCTGAGAAGATAGGAAACATATGGCGGGAGTTCGGCCGTGTATTCGGAGCATTCTTCCGCAAGAGACACATAGGCACCGCTCTGTTGTTCATGTTGCTCTACCGTCTGCCCGAAGCCCAGCTCGTCAAGCTCATCAATCCATTTCTTCTTGATCCCACCGAGGCCGGCGGCCTGGGGCTGAGCACAGCCGAGGTCGGCATAGTTTACGGTACCGTCGGCATAATCGGACTCACTCTCGGAGGTATTGCCGGAGGTCTTGTGGCCGCCGCACGCGGACTGCGCTACTGGCTGCGCCCCATGGCCTGGAGCATGTCGCTGACATGCCTTACATTCGTATACCTGAGTTTTGCCACCGCCCCATCGTTGCTCACGGTCAACATATGCGTGTTCATCGAGCAGTTCGGCTACGGTTTCGGTTTCACGGCCTACATGCTCTATCTCATCTACTTCTCCGAGGGGGAGTTCAGCACGGCCCACTACAGTCTGTGCACCGGATTCATGGCTTTGGGGATGATGCTCCCGGGCATGGCTGCCGGATGGATACAGGAAACCATCGGATACAGGAATTTCTTCATCTGGACCATGGTGTGCTGCGTGGCCACCATCGCAGTGACATATCTCGTGAAGGTCGATGCCGGATTCGGCCGCAAACATCAGTGAACACCACACCCTGTCAGGGGGTTATATCTTTATGAAAATGATACAGGCACTTATAGGCGCCGCACTCCTCGCCATAGCGGGATGTAGCGGCAATCAGCAGACAGGCAATGACACATCTGCCGCACCCGAAGGTGTCGCAGCGCCATCAGCCGGAACAGCTGTTGTAAAACCAGGCATAGAGGTGCTCGAAGCCGAGGCGTTCGCCCCGCTGCGAGGCAAACGCGTGGGCCTCGTCACCAACCCCACGGGCATTGACAACAGCATGCGCTCCACCATCGACATCCTTGCCTCGGCTCCGGAAGTGAAACTAACGGCGCTCTTCGCCCCCGAACACGGTGTGAGAGGCGACCATGTGGCCGGCGAGACCGTCAGCAATTCCGTCGACAAGGCCACAGGCGTACAGGTCTACTCGCTACACGGACGCACCAAGAAACCTACCGCCGAGATGCTACGCAATGTGGATGTGATAGTCTACGATATCCAGGACATAGGATGCCGCAGCTACACATTCATCTCCACCATGGGTCTGTGCATGGAGGCCGCCGCGGCCAACGGGAAGGAATTCATGGTGCTTGACCGTCCTGATCCGTTGGGCGGCAACAAGGTGGAAGGCAATATCCTTGAAAAGGGCCGGGAGTCGTTCGTAGGGCGTTTCAATATCCCCTACATCTACGGCCTCACTCCCGGCGAACTTGCCTCTTGGCTCAAAGGCGAAGGGATGATAAGCGGAGCTGCATCACTGAAACTTACCGTGATACCGATGGAAGGCTGGCGCAGGGACATGACGTTTGACCGCACGGGCATGCCATGGGTACTCCCCTCACCCCAGATACCCACTCCGGCCACCGCATTTCTATATCCGGCCACAGGCATCATGGGTGAACTTGACTACGTATCCATCGGCGTTGGCTACACGCTTCCGTTCGGACTGACCGCAGCCCCATGGATCGATGCGCAGGAGCTTGCCGCACGCCTCACCTCACTCGGCATTCCCGGCGTGGAGTTCAGACCGCTGCATTACAAACCATACTTCGGCCTCTTCTCCAGTCGCAACATCGGCGGAGTACAGATCTATATCACAGACCCAGCGGCCGCACCGCTCACGCTGCTGCAATTCTACATCATGCAGGAACTCGCCGCGCTCTACCCCGACCACAAAGCATTCGCATCGGCCACCACACAGCGGCTGAAGATGTTCGACATGGTGTGCGGATCATCCACCCCGCGCGAGCTCTTCGGCAAGAATTACCGGGTGGATGACCTGCGTCCGTTCTGGGAAAAGGATGTGGACTCATTCAAAGCATCAACTGCCAAATATCACCTCTACGAATGAAAATTGTCTTTGACAGCGGAAGCACCAAGACAGCGTGCGCGCTGATAGGGGATACGGTCGTCTACACTCCTCCGATGCGGGGACATAATGCCATGACTGCCCGCGACGGCGACCTCTACTCGATGATATCAACCGAAAAAACGCTCACAGAGGTAAGGATATCCACTGAATCCGTGCACTTCTACGGGGCCGGATGCGCCACCCCGCAGGCCATAGGCCGCGTGAGGGAGGAGCTGATCAGAATGTTTCCCAACGCCGGTATAAGCGTGGAGAGCGATATGACCGGTGCAGCACGCTCATTGTGCGGGCATACTCCGGGCATAGCATGCATACTCGGCACTGGCTCCAATTCCTGTCTGTGGGACGGACAGAGGATCACAGCCAACATCCCGCCGCTCGGATTCATAATCGGTGATGAAGGTAGCGGTGCCGTGATCGGCAAGGTGTTTCTCGAACACCTTCTAAAAGGGATGCTGCCCAAGGAGATCAGAGAAGATTTCCAAGACCGTCATGGCCTCACCACCGCCGATATTATCACAAGGATATACCGCGGCGACAGGCCGTCGGCATTCCTTGCGTCATTCGCCCCGTTCATACGGGAATGGACCGATAAGGAGGAGGCCGTGGCCTGTATGGTGGAGAACGAGCTTGAGAGATTCCTCATATTCAATGTGGAGCGCTATCCCGGGGCGCACGACATCCCCGTATCGTTCACCGGATCGATAGCCCGCCACTTTGACCGGCAGCTACGTGCGGCCATGGACAGACGCGGACTCCTGCATGGCAAAACAGAAAGCGATCCACTCCCCGGTATGGTGAAGTGGATCGCCGGATAATTTCTTTTAGAGGAAATACGTGTCAATAAGAAAGCTTGCCGAACACTCCCCTTCTGATAAGAAGGCCGGTGAGCATGCCTCGGGTGACAAGGTACTGCCCTATGGCTCGCGGCACATAATATACCACCGATGCACATCCGCATCCGAGCATGGCACCTGCCATGAGATCGCCGGGATAGTGCACACCGAGATATGCACGCGAATAGCACTGGAGCACAGCCCACGGGAACATGACCCATGCCACGGTCCTGTTGCGGAAATAGAGCCACAGCAGCATGGCCAGGGCAAAGGAGTTGGATGCATGACATGAGGGAAACCCGTAGCGTCCACTGCGGTAGTCGTTGACGATATGTACAAGCGGACTTATGGGATTCTCAGGATTGGACGGACGCAAACGCGCTATGGTGTGGCGCAGCCATCCGGATCCGATCTGATCAGAGAGCGTTATGGCAACAACAATGGAAACGATGCACCACAAAGCTGCCACCGGACGCTGTTTCATGAATATGTAAGCGAGAAGGAGAGCATAGAATGGCACCCAGAACCATTTGTTGGTTATAGTATACATCACAGTGTCCATAGCCTCGAAATGAAATTGGTTTACAAGAAGCAGAAACTGTGTGTCGATTGACTCAAAAAAATTCATGGATGAGGTATTCGATAAAAGTTTGCGCAAAAGTAGTAAAAATTCGGCAAAAAGGCCATATCCCGTCTCGTTAAGATTGTTAATTTTTAGGATTTTAACTACCTGACATGGAATGACCGCCACAGCTCACTGCCCTCTTACATTTTTTTTGCTTAATTTTGTCATCGCAAAAAAAGATAACATATGATAGAGGAAATACTGAAACACAACCGCAAATTTGTGGAAACCGGCGAATACCGCCGCTTCGAGACCTCGAAATATCCCGACAAACGCATAGCCATAGTCACCTGCATGGACACCCGCCTCGTAGAGCTGCTTCCCGCAGCCCTGGGCATTCGCAACGGCGACGTGAAGATGATCAAAAATGCCGGCGGCACCATCACCAACCCATTTGACTCGACAATGCGCTCCATCCTCGTGGCCGTCTACGAGCTTGGAGTGAATGAGATAATGGTGATCGGCCATACCGGATGCGGCGTGCAGGGCATGGACTCGGCCGAGATGCTACACGTCATGAAGGAACGCGGCGTGAGCGAGGAGCACATTTCGCTGATGCGTCACTGCGGCATAGATCTCGACAGCTGGCTGCACGGCTTTGACGATACCGCCGCTGCCGTCAGCGAGACAGTCGACCTGATAGCACGCCATCCGCTCATGGCCTCCGATGTGCGCGTGGCCGGCTATATCATGGACTCA
The DNA here is from genome assembly GCA_910576785.1 of uncultured Duncaniella sp. GTDB lineage: Bacteria > Bacteroidota > Bacteroidia > Bacteroidales > Muribaculaceae > Duncaniella. Next base: position 131,668 of record CAJTJG010000002.1, read on the forward strand.
ACCACTGGCGCTCTCGAGGTGATAGACAAGAATTAACACCATTTACATCACATGTGTCATATTGTTGCACATGGTCGTATATAATTTTGTGGACGTAAGCCGCAAGGAGTCATCCTCTTCGGCCTACGTCCACAAAATTTACAGACTTTTATCTCTCACGATCATGACAACGATACACCGCACCGATCTCATACAGGTCACCGGCCGCCAAGGCGGTTCGACCGTACTCTCACTCACCTTCACAGGTGCTGACTCGCTGGGCGATGTGTTCCGGAGAGTGCGCACATCGGCTCCTTCCGGATCGGGAGTGCTTGCGGTATCGCTGCGCAACCGGACGCAAGGCTGGACACAGATGCACAATCTCGTGTTCAGAGACAGTCCGTCCGCAGCCGCTCAGCCATGTCGCGGGAAGTCATTCTCCTATCCGTCGCTATTCTGACGGAATGATATATATCACTTGGGGAGATTGAACGCTACAGACATCTCGCGCATCTGCTCGTCGGTCATGCCATCGGGCTCGAAGCCCATGTTCTTGGCGCAGATATAGATCTGGGCCGACTTGTTGAGCACGTCCACCTGGTCAAACGCATTCATGATATCAGTGTCCACGGCAAACACACCATGCTTCTCCCAGATGGTTACATCGTAATCACCGAGTTCATGGATGGTCGACTCGGCAAGCTCGTTGGATCCGGGGAGCTGATAGGGGATGATACCCAGACCGCGCGGACAGAATGCCTTTGTCTCGGGGATCATGCTCCAGAGCAGGCGTGTGGCCACATCCTTCTGGAGATACTTCGGGCAGTGGGTCATGGCCACGAGCTCGATGGGATGAGTGTGGAGCGATGCCTTGTAGTTCGACCCCTTGCCGATGAGATAATTATGCACAGCGAGATGCGAGGGAAGCTCGGAGGTGGGCTTTACAGGATTGTCGGCTATGATGACGTAGCTTGCGCAGTCGTCGAGGATGCGGATGAACGATCCGTTCTCCATGGGCCAGCGGGCGAGGTCGCGCATGCGCTTGTTGGTGCCCTTGCAGTAGAAGTAGCAACCCTTGAGATGGGGAAGCACCGCGCCGATGGGATATACAGGACTGATGGCAGGCATAGCCTTGATCTCATCGTCGATATACTCGGTCACATTGACCGTGATATTACCGCCGTTGCGCTCGGCCCACCCCTTTTGCCAGAGGTAACCGGCCACTTCGGCCACCTGCTCCACCTCATGGGCAAGAGCAGGACGGTTTTCGAGTATTGAAGCCATTTTATTGATATGATCGGTTTAATGAATATGTAAATACAGTTTTTTCAGAGCAGCTGCGGGAGGAAGCACGACACAACAAGCACGGCTATGCCAATGACAAGCACAGTGATGGTGGCACGCGAGCATCCCTTCCATTCCTTCAGTATGATACCCCACACGTTGGAGAACACCACATTCAGCGCCATGAGGATACAGAACGAAAGCGTCATGAGCGTGGGCGAATCGGTGAGGAAACCCTTGCCCAGTGCTAGACCGAAGAACTGGCTGTACCAAAGCGCGCCGGCAAGCAGACAGAAGAACATGTTGTTGGCCCATACGGAGCCGTTGGCATAGTCGCCCCAGGTATGGTTCTTCTGGTTCTGCCACAGACAATAGACAGCGTTGGTGACGAATCCGCCGAGCGTCACGAGGAATGTGGCGGGAAGGGTCTTGAACATGTCAGGGGTGAGCGAGCCGAAATTGATGCCGCTGCCGAACTCGAGGCCGACATTGAAGCATCCGCTCATGAATCCAGCCAGGAGCGCGATGGCAAGCCCCTTGGGGAAGTTGAAGTCCTTGACGGCGGCCTTCTTCTCCTCCTCGCTGAGCGATGAGGCCTTCATCGATCCGGCCACGCCTATGATGGCGATGCCTATGAGGGTGACCACCACTCCGGCTATCACGGCAAACGTGAGCTGCGAAAGGGGATCGTTCTCCGGGAAGAAGATGTTGAGAAGCACCGGGCCCATTATGGTGCCGAGGCCGGCGCATGTACCGAGGGCGATGGACTGCCCGAGGGCCACGCCGAGATAACGCATCGAGAGGCCGAACGTAAGGCCGCCCACACCCCACAGCACACCGAAGAGGATGGTCATCCATATGTTGAACGACTGTTCGGGTGTGAAGAGCTCACAGAGGGAATGCCCGTCGGGCACAGCCAGAAGTGCGCCGAGAAACGGGAGGATGAGCCATGCGAATACGCCCTGCACTATCCAGTAGCTCTCCCAGCTCCAAGACTTGATCTTGTTGATGGGCACATAGCAACTGCTCTGGCAGAAGGCTCCGATGGCAATGATAAGCAGACCGATAAGTATCATCAGTGTATTATGGATTTGGATATTGCTCTCTATAAACAACATCTTATGCTGTGCGGATCCACGGCTCTCCGGAGTGGAGAGGAGGTCCGCACAGCATGTTTGTGATTAACGGTGGGGAGATTAGCGCTTGGATGTCACCTCAGCCTCGTACTTCTCGATCTCGGGGATGAAGCTGTCGGCGGCGGGCACGTTGTTGCGCAGGCAGAACATGTTCCACACGTCGCCGAAAGGCATTGCCTTGGCCTCTTCCATGAGAGCGAGCTTCTGGAAGTTCTTCTCGGAGGTCTCGAGCTTGCTGAGCATCGACACGGGCTCGAGAAGACCGCGGAGCACGGACTTCTGGGTGGCGCGGGCTCCGATGACGTAGGCACCGATGCGGTTGATGGAGCCATCGAAGTAGTCGAGGCCGATGTGCACGCGGTCAAGCGCGTTGCAGCGGGTGATCTCCATGCAGAGCTCGAGGGTCGACTCGTCCATGAGTGTAACGTGGTCGCTGTCCCAGCGCATGGGGCGCGATACGTGGAGCATGATCTCCGGGCAGAAGAGCAGGATGGACGATACCTTGTCGCCTACCACCTCGGTGGGGTGGAAGTGACCGGTGTCGAGGGTGACGATCTTGTTGTTCTGGGCGCAGTATGCGGTGTAGAAATCGTTGCTGCCCACGGTGAAAGCCTCCAGACCGATGCCAAATACCTTCGACTCGAGGCAGTCCTTCATGTGGTCGTGCTTCACAGTGTAGATCTGATCGAGCGACTGCTTGAGGATGGAGCGGTAGAGCATGCGGTTGACGGTCATCTCCTTCTGTCCGTCATGCACCCAGAGGTTGAAGATACAGGGATCGTCGAGCTGACGGCCCATCTCGTTGGCTATGGTGCGGCAACGCTGTGTGTGCTCGATCCAGAACTCGCGGATGGCAGCATCTGGATTGCTGAGTGTGAGGCTGCCGGACTTCGGATGGGAGAATGATGTGGAGTTGAAGTCGAGCTTGAGGTTGTTGGCCTTGGCCCAGTCGATCCAGCCTTGGAAGTGGGCGGGCTCTACCTCGTTGCGGTCCACCTTCTTGCCACCGAACTCACCGTAGATCTCGTGGAGATTTATACGGTGGTTACCTGCTATGAGCGAGCACACCTTCTCGAGGTCGGCACGCACCTCTTCTATATTGCGGGCCTTGCCGGGATAGTTGCCGTTCACCTGGATGCCGCCGGTGAGCTCACCGGTGGACTCGAAACCGGCCACGTCGTCCGTCTGCCAGCAGTGGAGGGATATCTGTACGTTCTGGAGCTTCTCGAGAGCGGCCTCGGTGTCAATGCCGAGAGCTGCATAGCGCTCCTTTGCTATTTCATAAGCTTTGATGATAAGATCTTCTTTCATGGTAGTATAAGTTTATTTATTTGGTGTGAATGTTTTGGTTTCGGTTGAGTTGATGGCTATGCGGCGCATGTCGGCCGATGTGGCAGCGTGACCGCAGGCGCGCAGCTGCACAAGCACATTGCCAAGAGCGGTACACTCCGTGGGGCCGGCCACTACGGGTATGCCGAGCTCATCGGCGGTGAACTGCATGAGGTAGCCGTTCTGCGAGCCTCCGCCTATCACGTGGAGACGGTGCACCTTGACAGGCGAGAGCTCCTCGAGGCGTCCGAGTATCTCCTTGTATCTGTGGGCCAGCGAGCGGAATATCACCCTGACGTAATCAGCCACGGTCTCGGGCACTGCCTGACCTGTACGGCGGCAATAGTCGGCTATGGCGGCCGTCATGCTCGGGGGATTGACAAAGTCAGCCGCATCGGGATTGATAAGGCTCGCACATTCCGACTGCGTGCACAGTGCGGCGAGTTCACCGACATTGGCAGGTGCATCCTTGAAGTCCTTGCGCGACTGCTCGAATATCCACAGACCACATATGTTCTTGAGGAAACGGATGGTGCCGTCGAGACCACCCTCGTTGGTGAAATTGTACTCGCGGCTCTTCTCGTTGATGATCGGGGTCTCCGACTCTATGCCGAGCAGCGACCATGTGCCGCAGCTCAGATAGGCATACTCCTTGTCGGGAGTGGGGACGGCGATGACGGCCGATGCGGTGTCATGTCCGGCCACAGCCACCACCGGCACGTCGCCGAGACCGGTATAGGCCTGGATCTGAGGCGTGAGCTTGCCTATCACGGCACCGGGATTGACCATCGGGCCGAACTTCGATGCCGAAAGACCGATGGCCTCGAGCAGCTCGCTGTCGAGTTCGCCGGTATATGGGTTGAGGATCTGTCCAGTAGAGGCTACGGTGCGCTCGGTCACTGCGTTGCCGGTGAGCATGTAGGCCAGAGCATCGGGCACAAAGAGGATCTTGTCGGCACCCTCCACCTGCATGGGCGAGTGGCGGCGCACGGTGTCGAGCTGGAAGAGCGTGTTGAAGTCCATGAACTGGATACCGGTCTTGCCATAGATCACCTCCTTGCTGACAGTCTCGCTCAGGCGCTCGATGCTCCCCTGCGTATGGCTGTCACGGTAGCAGTAAGGGAGTCCGGCCAACGATCCGTTGGCATGGAAATAGGCCACGTCACAGCCCCAGCTGTCTATACCGATCGAGGTGAGCGAGGCACCCTCTTTCTCCAGACGGGCGCGGCAGAGCTTCAGACCCTCGAGTATCTCGTTGAACAGACCGGGCAGGTTCCAGAATATATGCTCGCCAATGGGGAGCATCGGGTTGGCGAAGCGCGACAGTTGCTCCATCTCCACCTTCGATCCATCGTAGGTGGCAAGGATAGTGCGGCCGCTCGTGGCACCGAGGTCTACCGCAAAATGAAATGTCTTCTCCATATGGTAGGGCGATCAGTCAAGATGGAACACTTCCTTCACGGGGACGGTGACGGGCGAATTGTCGGGATTGACCTCCATGATGTCGGCCATATAGTCCCACCACTTACGGGTTATCTCGTCGGCAGCCTCGGCGTCCTGCGAGTTGCTGTCACCCTCCACTTCCTGATATCCGAAGAGGATGTTGGTGTCCTTGTCCCAGAAAATGGAATAGTTTCTCACACCCGAATCGGCTATCTGTTTCTTGAGTTCGGGCCACAGCGCGGCATGACGGCGGGCATATTCCTCCTCGAAGCCGGGCTTGAGATACATCTTGAATGCGAATCGTTTCATGTTATATAGATAAAAAGTATGGTTGACCGTGAGAAGGCTCTGTTTTCCCTGGCAGAACCTTATTCTTATATATTTTCCACAAAAGTATAGGATTGGATTCTTTTTTCCAAGCACAATCCATCCAAAAACAGACCGTCTTTTATACTTCTGACCTATTTTTTATCCATATTGACGGATTAGGCATCACATCACGGCTCCTCATCACGTATCAGCATGGTGCCTCCGGCACTGAAAAAACGTGGCCGGAAGCGGCAAAAACATCTACGGTCCACATTGCCCGGCACGGTGTCCGGCCACAAATCAAAACGCGATTATGCCTCCGGTCCATTGGTTAAAATTTATTTAAAAATTGTCTACAAAAAGGGGTGAAAATTGGGTCAAAAGCGCATTTTGACTCATTTATCCCCCTCTGTGAGTTAAAATACATTTAAAGAATGAAACATCCGTTACTATCTTTGCAACCAAAAGTAACTGCATAACTTTTTATCTAATTATCAATTTTACCAAAAAACCATGAACAACTGTCAGTACAGTTCGGGAATCGCGGACAAGTTCCGGCGTTTCCTCTTCCTTGCCCTATTCGGCGTGCTGTCCTTAGCAGCCGCTGCCCAAGGCAAGACAGTGTCCGGTAATGTGACCGACCCATCGGGCGAGCCAATCATCGGAGCAAGTGTTTTAATTAAGGGAACAACCCAGGGAGTCGCCACAGACTTCGACGGTAACTACTCACTCAAAAACGTTCCCGCCGACGCCACACTCGAATTCCGCTACATCGGCTACAATAATGTAGAGGAGAAGGTAAACGGCCGTACAGAAATCAACGTAACACTTAGAGAAGACGTAGCCATGCTCGACGAAGTTGTCGTAGTAGGTTACGGTGTACAGAAGAAGAGCGACGTGACCGGCGCTCTCAGTCACATCGGCGCAGAGGAGCTCCAGAGCCGTCCCGTGGGCAACGCATTCGAAGCTCTTCAGGGTAAGGCCGCAGGTGTGGACATCACCTCCAACGAGCGTCCCGGTACCATCGGTACCATCCGTATCCGTGGTGAGCGCTCCCTCAATGCTTCCAATGAGCCTCTCTACGTTGTTGACGGTGTGCCCCTCATGTCAGGTTCCGGTATCGAGACCCTCAACCCCCGCGACATCGAGAGCATCGACATCCTCAAGGACGCCTCCGCCACCGCTATCTACGGTAGCCGCGGTGCCAACGGTGTTGTGATCGTGACCACCAAGCAGGGCAAGGCCGGCCAGTTCAGCCTCAACTACTCAGGCTCCGTGACCTGGCAGAACCTCGTGGACCGCAGCAATCCCGTTAGCCCCGAAGATTATATCGTATATCGTCGCTGGGCTGCCTACAACTCCGATCCCAACAAGTACGGCGATCCCCGCAACCCCACCAAGGAGAACGATGCCCTCATCTTCGGCACTATCGACGACAGGACCGGCTATGAGAACGTGATGGCCGGATGGGCCAACGGCACCTGGGATCCCAGCCTCATCAATGACCACGACTGGGTGGGCGACGCTCTCCAGACCGGTTTCATCCACGAGCACACACTCTCCGCTTCCGGCGGCACCGAGCAGATGAACGGTTTCGGTTCATTCTCCTACCTTGACAACAAGGGCACACAGCACGGTCAGAGATACAATCGTTTCACCGCACGCATGAGCCTCAACATCACTCCCGTGAAATGGATGACCATGTCAATGTCGCTCAACGCATCGCGCGAGAAGCAGGACTACGGTATGTCATCGTCCTACGCCCCCTCGACCACCAACTCGAAGGCCGGTATCTACGAGCTCTACAAGGCACAGTACCGTTGGTCCATGCCGTTCGACGCCGATGGCAACCGCATCAAATACCCCGGCGGCGACAACACTGCCTACAACCCCGTGAACGAGTGGGAGCACAACGAGTCGCAGCGTGAGATATACCGCGTGCTCGGTTCCTTCTCCGCTCAGCTCCACTTCGGTGAGATGTGGGCTCCTCTCAAGGGTCTTGAATACAAGATCGCCTTCGGTCCCGACTACCGCAACTACCGCAGAGGTGACTATATCGATACCGAGTCCGCCTACAAGTTCTCGAACGGCGCCAACAACCAGGCCCGCTGGAAGCAGCGTCGTGACTTCTCCTGGACCCTCGACAACATGATCACCTACAACAACACCTTCGACAAGAAGCACAATGTAGGTCTTACTCTTCTCCAGACCGCTTCGGAATGGAACTATGAGAATGCAGCCATGAGCCTCAGCCGCCTCGAGCAGGACATGTACAAGTGGAACGCCATGGGCTCGCTTGACATCACTGACAAGGACAACGGCGCATCAATGAGCACCGGCATCAACAAGCGTCAGCTCGAGTCCTACATGATCCGTGTCAACTACGGTTTCGACGACCGCTACATGCTCACCGCCTCCGGACGTTGGGACGGTGCCTCGCAGCTCTCCAAGGGCCGCAAGTGGGCATTCTTCCCCTCTCTCGCCCTCGGATGGCGCATCCAGCAGGAAAGCTTCCTCCGCGACGTGCAGTGGCTCAACCAGCTCAAGCTCCGCGCCGGTGTCGGTACTACCGGTAACTCGGCCATCGACCCCTACTCCACTCTCGGCCAGATCCAGTCCTACTATGTCCCCACCATGGACAGCTATGACAAGGCTTACACCGTCAATGACCCCGCTTTCGTGAAGAACCTCCTCGTGATGGCAAACACCGAAGTGGGTTGGGAGAAGACCACACAGTGGAACGTCGGCGTTGACTTCGGTTTCATCAACAACCGCATCAACGGTAGCTTGGAAGTTTACTTCTCCAAGACCAACGACCTCCTCCTGAACATGTCCATCCCCTCAACCACCGGATATGCCAGCACCATCGCCAATATCGGTAAGACCTCCAACAAGGGTGTCGAGTTCACCCTCAACGCCCTCCCCGTTGTGACACGTGACTTCGAATGGAACACCTCGTTCAACATGGGTTGGCAGAAGAACCGCATCGATGAGCTTGCCAACGGTTCGGAAGATGACGTTGCCAACAAGTGGTTCATCGGTGAGCAGATCGGCGTATTCTACGACTACACCTCCGACCGCCTCTGGCAGGACACTCCCGAGGATCAGGCCGAGATGGCCAAGTGGAAAGAGGCCGGAACAACATTCTCGCCCGGTATGGCCCGCCCCAACGACCTCAACGGCGACTACAAGATGGACGATGAGGACCGCGTGATCGTAGGCCACAAGCGTCCCCGTGTAACCGCCGGCTGGACCAACACATTCAACTACAAGGGTCTCGAACTCAGCTTCCAGCTCTACGGCCGTTTCAACTACATGGTGCAGCGTGCTGAATACCTCAACGGTTTCGGCCAGATCGGAAGCCACGTTGACTACTGGACACCCGACAACACCAACGCCGAGCACATCAAGCCTATACTCACCACCGTCCAGACCGGTTGCATCGACCAGTATGCAGGTCAGCTCGGCTACAAGAAGGCCAACCTCGTGCGCATGCGCAACATCGCCATCGGCTACAACTTCCCGAAAAACATTCTCGAGAAGGCAACCCTCAAGTCACTCAAAGTCTACGGTCAGGTCATCAACCCGTTCGACATTGTTCAGTCAGTCGATGGCTTCGACCTCGATACAGGCCATACCTACTTCAACCGCAGCTGGGTTATCGGTCTTGAGATAGGCTTCTAATTTCAGGTTCAATTCATTTTCAGCACAAAAACAATGAAACTAAATAAAGCAATCGCTGCCGGTCTGCTCTTCGCCTCAGTAGCAGGGTTCACATCCTGCTCAAGCGACTTCCTTGACGAGGAATACACCACCGGCTTTTCCACTGAATATTTCAAGACCCCCGAGGGCATCCAGTCACTGACTCTCTCCCTCTACGGGCACATCCGCTGGTTCGGCGGCTATGAGAGCCAGGGCTACTACCAGACCATGGGCGGTACCGACGAGTTCGGTATCGGTACCGACGCTGCCAACGAGATGTGGCTCACATACGACGTCCGCCTGGCGCCTACATTCGTCACAGTCAACGGCAATACCGGAACGAACGCCACTATCTGGGATGAGCTCTTCTACGGCATCAACTCCGCCAACATCATCATCTCCTCTGCCGATCTCGTACCCGATGAGACTGTCCGCAAGAACTGTCTTGCCCAGGCCTATTTCCTCCGCGGCTACAACTTCTACTTCCTCACCACCCAGTTCGGACACACCGTGCTCCAGACTGAGCCTGTCAAGGGAGTTGTCCGCAACTACGAGCTCACCACCCCCAAGCAGTGCTGGGAACAGGTGATCTCCGACTTCCGCACAGCTTATGAGCTTTTCGACGGCGAGAGCAACAACCTTGCCGGCAAACCGATGAGCTGGACCAAGTCCACAGCCGGCCACTTCCTTGCCAAGGCCCTTCTCTTCGCAGCTTCCGAGCGCAACAGCGACTGGAACGCTGATGTGAAGGACGCTTATCTCAAGGAGGCTCTCGAGGCTGCCAACTATGTGATCAGCGTTCGCAAACTTGAAAAAGACGTGATCGACCTGTATGGCAACTGGACAGGCGAGAATTGCGATATCGAGAAGAGCGATGAGATCCTCATGGTAGCCGGCCAGGACGGCAACTTCGGTGGCCGCACCGCAGCCCGCAACCCCGGTGCATTCTTCAACCCGCAGTTCTCCAACTTCGCCAACACCACTCTCGGCACCATGCGAGGTTGCATCACCGGTGGCAAGGACTTCCAGCGTTTCCGCCCCACCGAATATACACTCTCCGTGTTCAACCACGCCAACGATGCCCGTCTCTGGAAATCGTTCGCCACTGTCTATGGCACTGCCGTAGAGTTTGACGGTGTTTATGACAAGGATAATGAAGAGAAGAATGTCGCCCCTGTCCACATCGGCGATCCTTCCGTTGTATTCATCCTCAACGACAAGGACGAGCACGCTTATGACAAGTTTAAGTTCGGTGCAAAGCGCTATCAGACCGATGCCAACTTCGTGGATGAGGCCGGACGTCTGCCCGAGGCCGGCCGCAAGCAGACCCGCAACGGCGAGTCCACCTTCGGTCCCGCAAACACTCCTGTACTCAACTCCTGGATCCTCTATCAGAACGGTGAGTACATGGGTGACAACTTCGGCAACACCAATGAGAACGCCTATGGCGCTCACGGTGCCAACATGTTCCCCGGCATCAGCAAGCACACCTGTGGATATCTGGAGAAGTTTGCAGGCGACAACGGCTCGCGCGACATCATCCTTGCCCGCCTTGGCGAGACTTATCTGATCCGCGCCGAGATCAAGCTGCGTCTCAAAGACTACGATGGTGCTAAGGATGACATCGATGCTCTCCGCAAGCGTGGTGCATGGCATCAGGGCGAGAACCGAAGCTACTATGTAGACGGTTGCTATCAGGCTGCCGCCACTTGCTCGCACGTCACCGGCAAGGCCGCCAATATCGCAGCCAACGACGGATGGAACCTTGGCATGAACACCTACTATCTCTCCAACCCCGGTATGGAGGTAACCTACGCCTCCACCGAGAACGAGATGGCCAACTGGACATGGGACAAGCTCCCGGCCGAGGACGAGGCTATCCTCGCCAAGATCGGTGTTTCAGGCAAGTTCGACCGTGCCCTCAACTTCATCCTCAACGAGCACACCCGTGAGCTCGTGGGTGAGTTCACCCGCTGGGAGCACCTCTCGCGCACCAAGACTCTCGAGACCCGTGCCGTGAAGCTCAACAAGGATGTCAAGTTCTTCGACGCCAACAAGCACTATGTACGTCCTATTCCCCAGACGTTCCTTGACCAGCTCCAGAACAGCGACGGTACCAACCTTACCGACGAGCAGAAGGCTGCCTGGCAGAACAAGGGCTATTGATAGGCCGACAAGACATATTTACCTTACGACCCTTAACTTACCGTATATAGAGAACGCCATCAGGCTGTCTTTCATGCAATAAGGTAAATTTGATTGCAGGAGGGGCTTCGGTTTGACACCGGAGCCCCTCTTCTTTATCAGGGTCTACGATGACCGTGCCATCTCCACGCCGCACTCCTGCTGTCATTTCCTGACACCCGGCCCGACGGCGTGCTGCGGCACGAGGAAACAAAAGACGCTATGTTTGCCGGTGAATACGGACGCCGGCCCAACATAGCGTCTTTTGTTTCCTAAAACCCTGGATTAAGGTCACTTGGAGAATGAACAATGGTGCGATAATATCGAATTGACGGGACGAAAAAAAAAAAGAGACAAAAGACTTACAGAAGAAACAGATATTTAATTATCAGCAAGACAATTAATTCTGTTTCTTCTGTAAGTCTTTTGTTCCTTTTGTTTCCCCCCAAACCCTGGGGTTCAGGTCACTTGGAGGATGAGGATAGTTTCTTTATCTCCTTTTTGTTGAGTTTTACGGGGTATTTCTTGCGCAGGGAGGCCACCCATTCCTCCTCGAGCTGCTGCTGGAGGTCGGTGGTGACGAGACCGCGTACATCTGCAGCCTCCTCGGGGGCGTCAAGAACACGGGTCTGATAGGGGAACCATGCCACCCATTTGCCCACAGGCTTGGCCTTGGCGCCGCCGAAGGCTATCTCGTCGACAATCTCGTTGTCGCCCTGCTGGGCGAGCACACGCTCTATCTTTATCTCATTGCCAAACTGGGTGCGGAGTGTTTTGACCAGAGAGTCAGTCTCAACTGCCGTGCGGGCAAGGAGTCCGCGGGCCTCGGAGGCGATGGAGTCGCTCGTGGCGAAGATCACGTAGCCTTTGAGGCGGGGCTTCTCCCAGGTGTACTTCGAACGATTGGTGCGGAAATAATTCTCGAGAGCCTCGTTATCCTTGGCGGCGCGGTCCCAAACGTTGCGGTTGCTCACCTCGAAGAGGAGTATGCCGTCGCGATACTCGTTGATAAGGTTGCGGAACGATACATCCTCCTTGGCTATCTGCTCGCGGGCATAGGCGGCGGTGGCGTCATCGACCATCGCATCGGCGGCATTGGTGAATGTGGCGAGCGGATCGGGAGTGGCCTGCTTGACATTGTCAGGGATCGATGCACACACCTCAGCCACGGTGATGACCTTTCCCTCGGGGAGATTGGCCACCACAAGATCAGAACCGGCGAGGGCATCGAATGCGGCAGCCGCACCGGAAACATGTGCTACAGCTGAGGCCACAGACTCGAGAGTGGATGCGGAGGTGGTTATGCCGTACTTCTCTTTGAACTGCTCTATGCGTGCCTTTTCGGGCATCTTGCCGCGGATGTCGCGGGCCATGGACATGATGATGGAGGGTCGCACCTGCTCGATGGAAGGCATGCCCTTATGGCTCAGAGTCTGGACAATGTGATATCCGAAAGCCGTGGTGAATGGCTCGGATATCTCGCCGGGCTGAAGCGCGAAAGCTGTCTTCTCGAACTCCGGCACCATCTGTCCGGTGCCGAACTCGCCCAGATTGCCACCCTTGGCGGCCGATCCGCGGTCCTCGCTCTCGCGGCGGGCTAACTCCTCGAAGTCGGCGCCGTTTTTGAGCAGGGTGTAGATCGAATCGATGGCAGCCTTCTTGAGCGCGGCCTGCTCGGTGGGTAGACCGCGTGTCACCTTGAGAATGTGGCGGGCGGTGATGGTGCCGGGATTGGGCTTCTCATCGGTCACCTTTATAATATGGTATCCGTAAGGAGCATCCTCAAACACCTCCGACATCTGTCCGACGGGTGTATCGTAAGCCACCTTCTCAAACAGATAGGGATAAGTGTTGGCTGTGATGAAGCCCATGTCGCCATGATTCTTGGTGGCAGAGCGGTCGTAGGAGTACTTTGCCGCCATCTCGCCGAAGTCTGCACCGGCGAGTATGGCCGTGCGTATGCTGTCGAGACGCATGCGCGAAGCCTCGCGCTCGGCCGGAGTCTTGCCCATGGGAGCCATGATGTGGCTGACACGGCGCGAAATGCCCATGCGGTCGTATGCCTCGCGCACGAGACGGTTCTCCACCACGGTGTCGCGCATATACGGACGAGAAAGGTCAGCGCAGTATCCGCCAAATTCCTTCAGGAATGTAGCAGTGGTGTCTATACCGGCAGCCTCGGCATCGGCCACCTTGAGTTTATAGACCACAAACATGTCCACGTAATCGTCTATGCTCTGCGGATTGACCTGCTGGAGATTGTTCTTTTCGTAGAGATACTTGAACTCGCTGCGGGTGATGTCCTTGCCGTTGATTTTCATTACCACGGGATCGGTGTTACCGGCCGCAGAACCCGAAAGAATGGCGGCAGCCATCACCGCCAGCGGGAGTAGATGCTTTTTCATTAGTGATATATGATGCTCTGATTTATCTAAACTTATTAACGTCCACGGAGCGTTAATATTGCACAAAACCGAATTTTGGAGATGATGAAACAAAATTCGCACGCGGTTTTTCTTGATTTTATGTCGAAAAGCGCTAACTTTGCGATATGAACATTCTGAACAATACATAACATTATATCATACTTCAAGACTATCTATGAAACTTATATTTGAGGTGGATTACCGCACCGAATGGGGCGAATCACTTTACATCTGCGGCTCGCCGTCGGCTCTCGGGGCTGACGACAGCAGCCATGCCGTGAGGATGGAACTCACCGGCGGCGAGACATGGAGAGCCGTAGCCGAAGTGGCCGACACTGTGGACAGACTCACATACCGGTACATAGTGCGCCATGACAACGGATCAGAAAGACATGAATGGGGCAAACCCCACATGATAGAGCTGACGCCGGACGGTCCGACCGCAGAGATTGTGGTGAAGGACCGCTGGCAGGATCAGCCGTGGGACAAGCCTTACTACAGCGCCGCCTTCACCGACTGCATATGCCGCCGCACCGGACGCGAGCCCAAAGTGACGAGCATGGCCGGGATGCTGACACTCTGCGTGGATGCTCCGATGGTGAAGCCCGACGAGGTTGTGGCCGTGAGCGGCGAGACTGACTCGATGGGCGCATGGGATCCTGCCAAGGCCCTGCGCATGAGCGATGCCTGCTATCCCACATGGAAAGTGAACATCCCCCTGTCCTCCCTCGGTGAAGGATGCGACTATAAGTTTCTGATCGTCAAGAAAAACAGTGGCGACGTAGTGGCCTGGGAGGGATGCGACAACCGCCATATGTCCATACCACGCCCCACCGGAAGCTGCGATGCAAGGATTGATGCCGGACAGCGTCTGGTCAACCCGCTCACACCTTGGCGCGGAGCCGGAGTGGCCATACCCGTATTCTCGCTGCGCAGCGACGAGGACTTCGGCGTGGGCGACTTCATGGATCTCAAGAAGATGGTGGACTGGGCCGCACAGACACGCCAGAACGTGGTGCAGCTCCTCCCGATCAATGACACCACCATGACCGGCACATGGACCGACTCCTATCCCTATAATGCCAACTCCACATTCGCACTCCATCCCATGTATCTGCGACTGCAGGCCATGGGACGTCTGCGCGACGAGGAACGCCAGCGCTACTTCGACAATCTTGGCCGCGAGCTCAACCGCCTGCCGCAGCTGGACTACGAGCGCGTCAACGCCGCCAAAAACGCTTTCACACGCGAACTCTTCACCCAGGAGCGCGATGCCGAGATGTGCAACCCCGACATGCGCCGGTTCATTGACCGCAACCGCCATTGGCTAACACCCTACGCGGCATTCTGTGTGCTCCGCGACCTGCACGGCACCCCCGACATGAGCCAATGGGGCGAATATGCCGTATATGACGAGGTGAAGGTGGACCAGTTCATTGCTAACCACGAGGATGCCATCAACTATGTGTATTATCTCCAATATCACCTCGACAAGCAGATGAGGGAGGTGCATGAATATGCGGGCGCCCACGGCGTGGCACTGAAGGGCGACATCCCCATAGGCATATCGCGCACCAGCGTGGACGCATGGATATCACCACGACTCTTCAATCTCGACTGCCAGGCCGGTGCTCCGCCGGACGACTTCTCAGTGCTTGGGCAGAACTGGGGTTTCCCCACCTACAACTGGGATGAAATGGCCAAGGACGGATTCGCATGGTGGAAAGCACGCTTCCGCAAGATGGCCGAATATTTCGACGCCTACCGCATAGACCATGTGCTGGGATTCTTCCGCATATGGCAGATACCGATGGACGCCGTCCACGGACTGCTCGGTGTATTCAACCGCGCCCTCCCCTACTCGCCCGATGAGATGAAGTACAGCTATGACTTCTGGCTGGATGTGGACCGACAGACACGTCCCTATATACGCGACTGGATGCTCGGCGACTTCTTCGGCGAATATACCGACGAGGTGAGGGAAACATATCTTACGGACGAGGGGTACGGTATGTACCGTCTGCGCGACGAATACTCCACACAGCGCAAGGTGGTGGACCACTTCGCCACAATGGAGAAGAACGACAAGAACGAGGCAATATGCAACGCCCTTCTCGGACTGATCGATGATGTGCTCTTCATTGAGGATCCCTATGAGAAAGGGAAGTATCACCCACGCATCTCCGCGCAGCACACCTATCAGTACCGTGCGCTCAACGACTATGAGAAGTGGTGCTTCAACCGTCTGTACAATGACTTCTTCTACCGCCGCAACAACGACTTCTGGTATGGCAAGGCCATGTGGAAGATGCCGCCGCTCATCGAGGCCACCGACATGCTCACATGCGCCGAGGATCTGGGCATGATACCGGCATGCGTGCCCGCGGTGATGAATGCGCTCGAGATACTCGTGCTGGAGATACAGCGCATGCCTAAGGATCCCACCACGCCGTTCGGCAACACGTGGAACTATCCCTACTACTCCGTATGCACCACCTCCACCCACGACATGGACGGAATACGCCGCTGGTGGGAGGCCGACCGCGAAACTACACAGAGATTCTTCAACGAGGTGCTGCGCGAGCCGGGAGAGGCTCCGCAATATGCCGAACCGTGGATATGCGAGCGCATCATCAACCTGCATCTCAAGTCGCCCTCCATGCTCTGCATACTACCACTCCAGGACTGGCTGTCGACCGACGGTGTACTCCGCAGGCAGGATCCGCGCGAGGAGCTTATCAACATCCCCGCCAATCCCCGCCACTACTGGCGCTACCGCATGCACCTGACACTCGAGCAGCTCTGCGACGAGAAGGACTTCAACACAAGCATACGCGACAGCATCCTCTCCTCCGGACGCTGACCGCACCCTGATTGACCGTATATCAAAGTACAGAAGGATACAAACGGACAAAAAGGACAAAAGTGATAAAAAAGTAATTAATTATTACACAGATAATTAATATTTTGTCACTTTTGTCCTTTTTGTCCGTTTGTATCCTTCTATACTTTGACTCACCGCTTTTTTTACTACATTTGCAAATGTAACCAAACAATACTTATGATGAAACACATGTTGATACAGATGAAATACCGTCTCCCGGCTTCACTCCTCATGGCCTCCGGTATGTGGATGCTGACTTGCAGCGGTAATGTGGCTTCGCCGGACGGCACCATAAGAGTGGACGGGACTGAAGAGGGGCTGTCCGTAAGCATACTCAACGATGGGAAAAGTCAGAATGTAATGACTATAAAGTGTGGCCCTGTGAAAAAGACACTGGAGAAGTCCTCCGAGCATGTGGAATACAACATGCCCACAGGCAAGCGCTCACATTGCACCAACTCGTATACAGAAGCTGAATACACGACTCCCGGACAGACAAAGATAACCATGCGCGTATATGACGACGGCGTGGCATGGCACAGCCCAGTGGACGAGACCGTGGATGTGTCAGCGTCCATCAACCACTGGACGCAGAACTGGACACAGAGCTACGAGGATTTCTATCCTATGAACAGGGAACTGACCGAGGGGAGCCACATAGCATTCCCGGCATTGTTTGAATATGACAGCTCCATATTCCTGCTTCTGACCGAATCGGCTGTAGGTGAGGATGCCGCGGGGGCAAGCATGCACTCAACCCATCTGCCGGGCAATTTCATCATCTCTCCTGCCGGAGAGGGTGAACGAGGATGGACCACGGCAATGATAGGTAGCCTCGCTGATGTGGTGGAATCGACCCTTGTCACCGACAATTCCGAACCATCACGCCTCACGGACATATCATGGATAGAGCCAGGCGTGGCCTCGTGGGTATACTGGGCCTACAATCACGGATCGAAGGATTTCAACATAGTGAAACGATATATCGACATGGCCGTCGACATGAAGCTCCCCTATGTGCTTATAGACGCCGAATGGGATGAGATGCAGGGTGAGCATGACATAACGGACGCCCTGCGCTATGCCACGGAACGCGGCATAAAACCGATGATATGGTATAATTCAAGCGTGGGATGGATAGACGGCGCCCCCGGGCCGAAATTCAGGCTCAACGATGCCAACCTGCGCGAAAAGGAGTTTGCATGGTGCGCGGAGCATGGTGTGGCCGGAGTCAAGATTGACTTCTTCTCAGGCGACAACAACCGGAATATACGCTACATGCATGATCTGCTCGAATCGGCGGCCCGCCACCGGCTACTCGTCAACTTCCATGGTGTCACGCTGCCTCGCGGGTGGCAACGTACATATCCCAATCTGATGAGCATGGAGGGTGTATATGGCGCCGAGTGGTACAACAATGCCCCGGTGCTCACCGGCAAGGCGGCGGCTCACAATGCCACGCTTCCGTTCACCAGAAATGTGGTTGGCCCGATGGACTATACCCCATGCGCGTTTTCCGACTCGCAGCATCCACACATCACATCCAATGCCCACGAGCTGGCTCTCACCGTGCTGTTCGAGTCAGGCATAACGCATCTCGCCGACCGGCCCGAGAGCTTTCAGGCACAGCCTGACGAGGTAAAGGCGTTTCTGTCGGAACTTCCCGCCGCATGGGACAACACTTATCTTATATCCGGCTATCCCGGTGACCATGCCGTGATGGCCCGCACTAAAGGCAACACTATATATGTGGCCGGCATAAACGGACGCGATGAGGATCACACAGTGTCAATCGATCTGAGCCGCATACCGGATATAGGATCATACACCCACATGAGATTGTTCACCGACACGCCTTCCGAATCCGGCCAAGCATCGGAATGGGACATCTCCGATCCTGAATCTGCACCTGAAAAAATCAGGATGAATCCCAGAGGCGGATTCATCCTGAAACTTGACAAATAGCGATATTGTGATCACAGTTTCATGCCGATACCGAACAGTGCGAAATCGTAGATCACGGGGTCGGCGGGATTGTAGCGCCGCAACCTTTCGGTAAGCTCCACGGCCGAACGGCGGTCATCTGCCTTGCGGGAGAGGAGTCCGAGTTCGCGCGACACATCGCCCACGTGGACATCCAACGGTATGAACAGCCGGTCGGGACCTATGACATCCCAAACGCCCATATCGACGATACCATCATCTCTCACCAGCCAGCGCAAGGCCATGTTGACACGCTTCAAAGCCGTGGTGGTCAGATTCTGCGGGAGGCACCGCGAGGCCACCGCCGATGATGCCTCGGGACCATTGGCCTCGCTGAGCATGGCATTGAGCCCTTCCACAAGGCTCCAGGAGGGATACTCCGATGAGGCTATGCCGATGGCGCGTGCGAACTCCTGGAGGGAGCCGTGGCGTGAATACACGAGATGGAGTCCACGCAGATAATATTTGAGGTGACGATTGAAGAATGTGCGGTGGATGTTGGCGTCATCCGGCAGATCCTCGTATTCTCCAGACATCAGGAAGGCGTACGGGGCATTGTCCATCAGCGCGAGCATGCGGTCGCAGTCGCGGCATATCATCTTGCGGTTGCCCCACGCAATGGAGGCACACAGGAGCGAGGCGAGCTCGATGTCGCGCACATCGGCATAGCGGCGAGGAAACTGCACGGGATCTACACCTATAAACTCCGGGGAGTTTATGCGTGCCGCCTCAGTGTCGAGCAACTCGCGCAGCTCCTCCTCGCCCATAGCGGGTACCGGGAGCGTATGCTCAGAAGATGGCTGCTGTATCGGCATGGTTTACTGTCGACATTGCAGGAACATTCTCCGCCGAAGCGCTACGCGAAGCCTCGTAGGCCGACATGGCGTTGTCGACCGCCTCGATGAGTTCATTGCTCATCTTGTCGCGCGACACTATGATACCCTCGGGATTGATGAGAAGTATACACGGTATGCCGGATATGCCGTAGAGATCGGTTGGTATGGTCTGGGCATCAATTATACAGGGCCATGCCAGTCCATGGCTCTTTATGGCCTTCTCGGTATTGGCAGGTTCGTCCCACACGGCCACACCTACCACATTGAGACCCTTGCCATTGTACTTATTGTAGAGTTCCTTGATGACTTTGGCCTGACGCATGCACGGACCGCACCAGCTGGCCCAGAAATCCACAAGCGTGTACTCGCCTGGCTTGATATAATCGCTGAATTTCTGCTCCTTGCCATTCCATGTCACGGTGAAATCCTTGTAATGCTTCCCCTCCGAAGTCTCGGCCTTGGCCAGAAGAGCGTTGCGCAGACCTTTGACACGGGCTGACTGTCCGAGCGACGGATCGGCGGCTATGGCTGCGTCGAGAGCCTGCAGGTCCATGTCATAAGCCGTCTGTAGGAACCAGAAGAGACCGACCGGGCTGGAAGGATTCTCCTTGTAGGCCGAACGAGGTATATTATCGTAGACAGCCACTATACTGTCGGCCGTGGCAGCCTGCACGGAGTCGTTGAGATCAAGTTTGCTATAACGTGTCTTGAGTTCAGACATCAGTTTGTTGTACGTCTCCATCCTGTCATTGAGCGGTGTGCCGGAGGCATTGCCGGCGGAGTCGAGAGAGACAGTGCCAGGCTCGACAATAAATATAGGGCCGCGCTGCCCGCTCACCACAACCCGTCCGATGAAAGGCGTGGAGACATTCCCCTTGAACACGATTGAACCGCCGGTCACCACCGCAGAGTCAAGCTTCTCGCCTGAGTCAAAGTCCATGAGATATGCCATGGTATTGTCCAGCGAGGCCGGCACAGGGATGTTGACCGTATAGTTAGGGCGCACATCCACAGCACATGCACTCATGCACAACAGCCCGCCCGCAAGGAGGGGCAAGATTCTTTTAATCATAATTGTATACTTTTTTGAGGTTGATTTATGGCAAAGGTAATGAAAATCTACCTTGCCGTCAAGAAAAAACTCTCCGCCGGTCACAAGAACCGGCGGAGAGGATATTATCTTCATGACCGGAAGCCTGTGTGACTTCCGCATTCATGCATCAGTGGCGGATATTACATCATGCCGCCCATGCCACCCATACCGGGAGCGGGCATGGCGGGAGCAGGATTCTCGTCCTTCTTCTCGGCGATGACACACTCGGTGGTGAGGAACATTCCGGCGATGGATGCGGCGTTCTCAAGAGCCACGCGTGTCA
Organism: uncultured Duncaniella sp.; assembly: GCA_910576785.1. GTDB lineage: Bacteria > Bacteroidota > Bacteroidia > Bacteroidales > Muribaculaceae > Duncaniella. The sequence continues at coordinate 152,539 of CAJTJG010000002.1, forward strand.
CCTTGGCAGGGTCGATCACACCGGCAGCCATGAGATTCTCATATCTGTCGGCACGGGCATTGTAGCCGAAGTCGGCATTGCCCTCCTTGACCTTCTGCACCACTACAGCGCCCTCCTGGCCGGCATTGGCTACGATCTGGCGGAGCGGCTCCTCGATGGCACGCTGGATGATGTGGATACCGGTGGTTTCGTCCTCATTGTCACCTTTGACACCGTCGAGGAGCTTCACACAGCGGATGTATGCCACACCTCCACCGGGGACGATACCCTCGGCGATGGCTGCACGGGTGGCGCTGAGAGCGTCATCCACACGATCCTTCTTCTCCTTCATCTCCACCTCGGAGGGAGCGCCGATGTGGAGCACAGCCACACCTCCGGCGAGCTTGGCAAGACGCTCCTGGAGCTTCTCGCGGTCATAGTCGCTGGTGGTCTTCTCGATCTGGGTCTTGATCTGACCAACGCGGGCAGCGATGCTCTCTTTGTTGCCGGCACCGTTGACAATGGTGGTGTTCTCCTTGTTGATGGTCACCTTCTCGGCACGACCGAGCATCTCGACCGTAGCGCTGGCGAGCTGCATGCCCTTCTCCTCGGAGATGACAGTGCCGCCGGTGAGTATGGCGATATCCTCGAGCATCTCCTTGCGGCGGTCGCCGAATCCGGGAGCCTTGACGGCGCAGACCTTGAGCGAGCCGCGCAGACGGTTGACAACGAGGGTGGCGAGAGCCTCCTGATCAACATCCTCCGATATGATCACGAGACCGCGTCCGCTCTGGGCTGTGGCCTCGAGCACGGGAAGGATATCCTTGATGTTGGAGATCTTCTTGTCGTAGAGCAGGATGAAGGGGCTCTCCATCACACACTCCATCTTCTCTGTATCGGTGACGAAATAGGGTGAGATATAGCCGCGGTCGAACTGCATGCCCTCCACGATGTCCACTGTAGTCTCTGTGCCCTTGGCCTCGTCCACAGTGATGACACCCTCTTTCTTCACCTTCTTCATAGCCTCGGCAATGAGACGGCCTATGGCCTCGTCATTGTTGGCTGATATGCGGGCCACGTCCTCGATCTTCTTGAAGTCATCGCCTACCTCCTCGCTCTGGGCCTTGATGCCCTCGACCACGATGGCAACGGCACGGTCGATACCGCGCTTGATGTCCATGGGGTTGGCGCCGGCGGCAACGTTCTTGAGACCTACGTTGACAATAGCCTGGGCAAGCACGGTGGCTGTGGTGGTACCGTCGCCGGCATCATCGCCGGTCTTGGAGGCAACCTCCTTGACGAGCTGGGCACCCATGTTCTGGAACGGATCCTCGAGCTCGATCTCGCGGGCTACGGATACACCGTCCTTAGTGATGTGGGGTGCACCGAACTTCTTCTCGATGATCACATTGCGGCCCTTGGGACCAAGGGTCACCTTGACAGCATCGGCAAGAGCGTCGACACCCTTCTTGAGCTCCTCACGAGCCTTTATATCGAATTTGATTTCTTTAGCCATTTTTATCTACAATTAGAATTAGAGAGAATTATTTTTCAATTACAGCGAGCACATCGCTCTGACGCATGATGAGATATTTGGTGCCTTCCAGCTCTACCTCAGTGCCGGCATACTTGCCATAGAGCACTTCATCGCCGGCCTTTATGACCATCTCCTCATCCTTGGTACCGTTTCCGGTGGAGATCACTGTGCCACGGAGAGGCTTCTCCTTGGCTGAATCGGGGATGATGATACCAGCTGCTGTAACCTCCTCAGCGGGAGTGGGGCTGATGAGGACTCTGTCTGCTAACGGTTTGATATTCATGATGATTATGGTTATTTTGTTGAATTTCTATATCATAGAGCGGAACAATGAAAGGTCCGCCGGTCAATGAATCAAGCACAAATCGTGCCACTCATCAACATTGTCAGTCGCGACTGACAAAATGGCAACATCCGCACTGTCATCTGTATTAAAACGTCTGTCCGCCCCCAAAAGTTCTCCATGCTACCAATCTATAAAAGCCATACTGACAATGAAATGTTAAAAATCAACCTCACACTTGCATATCAACGTCAAATATACTATCTTTGCAAAACTTATCCGCTTGCCTCAACAGGCACGACACACGGGGCTGACTGGCTTTGACAGCGTGTAGAGGTGGTGAGTAAGCATGCAGAGTGATGACGCCCACACTCTTAAATCAGAGACGTCGACAATTCAAATGGCGAAAACAACTACGCTCTCGCTGCTTAATCGAAGCACAGTAGATTAGCTTTATCCCTGCAACAGTTGCAGGGACGAGACATCACCCGATTGTCCTTTTTCCGAGACGGATCGACCAGGTGGTGCAGTTAAATCGGAAATATGGCGACGAAAGCCTCGCGACTCGCCGAGACACACAGAGGATAAGGCAGTGATTGGTCGTTTCTTGCCTGTCACCGCACGAAAACCAAGTAGAAACTAAGCATGTAGAAAGCTCATTAGTTCCACGTTTGGACGAGGGTTCAAACCCCTCCAGCTCCACTTGCGATACCCGACCAAAATCGGAAAGTATCAGACAAACCTCAGACTGTCAAGCAGTTCTGAGGTTTTTTAATGTCTAATCCTTTCCGGTTCAGGACGGAAATAAGACCGAAATCAGACCTCTCCAGACATAGTTTTGGCACTAACGTGGCACTAAGATTTTGCAATACCCGTTTAGTGCCAAAATAGTGCCAAATACGCTTTCAATCATTTGTTATTCAAATAGTTAATCCGACACAACTCAGACAAAACTCGGAAAATAGGCGACATTTTAAGACTCCGTAAACAGTATGTTAAAGCGTATGTCCGACACAGTTTCCGATTTTTTGACCTAAAGAGCCGAAATAATGGTTTGATATAGGTTGTCTGATTTACGTCCGCCATGTTAAAAATCCGCTAAGTCGTTGATTTGTCTATAGTTTGACTTCATTCCGACCAATCCATCTTTAAGTTCAACTCGTTAACATTGCAGCCGTTGACAAAATAGCTCAATGGTAACACTAAATCCAACGTAAAGATGAAAAAGAACACATTCAAAGTGGCGTTCATCATTCGTCGAAACCAAGTGAACAAAGAAGGCAAGTGCGCCATAATGATTCGCATAACCGTTGACGGCGAATATGAACGTATCAATTCCACTCTCACGATAGAGCCGGAACTATGGGATGCCACGGCATCAAAGGCAATCGGCAGGTCTTCAAAAATAGCCGAGTTCAATAAGAGAATTGCGGATATTCATCATGTCCTCAAAGAACACTACTATGACATTCTCAATCGTCACGGTTATGTGACAGCCGAGATGGTTAAGAACGCCTTTACAGGTGTCACAGCCAAAGAAGAGTCACTCGTGCCGCTGTACCTCCAACATCTGGAAGACACAAAGAAGCTCGTCGGCCTTAGCAAAGCCGACCCCACATATAGAAAATATGAGCGGATGTATCGCCGTGTGGTGGAGTTCATGAAGAAGAAATACAACATCACTGACATTCCTCTCCGTGAGATCAAGCTCAGTTTCATTACTGACCTTGAATTCTTCCTCCGCACAGAGTACAAATACTCTCAAAACACTACCTACAAGTGCATGAAATTCTTCAAGCAGGTAATCAATAAAGGTATTCGAGCCGGGCTGATATTCGTTGACCCATTCAACGGGTACAAGATAAGCTGTGAGAGAGTTGACCGAGGTTTTCTATCTGAAGATGAACTTGCCAAGATGATGACAAAGACATTCGGGTCTAAAAGACTTGAACAGGTACGCGACATCTTCATATTTGCGTGCTTCACGGGATTGGCATACATTGATCTTGCCAATCTTCGCGTTGACAACATCCAAAAGATGTTTGATGGTCGTCTGTGGATAGTCACACATCGGCAGAAAACAAACACAAAGGTCACGGTGCCCTTGCTTCCACCTGCACTCAAAATCCTCAACAAGTATGAAGGCCAGTTCCTTGATGGGCAGTTATTGCCCATCATAACCAACCAGAAACTCAACTGCTATCTCAAAGAGATTGCGGAAATATGTGAGATAAATAAGAACCTCACATTTCATCTGGCGCGGCACACTTTCGCAACTACGATGACACTCGGTAAGGGTGTGCCTATCGAGTCGGTCAGCAAGATGTTGGGCCATACCAATATCCAGACGACCCAAATCTACGCCAGAATCACAAACGACAAAATCAGCAAGGACATGGAAAACCTCGCACAAAATCTCGGTTCTCTCAATTTTTAGTTGATATACCGCTAATTCACTGATAAAGTGTCGGCTATATATCAATGGTCGGCACTTTGTCTTTTATTGAAATACTTAACGAAAGTTAAAATATCAGGGTAGTACCTCGGGAACTACCTTATGCACCTTTTGCTGATTTCCGAACTTTGCCAGCGTAACACTAAATCCAAGAAACAATTTATGGAAACAATTACACTGGAAACCCTCTACCAAAGAACGGTCACGCTTGAAGAAACGCTGACCCTGATTCTGGAGCTTCTCACAAAAGAGGAACGAAAGAAAAAAGAGTTGAAGAACGAGTGTGATGAAGTATCATCCATTCCGCCTATCCCAAACTCTATCGCCGCAAGACTATTGAAGATGTCAACCAGACAACTGCAACGTGTCCGCCGCAAATACCGGCTCACATGGGAGGAACGCGGACGCGAGGTTTACTATCATCTTGCGCCTATCCTCAAAGCAATAGCCCGTCTGCAATTAAAGTGGAGCGAGGCGGTGCTGGAAGAAATCAAGAAGTCCAACCGTAAAATCCCGACAGTACGATGAACTCCGTAGAATACCGCCAGCTATGCCAGCTGATAAAGTCGATGGAAACTTCATTGTCGGGAAAGATTGACCGCTTTGCGAAAAATATGTTTGACGCTCTCAAAGGACTCGGCATAATTGACCCGGACAAGGACACCTTGCCAACCGCTGAGGTTTGCAGACATTACGGCATATCTGAAAGACAATTATATGAGTATCGTGCAAGCGGGGAACTACCCTTCATAAAGACCGGAAATGCCAAGAACTCCAAAATCAAGTACCGCATCGTAGATGTGATTGAGTTTTTCGCATTGCGCAACGCATAGACAATCCATACACACAATAATAATCGCGTCGGCAACGGCGCAAGTTTCTAACCCAAAATTCTTATAATTATGGCACAAGACCAGAATGAAGAAGTGCTGATTGCCCGAAACAACGAAACCGGGCAGGTAGGCGCAGTGACCGGACTCAATGAGGACGGCACACCCAAGATGACCGATGTAAAATCGGCGAAACTCTCCGACCTCGTGAAATTCTCCAAAGGTCAGAACCCGCTGGAGGCGTTTCTCTCCAACTTTATCCGCCAGTGCAAGAACCCTTCCACTTTTGGATTTTTCAAAGTCCCGGCGGACCGCTACGACAGCGTGGGTCAGGCGATGGGCGACTTTATCAAGGATCCCGAAACAAACGCTGAAATTCTCAAAGACTTCAAGGTTGATGTTCCCCAGCAGACGCAGACGAATGTCAAAGAACAGGCTCAGGAGAATAAGGCAACCGAAACTCAGGCGCAGAAGCCGACGGAGGAACAGGTAGCACAAACTGAACAGCCAAAGTATCACGCCATCGACGAAAGCAAAATAGACTGGACGATGCTCAAAGAAAAATGGGGCATTGACCGCGACCAGCTTGAAAAGTCGGGCGACCTCCGCGAGATGCTCTACAACCGCAAGTCGCAGATCGTGACCGTCACGCCCAATTTCGGCGGGGAGAAATTCCCGATTGACGCACGACTCTCTTTCAGAACCGATGCTGACGGCAATGTGAAAGTGGTGCCCCATTTCATTCACCGCGAGCCCAAACTCGACCAAGAGTTTGAGGGGTACAAATTCACAAAGGAAGATAAGGAGGCTCTGAAAACAACCGGCAATCTGGGTAAGGTTGTTGACCTTGTTGACAAAGCCACCGGGGAAGTCAAGCCCTCCTATGTCAGCGTTGACCGTCTTACCAACGAGATTGTGTCGGTGCCCGTAAAGGCCGTGTTCATCAAGGACACCATCGGGCAGACAAAACTGACTATGGCTGAAATAAGCGAACTGAAGAAAGGGAAAGCCCTCCCGCCTAAACAGATTACCGACAAGAATGGCAAGACCTACAATGTGGTGTTGCAGGTGTCAGCCGACCGCAAGGGCGTCGAATTTGTACCCGGCGGCGTGCGACGACAGGAGCAGAACCAGCAGCAAGGCAACAATCAGGGTCAGCAACAGTCCTCGTGGCTGACAAAGGACGGCAACATCAAGCCCATCACAAAATGGGCGGGCGTTCCGATGACGCCGCAACAGCAGGCTGACTACACCGCCGGCAAGGTTGTCGAAATGACAAACATGGTTGACAAGCAGGGGCAGAAATGCACCGTATATCTCCAGTTCAATCCTGAAAAGCAGCGTCCGACAACGTCACTCAACGACCCTCGCGTCAAGGTGGCGGAAGAGTCAAAGACACAGAAGGCAGTCAACAATGACGGACTGACAAATGAGGCTACAAAGCATGTGGCCGAACCGCTCCAGAAATACCAGACCGCGCCGAAAGATGAGGATCAGGCTAAACAGCAGCGCAAGCCCAAAGGCCCCAAGCTGTAACCAACACCCGCTGAAATGACATAAGGGAGGTCCGGAACTCCCGATGTCGTTACCGCACAAACCACTATCTCCAAAATAATCCACCCGATAAAATTCATAAATATGAAACAGAAAAATCTTATAACAATCGTGACCGACCACGAACTCACGGCTGACACCATCGCCAGAGCAATCGGCGCAAACGAAAAACACGAAGGCTACTACCTCGGCAACGGCTATGCCGTTACATGGACAAACGGCGGGGTCATCGAGGCGACCTTCTCCCCTTCGGAGAATTTCGTGCTCTCCACGACAATGAACAGCCGACAGGTGTATGCCCACAATTTCAAGTTCGCCATGCGCGACTATGATGAGCTGGTTGGTTACAAGAAAACCGAGCAGGACAGGAAACAGCTCGCCACAATCAAGGCTCTATGGGGAATGAGCCACACGGTCGTCAACGCCATGTCGCCTGAGAGATATGGAGATTTCGACTTCCTCAACCTCTACTATTTCATCGCCATTCCGGTGGCAGTGCGCCGTGCATGGCTCCCCATTCTCACAAAGGGGGCAATCCGTCACGGAGTAATCCACGGGCCGCAGAACCGCAGGGAATACGAGGAATGGCTCGACAATGAGATATACAACCGTCTGGTGGAGAAGTCACAGGAGGACTCGGAAATCAAAGGAGCTTATATCATGGAGGAAATGCCCGTGGAGGTGGCGGCTGCCCAAGCTGAAAGCATCGGTATTGAACCGCCCGAAGCTGGTGCTGTTCTCACGATGAACAAAAAAGCCATGCGCATAACCGACAGCCGACCGCTTCTCAATATGCCGCTAATGCTCCTCAAAGCAGCGGTTGAACTGGACTTCGACCACATAAAGACAATGCAGACCGCCTACGCCCTGTACGCGAAGAAACTTATCTCCTATCCGTTCACGGTGCAGAACACCATTCCTTTCGGCGTGTGGAAACTGATGCTCCGCAACAAGAAAAATCTTCGCTACAACAGCAAGTGGGGCAAAGAGGCCAGACGGATCCGTATGCCGCGCCGCCACAACTTCAAGATGGGAGAAAACGTATATAACGGCTTCGGCGTCATAACCACAGGACTCCACCCCACCGACCTCAGCCGCGACGAGGAAAAACTCTACAATCTGATTGTGAAAAGCGTGATTGACGCTTTTGCATAACCGACACACAAGCTCTGAACCGCTTGATCCATACACAAATTAACACCTATTATCCCTCCCGATTCCGATTTAATTGTTAACTTTGCACTCAATTCAACGTCATAATGTTTTTGTTTCAAATTTATGACTTGGATTTAGTGGTTGGACATCGGGAGGGATACCCGGTGTCCTTTTCTTATATCCCATTGAAAGACTCATAGGACGCCGGTAAACCACTATTCCAAGAACCCGATGAAACAAGATGTTGAATTACGGGAGATGGACGGCTACCGCGTCTATCTTCTGGGTCATCTGCGTGACCATTATTTTCCCCAGTACACCAATAAAAAATTTGTGGATGCCCGTGTTGACGAGGCATACGACACGTTTGTAACCCTGCGCCTTGAAGGTCATGATCCGGTTATTGCACAGGAAATGGCGATGCGCACACTCCTTTCTGGACTGTATGTGTCACGCTATGACATTGTTTACAGCGTCATAGAGGAAAGCCTGTGGACACGGCTTCCTGAAGAATACTGGCCCGATTTCGCTGTGCACCTGCTCACAAAGAAAAGCGTGCATGACATTCTTGACCACTATGAAGTCAACGGCGATTTTCTTGACCGCGAAACACACCAGCCGATGCTGACCGAACTGTTGGGAGAAATATCCGAAATACTTGACGGCTATGAGTTATAACCGGCTCCAGACCATGCGTGACAATATCAATGCCATAAGGCTTGCCCTGCGCCTTGATGTTGAACATCGCAACGCGGAAAATGCACTCGAAAGGGCGATACTGCGCAAGTATGCCGGGTTCGGAGGGTTGAAATGTATATTGCAGGACGCCAACGAACTTGCAGATGCCGCCAAGTGGAGCAAGAGCGATATTGAGCTGTTTGCTCCTACGGTTGAACTGCGCCGTCTTATCCACGACTATTCAAAGGATGACCGGGAGTTTGCCGCATACATGGACTCGCTGAAAGCGTCCGTACTGACGGCGTTCTATACTCCTGCGCCTGTCATTGATGCGCTTGCCGCTTCACTGCGTGAAAGAGGTGTTAAGATTAAAAAGTTCCTTGAACCCTCTGCCGGGCAAGGTGCTTTCATCGACTCCTTTCTGAAAAATGAGAATTATCCGGGCACGGAGGCACTCGCCTTTGAAAAAGATTTGCTTACGGGTAAGATTTTATCTGCCCTGCATCCATCCATCTCTACCGAAATAAAAGGTTTTGAGCGGATTGACCCTGATTTTGAGGGCTATTTTGATGTTGCTGCATCAAATATTCCTTTCGGCGACTTCGCGGTCGCTGACCCTCGATATGCCACAAGCAAGGAGATTGCCTACCGTCAGTCAACAAAGGCTATCCACAATTATTTCTTTCTCAAAGCACTGGACTCTGTGCATGAGGGTGGCATTGTGGCTTTTATCACATCGCAGGGTGTGATGAACGCCGCCAGCCCCTTCGTGCGCATTGAGCTTATGAAACGCTCTGACCTTGTGGGAGCGGTACGATTGCCAAACAACACTTTCTCCGAGAACGCCGGAACAGATACAGGCTCTGACTTGATTATCCTGCAAAAGCATACGGGTAAGAAAGCGTTGTCGGCTGACGAGGAATTTTTCATCCAGTCAATCGTTGACCGTGACACGAAAGCACCGACCAACAAATATTTTGCGGCATATCCGCAGAATGTCATCTGCACCGAGGCGAAAATCGGTACTGACCCATACGGAAAACCGGCTATCATATACAAACATGAGGGCGGTGTCTATGGTATAGCAAGAGATTTGCGTGATGCGTTGGAAGATTCTTTGCGTCTGCGTCTGAACCTTGAATTGTATAACAACCACGGTATAAAGCCGCTGACGCCAGACCCGGTAAAACCGACACCTGCGCCCAAGCCCAAAGCCGCAAAAGTCGCTGAAACTCCGCTTATGACGCAATACAAGGAGATGAAGAAACGACACCCGGACGCGATATTGATATTCCGTGTGGGCGACTTCTATGAGATGATGGGCGAAGATGCCGTGAAAGCGTCGGAGATACTGAAAATAACCCTGACCCGACGACGCAACGGTAAAGCCGGAAGCATCGAACTTGCCGGTTTCCCGCATCATGCCCTCGACACCTATCTCCCCAAGCTCGTAAGGGCCGGGCAACGTGTGGCTATCTGCGAACAGCTTGAAGATCCAAAGCAGAAACAAAAGGAGGAATACAAGCCTACGGAGATTATAACGCCCCCACCGACGGTTGAGCCGAAGCCCGCTCCCACATCTATTGAACCTCCAACACCGGAAGTCAAGCCGCAACCGCAGGAGATTGAAACCGACGATGGTCCCGACTATAACGACAATCCCGACCCGCGTCTGTTCGCCTATAATCTTTTCGGAGAGTTAGAGCCGTTGCAGAAACCGAAGCGTCAGCCACGACAACCAAAGACTGAGGAAGATAAGCCCAAGCCTACTGCCAAAATTCAGATTTCCGATGAGCAGGTAAAGAAATTCCGTCCGCTCTCTGAAAAGGAGCTGGAGTTTTACGGTTCTCTGAATTGGGAGGACAATCCGCCCATCAACGGCTTCTACGAAACGATGATGAGCATCGCACATCGCCAGATGGCTGAAATGGAAGCTGAACGACAGGCGGCGGAGGCTACCAAGAAAGAGATAATCACGGAAAACGGCACAATCATCGAAAAGACAGAGGGCTATTTTGTTCCACAGCCAAGAGTGGCTAAGGCTGCGACACCTGCCCCCGTCGAGCGTGATATGTCGCCCCGCAAGTTCTCGGAGGATATTCAACATTTCCACCAGAACGGCTCAATGGTCGTGGATAACGGTCAGGTCGGCTTTCTTTCGGAGGTTCGCAAGAATGGTGCAACATTCACTCCGCTCCCAATCAAGCCGGAGCAGGAGAAACGCGCCATGCTCTATATAACCCTGTCGGAAACATATCAGCAGCTCTATCACTATGAGGCTGAAACGCATGAGGAAAGTGCCGACCTGCGTGAATACCTCAACCAGTATTATGATGAGTTTGTGGACAGATATGGCAACCTCAACGAAAAGCAGAACGCCAAGTTTATCCTTATGGACGCCAACGGCCGTGACGCACTCGCATTGGAGCGTGGCGAGAACGGGCATTTTGTCAAGGCTGACATCTTCGACCACCCGGTAGCCTTCGCCGTTGACGAGGTTACTTCTGTCGATACACCTATGGAGGCGTTATCAGCGTCGCTCAATAAATATGGAGAGGTCAACCTCGAATATATGGGCAGTCTTGTCGATATGGAGCAGGACGCGATGATTGACAGCCTCGCCGGACACATTTTCTACAATCCGTTGGTTGCGAACTATGAGATCGCCGACCGCTTCATCGCCGGAAACGTGGTGCAGAAAGCCGAGGAAGTCAAGGCGTGGATTGACCGCGAGGAAGAACGCATCAAGGATTTTCCCGGTTATGACGGCGTGGAGCCGTTCATCGACTTGTCGAAGCAGTCTTTGAGAGCGTTGGAGGAAGCGACACCGCGCCGCATCACCTTTGACGAGCTTGATTTCAACTTCGGCGAGAGATGGATACCGACAGGCATATACTCCGCCTACATGAGCAATCTCTACGGTACTGAGGTGAAAATCGTATATGCTCCGTCTATGGACGAATATTCAGCCAACAGCAAACATGACACATTGGCAATCACAACTGAATACATGGTAAAGGGGCAATATCGGATATATAATGGGATGAGTCTTCTGAAACACGCCTTACATAACACTGTGCCTGAGATTAAGAAAAGTGGCGGTGTTGATATACATGGTAATGAAATCAAGATACCTGATGCGGAAGCAATACAACTCGCCAACACCAAGATTGATGAGATTCGCAATGGTTTTACCGAATGGCTGGAAGCTCAGTCGCCGGAGTTCAAGGAGCAGCTTGTGGATATGTATAACCGAAAATTCAACTGTTTCGTGCGACCCCACTACGATGGAAGCCACCAGACTTTCCCCGATCTCGACTTGAAGATGCTGGGTGACCGCTACGGTATCAATTCAATATACCAGTCGCAGAAGGATTGTGTATGGATGCTGAAACAGAACGGCGGAGGTATTTGTGATTTTGAAGTTGGTTGCGGTAAAACACTGATAATGTGCATAGCAGCGCATGAGATGAAACGATTGGGATTGGCGCACAAGCCGATGATTATAGGACTGAAAGCCAATGTAGCCGAAATTGCGATGACCTATCAGGCGGCATATTCCAACGCCCGTATCCTCTTTGCCGATGCCAAGAGTTTTGAGGCAAAGAACCGTGTCAATTTCTTTAATCAGATAAAGAACAATGACTATGACTGCGTGATTATGTCGCACGACCAGTTCGGCAAGATACCGCAATCGCCGGAAATTCAACAGGAGATCCTTCAGGCTGAGCTTGACACGGTAGAGGAAAATCTACGAGTACTTGAAGAACAAGGTAAAGATATTTCCAATCGTATGCGAAGTGGACTTCTGAAGCGAAAGGAGAATCTTAAATCTAAGATTGAAACACTCCAGTATCAGATGGAGCAGAACAAGGACAGCATCGTTGACTTCCGGCAAATGGGCATAGACCATATTTTCGTTGACGAAAGCCATCAGTTCAAAAATCTGATGTTCAACACCCGTCACGACCGTGTTGCAGGACTGGGCAATTCGGAAGGCTCACAACGTGCCCTCAATCTTCTCTATGCTATCCGAACCATTCAAGAAAGGAATGGCAAAGACCTCGGCGCGACATTCCTGTCGGGCACAACAATCAGTAATTCTCTGACTGAACTTTACTTGTTGTTCAAGTATTTGCGTCCGAAAGAACTTGAAAGACAGGACATCCGGTGTTTCGACGCATGGGCGGCTATCTTTGCAAAGAAAACAACCGACTATGAGTTTAACGTAACGAACAATATCGTGGCAAAGGAGCGTTTCCGTTACTTTATCAAGGTCCCAGAACTGGCGGCTTTCTATAATGAGATAACGGACTATAAGACCGCAGAAGATGTTGGTGTTGACCGTCCGGCAAAGAACGAGATACTACACAATATTCCACCGACACCACACCAGGAGCAGTTTATCCAGAAACTGATGGAGTTTGCCAAGACTGGCGATGCCACTATATTGGGGCGTGAACCGTTATCAGAAACCGAGGAAAAGGCGAAGATGCTTATCGCCACGGACTATGCCCGTAAGATGGCACTGGATATGCGCATGATTTCTCCGACGTATGAAGATGATCCGGACAACAAGGCTTCGCACTGCGCCAAGATGATTGCTGAATACTATCACAAATATGATGCACAACGTGGTACACAGTTTGTTTTCAGTGACCTCGGAACATATAAGCCCGGCGAGTGGAATGTCTATTCCGAGATTAAGCGAAAGCTGATTGAGGACTACGGTATTCCGGCGCATGAGATACGGTTTATACAGGAGTGCAAGACTGAACGGTCACGCAAGGCTGTCATTCAGGCTATGAACGACGGCGATGTGCGTGTGCTTTTCGGCTCTACTTCGATGTTGGGAACTGGCGTAAACGCCCAGAAAAGAGCGGTTGCAATCCATCATCTTGACACGCCGTGGCGACCGTCAGACCTCACTCAACGCGATGGCAGAGCCATTCGCGCGGGTAATGAGATAGCCAAGTTATACGCTGACAATAAGGTTGATGTGATTATCTATGCGGTTGAAAAGTCGCTTGACTCCTACAAGTTCAACCTTCTTCATTGTAAGGCTACTTTCATCGCCCAGCTCAAAAGCGGTGCTTTGGGAGCGCGAACAATCGACGAGGGTTCTATGGACGAGAAGAACGGCATGAACTTCTCCGAGTACATGGCGATACTCTCAGGCAATACCGACCTGCTCGACAAGGCAAAACTTGAAAAGCGGATAGCGGCGTTGGAGAGTGAACGAAAGTCGTTCAACAAAGGTCGCGGCGACAGTGAGTTCAAGCTCCAGACCATTACCCATGACATCGCCAACAACGAGGCGGCGATCGAGCGCATGAGAGCCGACTGGGAGCGTTACAACAATGTTGTGCAACGTGACAAGGAGGGCAATCCAATCAATAATCTCACGATTGATACCTGCAACCTTTCCGATGAAAAGAACATGGGTATCCACCTGCAAGGGCTGGCACAGCGCACAGACACCCACGGGCTATACCAGCGTATCGGCGAGGTTTACGGCTTCCCGATCAGCATTATCTCCGAAAGAGTGTTGTCTGACGGGGTTGAAAAGGTACAGAACCGTTTTGTTGTCGAAGGCAATTATAAATACAAGTACAACAACGGTCAGTTGGCAATGGCTGACACCCACGCCGCCTGCATGAACTTTGTCAACGCTCTGGAGAAAATCCCCGGCATAATCGCCCAATACGAGGAACGCACCGCCAAACTGAAAGCCGATGTTCCAATACTTGAAGGCATCATGGCGAAGACATGGGGCAAGGAGGACGAGTTGAAGCAACTCAAATCCGAACTCGCCGCCCTCGACCGCAAAATCGCCGCCGAGTTAGCCCCTAAACACGACGAGAAGGACGGTGAGGAAGTCAAGCCTGATACTCGGCAGCAGCAACCCGCCAAAGTCATCGAGACTCCACCATCTTCCCAATCCCAATCTGCCGACGATAAAAAGTCAATGGTGGCAGAGCCGGCAACTCCCTATCGTACTATCGATTACCCCACTCGTAGCGCACCTCGTGCAATCGGATTATAAGCACTCAACGCGGCTGACAATGAAATATACTCGTTGTCAGCCGTGTCTTATTTTGTGCCTATTAGAGCTAATAACCTATAAAATAACGCATCAAGGCGTATATTTTAGCACGTTCTATAAGGTTACTTCGGGAAAAACAGCTAACTTTGTATATAACTTGGGGTAATGTCGCCCAAGGGATATTATCTTGTAGAATAATGAAATACATACTCCATATTATAGCATTGTGCCTGCTGGTTGTCGGATGTAGGCACAATACAAAAATAGACCAACAGTTGGATGAGGCGGAGAGTCTTATGCTTTCCGCCCCGGATTCATCGTTGCGTATTATAGATAGTATTTCAGTTGCTGACATCTCGGATGCTAAGCAAACGGCCCGCTATGCTCTCCTGAAGTCTATGGCTCTTGATAAGAACTATATAGACACAACGACTTTCGATGTACTGCAACCTGCCATAGACTATTATCTTGACCACGGCACACCAGACGAGAAGTTGAGAACATATTTCTATCAAGGTCGAATCCTTCAGAATAGAGAGGAATTTGATTTTGCCATGCAGTGCTACCTGAAAGCCAAAGATATAAATGATTACACCGATACTTTGACTTTCGCAAATATGCTTGTGGCTCAAAGCAATCTATATTTCAGGTCATACCAAATAGAAGACTACATATCCAATAATTTAATGGCGGCCAATTTATTTGAAAAAATTGGCAATGAACATTATACGCAAGTAGGTCTTATTAAGGCTTTAGATGGGTGCATAATATCCAACTACAAAGCTAAAGCTGATAGCATCTTATTGAAAGTTGAAGATATTGCAGGAAGAGTGCCGGAGCATAGCGATATTCTATCGTCAATCAAAGTAATGCATCTAATTAAATTTGGTGAAGAGAGTGAGGTAAGGACTCTTTTAGATTCTTTATCGACCTTAAATTCTTACAACGATGAAATCAAACTAAATATGGCCTTGGGTTATTTGAACATTAAGGAACCCAGTAAAGCCAAATTGATGTTTGAATCAATAGATACAAACAGCGATATTGTGAAGTCTATTAAATATCTGTCGATTAGACCAAAAATCTTTGAGGCTAATAGACAATATGAGGATGCTCTTGCTGCCCTCAATGAATGTTTTATAGCCTGTGACACTGAAAACGAAAACATCAGCTATCAGAAAACAACTGTTGCAGAGGAACGGCACAAATTGGAGATTGAGAATCTAAATCAAATTCAATACAGGGATAAAATAATATGGATCAGTATTTGCTCCATACTACTTCTGCTGCTAATTGTAGGTATAATATCCTATTATTATCATTTGGGAAAGATAAAGCATCTATTGGCGGAGGAAGAAAAGTCACGGCTAAAACTTGAAAATGCCAGTCTCCAAAATCAGAACTCAATCCTTGCACTGGAGAAACAGACGGCAGAATTGGAGGCAGAGAAAAAACATCTGGCCGGCGAGAATTTGAAACTGCGTATTTCACAGTTGGAAGCGGAGAACGAGCAACTAAAGGTTTTGTCGGAGAAAGATGAATTGCCGGATGATGTGAAGGCGGTGATTAAGGAACGTATCGGTATTCTCAATGCCCTTTTCGCAGCCAATATTTTGGATAAGGAGCCTGCCGCCACAGCTTACGTCGATTTGGTAAAACGTGAGATCAGCGACAAGGAGAAATTTATGAACTCCAACCGTCTTGCGTTCAAAGTGTCGCATCCTATGTTCATAAAATACTTGGAGGAGCATGGCTTGACCGAATATGAGATAAACTACCTGTGCCTGTACGCCATCGGATTAAAGGGTAAGGACGTCGGTAATTACATGGAACTGCGCCGCCACTACAACATAAGCAGTGATATTCGTCGGAAGCTTGGCATCGACGAGCATGAAACTAACATAGGCATTTATGTCAGGAAGCTGTTGAAGCAACTCTGACCGGTTCACACTTTTATATACATATTTATGAAATCGTTCTATGTTCTCAATATATTAGTGTTGTGTCTTATTCTGTTTGGTTGCCAACACAATGCAGAAATAGACCGACAGTTGGATGAGGCGGAGAGTCTTATGCTTTCCGCTCCGGATTCATCGTTGCGTATTATAAACAGTATTTCAGTTGCTGACATCTCGGACGCCGAACAAAAGGCCCGCTACGCGCTCCTGAAGTCTATGGCTCTTGATAAGAACTACATCGACACTACTACTTTCGATGTACTGCAACCTGCCATAAACTACTATCTTGACCACGGCACGCCAGATCAGAAATTGAGAACCCTATACTATCAGGGTCGTATTTTTATGAATAAATCCGACTTTGATATGGCGATGCAGTCTTTTCTTATGGCAACTGATTTGAAGAATGAATGCAGAGATACTCTTACATTCGCCAATATGCTTGTTGCACAAGGCAATATCTATGCCGAATCTTACCAAATGGAAGATTATGTAGAAAATAATCTTTGTGCATCTGAACTATACAGCAAGATTCGGGAACCACGACGGGAGTTTACGGGTCTGATGCGTGCTTTAGATGGTTGCATTACTCTTGGGAACAAGATGAAATCTGACATCATTCTTTCACGCATAGACTCGCTTGTGAAAATATGCCCTGAATTTAACGAAGCATCGTTAAATGTAAGAATGACGTATGGTATTCGCTTTGATTCTGATAGTGTTATTACAAACATCATAAGTTCAATTACGGATTTCAATCAATTAGATGATGAAACTAAACTTGATATAACATTAGGATACCTGAAATTACATGAACCAGCCAGAGCAAAAAGTGTTTTTGAGTTGATTGACCCCAAATCTCTAAAGACGAAATCCTTTAGATACATTTCTGTTGAGCCAATGGTCTTTGAAGCTAACAAGGAATACAGTAAGGCTCTTGACTCATATAAGAAATTCCAGACAATCGTTGAATCGGAGAACTCAAAGATCTATTCACAGAAAACTACTGTTGCCAAAGAACTACATGAATTACAGATTAACCATCTCTACTCCCTTCAACGCAAGGACCGACAGATATGGTTTGGATTGTGTACAGTTTTAGTTCTCATCATAATAATTTGTATCGCCTATTACCAACTTCGCCTATTCAAAATAAAGCGTGTCGTGGCAGAGAAGGAGCAGTCAAGGCTTCAATTGGAAAACGAAAACTTGCAGAAACAAAACTCTGTTCTTGAATTGGAGAAGCAGACGGCAGAATTGGAAACAGAGAAACAGCAGCTTGCCGGAGAAAATATGATGCTGCGTATTTCACAGTTGGAAACGGAGAACGAGCAGCTCAAGGTTCTGTCTGAGAAAGATGAATTGCCCGATGATGTGAAGGCGGTGATTAAGGAACGTATCGGTATTCTCAATGCCCTTTTCGCTGCCAATATTTTGGATAAGGAGCCTGCCGCCACAGCTTACGTCGATTTGGTAAAACGTGAGATCAGCGACAAGGAGAAATTTATGAACTCCAACCGTCTTGCGTTCAAAGTGTCGCATCCGATGTTCATAAAATACTTGGAAGAACATGGCTTGACGGAATATGAGATAAATTACCTATGCCTGTATGCCATCGGATTAAAGGGTAAGGACGTCGGCAATTACATGGAACTGCGCCGTCACTACAACATAAGCAGTGATATTCGTCGGAAACTTGGCATCGACGAGCATGAAACTAACATAGGCATTTATGTCAGGAAGCTGCTGAAGCAGCTCTAACGGCCTTCTTTGCTTGCAGTTAAAGATTTGGAGTGCTTGCTCAAAAATCACTAAAAGCCGATGTTTCTATAATCAATAGCATATAATTATCCTATTAGGGGGCGGATCATTCACTCAGTTTACTTGTAAACAGACGTCTATCAGGATATAACGGCGATTTTTATGCGTGCAAACCGCTCTAATGTCAAATATTCTTATTAACTTTGCGATAGGCTCTTATGCCGATCCGACAGCAATGCCTCCCGACCGAGCAAAAATAATTGGCATCTCCCGTCATCGCCTCTCCATTGACGGCGATGGTGTAACCACACTTGTCGCTTTCCACGGATGTCCGCTCCGCTGCCGCTACTGCCTGAATCCGCAATCGCTCGGCGATAGCGACCGCTTCAAGGAATACACTCCCCAGTCACTTTACGATGAAGTCATAATTGATGAACTTTATTTTATAGCCACCAATGGAGGTGTGACTTTCGGTGGTGGAGAACCTGCATTACGACCTGATTTTATCCAACGTTTCCGGGAACTGTGTGGCCCGTCATGGAGGCTGACATTAGAAACATCGCTGAATGTTCCGCAAGAGAATATCGAGGCTTTACTCCCGGTGGTAGATTCATGGATTATCGACATAAAGGATATGGACGCGGATATTTACCGACAATATACGGCCAAGGATAATTCGCGTGTGCTTTCTAATTTGCGCTTGATTGCCGAAGCTGACCGTCAGAAAGACTGCATAATACGGCTACCTCTTATTCCTGACTACAATACCGATGCCGACCGCGAGGAAAGTCGCAAGGCTCTCGCCTCACTTGGCTACTCCAAATTCGATTTATTCACCTATCAAATCCGCACACACTGACTATGGCACGAGGAAAGCAGACCTGCAAGATATTGAAGGATATCCGCCGGCAGATAGCCGAAGCGAATGATATAGAGTTTGTAACGTCAGAGTGTCGCTACAAGGGTGACTGTCTCGGAACGTGTCCGAAATGCGAAGCCGAGGTGCGATATCTGGAGCAACAACTTTGTAGGCGACAACTGATGGGTAAAGCCGTTGTGCTTGCCGGATTATCGGCCGGTATGATTACATTTTCAGGCTGCGGCAGTCCCTCAAGTCAGGCCAACGACAGTTATAGACTACAAGGTGAGCCTACGGAGTTGCTTGAGGGTGATGATGAATGGAATGTTGAAGGCGAATTGCCGGTGCAAGAAGTAATCGATTCAATTAGAGAAGCGGCGATGATGAAAGAGGGAGAGGTAGCCAATATTTCTGATGTTATTGTTACGCAGGGTGAAATGCCGGATGAATTACCTAAAAATCCAGATAACAGGGATATTTATAACTGTGTTGAACAAATGCCAGAATTTCCGGGAGGTAATGTTGCGATGATGAATTTTATTGCCAAAAACTTGAAATATCCCAAAGAACAGTTGGACTCTGGTATTCAAGGAAGAGTTGTCATAAAATTCTATGTTGACACCTTAGGTAATGTTTGTGAGCCAACGATTGTAAGAGGTAAGGACCCTGCATTAGATAGAGAGGCTATCCGTCTTGTCAAATCTTTTCCTCAATTTAGTCCTGGAACACTTAACGGCAGGAAAGTCAATGTATGGTTTACGTTACCCATAGTTTTCAAATTACCAGCAGAATAAAATATGGCACGAGGAAAACAGACCTGCAAGATATTGAAAGAGATTCGCCGGCAGATAGCCGAGGCGAATGACATAGAGTTTGTAACTTCGGAGTGTCGTTACAAAGGTGACTGTCTCGGATCGTGTCCCAAATGCGAGGCTGAGGTGCGATATTTGGAGCAGCAGCTTCGCCACCGTCAACTTGCCGGGAAGTTGGTTAACCTTGCCGGAATATCGGCAGGAGCAATAGCCATGCTTGCTCCTATTGCCGTGCAATCCCAAACTCCCGACACATCTTTGACAAAAGGATATGTCGCAACTCAGGCAATGGCCGATACTATCATGGTCAAAGGAGTTGTATTTTGTGAATATACTGCACAAGATGGTAGTGTCGTGACAGACACTTTAATTGGGGCAATAGTCAGAAATATAAATTCTAAAAAAGCAACGCGAACAAATATCAACGGCGAATTTGAAATTGATGCTAACATAGGAGATTCTATACAGGTATCTTATGTTGGGTTTAACAATCAGATTATTGTCGTTAGTAACCGAGATCCTTTGAGAATCACGTTGAATGATAAGCGCGTTGCTTTGTTAGGTGAGGTTGCAGTCATGTGTAATCCGATGAACACACTTGACCTAATAATTATAAATGAGGATGGCGAACTATTTTCATCAGATGATGTAATAATCAAGCGTGTTTTAAGGGATGGTATAGATGAAGATGATTTGACTGATATTTATCCTTCCCCAGTCTATGACGATAATGATAATCAAATTATTGCCCTTAGGATTTATTGGAATGACGATTCTGATTTTCAAGACGATGACGGTAAACCACTCAAGGAAGTTGTATTGCGTATAGAGGTTGAAGGTTACGACAATCCCAAAACAATCAAAGTCAAATACCCCAAACGCAACGCAAAGAAACCCATCAAGTTCAAACACGAAAAGAAAAAATAACAACCGAAACCATTATCGAAATGAAGCAATCAATAACACTGACTGACAAACGATTTTGGGTATTCGAGGCATCTACCCTGTTGTATGCAATAGGACTGCTTGCTCTTGGATGTGTGGTGTGGGATAAGACGGCAACAATAGATCTTGGATTATTTCTTGCGTGCGTATGTCTAATTAGCGGTCTTATAACATGGCTTATTGCTAATGGCAAGCATTGGTTTGTATTCGGACTCGTTTATGAAATGGTTTTTCTTTGTTTGATAGCGGCTTTTTGTGTAATTGTAGTTGTGGTAACCAACGGAACTATTTTTAATGATTTTTGGTTGGATATTGGTATTCTACTTGTATTTATATTCACTATCGGAATAGCGAGCTTTTTACCAACAATAGCATTAGCCTTTGTGGGCTATTACTTATTCTGCAAAAAATGAGAGCGATGGAAATAGTTAAGATATGATTAAGCATAATGATCAATATATAGCAAAAGAATCTCTGACGCCTCTATTGATGGTAGTGGTGATGTTCGTCTTGGGTCTATATGCCGCAATTAACACATCTGAAATTTGGTGTGTTCTTGGTGCCGTCTTTTTCGGTTTTGGAGTGATTATATATGCCTATAAGTATATCAGGTATGGTAGAATCACGCTAATAATTGACAGCGAGGGAATAACAATAAAGGACTGGGGCAAGACCAAAACATATAATTGGTGGTGGGATATAGTGAGCGTCTATACCAGTTGGAATGTTTCTTATTTTGTTCGTTTTGTAGAACGACGACTTAGCATCAAAACCTCGGTAAATGGTGAACAGTATGAGTTCCACGACATTTGCTTATCCGACCTGTATTGCCGAAGCAAAAGTGTTCGTAAGGCTATTGAAAAATATGCCGGACAGTCTCGTTTTGATTATGAGGCTTCTCGTAAATCACGCCATTACGCTGCGAAGATGCTGTTAGCGACTCTGGTTGCAGCTATCGTAATATTCATTTGCATAACCTTTTTTTCAGAGTAATTATGAAGACTTGGCAGAAAATAGTGGGCATATTGGTTTTTACTTTCATGGGTATAGTAGGCGGAGTTTCTATTCTTCAGATTGAAGAAGCGTACTTGTTTAATGATTTGATTGGCGATGACAACCGTGTCTTATGGGATATTTGTGCATATATAGAAGCTTTGGTGTGTGTTTCCGTAGTGTCATATATCATAGCGTTATATTTGTTCATCAAACTTTGGGGGAAAGGAGGTAGGCGATGAAACAGCTATACATTACAGATGGCTTATTCTCATAATGCACGGAATACCGTCAATTAAATTACGCATACATAGTTGATATATCAAATATTATCGCTAATTTTGCTTGTAGATAGGCGATTGCCTCTCGATACATTTTGGAAACTATAAGCGTTATGCTTGTCTTTAACTTGAAAACCTGAGAAACTTTCAACTGTACTCAAAGATAAGGCATGGCGGCTTTCCTCGCATAGCGTGGGCTGCTGTCACCACATCGGAGTACAAGGCTTTCTCAGGGCCATCAAGTCAGGATGTGGCATAAGCGGCTCACACTTTGTATATACAGATATGAAATCGTTCTATGTTCTCAATATCTTAGTGTTGTGTCTTATTCTGTTTGGTTGCCAAAACAATTCAGAAATAGACCAACAGTTGGATGAGGCGGAGAGTTTTATGCTTTCCGCTCCGGATTCGTCATTGAACATTCTAAACCATATTCCGACTGGAGACATGTCGGATGCCAAGCAAAAGGCTCGCTATGCGCTCCTGAAGTCAATGGCACTCGATAAAAACTACATCGACACTACCACTTTCGATGTACTGCGACCTGCCATAGACTACTATCTTGACCACGGCACGCCAGACGAAAAATTGAGAACACTCTACTATCAGGGGCGTATTTTTCTGAACAAGTCTGACTTTGATATGGCTATGCAGTGTTTTCTGAAAGCAACTGACTTGAAGAATGAATGTAGAGATACTCTTACATTCGCCAATATGCTTGTTGCGCAAAGCATATTGAATTTCTTTTCATATCAGATGGGTGATTACGTTTCCAATAACCTGATTGCTGCTGATTTATACGATAAATTAAACAATGATAAATATAGGCAGTCAAGTCTTATCAAAGCATTGGATGGAAGCATTGCCTCAGGAAATAAGCAATTGTCTGACAGCATCATGACTGTTGTTGACTCTCTTTCGGTTATACTGCCCGAATCCAGAGAGGAAAGTGAATTGGTCCACCAAACATACTCAATTGCATTTGAACCGAATAATGAAATTGCCGAAATGCTGGACACAATTTCAGATTATACAATCAAGAGCGATGCTTCAAAACTTAATATAGCAGCCGCTTATCTGAAATTGAATCAATATGAGAAAGCCGATGATGTCCTGAAGTTGATAGACTCAGATAGTGAAACTGCAAAGTCGATCAGATACCTTCAACTCAAGCCTGAGATTTTGAAAGCTGAGGGAAGATATAATGAGGCTATAGATGCTTACAAGGCATATTTTAATGCCGTTGATAACGAAAACTCAAACATATTTTATCAGAAAACAACTGTCGCCGATGAACGGCACAAATTGGAGATTGAGAATTTAAGTGAAATCCAATACAGAGATAGAATTATCTGGCTGAGTGTATGCTCAATATTGCTTCTTCTATTAGTTATAGGAGTAATATCTTATCATTACCGTTTGGGAAAGATGAGACGTATATTAGCCGAGAAAGAACAGTCACGGCTAAAACTTGAAAATGCCAGTCTCCAAAATCAGAACTCAATCCTCGAATTGGAGAAGCAGACGGCGGAATTGGAGGCAGAGAAAAAACATCTTGCCGGAGAGAATATGATGTTGCGTATTTCACAGTTGGAAACGGAGAACGAGCAGCTCAAGGTTCTGTCTGAGAAAGATGAATTGCCCGATGATGTGAAGGCGGTGATTAAGGAACGTATCGGTATTCTCAATGCCCTTTTCGCCGCCAATATTTTGGATAAGGAGCCTGCCGCCACAGCTTACGTCGATTTGGTAAAACGTGAGATCAGCGACAAGGAAAAATTTATGAACTCCAACCGTCTTGCGTTCAAAGTGTCGCATCCTATGTTCATAAAATACTTGGAGGATCATGGCCTGACTGAATATGAGATAAACTACCTGTGCTTGTATGCCATCGGCCTAAAAGGTAAGGAAGTCGGCAATTACATGGAACTGCGCCGGCATTACAACATAAGCAGTGATATACGTAGGAAACTTGGCATCGACGAACACGAAACCAACATAGGTATCTATGTCAGGAAGTTGCTTCAGCAACTCTGACCGTATATTTTTGGGGTTGCTTGCGTCAAAATCGCTAAAAGCCGATATTCTTATAATCAGTAGCGTATAATTATCCTGTAAGGGGCGGATCATTCACTCAGTTTACTTGTAAACAGACGTCTATCAGGATATAACGGCGATTTTTATGCGTGCAAGCCACCCTAATGTCAAATATTCTTATTAACTTTGCGATAGGCTCTTATGCCAATCCGACAGCAATGCCTCCCGACCGAGCAAAAATAATTGGCTTCTCCCGTCATCGCCTCTCCACCGACGGCGGTGGTGTAACCACGCTTGTCGCTTTCCACGGATGTCCGCTCCGCTGCTGCTACTGTTTGAATCCACAATCGCTCGGCAATAACAGTCATGGAATATTCATCTGACAAAAGATATGATTATGGCTCGAAGAATGAAAATTATAAAATATTCAGTGCTGTCTTTAGTCTGTCTTTGTATGATGCCGTTACTGTCTGATTGCCGACATTGCGGTTATAAGAATTATGGCATTGCCGTAATATTTTTCACCAGAGATAATTTATTGCCATTTATTATTTCCGTGAAATATGTTGACGCAGATCCATTATCGTTTGAGGAATTGTCAAATACCTATGCTCGTGACAAGCATAAAGTATTTGATTGGGGAGAAACCTTTGACGGCGTAGATGGAGCGACATGCCGTTTGTTAATAGATGAACACGACAATAATTATATCTTAGATTCTATAAATGTTTATTGTAACTCTTTCAAACTTGAAGGACGTGACCCGGCAACATTCAGAGTAGTAAAAGATTATCTAACAGAGGATAAGTACGACTATTATTGGTATAATAAACCTTTGAATGTTAAAGATAAAAAGTCATTTGTTTTATTAAATGACCCTGAAGATTCGGAGCAATATTATTGGGCTAAAGATAAATATTATGCCTATCAATTAGGTAGCGCACATCGTATTCAAATCGCTGATTACAGTTCATTCAGACCTCTCTCTGCATATTATGCATTAGATAAGTCGCAAGTGTATAATACAAAAGGAGTTGTTAAGAATGCAAAACCGGAAACATTCAAACTCCCTGCTTGGGGCGCACAATTTAATGAATATTATTACGGTGATAGTATAACAGAACAAAAGTAATTCTACATGAAAAATCATCTACCCAAAGAGCGATTCTTGCGACATAGCATGATTATTATGCTTGTCTGTGCCGTTATATTACTTGGTATTGGAATTTTCATGTTTATCAAGGGAGGTGTTTCTTCCGGATATATTTGGCCGCGATTTGCAAATCCAAGGGCAGTGTCAATCACATGGCATACACCTGTTTTTGCTGGATTACTGTTTTTGCTTGTATTCATTTGTTTTCTCTTTGGCAACAAGAGGACTAAACGAACAGTTAAAGAGAAAGAAGCCTTTGTGTTTGATGAAATTAAATATTTTCTACAAGAAAAAGGCTTCCGAAAAAGAGGTTATAATTTCTTCAAGAAAAATGGAGAGATAGGATACTGTGTAAATATCCAAAACGACAAATGTAATAATAATGATCAAGTCAGGTTCACGTTGAATGTAGGCATATTCACTGATGTCTTTTGGTTGGAACATTTTGATTTCAAACATACGGGAGTAATACCAACTTTTCCCAAAGAATACGATTGTGCTATAAGAAAACGAATAAGTGAATTGTTACCTGATCATGAGGATAAATGGTATAGCATCAACGCAGAGACAGATATTGATGAACTTTGGAACGATTTGGAACAAGATTTAACTGAATATATAGTTCCTTTCTTCTCTTATTATAACCAAGTATCAGATGTGGAGCCAGATAAATGTATCTATAAGGAAGGAGGCAAGCAATGAATGATGTAGGTGACAATGGTTTTAATCAATCCATGAACAAGAAATCGGCTTTTCTGCGGTTCATGCGGTTCGTTGCGGTGGCATTAGTCACAGTGACATTATTGTGCGTATTTATACTTAGTCTTGGATTGGACGGATTTGATTTGGATTTAGCTCTGTTTGCCTTTATTCTAATCTTTTCCTGCCTGTTTTTCATAACATTACCTATTATTGGATTTTGGATATATTCGTTTGTCAAAGCCGTTAGACGTCGAACAAAAACGGATAAGATTCTTCTGTGGTTCCACATTGTGGATCTACTCCTGCTGGGAATAATTATATATCTTGCAAACCAACCACCTCAGAAATGTGATGCTGATATAATGGCGGAATATTATGAAGGTGAAAATGGGTTTTGGATGAGGAATATTGCTACCCGTTATCACAATATGCTCCCTGACAGTACTCGATTATGTTATGAGATTGATTATGAAAAATCTTACCCCTATGTTTTAAGCGAAGAGGATACAAAGAGGTTGAAAAGAGAGTTGAAAGATTGTGGTTGCATAGGTATAGATGTCGACAACTACTCAAGCAAAGGGTATTCAACTATCCGATTCCGGCGGATTGGAATGGGGATGTATTCATATCGCTTTTATGACAAACCTCTATCTCTTCATGAACAAGATAGCATTAGCAATGACGTGTGTCTAATAGTCTATAATGATTCCACTGTGTTTGAATTTGGTGGTGGTGTCTTTGGAGTACAGCACTTTGTCGGAAAAGAAGAGTTTATGGAAAAGTTACACAACTCAAAAATGGATTAGACAATGGATAACATTGGCAAGCAACTGGCATCTGTGATAATCGTATTCTTTGGTATGTTTACGATGATTTTTGCTTTGACTCTCCAGATGGGATAACAAATCGGATATTGGTCTGCTCAATCATTTTAATATGCGGGGGCCTACTTTGGCTGCTTTGTCGGAAAGGAGGCAGGCGATGAAACAGCTATACAGAATCACAAGGGTTATTATAACATAAGCAGTGATATTCGTCGGAAACTTGGCATCGACGAACATGAAACAAACATAGGCATTTATGTTAGGAAGCTGTTGAAGCTGCTCTGACCTCCATTTTTCGGCTTGCCGTTAAACTTTGGGGGTGCTTGCGCCAAAATCGCAGAAATTAAACATTCTAATTGACTGGTATAATGGTAAATAAAATTTGCCGCTGTTAAACTTTTTATCTTGTCCGGAAACTTTTTTAGATCTAATTTTGCTCAAATTACAGTTACAAGACAAGTTAAAAAGCGATTAGGATATGAAGAGTATTCAAGCAATAGTCACTTTCGCGGCTGCAATGTTTATCACTGCGTGCAGCGATGATAATACGGTTTTTAACGAACCGTCGCCTATCCGTGCCTATGAAACCGATGCCGAGATATTGGCACAGTTTGTTGATGTGGATAACGCCACAGGTGCGTTTTTCATCAATCCCGACAAGAAAATCACAGCCTCCGACTATGTAGTCAACCGTAGCCGTGAGGAGTTGATGATGGTAAGCACAATCAACCGAGATAAGTTCACGCGCGATATGGAAGCCGTCAATGGTGTGCTCCGTGCTGTGAAACAATCGGGCAACTCCACGGCGATTATTTACTCAACATATTCTTCCGACAAACTTATTGAGGGAAGGATCACAGATAATTATGGAGTAACGAGGTCGGTGACACGTTCAATCAATGGCAATACACTCGCCCAAATGGTAGTGACATCTGATCGAGATGACGCAAGACAGGTCTATGCGCCCCGATATGTTACTATGAATGTGTCTGCCAACAGTTCATCTAAATTCTATCTGTATCAGCTCTCTTTGGGTGACACCTCAAATCCTGATGCTGGAATATTGATAGTGGCCGGGGTGAATACGCCGCAACCATGCCATTCGTACATCATTAGCAATAATGGTAATTCCGATTGGCTTTCAGTCAAAGGTATGAATCTTGTCGGTGACGGAACGCTCTCCGTTTCATTTTCACAATGAAGGCGTTATTTATCTCTCTCTGCCTCTCCGTATTGATGATATTGTCGTCATGCGAAGGGCGAACCGGCTACCTTGATGAAGGTCAGCAGAACACTATTGCTATGCTTACTGACGTGGAATGGCTTGTTGTGTATGCGGATTATGGGCTTGGCAATGAGCAGACATTTGATGATGAAACAAATATATATTCATTTGGCCGAGATACCAAAGGCTGGACGGCGGTAGGCTCTCTGAAAGACCCGTCTGTAAAGAAAGACGTCCAGTATTTTCAGTGGACTTTCACCACAGAGAATTACACGGTTATCTATACCTCCGGCAACGCAACTGAAGGTTATCGGCTTATTAAAAAGTTGACTCCAACCGAAATGTGGCTGCAATGGTCTGCGCAAGATCCGGTGTTATATCCCAACAAAACAATCACCTTCTACAAACTCAAAGCCCGCAACAGGCTGTGAGACAAGTGAAAATCATCCTGATAAGAATAGTAAAACTCCATCTTAATATGTCCGCTCGTCTATACATACTTGTGTTTTTTATTCTTTCGTTTGCTGTGCCAATGTCGGCACAGCAAGATGACGAGCGACTTGACTCTTTAATCAGAACGCTCGAATTAAAAGAGGTTGTTGTCACGGCTAAAAAAATAAGACAATCGGGTGATACAATATCTTATGCTGCATCATCATATATAAGCAAAAATGATAAGACATTAGAGGACTTACTCCGGAAAATGCCCGGTATCGAGGTGAAATCGGACGGGCAAATTATATATAATGGGCAATGGATTAATGAGTTCTATATTGAAGGGCTGGATATGCTTGGCTCCAACTATGGAGTAGCCACCAAAAATATAGATGCGCATGATATTGGGACTGTACAAATTCTTGAAGATCACCAAGATGTAAAAATGCTCCAAGGCGTAAGACGTGGAGCCGCACCAGCAATGAATATACGCCTAAAGCAGAGCGCAAAGGGTATCTGGTCGTCCACTTTTGATGGTGCTATAGGAAGCCAGCCCAATATATCCTGGGACGCATCGGCCTCACTAATGAACTTCAGGCGTAATGCTCAAAATATATCGGTTTATAAAACCAATAACATAGGTGTTGATTTACGACCTGAAATCAACGCTCCATCTACATACACATCATCTTACGGAACTGGGATATTATATCCTGAAACTCCATCTTTATCTAACAGGTACACTTATAGAAACACCTCTCATAGCCTTTCAGTGAACCAGTTGCTGAAACTTAGTGAAGATAAAACATTTACGTTTAATCTAAATTATCTTTTCGACAAAGAAAAGCGTAATTCAAATGATGAAACAACGTATTTGTCTGACAGTGTGGCAAGGTATATCATCAAGGAATCTAATTCTTCTGATATACATCAGCATTTTGTTGGGACCCATGCTGTTTATAAACTTAATGGGAAGAAAATATACCTCAAAAATACTCTTTCCGCCAATGCGTCTTTTCCAAAAGGAGAAGGACTAATTAATGATTTAATTCTCCAAAAATTTTCAGCTCACTCAATAAAAATTGATGATGAATTGAAACTTAACTATAAGAAACATAATGGGGGAATTGCAGATGCTTCATTCCATATATCCTATAACGATAAGAAGGGATTATTGAATCTGCCTAATAATGAATTTTGTCAGATAGTAGATCAACGAAGCTTCAATATTGACGGAAGTGGCTCCTTGATTGCTCTTTCAATACCACACTTCATGTTTAATCTGAATGGAGAAGTTGATGCAAGTTGGCAACATGCTAATACCAATCTTGATATTGACAATCAGTCAATGCCTGATGATCAA
The DNA here is from genome assembly GCA_910576785.1 of uncultured Duncaniella sp. Classification (GTDB taxonomy): domain Bacteria; phylum Bacteroidota; class Bacteroidia; order Bacteroidales; family Muribaculaceae; genus Duncaniella. The sequence goes on from CAJTJG010000002.1 coordinate 182,404, forward strand.
CAAACATGGCAGGTTGGTGCAAGGATTACGCCAAAAATATTTTGGCATTATGGACAAAAATTTCAATGGCTTATATATGTGCCTGTCGGTCTTATGTATTATAAGTCTGACAATCAAACTTGGAATTATAATAAAACATTCTTCTCGATAAGACCATATTCGAACATAACATATAAACCATCAGACCGGCTTTCGTTATCACTTACAACAATAGGTGAAGAATCCTTACCTTCTGCCATATCCCTTATGGCTCAAAAACGATTTATAGACTACCGCACAACCATCTCTAACCCGGGACATATTGAAGCGACAATGAACCGAACACTAAAAACGGCATTCAATGCGAGCTATACAAATGTGTTGGATATGCTATTTGGTAGCCTTGCATTAACGTATGTTCAATCGCGTTATGGCAATAGTTCCGGATATGACATAACTGACGATATTATTAATTATATAAGATTGCCATATTCTACAAATAGCCAGATATGGCAACTTGATCAAACATTTTCAAAAGGTTTTTTCCGATGGAACTCAAAGGTAAGTGAGTCATTTAGTATAGGCATGAATAATAGTGAATTTTATATCAATGATGAAATTCATGAAGGCAAAAGCAAGTATCTTCGGGCTAAACTTTCATATAATGCGACGTTTACTAAATGGCTGTCTTTTGAGACCTCAAATGAATATACCCTATCCAAGAGCTTTACAGATGGCAAAGCTAATGATGGCACGAAACATACCTTTACCAATGCCACGTCCATTATACTGTGGCCGTTTAAGCAACTGAATGTATCGCCATCTGTGATGTTCTATAATAATAACTACTCTACATCATATCGAAATAATGTGTTCCTGAATTGCAATGTTGAATATACTCTCGGAAACACCATACTGTCACTGCAATGCAGTAACTTGTTAAACAACGATGTTTTTAGAAGGTATAACGACAATGGTATCATTAGATACTCAAGCGAATATCATTTGCGAGGACGCACTATTATGGTAGGCATTAGAATACGAATAACATAAATATACACCCATGAGAATTTTGATTACACTTTTAGCATCCTTAATGATGCTTGCCGGGCCTGCCGCTATAGCACAGGTTACCGTATCGTATGCTATGGATACACCTACGTTTACCCTCGCTCACGAGGACACTGATAAGTATGAGACATTAGATACTTGCTATCTTAACGTTTCATACCAGTTCAAGTATCGCAATTCAGAGAAAGACGATTCTTTGAGTTTCGATGACATCATGGACTTGCAAATGGGAAAAGACTACAATGCTTTCTTTAGCCGTGATTTGCGAGCTCTTGATACACAAAACACAAAAGAACTCAAATCTACAATGCAGTTCTCTACTATTCCTGAGAATTATGTTGGGTTCGATCTTCTGTTCAATCATAAGGACTCACTGACTACAGTCACCAATCGTCTTCCATACACTTCTCAAGTCATTGAATACAGTGAACAATCAGAATCTCCTGAATGGACGTATATACCCGATGAAATTGCTACTGTAATGGACTATCATTGCCATGTCGCAACATGCAATTATGGAGGAAGAAATTGGAAAGTGTATTATACAAATGACATTCCTGTTCCTTATGGACCGTGGAAGCTGAACGGAGTAAAAGGATTGGTCCTTAAGGCTGAAGACTCTGAAAACAACTTTATTTTTGAAGCTGTAGGTTTGACACAAAAGCCACAACCTATCATTCGCTATGACTGGAGTAGAAAGAAAATGAAGAAAGAAGATTGGAAAAAATTTGAACAGGAGATGTATAAAAACGCCGGGGCATTCGTCCGAAACACTGGTGCACGCATCCTTATCATGGACAACAGTGAGCAAGGTTTTCATCGTCTCAATGAAGATTGGTCTCAATATTACAATCCACTGGAAAGATAATATATTTGCAAAGAGTTGTCACCAACCGAAGTGTGGCTGCAATGGTCTGCGCAAGATCCGGTGTTATATCCCAACAAAACAATCACCTTCTACAAACTCAAAGCCCGCAAAAGACAATAATACACCAATAAGCAAAGAATATGAAAAAGCAGGTTACTATCTTTATGTTTATTGCCTGTCTTATAATGACAGCTTGCAGTAACGATGATGAGCCAATAGTGATAGACAATATCGTTGGCACATGGCATGTTCAATATCCCGCGGGATTACAAACAGAGGGATTTATCGAATGGTCTTTTAACTCGAATGGAGAACTTTCCATTCGCAATTATGACGTGTTTGCAGGAGATTATACCTCCGAGTATGTCTATTCAATTTCTGAAGAGAACAGATCCATAACTATCTCTGGAGATATAAAGAATATAGATGGAGATGCGACTACTGATAAGTTCGCCATCTATGAGATTGTAAAACTCTCTAAAAAAGAATTGCGGATAAAACAGTCATGGTTGAATACAAGCTATGATGATTTGGCTCCCGAAGATAAAAATGACTTTCTATTGGAAGCGTATAAAGAAGTAACCTTTAGACGCTGAGAGTCTTGCCTCTTCAATATCTTGAACAATCCACGACCATATATCCCAGTCAAGTAACCACCTTCTGCAAACTTAAACCACTCAGAAACAATGATTCGTTGGTCTATTTTAACGATAATAGTGATATTTGGCGTGCTAACAGCCAATGCTAATAATCCGCATTTGTTCTCAACGTCCAAATGCCTTGATTTGCTCTGTTCATTCCAATATTATGACAAAATAAAAAGCAGTCCTCAGTTTATGGATTTGCAGAATGATTCAAGTTTTGTCAAGGCATTAGATAGGATTAATTCTCGGACTCGTGCCTCTAAACTATGTAATGCGTATATAAAATATGGAACAGATTTGAATAACGCAGACAGTTGTATGTTTTTCATGGAGAACATGGTTAGCCTTGTTCCTAAAGCTGAGCAACAAACCGAATGGATTAGAAACATGATTGAGATTCAGGAAGAATTATGCTATGTCACCAAACGCTTGATTCAGAATGGATATTGTGAATATTGGGATAGCATTGTAAATCCAAATCTACAACAACAGATTGACGTATATTATTCCACTATTCCAGTTGGATTACTTGATGCAATACACTCTGAATTGAGAGATTTTGCAGAACCGGAGATATTATCTAAGTCTCCGTCCAAAACATATATAGTTGATATAGACAATGCTTTCAATCTTGATGATGAATCATTCTGTTGTACTCCTTTCCTCTTGGATCCGGAACTTGAACAGAAATATCATCTGGATTTCGTAAAAGTATATATTCATGAAAATTTACATAGACTGTATATTTCACAGGAACTAATGGGCCTTCTTAACGACTTGCTACAAGATGATTTTTATAGTAAACACGAAAAAATTGCAGTTCAACACAATGAAGGGCAGAATGAAGCCTTCGTTGTTGCAGCCGAAGTATTTTTGTCCAATAAATTAGGTCGTAGAAGTTCGCTTGATGCGTATAATGAATTTTTGGAATATGTAGATGGCAGTTTAGTCCTTGCGCCAATTATTTATATTCATTTACCGGAACGAGCACACAATGAGACCTTTAATGATTTTCTTATCAGGCTATTCAATGAGGGTAACATAAAAAGCGGCTCAGTCAAGGCTGAATATGATAAGGCAATGCGCCAGTTAAAAGAGAACTCAATTTAGCGTATGTCTAACGCTTTGAAACTAATCAGCAAATAATTATGGCAAAGTTTATCACATCAATAATATTGTCGGCAGTCATCGCAATTCCTGTGTATGCTCAGGAACAGGCTGACACGTTGAAGACGCAAGAACTGAATGAGGTTGTGGTGCAAGCTCAGATGCAACGTACCTCATCGTCAAAGTCAACCTATACGCCTACGGGTAAGCAGAAGAATGCGGCTCAGAACACTGTGGATCTTCTGCGTCAGATGGCGATACCTCAAATCAGGATAAACCCTATTGATGAGACCGTTACCGACAATGCAGGCGGCAACGTTGCCATTTACATCAATTTCCTTGAAGCCTCCAAAGAGGAAATGGAAGGACTGCGAACCGCTGATGTAAGGCGTGTGGAATATCTTGAATTTCCTACTGACCCTCGTTTCCGTGGAGCTGAGAGAGTGATAAACATTATCGTGCAGGAATACGCATACGGTGGTTATACAAAGGTGACTGCGAATGAAAATTTCCTTGTCGGATTGTCAAGCCGTGTCAACATTTTCTCCAAGTTCTCCTACAAGAAGATGACCTACGACCTGTATGCCGGAGCCAATAACTGGAACAACCACCATATTGGAAGCACGACAGAGGGCATTTACCGTTTGACCGGAGAGGATGGCAAAGAATTTTCGCTGACCCGAAAGGAAACACTTGAATCCTCTCATTATAAGCAGAACCAATATCCTGTCACTTTCCGAGCCACTTATAACAGTGACAAAATCCAGATACGCAATCTGCTTGCCTTTACAAACTTAGGAATACCTACAAATGAATATTCCGGGAAATTGGAGTATTCACCAACTTCTGTAGAGGGATATTTGTTTGAGAGGAAGAATCCGAACCGATCCAACTCAGTCGCTTATTCGGGTACCTATTTCTTCGCTCTGCCAAAGGGATTTTCAGTTGACTTCTCACCATCGTTCAACTATACCCACGGCAACGATTATACTGATTATGCTGCATCAGAGCAGCCAACAATATACCGTCATGCTAAAGAGAACGCTTACAACTATCGTCTGAATCTGTATATCCGAAAAAGTTTCGGACAGAAACACTCTGTAATGTTAGGTGGCAACTATGGCGACAACATCAACCGTCTTGAATACACCGGAAACAACGGATATAGAGATAAATTCCATAACGCTTTTGGCGCAGGTATGGTCGGCTACAATTTCCAGACACAGAAAATATCTGTTAATCTTGATGCCGGTTTTGCTTGGGAGAACAGTGATATAAACGGGAAGAAAAACAGCGACACTTATCCGTTCACTCATATAAATGTGCGGTATGTTCCAAATCAGAAAAACAGCTTCTCCGCTTATTTTCAGTATGCGACTAACAGCCCCGGCATCTCAGAGAAATCATCTGACCTACTCCGAGAGAATGAACTGATGTATATTACAGGAAATCCATTATTGGAAAACTGCCGACATACAACCATAAACCTCGCATATACATGGATGCCGTCAAATGCCTTCGGTATGAGTGCCTACGGACGCTATTTCGGTATGTATGACCGTCAGCTACTTACATATGCGCCCTATGATAATGCAAAAGCTCTGTTACGTTCATATATCAACGATGGTGATTATCTCAATGGAGAGATAGGATTGGCAGCGAACTGGAAACTGCTCAACGGAAAACTTCAGCTATACGCCAACCCAAGTCAGTCGTTCTATAAATCAACAGGTATCTTCAAAGAGAACTGCAATTCATTCCGTGTGACAGCTCAGGCAAGCTATTATCTCGACAGCTTCTATTTCCAAGCCTATTATGAAAGTCCTCAGAAAAGTATGTTTACCGCTTCTCCCCGAATAAACAAGGGAAGGAATTTCCATAGTGTGACCGTTGGATGGGCCAACTCTAACTGGAATTTGCGTGTCATGGCTGCCAATTTCTTCAATAAAGGATGGGACGGCGCGACAAACACCACAGTTTCACCATATTATTGCGAGCGACAGACTATCATCGGAACATCATCACACCCTCGCATAAACTTCACAGCCACTTATACATTCGGCTATGGCAAGAAAGTGCAGCGAGGCAATGAAGTCGGCGAACAATCAGGCGCAGCCTCTGCAATCTTAAAGTAAAGTATTATGGCAAAGATTATCACATCAATCATATTGTCGGCAGTAGCTATACTTCCTGTGTATGCGCAGGAACAGGCTGACACGTTGAAGACACAAGAACTGAATGAGGTCGTTGTTATGGCCCGCACACAGCGTGTTGTGAAAAATGGAGTTGAGTACATTCCGGCAAAAAAGACTAAAAAGACTTCTTTAGATGCTACCAGTCTGCTGCTCAATATGCAAATCCCACAACTGGATATAATACCCGGCTCTACGGAGGTAAAGACCAACACCGGCAAAGATATATCAATGTTTATTGATTATATTCCGGCAACTGAACAGGATATAAAGGGATTGCGCCCAGAAGATGTGCTTCGGGTGGAAGTGCTCAACTATCCTGAGGATCCTCGCTTCAATGGCGCACAGCATATTGTCAACTTCGTAATGCAGCACTACGAATGGGGTGGTTATACAAAACTTGGAGCTGACGGACGCACGATTTCTTCTGATAAAATCGAAGGCAGTGTGTTCTCACGCTTCGTATATCAAAAGTGGACTTTTGACGCATACGCAGTGTCTAATTGGACTCATGGTAAACATATGTTATCGTCAAGCGAAACTACATTCAGGGATGTGAATTTCAATGATTCACATTACGATGAAATTACTCGCCGTTGGGCGACAGACGACTATTTGGCTCGTGACAATTCGCAATATGCGTCACTGACAGCCAACTACCGAACTAAAAAGGCGTTTATACAGCACCAGATCAGTTTTGGACGCGCAGCCAATCCAATTACGCGACAAGCGTCAACTGTAAGTCTGTCGGTTCCCGATTTTGATGACAGCAACGCTCTCAGAACAAAATCGCTCCAGACTCTATATCCTGCCATAAAGGGCTATTACTATTTTGATCTGCCTCAATCTAATTCCTTAGTGGCTTCATGGAGTTTCTCATACGGTTCAACAAAAAACAACTCATTATATCACCTTTCCGAACTTCAGCCAATCGTCAATGACAACAAGGAGAAAGTTTACGCACCTAATGCTTCCTTACAATGGGCAAAGAAATTCAATAATAACAATGCTTTCCGTGTTAATTTGATAACTTATAACTCAATTTATGACACGCGGTATTTCGGTTCTGACAACAGCCGACAGAAATTGCTATCGTCGGAGAATATGCTGTTTCTAATCTACACTCAGAATTGGAATAAATTGAGCCTCTACTCGCGCGTTGGGGCATCTTACGTTATTGGCCGTGTAAATGGTGAAAACACTCTTGAAGAATGGAATCCGCGGCTTGGTCTTCAGTTAGAGTATGAAATTAACGACCGACATTCTGCAAGCATAGAAGGCTGGTGGGGCAACTCTCACCCGGAAGCATCAACATCAAGTGAGGCATTAGTTCAGTCAAATGAATTGCTGTGGCTACAAGGCAATCCGGATCTGCGCAATACGCTGTTTGCTTCCGCGTCAGCATCATATACATATATTCCCACCAACAAACTCTCGCTCACTGCAACACTTGAGTATGAGGGAAATCCTCATAAGCAGGCTTATCGCTTTTATACCCTTGAAGGCTATGATGGTTTAGTGCGCCAGTCAATCAATAGCGGCGATGCACATTCGTATTCTGCGTGGCTTTCAGCTAATCTCAAATTTTTGAATAACACGTTGAATCTCCGTTTCAGCGGTCAAGCACAAAGAGTAGTTCTTACAGGGTGCGACGCCCAATCAAAGAATTTACTTTCAGGGCGTGTTAACGTTCAATATTCAAAAAACAACTGGTCTGCGATGCTTTTTTATCAATCCCCTCGTCATCTTTTGCATGGGTTCAGCAATGGTATGAATCTAAAATATGCGAATACATACGGTGTAATGGTGAATTATGCAGTAGGTGCGTTGAAGACAAGCATACAATTCAACAACTGGCTTAGTCGAAATGGCTACGTTGACACATATTTCTATTCTCCAAGGTTTTCAGAAAACAATCACGTTTGGAATGATGATCTCTCTCGTAGAGTAACCCTATCTCTAACGTATGTATTCAATTATGGCAAAAAGGTATCAACTCAAAATGAGCAACAAAAAGGTGCTGGAGTTGGCTCTGCAATCTTAAAGTAAAGTATTATGGCGAAGATTATTACATCAATAATATTGTCAGCAGTAGCTATACTTCCTGTGTATGCGCAGGAACAGGCCGACACGTTAAAGACGCAAGAACTGAATGAGGTTGTGGTGCAAGCAACTATGCAACGCACCGGAGCCCAGAAGTCAACATATATCCCGACCTCAAAGCAAAAGAACGCTTCGCAATCGGGAGTGGACTTGCTTAACCACATGGCTATTCCACAGCTCAAAACATCTTTGGGTAATGAAATCGAGACAAATTCCGGCAAGAAAGTCGCTGTGTTTATTGACTATTTACCGGCTTCGCAAAATGACCTGACTGCCATGCGTATGTCGGACGTTAAACGGGTTGAGTATTATGAATATCCATCTGACCCAAGATTGCAGGGAAATGCCTATGTTGTCAACTTCATAATGACTCAATATGAGTATGGAGGCTACGTTAAAGGGTTCGGACATACCAACCTTATAAGCCTTTGGAGCGAACAGCTTCTCGGTAACATCAGGCTTCAATACAAGAGGATGACTTACGACCTTATGGGATATGGCTTCAATACCAACAGCACGCATAATGGTTCAGAACTCACAGAAACATATAGGTTGCCACAGTCGGATGGAAGCATCAAGGAATTTAACCGTTTCTCCAATCTTTCTTCTTCAAAACAGAACAATCAGCAATATCTGGTTGCGTTCAAGGCAACATACAATTCTGATAAGATTCAGGCTTCTTCGCAAATCAACGCCAGCATAAATAATACTCCTCATGCAGACAGGAGCGGTTCTGTGACATACACACCGGCTACATATCCTTCTTCTTCGTATGCCTCCATTCTTGACACACGGGCAAAATATATAGCATATAACGGTTACTACTTCTTTGCTCTACCCCAAAATAACTCTCTGACCTTCATTCCTTCTTACGTTTACTCTCATACAGATCAAAATTCCTCTTATCTTGAGACAGGTTTTTCTGAGATTCTGAATGGTGCTGTTGACAATACAAATCAACTGAAAGGTGATTTGAAATTCAACCATGATTTTGGAAAGTATGGCAATCTTCTCGGTTTTATGAGAGGGTCGTATGAGTACAACCGAACCCGATATACCGGATCTGCAACTTCTTTTGATAAAGCCAAATCCACCCGAATAGGGGTTGGTGCGACTTATAATATAACAATCGGTAATTTCTATGGAATGACCGGATTTGGCTGGGACTGGGACAGGCTTCAATTCGGAGACATGGTTGACAAACCATCTTCCCCGTGGTTTGACCTTTCCTTACAATATGGTTTTAATGACAAACATTCAGTTTCAACAACTTTTCATTACAGTTCATGGTCTCCGTCAGCCAACTATAAGAGCGAGAATATAATTCAATCAACACCATTATTGCGTTATACCGGCAACCCCAATCTTGTGCCATCAAAAAGCTACGATTTTGAAGTGAATTACACTTGGTTACCGAACAACAATTACAGCTTCAGTGCTTTTGGATGGGCTTGGATAGTTGGCGATAGATATGCGTATGATTATGAAGCAAATGCCGATGGTGTATTGAGAACCATAAAGCAACCTATAGGTAGTTATGCACAAGGAAAGTATGGCATTAACGGTACTGCACGCTTTTTGAACAGGACGCTTGTTTTTACCGCCCAAGTAGGACAAGTCCTTAATCATAACGGCAAGCCGTATAATGTAAATCATTCATATATCGACTGGTATGCAAGAGTGAGATATTATCTTGGCAACTGGAATTTTACCTTTACTTATATTTCCAACAACGGAAGTGCCGACGGATTTATGAATGGTATATGGAACCGTAGTAAGAGTGATTGGTATCTCACTTTCGGATGGTCAAATTCTGACTGGAATGTAAGGGCCGATTTCATCAATTTCACAAGGTGGAATTGGCGGAATGACCGACAGGAAATGCACAGCCAATATTATGATACTAACGAACAATTAATCAACGGAAGGAGCCGCGCGTTCATTCAACTTTCAGCCACTTACACATTTGGATTTGGCAAGAAAGTCAGCCGTGACAATGAACCGGGTACTTCCACATCGGCATCATCTGGTATATTGAAATAATAACAGCTAATCATACAAACAAATCTCTCCAAGCTCTCGGCGTAATGTCGGGAGCTGTTATTTAAGAACCATTCAAAAATGTATTCATCATATTTTATAACCAGAGCAATGAACAAGATTCTCATTGTAGATGCGTCCGCATCCGACGGGAGAATTATGGCAGGCTTGTTGACACGAGCCGGTTATAATCCTGTTGTTACGGATTGCATCGAGGCCGGAAAAGTTGAGGCGGCAAAGCTGCCTCCCGGCGCGGTTATCGTCACGGCAATGCGATTGTCGGACGGTACCGCAAAAGAGTTTATTAACTGGCTGAAGACCGAGGGATACAAATTCCCTGTCATAGCCATAGTGGATAACCTGAACACTGACGCTGTTGATGTTATGCGTGGAGGTGGAGCCATTGATGTGGTTCAGAGGCTTGCACTTGACAAGCAACTGGTAAGAACTGTCGGTGAATATGCCCGACCGGAACACATCGTGTTGACGCTCGGTAATCAATTGTTGCCACGCAAAAGCGAGGCATGGCAGAAGATTGAGGAAAAAATAACAGCCATTGCCGCAACCAATGCCAACGCAATCATCTTTGGCGAGTGCGGTTCGGGCAAGGAACAGGTGGCGCATCAAATCTACCTCAACAGTTCGCGGGAGCAGAAACCGATAACAATCGTTGATGCCGGAGGTGCGGCCCTTGTTGGCAGACACAATCCAGAAAATGAGCGCAGTGAAATCTATAATCGCATTGAGGGATACTTTCACAAGTCGGCAGGTGGAACAATCATAATCAAGAATGTGCATCTTCTGACCTTTGAAAAACAATCGGTTTTACTGCATATCCTCGAAACCGAACACCCCGATGTTCGTGTGATCTGCACCGCAGAGCCGGACTTGTTGAAAATGATAACGGAAAAGACATTCCGCCCTAACTTGTTCTTCATACTCCGACAGTCGGACATTGCTGTGCCGCCGCTGAAAGAAACGACAGAGGACATTCCCGTGATCGCCGACTTCTTTCTCAAACGCTATGCCGCCCAGACCGGTAAGCAGCGAAAACACCTCGACGCATCGGCAATAAAGGCGTTGAAACTCTACCCATGGCCCGGCAACGTACGTGAACTTAAAGACATCGTACTTTTCGCTGTCATCCACGCCAAAGGCGACACAATCACAGCCGCAGACATCAGCTTCAATCTTTCGGACGCTTCGCTTATTGAAGATTTGCACATGAGTCAACAGGCTTTGAAAAATATAAAATCGAAGATGCTCTTACACGCACAGGCTGGATTAAATCACAAGCAGCCAAACTACTAAAGATAAGTCGTACAACACTGGATTACAAAATAAAACAATACGGCCTATCTCAAAGCTAACGGTGAATATCCGTTAATTCGCCATTTTTTTGTATCTTTGTGGCGAATTTGGAAATAATGGCGCTTGGAGAGCCGGCGCATTCTGATACAACATAACATAAGACCGCTTATGGATTAACTGAAAATCTGGACAATTTTCAATACTCAATTCTGTAGGCTGATGCTTATGCTATGCTACGGCATAGCGTACATCTGCCATATTGAGTAACCCGAGTCCAGATGGGTCAGTTTTGTGGTGGGTGTGCGCTTTTTTTATGTCCTTATTTTGTAGTTACCCAATACACAATGTTCAGTGTTTGAACATAATAGGACTTTAACCTATATTAAAATCAGCATTGTCTATAAACTCTTTCTCGCACGTTATCAGCTAATTGCGTTTTAACATTTTATTCTGTAATCCATTTGTAACAGACACTGGTTTATATCAGCGAAACAAAAACATTATAATCGTTGAATCATTAAACCCACTTAAAAATGGATTTATTTTCCCTCACAGAAACTGAGTTCTTCCGTAAGTTGGCAGAACGAAAGAACGACAATCTGCACATCGCCTATAAGGACTTTGTGCTCCAAGTCAGCGAAATATGCTGCACCACACACAACAAGGGTATTGCTGTCAGTGCCCTTCTTTTTGCCGAAGTAGAAATATCCCATTTACAGACGGCAACCCAACGTGATGACCTCAATAACGAACTCGCATCATTCATAAGCAAAGCGCTTACCTTTGTACGTCAGACTATATCGCACATCAACGATGTTGTGTTCAAGCCTGTCAACGAGGATGAAATGCTTAATGGCATAGGTTTGAACTGGGCAGCCCAGAAAACCGCACTTATCGAACTGGGCTACGCCTTTAAGGTTGCCAAATGTTTTGGCAAGGATGTCAGCGTGAAGGAAATAGTATCCAAATTGGCAAAGGCTTTCAATGTAACGATGCCAGACACATATATCTACAAAAAGTATCAGGAAATGAGAGTAAGAGGCCGTAACAGCCGCACATATTTTATGGACTCTCTCGTTGAATCACTCAACAATCACATGACAAGTCAAGATACTGAAGATTGACTTGTCTGCCCGATGTCCACCACTATATCCAAAGAATCCAATACTAATTAACTTTCCATCTTTTCGATTTATTTACGTTTTTATTCATTCAATTATGCCCTGCTGTCCGCGAAGGATAGCAGGGCATTGATTTTGTGTATAGGTTACTTGTTGCGCAACAGGTGGCGCAGTCTGGGATCTGCGGCGATGCGCTCAATCTCGGATTTTACGATGGTTTTCACATCGTGCTTGATTTTGTCATAGTTGCGTTGGATTACCGCCTTCATTATGGACTTGTCGGGAGTATCGTCCTTGAAATCTGTAATCAGCGGAATAGACTTGTATGCCGCTGTTTCTTCCGCCACCCGCTTGTTGTCAACCACAATCTCGGCATGAAATATCTTCTGCCGGATACGCTCGTCAAAGTTGTCGCTGACGGCTCCGACAAACATTCCCTGTGTCAGAGTAGAGATTTTGCTTGCCGGAATAAGGCTGTCCATCTGGGTGTTGATGGAGTGACTTACATCGTTGCGGTTTATACTCATAGACTGTCGCTGTTGGAGAACCTTGCCGAAACGCTCCGAGAGTGTCTTCGCTGTTTCTCCAACCACTTGACCGGAGAAGATATTTCCGACGGTGTTCATCACTACGGCTGCCTCCTTGTCGCCATAGTCGCGTTTGAGCTGGGAGAAGTCCTGAAAGCCGAGGCAAACGGCCACCTTATTGCTTCGTGCTGTGGCAATTAGATTGTCCAAGCCCTTGAAATATATCGTGGGGAGCTCATCAATGATGACGCCGGACTTCAACATTCCTTTCTTGTTTATCAGCTTCACAATTCTGGAATTGTAAAGTCCGAGTGCCGCTCCGTAAATGTTCTGACGGTCGGGGTTGTTGCCTACACACAGGATTTTCGGTTCATCGGGATTGTTGATGTCGAGCGTGAAATCATCGCCGGTCATAATCCAGTACAACTGCGGTGAAATCATACGCGACAGAGGGATTTTTGCCGAGGCGATCTGTCCGGCCAACTGTTCTGCCGCTCCTCCCTGCCATGCGTCTATGAACGGCGACAAGTAATTTTCCAGTTCCGGATATGATGTAAGAATTGGGAAAATCTTTTCATAAGGACAGCAAAGAAACTCAATCGCGTGGGGGAACGTGCAGTACCTGCCATTCTCGTAAATCTTGAGATACCAAATTATTGCGGCGAACAATACAATTGGCGACTCCACAAAGAAATCGCCCTGCTTCTGTATCCAAGTGCGGTTCAAGTTCATCATTATGGTGTATGCCGACTCATAGGCGTCGGCAATATCCGTCATGAACGCCGGATGTATGGGGTTGCACCTGTGGGAGTGCTCCGGGTCGTCAAAATTGATGACATAGAAAGATGGCGGCTTCTTACCGTAGCCCTTCTGATTGTTCAGCATATGGTTGTATGCAATAAGTGTCAGGTCGGGTTGCTTGTAATCGTATATGTAGAGCCCGAAGCCCTTTTCAATCTGCTGCTTGATGAAATTGTTGACTATGGCATACGACTTGCCAGAACCGGGAGTGCCGAGGACGATTGTAGCCCTGAATGGATTAACAACATTTATCCACCCACTGTGACACCGTTTCTTATAATAGAACTTCGTGGGCAGATTTACGGAGTAGTCATTGTTCATCAGTTTTGTTTCCTGCATGAAGCTCTCGTTTTCATCATTGAAACGGTCGTCCATCATGTTGTTCTTCAAAAGCCGGCTCATATACACTCCGCCGACAAGCATCAGTACATAGCCTATCACAGTGGTCAGAATGTACGGGAAAACCCAGCCAAGAGCCGGCATCCACCAGTTGAGGAAGAACAAAGCCGCTCCCGCACTGAGGAAAATCCAAATATGGATCCATTGCACTTTCTCGTTCTTCACGCCTTTCGTACCCACGCATGAAAGTCCGAGGAACAGCAAAGTCCACCATTTTGAAATCCACGGGTTATGGAACAGCCCTCCCGCATCATCGAGGTTGCGGAGTATCTTCATTGTTTCGGTGTGGAACTGCCAGCCCGATACCAACTGCTGACAGAACCAATAGATATTTGCGACCACGAGTATTATGCTCAAAGCACGGAGCAAGTCCATGATTTTAGCCAATGCCCGGAGGTCATCTTCCTGTTGACTCATAAATCAAAAATTTGTTTGGAGATTAGTAATTATAATTTTGGACCGCGACGCTTTTTCCTCTTGCGCCGCTGCATGGCACGGTAGAACGCTTCTTCCTCGGCGTCAAAACCGGGCCCGACATGGAACAGGTCAAGTCCCGGCAATGAGGGAATATCGTCATATTCGTTGTTGCGACCACTCTGCTTATGCTGCTGACTTGCGGACTGGGCAGTGTCGCTTGATGCGTGCCCGTCATTGCGTGCATCCGTATCTTGAAGAGGTGCGGAAACATCAGGTGTATTCTGCACAGGCTTCTGTTCCGGATTGTCGAACCACCTTTGCAAAGCGTTTGCGGAGAACTCCTTGCCGATACGTGAACCGTTGAGAACCGTCATAGTATTGTGGTCTATGAACGTCGCCCCATAAATCCGACCATCCTCAGTGTAGCGGAGGACAAGGTCGATGTTCTTCTCCTTCAGACCGGCGATGAAATCATCTTTGCCGGAGGCGGAAGCCATAGCCTCGGCGACCATTCTCTTGGTCGGCTTGATGTCAATCTTGTTTTTGGCACGTTCAAACCGGTTGTCAATGGCGGTGCGGCTGGCGAACTTGCCGAGGCGTGAAGCCTTGAATGGAGTGGCGATTGTGTTGCCGTTGTCATCGGTGGCAAAATAAACAAGTCCGTGATATTCGCGCCCGTTGACTCTGCCGTCAGTCTGCTCACACCTCACATTATATAATCCGAGTATGGCATTGTATTCTCCCATGCTCTGGAATTTCCAACGCATACCCACCATTTTGACCGTATTGGCGACCTGTCGCTTTATGTCGCCATTTGGATCAATCTTCTTTATAGGCATATCCGGTGTGATTTTCTGACGCTCCGCCGGTTTCAGCCCATACTTCTTTTCAAGCTCACGGCATATATCCTTGCTTTTGTAAAAGTTGTTGCGGTCGGATATGCAGGTGCCGTCAGGTCTTACTCTCAGAGCCACGATATGGATATGGTGGCGGTCTATGTCCTCGTGTTTGAATACAAGATAAGGCATATCGCCGAACCCCATCTTTTCCATATACTCGTGGGCAAGGCGGGCAAAGTCAACATCAGAAAGCCGGTCGTCAGGGTGCGGATTGAGCGATATGTGCATCATCGTCTTTTCGGCTTTGGAATTGGCAGGCATCCACCGCTTGAAATCCTCAAACGCACGGTGTATGTTGACAGTCCCTGTTCCGTCGTTGAAGATTTTGTTGGTGTCGAGCAGCCTGCCTTTCTCCTTGTTTATCTTTTCGCCGTTGTAAACCAAAGCTCCGTAAAGGGAGTTGCCTAAAGAGATTTTTGCAACCATCGCTCGTCGAATTTATTTGCGAGAGCGACAATCTCACGGTTCAGTTTCACAAGCTCGATGGTAATCTTCTCCAGTTTGTAGAGAGCAGCCATCGCTTTCTTTTCAGTGAAATTCTCACGGAGTGTCTTTACCACTGTGTCATATTCAACTCCGATAGTGCGGTAATGGGAATTGAACGCCGATAGTTGATCGATGAAAATCCGTGTGTTTTCATCAACGATGAACACCTTGAAAGGCTTGTTCAAAAGCACATTCTTGATGAAAGCAGCCTTGTTCGTGGCTCCTGATTTTTCATACAGAGATAGGAAAACGCTGTTTTCAGCAGCGTCAAACCGCACTACATAGCGGTATGACGCAGGATTGATTTTGGGCGGTCGTCCGCCCGAATTAAACTTTTGTTTCATAAAAATGGATGGAATTAGTGGTGGTTGGAAACTGCCAACCGCAGGTTTTATCTTGGCGGTTACGACTTTGGAGTAACCGCTGGCTCCATGCACATGGCAAGGGTTTCGGGGCACTATCTCAGTTATGAGTGCCCCGGAACATACCTTGCAATGTTCGTTTGAACATCCTGAACTGATAATCGGAGAGATATGTGTGGGATATTGTAGGAAAAGGTGTACCAATAGTGTACTACTCCACATGAATGGCGCATTTTTAATCGTCTGCACCTATTATATATGGAGCCAACGCTCCTTTGAAGTAGTGTGCGCGACCTCTTGTTTCCATGACACTATAACAATCAAGACAGGTCGTTAAGTTGAGCCTAAAAGCCAGAGTACGGCAGTATTAAGCAATCATTCGGCAGTATTCGGCAATCTGAAATAATTGAAAATCTTTTTATTCACAGACATCGTTCTACTTGCACAGAGGCTGATACGCTGACAGTGATTTAGAGATACAGTAACATTCTGACATAAGAATTGATATATCTCATTTTCTGAACAGATACCGGCCTATGTGAGAAAGGACTTTTATAAGTTCGTAAATCGCAAGATACCCCGATAGGTAATTATCTCCGTATTTATGTGTGTATGGATATATCTGCAATCTTGAATGCAGATGAAGATACTGGGATATGCCACTCGTTATCTGCGGAACTATCCAACGATATTCATATTGACGAAACACAATATGAGTATCAGTCGTAGAGCCGGACATGGCTATCAAGCCGGACTACATTGGCGAAACTGCGCCGCTCCATTAAGTAACCCAAACACTAATTTTTAATTATGAGCGACCCAATTTATGTCGCCTTCGCCACTCAGAAAGGTGGCGTCGGCAAGTCAACTCTGACGGCCCTCGTAGCGAGTTATCTTCACTATGTGGAGGGTGTCGAAGTCGCGGCGGTAGATTGCGACAGCACGCAACATTCGCTGAACATCTACCGCGAGCATGACCTCCTTGTGACAAAGGAAAACCCATATCTGAAAAAGATATTGCACAAGTTCTACTCCCAGTTTCAAAAGAAGCCGTATGACATACTGCTCACATCCCCTGCCGATGCCCTCAAAGTCACAGAGGAATATATGCAGGAGGGAAACTCCCCCAAAGTCGTATTTTTCGACATAACCGGAACAATCAACAATCACGACATTGTGAACCTGATAGCTAACATGGACTATCTGTTCGTGCCGATTACTACCGAAACAGGGGAAATGGCAAGTTCTATCTCTTTCGCTAACAATGTCCTTAACCGGATGATGACAACCGGAATGACAAACATCAAGGAGATGCACCTCGTATGGAACAAAATCGGCTCCCGCGAGAAGCCGAGGCTCTGTGAAGTTATCGACAGGTACATTGAGAAATTAGGGCTTGACTCCCTCAACACAGTGCTTGTCAAAAGCAGCAAGTTCGAGAAAGACGGGCGTGAAACTGGCAACACCGGATTATTCCGCTCCACCATGCTCCCTCCCGACAAACGATTGCTCAAAGGCTCAAATCTGGAAGAGCTGGTAGCCGAGATCCGGCAAACGATAAAGGTATGAAGCCTATGGCAAAGGAACGTGTTACAAATTTCGATGCCGACAGCTTCATTGAATCGGTCAGGGAGTCATCTGTGCCAACGTACCATGCAGCCAAGCATCCGGAGGAAAATGAGAAAGTGAATGTTGAAGGTCAGCCTAAGAAGATGAAAGCCTCGCATTCTGAGGTCGTATATGAGATTCCTGACGATGATGTTGATGAATGCTTTGCCGACTTGGATATGAGTGATACGGAGATTGACTATATCAAGACCTATGTTTTCAACAACAGTTTCCGTAAGGTCAATCAGAACGGCAAGCCAATCGTGATCCGAAGCAAGCACCTCACAATGATAAAAAAAATCCTTCGCTTGCTTAACGAGGATGCGAACATGGCAAATTACATCGACAATGTGCTGATCCAGCATTTCAAACAATTCTATCCCACCATCGTGGAAATTTACAAAAAGTTTCCACCTCAATTCTAAAACTGTAATTTATGGAGAAAACAAAATTTTGTGACCTTCGCACTTGCAACAAGGTCTGCGGGGTGGAGCCGACTTTTACCCCGGATAAAGAGAAGGTAAAGGCGTATGCCGATGAGTACCTCACACCTTCCAATGTCGGCGCACGCAAGGGTATATTCGTACCCCGCGAGCTGGTAAACAAGCTGTCAAAACTGGTCGCCCTCTATGATGTGGAGGGGCTGACAATCGGAGCATACGTTACCAACATACTTATAAACCATCTGGTGGAAAACCGGGATGTAATCAACGAACTGTCCTTCGAGGGCGAAAAGACTGTGGCGCTATGAGTTCAGGACAATACAAAAAGACTTTCTGGATAGTCGATCCCGAATTTACCTGCCGTTTCGGCCGGGCTGTAAACATTCCAGACGATCTGCACCGTACAATCCGACGTATAGTAAGTATAGCGGAGGTCAAAGGACTGACAATATCAGGCTACATTGCCAACGTATTGAGAGAACACATCTCCGAGTACAAAGATGATATTCGGGGGATATTTGAAGAAGGACGCAACCCTACAAACTATCAGCCATGACAGGAGTATCAATCTTTCTGCTGGGAACCTTTGCACTGACTAATGTCGGCTTCCTTCTCTATCTGATGCGCGACAATAACCGGAAAGCCACTCCGCCGCAGGCAAAGCCGCCTGAGCAGCAACAACCCACCGAGGCTGAAACGGCGAAAGAGCCCCCGACACCGCAGGCTACCGTTGGCAAGAGCAAATTCCGCATAGAGGAATTTGACGAGCGGTTTGAGGAAATTGAACAGCGTTTCGACCGAGTGATCCAGATGCTCGACCGCATTGAGGGCGATGTAAGGCTCAAAGATGTGGAGTTTGCCAATACCGAGGACGCTCCCACTCAAGAGGAAATAGCCCGCGATGCAGAGGCGGTTGACAATACGCCAAAGGACAGTCGCATGACACGCGAACAGGAGAAAGCCGCCTTTACCGATGTACGGATAGAGGATGTTGAGCCGGAAACCGTTTCGCCTCCGTCGGCAAGTGGCGCGACACTGGACGACATTGAAAAATCAATGGAAACAGCCGCCAATCCTGATGCCACTCCCGAAGAAAAGGCAAAAGCCGGGCGGGTGCTGATTACACTTACCGACACCAATTTCATGGAGCATTTTTCCGATGATGCGAACATTCTGCAAAACGTGATGAGGTGTTGCAGGGAAAGCTGTCGTCTGGACATAGCCGACAAGACAGGCAAAAATCCGGTAAGTATAACACGCCGGAAAACCACCATCGAGATTGCCAAGAACATTGACGATTTCAATCCCGCAGACCTCCTGAAAAAATAGTCGGCAAACCACTAATCCAAGTCTGCAAAGACAAAAATCCACCCCAATTTTTAACCCGAAGTGTGGGCTGCTCCAACCGGAGCGGTTGGGGCCAGCCTATGCTTCAAAAAACTGAAACAAAAACATGACTAAAAGAAAACTTTTCACCCTGCTGCTTATTGCAGCCACAGTAACCAACTCATTTGCTGCCGGAAACGGCATGGCGGGTATCAACGAAGCCACCTCTATGGTAAGTTCCTATTTTGACCCAGGGACGAAACTGGTGTATGCCATCGGTGCTGTGGTCGGACTTATCGGCGGCATCAAGGTTTACTCCAAGTGGTCGAGCGGCGACCCTGACACCAGCAAGACTGCCGCGTCGTGGTTCGGGGCGTGCATCTTCCTTATCGTTGCCGCCACCATTCTCCGTTCATTCTTCCTCTAATGGCAGAGTACCAAATCAATAAGGGAATAGGCAGGACGGTGGAATACAAGGGGCTGAAAGCGCAATACCTGTTTATTTTCGCCGGTGGTCTGATAGCCGATTTCATAATTTTCGTGGTGATGTATATGTGCGGTCTGCCGCAATGGTTCTGTATCTCCTTCGGTGCTGTCAGCGCGTCAATTCTTGTCTGGTACACATTCCACCTCAACGGCAAATATGGTCAATACGGACTTATGAAACTGACCTCGGTAAAGTACCGCCCCCGCTACATCATCAACCGATTGCGTATAACACGACTAATAAAAGGAAGAAAATGAGGAATACACTTAAAGCAACGACCCTCGAAAGCAAGCTGCCCCTGTTGGCGGTTGAACACGGTTGCATCATCTCAAAGGACGCGGACATTACCGTGGCCTTTGAGGTGGGCCTCCCGGAACTGTTCACGGTCACAAGTCAGGAGTATGAGGCTATGCACGCCGCTTGGTGCAAGGCGATAAAGGTGCTGCCGCATTTCTCCGTGGTGCATAAGCAGGACTGGTTCATGGCTGAGAACTATAAGCCCGAATTGCAGAAAGATGACCTTTCATTTTTAGACAGGTCGTTTGAACGCCATTTCAATGAGCGTCCGTATCTCGCTCACAAGTGCTACCTGTTCCTGACAAAGACAACAAAGGAGCGTATGCGTCAGCAGAGCAATTTCTCAACTCTCTGCCGTGGGCGTATCACTCCGAAGGAGCTGAACCACGAGATGGTTGTCAAGTTCATGGAGAGCGTCGAGCAGTTCGAGAGGATCATCAACGACACCGGCTATATCAAGTTACGCCGCCTCAGCGATGATGAGATTGTCGGCACTGAAACAACCTCCGGCATAATCGAAAGGTATATGTCACTCTCTATGGGCAATGTAAATTGCCTTGAAGATATTGACCTGTCGGCAAAGGAAATGCGCATCGGCGATAAGATGCTGTGCCTGCACACCCTCTCCGACACCGACGACCTGCCCGGCAAAGTCAGCACCGACAACCGATATGAGCGGTTATCGACTGACCGCTCGGATTGTAGGTTGAGTTTTGCCTCTCCCGTCGGCTTGCTCTTGCCGTGCAACCACATCTACAACCAGTATGTACTGATTGACGACCACGATGAGAACCTCGCCCGTTTTGAGAAAACGGCACGCAACATGAACTCACTTTCAAAGTACAGCCGCAGCAACGCTATCAACAAGGAGTGGATTGACCGCTATCTTAATGAGGCACATTCTTACAGTCTGACCTCGGTACGCTGTCACTGCAACATCATGGCGTGGAGCGACGATGCCGAGGAGCTGCGACGGATCAAGAACGATGTCGGCGGACAGCTCGCCACTATGGGCTGTATGCCGAGGCACAACACCATCGACTGCCCGACACTGTTCTGGGTGGCGATGCCCGGCAACGAGGCTGATTTTCCTGCCGAGGAAAGTTTTTACACCTTCATCGAACCTGCCGTGTGCTTCTTCACTGCCGAAACCAACTACCGCAGTAGCCTTTCCCCATTCGGCATAAAGATGGTTGACCGTCTTACAGGTAAGCCCGTTCACTTGGATATTTCCGATGAACCTATGAAGCGTGGCATAACCACCAACCGAAACAAGTTCATACTTGGCCCGTCGGGTAGCGGAAAGTCATTCTTCACAAACCACTTGGTGCGCCAATACTACGAGCAAGGAACCCATGTGCTGCTTATTGATACCGGCAATTCATACGAAGGATTGTGCAACCTGATCCACAATCGCACCCACGGCGAGGATGGCATATATTACACCTACACCGAGGAAAAACCGATTTCATTCAATCCGTTTTTCACTGATGACGGGGTGTTCGACGTGGAGAAAAAGGACAGCATCAAGACACTGCTACTGACGCTGTGGAAGTCGGAGGACGACCGCATAAGCAAGACCGAAAGCGGCGAACTTGGCTCGGCACTCTCCATGTTCCTTGACAAGATGCGTCAAAACAAGGAGATTGTTCCATGCTTCAACTCTTTCTATGAGTTCATGCGCGATGATTACCGTGCGGAAATGGCAAACCGTCCAATCCCCATTTACAAACAGGATTTCGACATCGATAATTTCCTGACGACACTGCGCCAATATTACCACGGCGGACGCTTTGACTTCCTGCTCAACTCTAAGGAGAACATCGACCTGCTAAACAAGAGGTTTGTTGTATTCGAGATTGACGCCGTGAAGGATAACAAGGAATTGTTCCCCATTGTGACAATCATCATCATGGAAGCCTTCATCAACAAGATGCGCCGGTTGAAAGGTGTCCGCAAGATGCTAATATGCGAGGAGGCTTGGAAAGCGTTGTCAACGGCTAACATGGCTGAGTATATGCGCTATATGTTCAAGACCGTCCGAAAATATTTCGGCGAGGCTGTGGTTGTGACGCAGGAGGTTGACGACATAATTTCGTCGCCGATTGTCAAGGAAACAATCATCAACAACTCCGACTGTAAAATTCTGCTCGACCAACGCAAGTACATGAACCGCTTTGACCAGATACAGGAGCTGCTCGGATTGACCGACAAGGAGAAGGCACAGATACTCTCAATCAACATGGCGAACAACCCGAACCGACTTTACAAAGAGGTATGGATCGGATTAGGCGGAACACAATCAGCCGTCTATGCTACCGAGGTATCGCCGGAGGAATATCTCTGCTACACAACCGAGGAAACGGAGAAGATACAGGTACTCAACCGCGCTGCCCAACTTGGTGGGGATATTGAGATGGCTATCCGACAATTAGCGTCTGAAAGGCGCGACAATTAAGAACCACAAATCAGATTATGTATGAAATTTTCAAGAGTCGTGGCAAATGTTGCGTTAGGAATTGTCATTGCCCTCGCGGGCCTCCTGATGATAGCTCTCAGACTACTGATATTTACCGCAAAACTAATCGTGGGCATGGCTCACAAAATCAGATAACCCACTAATCCAAAGTTATAGATGAAACAAATAAAAATTATAATTCCGCTTATCGCTCTTTGCCTGTTCCTCGGAACCGGCAGGGCGAAAGCACAGTGGACAGTCATAGATCCGTCCAACATTGCCCAAAGCATTGTCAACTCGTCAAAGTCGCTGGTGCAGGAGTCAACCACCGCTAAAAATATGGTATCGAATTTTCAGGAAACTGTGAAGATCTACCAGCAGGCAAAGAAATATTATGATGCACTGCAAGCGGTCAACAACCTCGTCCGTGATGCCCGCAAGGTGCAGCAGACAGTCCTGATGCTCGGCGACATATCCGGCTACTATGTGAACAACTACAAGAAGATGCTGACCGACCCGAACTACACATCGGCTGAACTGTCGGCAATCGCTTCCGGCTACACGAGGATACTCGAAGATGCCACCGGTGTGCTCAATGACCTCAAACAGGTCGTGAACATCACGACACTCTCCATGACCGACAAGGACAGAATGGACGTGGTGGACGACTGTTACAACGAGATGAAGCGGCTTAAAAGCCTGACCGCCTACTACACGAACA
>CAJTJG010000003.1:0-38309 GCA_910576785.1 uncultured Duncaniella sp.
ACCTGTCATCCAGATCTTCCACTGCCCGCACGTGAATACCGTTCAATTCATCACTCCGCAACGATTCGGCCAGCTTTCTGGAATCGCGCCGGTCTGTCTTCAACAGCTGTTCCTTCTGGGTTGTCGGCACATCGGCAGCGTTGGTCACAATAGTATGTATTCCAACATCCGTCAGGGCATAGTAGGTCGAAAACCCCGTGAAACCACTCTCATAGACCGCATGGTATTCGGCTTCAGGAAACTCCCTGCGCAGAAATGCGATCAGAGCCTCTGCCGATGGCGGCTGGTTGAAACTCCTGCAATAACCCTTATGGGTCACGCACGTGACATCCCAACTCTTGCTGTGAACGTCGATTCCGATAAATATTTTTTGCCGTTTCCCGACTTTTTTGTTACTTCGCATAGGCGTTCGTTATTTTAGGTGTCAGTTATTCATTCTTTTCAAATTTACATCTTTATTTCACGAACGCCAATTTTTTTTTGTAATTTCGTTTTGGAATGCCCAAGAGGAAGCGAGCTCTGCTGAGGAGCAACTCGCCAGCAATAAGCATTCCGCTCACACTGAAATAGTGCAAGAGGCGGCCCCGAAAGCGGAGTCGCCTCTCTATTTTAGAAGAGCCTTATGGCTAAGAAAACCTTTACCATGTTGGGCCGGCGTCCGTATTCACCGGCAAACATAGCGTCTTTTGTCCCTTTTTTTGTCCCTTTGTATCTTTCTGTCAATATTATGACATAGCCTCAGTTTTTACCGGGCCGTCAGGGAATTACGGGGGAGATGGTGTAGGAGTAAGAGTAGGCGGGAGCCACGAGGCGGTAGGGGTCGTGGGGTCCGCGGCCCCAGCTGTCGTCGCCGCCGAGTCCGCGCTGTGCCATGTCGATGTAGAAGTAGACTGTGCCGCGGTCATGACGCACGTCGCTGTTGTGCATGTTGTGTTTCTTCATGCCGGGATCGAGATCGGCCGGTGTGACATCGAGGGCGCTGACGGTGAGGGGCTGGAGTCCGGACACTTTCAGGCCGTAGCCGGCGGCGTCGGTGAGCGATGCCCAGCGGACGTCAGTTTTGGCTCCTGACTCCTGCGGACGGATGTAGGGATAGTACTGGTCGGCCACCTTGCCGCTCCACAGGCCCATGAATGAGGATGTGTTGCGGTCGGAATAGTTCTCCCACGGTCCGCGTCCGTACCATTTGAAGTTGTCGTAGGAAGCGCCGAGCTTCATGGTCATGCCGAAGCGCAGAAGCTCGGGGGCATGGTCGGAGTCGGCTCTCCAGTCGGCCACGATGTAGACGGTGCCGGAGGGGTGGATGGTGTAGGTGACGGTGTAGAGCGAGGGTACATCCTCGAGGCGGTATACGGTCTGGACCACGATGTCGTTGCCGAAGGTCTTAAGGTCAGCCGATACCATGCGGCGGTTTTCGGCGGCATATCGCCAGGCGTTGCTGCGGCGGTGTATGCCGTTGCCCCAGTCATTGTCGGTGGGAGCACGCCAGAACGAAGGCTCCGGACCGGCCCACATGAGGTTGTGGCCTGCTGCGGAATAGTCACGCAGCTGTCCGTTGCGGCGGTCGAACCACATGGTGACGCCTCCGGAGCATGCAATCTCCCAGCGGTCCTTGCTCTCGGTGACTTTGGGTGTCGGGCCCTTTTCGGGCGGGAAGGCGAAGTAGTTGCCGCTGTTGAGGGTGAACTGCTCGCGGGCCACCTCGTGTCCGGCCGGCACCATCTCGGTGGGAGTCTTGGTGTGGGCGTAGACGTGGAGGTGATATTCGTCGGCGGGATTCTTTATGTCGAGGCCGGGTATGGTGACGGTCTTTGTCTTGCCGGCGGGGAGATCCATGTCAAAAGTGCCTTCGCCTACGGGAGTGCCGTTGCAGAGGAGTTCCCAGCGGAAGGTGTAGTCGCTGAGGTTGGTGGAGAGGAAGTGATTCTCCACATTTATGGTTCCCTTGGCGAGGTCGGCAGGTGAGAAGCGAATGTCCTGATATACTTTCTTGACTTCCATGAGTCCGGGATGGGCTGTGCGGTCGGGCTGCACGAGACCGTTGCAGCAGAAGTTCTCGTCGTTCTTGTATTTGTCGGCACCGAAGTCGCCGCCGTAGGCCCAGTAGGGCTTGCCGTTCTCATCGGCGGTGAGGAGACCCTGCTCCACCCAGTCCCAGATGAAGCCTCCCTGCATGTGGGGTGCGGAGCGGATAATGTCGAAGTACTCCTGGAAGTTGCCTGTGGAGTTGCCCATGGCGTGGGCATACTCGCACATGATGTAGGGGCGTGTCACCTCCTTGCGTGAGGCATATTCCTTCATGTTCTCGATGGAGGGGTACATGTGGCATACTATGTCGGTGTTGGTGCAGTGCTGGTAGGCCTGCTCGAACTGTACGGGACGGCTTGTGTCGCGGCTCTTGACCCAGTCGTAGGCGGCATAGAAGTTGTCGCCGTTGCCACACTCGTTGCCGAGCGACCATATGATGACGGAGGGGTGGTTCTTGTCGCGCTCCACGAGCGAGTACTGGCGGTCGAGGATGGCTTCGCGCCACATCGGGTCGGCGGCGGCATGGCCGGGATCCTTGGCTACGGTGCGATCACCCACACCCATGCCGTGGGCCTCGATGTTGGCCTCGTCCACGAGGTAGAGTCCGTATTCGTCGGCCATGTCATACCAGAGGGGGCTCTGGGGATAGTGGCTTGTGCGGACGGCGTTGATGTTGTGCTGCTTCATCATGCGGATGTCGTCGAGGATGGTCTGACGGTCCACGGCATGTCCGCGGGTCTGATGATGCTCGTGGAGGTTGACGCCGTGGATCTCGACGGTCTTGCCGTTGACGAGCAGGCATCCGTCCTTGATCTCGACCTTGCGGAAGCCGACACGCGATGAGGTGGACTCGATGACGTTTCCTTTTGAGTCGGCTATGGAGAGGACGAGAGTGTAGAGGTTGGGGTGTTCGCTGTCCCATGTGGCCACTTTTCCGGCGTTGCAGCTGAGGGTGACGGTAGTGTTGGCCGAGGGGCTGGCGGTGATGGACCTGGAGGCCTTGGCTACGGTCTTGCCGTCGGGCGATTTGAGCAGCAGTGATGCACGCAGGGGTTCTGAGGTGGCTGAGAGGTTCTGAACGTCCATCTCCACTTTGAGCGAGCCCTTGGTGTAGGATCTGTCAAGGTCGGGGATGGCGAAGAAGTCGCGGATACGCATGTCGGCAGTAGAGTAGAGGTAGACGTCGCGTTCCATGCCTGACAGGCGCCAGAAGTCCTGATCCTCGAGATAGGAGCCGTCGGTCCAGCGGTATACCTCGCAGGCCACGGTGTTCTTGCCGGGGTGGAGGAAGCGTGTGATGTTGAATTCGGCGGGGTTCTTTGTGCTCTGCACATAACCGACTTTCTCACCGTTGACCCACACGTACATTCCGGCCGTGGAGCTGCCGAAGTGGAGGTATACCTGACGGCCATCCCATGCGGCGGGGAGGGTGAAGTCGCGGCGGTAGCTGCCCACGGGGTTGTCATCGTGCTGTATGCGGGGCACATCCATGTTGAACGGATAGCCGGCGTTGACGTAGATGGGCACTCCGTAGCCTTCCATCTCCCAGTTGGAGGGCACGTTTATCTCTTTCCATGATGAGACATCGAACGAGGGCTTGTAGAAGTCGGCCGGCCGCTGGTCGGGAGTCTGGGCAAAGTTGAATTTCCACTTGCCGTTGAGCGACATGTACCAGGGCGATTTGGCGAAGTCTCTTGTGGCGGCGGCGTCCACCGAGGGATAGGGAATGGCTGTGGCGCGTGGATATTCACGTCCTGTAGCGAAGACTGCGGGGTTCTCCCAGTCATTCACAGCCATGGCCGACAGGGCTGCTGAGGCCATGAGGGCTGATGTGAGAAAAGTCTTTAGTCTCATGATATTGATGGTGTTAGTAGTGTGTCTCAATAGTCGAATTCAAGCCGTAGGCCGGAGAGATGGAGCATGGATCCGTTGCCTCCGGTAAAGTAGTCGCCGAGATAGGAGGCGGATGCGGTACAGAGTATGTAGCGCGGTGTGCGTGAGGTGGATTTGTAGTTGAGCACAACCTCGAAGTCGGTCCATCCGGCCACGTCCGTGTCCCACTCCATCTTGCCGTAGGCTATGACGTCGGGGGCATCGGGATTGAACAGCTGACGGTTGGATGGATTGGTGCGTATCTCGAACGGCTCGGGCGAGTCGATGAGTGCCACCCACACTATGCCGTGGTCAGGCTGTCCCTTCAGATCCTCGAACCCTGACGTGACGCTCGATATCGGTGCGGAGTGGTATTTCATCCATCCGGTGAGGCGTGTGGGGCGCAGGGTGAAGGGTCGTCCGAATGAGAGTATGCCGTTGGTACCATCGGTCTTCACATATCGTCCGGCGAAGATGTTGCCCGCGGCGAGTTTGCCGATTATGCCTATGCCAACGAATTTTGTCTCGAGACATGCCGAGATGGATCCGTTGCCGGCAGGTGAGTCCTCGACGGGATAAGTGTTGGATGCTCCGAGGGTGGTGGCGCCTTTGTTGCCGGTGTCCCAGTAGGATTCACCACCTTCGGGCCACGGACACCATACCTTGCCGTCGAGCCACCATTGGGAGAAGTCGCTGTCGGGCATCTGGGCTGTGGGCTGAGTGGTGAACTCCACCTCGGCTCCATATTCGTCACCGCTGTATGCGCGGGCCACGTAGGCCATCTCGGGTGTGAGTCCGGTGAGGCGGCCGGTGAATGATCCGCCGTCGGCGGTGATCTGCGCCGGGGTGAGGCGTATCCATGCCTGCGAGTCGGCGCGGCGGTATTCAAATCCGTTATCCTTGCCAGATTCGGCAGTGCCGTAGAGCCATGCCACGCAGCTCCAGGGGTCGACACGCTCGGTGGTGACGGTGCTTTCCGTGGGTATCACATAGAGAGTCCATGTGGAGGTGCGGCCGAATTCGGTGACATCCACCTCGACTGGTGCTGAGAAGTCCACTTTCTGTCCGTCAATGTCGGGCGATATGACCGATGTGGAGCCGGCGAGCTTGATGGATGTGACGGTGAGGGCCTTGAGGGGCGCTTTTTCGGGCACGTAGGCTATGACACGCCGCCCGGGCACGTCGATTGTGGAGGCTCCCACCTGCTGCTCGACGGTGAAGTAGCGCTCTATGTCCTGCACGGCTGTGATGGTCCAGTCATAGTCCTGATAGAGCCGGAGGGTGGTGGTGATGGGGCGTGTCATGTCTGTCCCCTCCATGAAGGCGGCTGAGTCGGGCCATTCGGATCCGGCCGGCGAGATGGAGAAGGCGTCGATACGCACGGAGGTGATGTCAACCTCCTCGCTGAGATATAGTGTGACAGTACGACCGATGGAGTCGATGGTAGGGGCCTGGAGCTGGCCCGCGGTGTGGATGGAGGTGAAGTTGACCTGTAGACGCGGGTAGGGGAGATTGTTCTTGATGCATCCTGCCAACAGGGTGAGCGTCGACAGGATGAGCGATAGCCTGAATATATGTTTAGATGCTGACACCGATACCGAAATTAATGTTGAACAGATTGAAGCGGAAATTAGCGCCCGAGGATGTGCGTGAGCCTTCGTCGACACCGTTGGTGTACTGTTTGTCGTGGGTGACATGGAGTCCGAACACGCCGAACGATACGTTGAAGCATACATTGTCCATGATAAACACCGTGAGACCGGGCGAGAAGTTGAGGCTGGCCTTGGTGGTGAGGGTCTTTGTGTCGCGCGGTTCGCCGTCGTAGCTGCGCTTGAAGCGCGAGGAGCCGCTGCCGAAGGCGAGGTCGACTTCGTTGAAGATGGCAAAGCGTTTCTCTGTACCGAGGCCTACGTAGTTGCGGTAGAAGATCGAGGCTGAATAGTGCTGAGAATAGTAGCTTACATCGCTAAGGGTAAAGTTGAGGTCTTCGTCGAAATCGACGGCGAGGGATCCCAGGTCGGCAATGCCACGGGAGTATTTGATCTTCAGTCCGACGGACTGGTTGTTGCGGAAGAAGTAGCTGATGGTGGGGCTGAGGGTGTAGAGCTTGCCCTTGAAGGAGAAGTCCTTGATGAGCGAGAGCACCTGGATGTCGTCGGACGAGAACTCGCCGTAGGAGGCAGTGAGACCGAACATCCACTGTCCGCGCGGTATGAACAGGAAGTTGTAGAGTCCGCGGTCGTAGCGGCCATAGTTGGGGGAGGGGAGCACGAAGGGGATGGTGTCGTTGCCCACCACCACTTTCATGTCGAGGAGTTCAGGATCGATGGTGGCGAGCACCATCTTGCCGTGTTCGTTGAGCGGATGGCCGTGGAGAGAGTCGGTGTATATGATGGACCGCGGAGGGGTCTTTGTCCGTGCGGGTGTCGGATCGATGGGCGCGGCGGCAGCGGGTGTCGGGTCCTTATGACCCAGATATGTGCGTGTTATGGTGGTAACGGTGGTGGTGACTGTGGTGACCACCGAGTCGGCGCCCTCGGGCACGGTGACGGAGGGTGTCTGCGCGCGCGATACTGCCGCGGCGAGTATTATCATCAGGGGTAGAAGCAGGAGTCTCATCATGATTCATTAGAGATAGAACGCCACCCCGAAAGAGATGGAAAAGAGGTTGATCTTGAAGTTGGCTGTCTTGTTGTGGGTGTTGGCCACATATATGCGGTCGGTTGTGGCTTTGGTGTGGTTGTAGTTGAATCCGAGTACACCTATGCTGACCTCGATGGCTGAGTAGTTGTTGAGAAACATTATCATGCCCGGCGTGAGTCCGATACCGGCCGAGAAGTTGCGGGCATATGTGCCGGTGATGTCATCGTTCTCTCCATTGACCACCTTCGACTGGCCGCCGCCGATGTTGAGCTGGACCTCGTTGAAGAAGGCGAAACGCATGGATCGGCCCAGGGATACGTAGTTGCGGAAGGAAGCAGTGCCCGAGTAGCTGTGGGATATCATATAGAGCTGTCCGGGGGCGTAGGATGTCTCCGAGTCGAGTACGATGTCGCTGTCGTTGAGGCGTGTGCGTGAACGCGAGTAGGCGAACCGACCACCGGCGGCGAGATTGTCGTCGAAAGCATAGAGGAGCATGGGGCTGAGCTTGAAGGTGTAGGTGTCGCCTCCGAGGTTCTCTATGATGAGGAATTTATAGTTGTCGAAGTCACTCTGCGCGTAGCTGACGTTTATACCCGTGATCCACTGTCCGCGTGGTATGAATGCTATCTGCTCGAGCCCTCGCTCGAATTTCTCCTGCGCAGCGGTACCTGTGGCGCATGCGGCGGGGAGCAGGAGCAGCAGGAGGAACTTTATGATATGGTTGTGCATGTGATGGTGATAACGGTTGGGTAGTGATGGTGAGAGTGGAGTGGGCGATCAGTAGGCCAGCGTCAGGCAGTCGATCCAGAGACGGCCTCCGGTGGATGTGGCGGTGACGGGATCGGGCGAGGTGACGACTGAGGCTGTCTCTTCGGCGAGGGATCCGATGTTGGCCGAGGAGGCGAACATTACTTTTATGCGTGTGGCCCGTATGCCGAAGTGATCGTAGGTGAGCGGTATGCTGAAGGCTGTGAAGCTTGTGGCAAGCGGGAGCAGAAGTGTGCCGGATGCGAGAGTGGTCTCGGTGCCTTGGGCATCCTCACCTATGATCTCGATGGATGCGTATCCGCGGTCATCGCGTGCACGCAGGCCCGGTACGAATTTGTAGTAGCCGTTGAGCGAGAGCGGACGTGTGGACCACGATGCCCCCTCGCGGTAGGTCTCCTCGAGTGTGGCGGGGTTGAAGGAGTAGCTGCCGAGGAATAGGCGCCCGGCGGCACGACACGTTATTTCCGGTACTATCGGCGAATAGTCCAGATAGGGTTGCTGCTGCTGGGAGTAGGGGGGGATGGGTGCTCCGTCGGTGTCGAAGGCCACGCTTGTGAGGAGGGCTGAGAAGGATCCTGATGCGGCATCGTCGCGCACGAGATATGTGGATGGCTGCATGTACCAGGTGTTGTGGTTGCGTGCGTCATTGTTGAAGGTCTTTTCGTTGACGGTGGCCCATCCCTTGGGCACTTCGCAGCTGTAGGTGGTGTGGTGCTGCCAGTTGAATATGTCGACTACTGTCTTGGCGTATAGTCCGCCGGAGGGCATGTCCTTGTAGCGTGGGCCGTCGGTGCGCTCCTCGAAGTCGGCGTTGGTGAGCTGGCGCACACTTTCGGTGGTGGCTTTCACCGCGGATGTGAATGATATGCCGGGAGTGCCGCTCTCCATCATTGTGGCCTTGAAGCTGTAGGTGGTGGAGGGGGCGAGGCCGATCACGGTGACTATACCGCTGTCGGGCATGCGATGGTAGACTGGGACTGCCTCATCGTCTACGTAGATGCTTACACGCTCGGTGATCATCCTGACAAGCGCGGGATCGGCGTGGTCAATGCGTATGGCGGCGCTTTTGGCGTAGGTGTCGACGGCGATATCGAATGCGGGCATCTCGCGCCGGATGCTGAGGGTGGAGCGTACTTCGTCGCAGTAGAGTATGCGGGCATTGACGGGGGCGCTCCCTTCGGGGATGGTGAAGGAGATGTCATATATGCCTTCGCCGGCGGCTGTCACGGTGAGGGGTGTCTTCTCCCAGACGCCGGTATGGGTCTCTATCTCGGTTTCGACATGGTCGGCGAAGCCGGGTGCCGGACATCTGATGGTCACTACGGCTTTGTCGACACCCATTATGGCGGGACTGGAGGAGATGATCTCGATGTCGACCGGGGTGGTGATGACTTCGAATGTGGTGGGGAGGGTCACTGTCCCTGTGGCGTCGCAGGCCAGTAATGTGAATGTGGAGGATGCACGGTCGGGTGTCAGATAGACGAGTTCGGCCAGTAGACCGGTGAAGTCGACTGTGCCGCCGGCCGATGCCGAGAGGGAGGTCTTGAGTCCGAGGCGGGAGAGTATACCGGTCTCGTCGGCCGTGGGGGCGAGGAGATCTACCTGTATTGGCATACTGTCAGCCGCCAGTGATGCTGACCGGGTCGTGAGTATGAGCGATCGGAGTGGAGTGCCGGATGTGGCCACGGTGGCTATGACGGGTGCGGATGGTGTGTCCCCTTCGGGAAGGGTGAGCGCTGTGGCGCCGGATGCACCCTCGAGGGTGATGACCGGCGGCATGGCGTCGAGAAATGCAGTGGTAAGCTCCGTGGACTGGAGGCCCAGATAGGTGGTCACGCCGAGAACCGGTGTCTGGGAGCCGTCGGTGTCGAGGGTGATGTCGACATTGTAGAGCGTGGCGGCCTTGGTGGACGGGAGTGTGGCGGCAAGGTATTGCCTGCGGTGTCCGTCGGTGGTGGTGAAGGTAATGTATATCTCGGTGTCGGCCGGGCGTGTGCACAGGATCCGCGTCTCGTCAGGGGCAAATGTGTGATATTTGCCGCCGGGAGTGTGGATGAGCGCCCGGATCTCTCCGAAGTACTCCACGGACGACTTGTCGAAACCAACACGCACGAAAGCGCTGGCCGGCTTGAGCTCCACCACGACGTCGGTGCGCTCTCCGTCGGTCACAGTGGCGGTGGAGCTTCCGGCAAAGGCGGGGTTGTCGAAGCCTTCCTCGTAGGGTGAACCTCCGGTGGCCTCTATGAGGTATTGGCCGGAGAAGTAAGATATGTTCTGGGTGAAGTCGCTGAAGTGTTCCCACGTATGGGCGTAATTCCCGGACAGATCCTGCATGGTCAGGCTTATTTCGCCCTCGTCGGCCAATGGCGGGCACTCTTCGGGTGCGGGTGCGCCCGAGGGGAGCGAGAGTGTGTAGGCCGCATCGAGCGAGACGGTCATTGTGCCGGTGCCGGATACGGTGGATGATCCGTTGTCCGAGCACGATGCGGACATCAGCATGGCGAGTATGCCTGTGATGACCGTGTGGAGTTTGCGCGTTAAGCCTGACATTTCGGATGATGTGTGTGGGTTGGGTGGGGAGGGGGTGGATCAGAGTTCGATGCGGCGGGCGGTGACGGGTTGCTCCATGAATACCGAAGCCATGCCGGTGAATTTGTCGGGGTGCTCGGTGGTGAGATATGTCACGGAACCGTCTTTGGAGCATTCGGCATCGATCTCGGGGTGGCGCGAGAGGTAGTCGGCGAGCGATGCAGCCACGAGATGTCCCTGTGTAACGATGCGGGCACGTCCGGCCACAGCTTTCTCTATCTTGGGCAGTAGCAGAGGATAGTGGGTGCATCCGAGCACGATGGTGTCGGTGTCGGGTTCTTCGGCAAAGAGTGCGTTGACATCCTTCTCCACAAAATAGTCGGCACCGGGGCCGTCATACTCGCGGTTTTCCACAAGCGGTACCCACATGGGGCATGCGTGGGACACGGTGCGGAATTTGGGGAAGAATTTGGCTATCTCTATATCGTAGGTGCCCGACGATACTGTGCCCGGCGTAGCGAGCAGGCCGATATTGCCGTTGGCCGATATGTCGCCGAGGGTCTCGACAGTGGGTATGATCACCCCAAGCACGCGGCGGGAGGGATCGATGGCGGGGAGATCTTTCTGCTGGATGGAGCGCAGGGCTTTGGCCGAGGCGGTGTTGCATGCGAGGATGACGAGATGGCATCCGCGGGCGAAGAGCGCCTTGACTGCCTGGAGCGTGAATTCGTAGACAACGTCGAATGAGCGTGTGCCATATGGGGCGCGTGCGTTGTCGCCGAGATACATGAAGTCGTATTGCGGGAGAGCCTTGCGGATCTCCTTGAGGATGGTCAGGCCACCATAGCCCGAGTCAAAAACACCGATAGGTCCCATTGAGATATTGATTTTACCACAAACTCCGGCCACAGAGTGAAGACACCCGGCAGCCGGAGATGGTTCGGTTTAGTACAGTATTGTGATGAGTTCTCTTCCGTAGCCGTCAGATAACGACGGTGAGAAGATAGTCGTAGAAGTAGCTTATGATACCGAGGCCCATGATACCGGCCACGCAGATCCACATGCCCAGACGCTCGGAGCATGCCGAACGGAATGTGGCGATGGGGGTCTCGGAGTCGTTGATGAACATGGCCTTGACCACGAGCAGGTAGTAGTAGAGCGAGATGATGGTGTTGATCAACGCTATGAGCACGAGCACGTAGAGGGCGGCGGAGGATGTGCCGTTGAGCGTGGATGTGAACACGAAGAACTTGCTGAAGAAACCTGCGAACGGGGGGATACCTGCAAGCGAGAACATGGCGAGCATCATGGTGAAGGCCAGACGCGGGTTGGTCTTGTAGAGGCCGTTGTAGTCGGTCATGAGGAGTTTGCCGGTAGCATTCTCGATGGCTCCGATCACGCCGAAGGCGGCGAGGTTGGAGAACACGTAGACGAGCACATAGAACATGAGGGCCGAAACTCCCATGGGATTGTCGCCGATGACGGCGAGCATTATGTAGCCGGCCTGCGAGATGGACGAGAAGGCGAGGAAGCGCTTCATGTTGACCTGACGCATGGCGAAGAGGTTGCCGACGGTGATGGTGAGGATGATGAGTGCGTAGAGCATCCATTCCCAGGCGGCGCTGTAGAGTGTGCCGAATACCTGAGTGAGCACCACGAGGAAGGCAAATGCGGCAGAGCCTTTGGAGATGACCGAGAGGTAAGATGTCACCGATGTGGGGGCACCCTGATAGACGTCGGCTGTCCAGAGGTGGAAGGGTACAAGCGAGATCTTGAATCCGAAGCCTGCCATGACGAAGGCGAGGGCCACGGCCATCATCACACCGAACTGCGATCCGCACATGAGGGCGATGCCTTCGTAGTAGAGTGTGCCGCAGAGTCCGTAGACGAACGACAGACCCATCAGGAGCACTGCCGACGAGAAGACAGCGGTGAGCACATACTTGATGGCAGCCTCATGGCTCTCGTAGTGGTTCTTGTTGAATGCCACCAGAGCGCAGAGGGGGAGGGATGCGGTCTCGAGACCGATGATGAACATGAGGAAGTGGCGGCTGGAGATCATGAAGTACATGCCCAGAAGGGTGAGGAGTATGAGCTCGTAGAACTCACCTCTGCGCACGGCCACGAATTCCGAGTTGGCCCACTTGATGGACTGTATGAGCACGATGACCACTCCTACGTTGAGGATATTCTTTATGGCGACCATGACGGGGGATGTGACGTACATCCCTGCGAACGCTACGGCATCGGCCTTGACTGTGGGGCAGAATCCCCAGAGGGTGAGCACGCCCATCAGAAGGGTGGCGATGACGGGAAGAGCCCCCTGGGACTTGCGCGGAGCGAAAGTGTCATAGAGGAAGACTAATAGGAAGATGATCAGCAATCCTATTTCCTGCTTAAGGGCTAAAAACTGTGAGTAATCCATTTCTATTAATCTATGATTTACATGTTGAGAGCGCCGAAGAATTTCCAGGTGCTCTTGATGAGGTCAGCGAAGAAATTGGGGAAGCAACCGATGCCGGCCACGCAGACGATGAGAGTGGCTGTGGAGAGGCGCTCCCACCACTTGGCGTCAGTGAGGGTCATGTGGTGCTTGTCATAGACAGGACCGTAGAGGAGCTTGCCTACCACACGGAGGATATAGACAGCTGTTGTGACGATGGAGCTGCAAGCCACGATGACAAACACGCGGTGGAACATGTCGGTGTGCTGGAAGGATCCTACGAAGATGGTCATCTCGGCCACGAAGCCCGAGAGACCCGGCAGACCGAGCGAGGCCATACCTGCGATGACGTAGCATACGGAGAGGTAGGGGAGTATCTGCATCATGCCACCCATCTCGCGGATGTCGCGGGTGTGGGTTCGTCCGTAGATCATACCGATGAGGGCGAAGAAGAGCGCTGTCATCAGACCGTGTGAGAGCATCTGCATGATGGCGCCGGTCATGGCTGTGGCGTTGAGCATGAGGATGGCGAAGAGCACCAGTCCGCAGTGGCTGACGGAGGAGTAGGCGTTGATGTACTTGAGGTCGTTCTGCACACATGCCGAGAATGCACCGTAGACAACCGAGATGCCTGTGAGGATGATGAAGATCCATGCGAGCTCGTTGGCAGCCTGGGGCATGAGGTAGATGGCCACACGGAAGCAGCCGTAGCCACCGAGCTTCATGAGCACGCCGGCGTGGAGCATCGACACCGCTGTGGGGGCGGATGCGTGGCCGTCGGGCGACCATGTGTGGAACGGGAACATGGCTCCGAGCACGCCGAAGCCTACGAAGGTCATCGGGAAGAGGAAGCTCTGCCAGCCGTGGGGGATGGCTGCGTTGTCGACGATCTCGAGGATATTCCATGTGAGGGGCTGTCCGGCGGGGGCGGAGTGGTAATAGATACCGATGAGGCCGAGCATCAGGAAGGCTGATCCGCCCATGAGCATGAGTGTGAGCTTCATGGCCGAGTAGTTCTTGTTGCCCGATCCCCATACGCCGATGAGGAGGTACATGGGGATGAGTGCCACCTCATAGAACATGAACATGGTGAAGAGGTCGATGGAGATGAAGAAGCCGTATACGCCTGTGGCGAGGAGCACGAGCCAAAGGAAGAATTCCTTGGGCTGGGGGATCTCCCATGAGGCGAAGGATCCTGTGATCATGATGACTCCGGTGAGGATGAGCATGGCGATGGATATGCCGTCCACACCCACGGCGAGGTGGATGTTGAGCGGAGCGAACCATGACCAGGAGCCGGTGTAGAACATGGGTACGTCGGGATTGGCCGCACGCAGACCGAGGAAGTCGATCAGAAGCCACACCGAGAGTGCGGTGAGCGCTACCGAGCCGGTGACGGCTACGGCGCGTATCTGCTTGATATCGCGGCAGAGGAAGAGCCCCAGGAGCATCACCAGGGGTATCACCACGAAGTAAATTAATATATTGGAAAACATATCGTTACTATATATTTGCTACATTAACTAATGTCAGAGGACACATACTGCGGTGATGATACCCAGCAGGAGGGCTCCGATGAGATACCACCAGATGTACATCTGTACCTTGCCGCTCTGGAAGCCCTTGATGGCTACGGAGGCGCGGTTGGTGACGTAGGCGAGACCGTTCATGGTGCCGTCAATGATATGGCGGTCAAACCATGCGATGGGCTTGCAGATGCCGTCGAAGATGATGTTGTGTGTGATCCAAAGATAGATCTCGTCCCAGTAGAAGCGGCGGTTGGCGGCTGTCCAGAGCCAGCGGCAGGAGTCGGCCATGCGTGCGGGCTTGTCGTTCTTCTTGAGATAGAGGAATGCGGCGAACGCGATGGCTACGGCTGCCACGATGAGGCTCACTGAGGCTACACCCCAGTCGATGTGGATGTGATATTCGTGACCGTCGAATGTGACGAGCTGTCCGAAGGGTATCCATCCGCAGCAGAACGATACGATGGCCAGGAAGATGAGGGGGAGAGTCATGGTGATGGGTGACTCATGGGGCATCGAGGCATGGTGGCCGTGGGCTTCCTGCTCCTTGACGCGGGCGGCGTAGTCGGGCTCGTCCCACCAGAAGATGAGGAAGTACATGCGGAACATGTAGAACGATGTCATGCCGGCCACGACTGTCATCCATACGCCCCAGAGGGTGGAGTTGGCGTAGCATGCCGAGAGGATCTCATCTTTGGAGAAGAATCCTGCCCAGGGCCAGATGCCGGCGATGGCGAGACAGCCGAAGAGGAATGTGATGTGGGTGATGGGCATGTATTTGCGCAGACCACCCATGGCGGTGTAGTTGTTGGAGTGAACGGCATGTATGAGCGATCCTGCTCCGAGGAAGAGGAGGGCCTTGAACATGGCGTGGGTGAAGAGGTGGAACATTCCGGCCATGTAGCCGAGGCCTTCGTGGATGGCCTCGCCGTTGCGGGCGGCCACGCCGAGCGATACCATCATGAATGCGATCTGCGAGATGGTGGAGAAGGCGAGGATGCGCTTGATGTCGATCTGTGCGCAGGCCACGCATGCGGCGTAGAATGCGGTGACGGCACCTACCACGGTGATGAATGTGAGCGCGGCGTCCTCGAGCATGTAGAGCGGGAAGAGGCGAGCCACGAGGTATACACCTGCCACGACCATGGTGGCGGCATGGATGAGGGCCGACACGGGGGTGGGGCCTTCCATGGCGTCGGGGAGCCAGATGTGGAGGGGGAGCATGGCCGACTTACCCATACCGCCGGTGAAGATGAGCACGAGGGCCCATGTGAGCACCGATGCACCCATGAATGTGGCGCCTCCGAACTGCTGGAGCACTTCGGCGGGGTTCTGGGTCATGGGGAGGAAGTCGAGCTGCTTGGTGTAGAACGACAGGATGAGGATACCGATGAGGAAGCCGAGGTCGGCGAATCGGGTGACGATGAATGCCTTCTTACATGCCGACACTGCCGAGGGGAGTGTGTAGAAGAAACCGATGAGGAGGAATGACGAGGCACCCACGAGCTCCCAGAAGATGTACATCTGGAAGATGTTGGTGGCCACGACGAGTCCGAGCATCGAGAAGCTGAACAGCGACAGGAAAGCATAGTAGCGCTGGAAGCCCTTCTCCCCCTTCATATAGCCGAGCGAGTAGACGTGGACCATGAACGAGATGGTGGGGATGACTACCAGCATGAGGGCTGAGATGGGGTCGAGCAGGAATCCGAGACGGATGGAGAGGAAGTCGGTGAAGCGCAGCCACTCCATGTTGAAGACGGTATACTGCAGACGGTTGGTGCCGTCGATGAATTCGGGTGAACCGGAGAACCAGTAGGTGAACGCGGTGAAGTAGGAGAGGACGAGCACCGTGCCCATGCCGAGCGTGCCGAGCGTGCCGGCAAGCTTATGGCTCATCTTCACGCCCACGAGTCCCAGCAGAAGGAACATGAAGAGCGGTATGGCCAATATCAGAACAGGAATTGTAATATCCATAGTGTAGGTGAGTCTCTGTTAATGTTTGAGATGAGTGGCGTCGCGCACGTCAATATTCTTGCTCACGCGGAACAGGTTGATGATGATAGCGATGGCCAGTGCTGTCTCGGCGGCCGCGATGGCGATGCCGAAGAGGGTGAACATCCATCCCTCCATCGAACCGGGATAGAGGTAGCGGTTGAACACCACGAAGTTGATGTCGACAGCGTTGAGCATCAGCTCGAGCGAGATGAGCATCGCAATCATGTTGCGGCGGGTGAGGAAGCCGTATACCCCGCAGCAGAACATCACGAGTGCGGGGACGAGATACCATATCAATGTTATATCCATAGTGTGTGGGGTCGGATTAGCGTTTGCGTGCGATGACCACGCCGCCGATTATACATGCGAGTAACAACACACTGACTGCCTCGAAGGGGAGGAGATACTGCCCGAAGCCTGTGCCGAGCATGGCGGTGCCTATCTCGTGCATCGAGGGGTTGGCCATGGCGGGGGCTGATGTGAAGAGGTCTGCGCAACGCGAGCACAGTGCCCATCCGCATGTTGCGGCAGCGGCGAGGGCACCGACGGCTCCGAGGAGCTTCTTGCGGCTCTCGAGCTGCTCGCTGTTGTCGCCCGGACGGGTGGTCAGGAGTATCGAGAAGACGAAGAGCACCACGATGCCACCTGCGTAGACGGCTATCTGGACAGTGCCGAGAAACTCATAGTCGAGCTTGAAGTAGAGGGCGGCTGTCGCGAAGAGCACGAAGAGCAGGTAGGTGGCCGCGCGGAGGATCTTGCGCGTGGTGACAGTCAGTACCGAGAAGATGACAATCGCCAGAGCGATTATCCAGTAACAAATTGTACTTCCTACTGATTCCATTATGATGTTTATGATTTATTTTCAGTCTTTTTTGGCAGCTTTGGCGGCTGCGGCCTTGATGATGGCAGCGCGGATTTTCTCGAGCTTCTCAGGATCGGCTGCGGCTGCTGCGAGGGCTTTCTTCTGCGCGTCGTTGAGTTCTATTCCGGCCAGGGGATCAGCCTCGGGGGCGTTGGCTCCGGCGGCTTTCTTGGCAGCTGCGGCGGCCTTGGCGGCAGCGATCTTCGCTTCCTTCTCGGCCTGCATTTTGGCTATCTGCTCGGGAGTGGGCTTGGGTTCCTCCTTCTCGGGGAGATAGTTGAGTTTCTTGACGAGTTTGCCACGTGTGAAGACGGCCTGCTCGAAATCGTTGGAGAATTCGAGGGCGTCGGTGGGACAGTTGGTGACACAGAGCTGGCAGAATGTGCATGAGCCGAGGTCGTAGCGATAGTTGTCAAGCTTTTTCTTCTTTTTGCCGTCCCATGTCTCCACTTGCTTGATGTCGAGGGCAATGGTGCCGTTGGGACACACGCGCTCGCATGTGCCGCAGGCTATGCACTTGTGGTTGCCCTGGTCGTCGTACTTGAGTGTGAGGATCGCACGGAAACGGTCGGCCACCGGGAGGTTGTCCCTGTTGTCGGGATACTGTTCGGTGATTTTCGGCGTGACAAATTCTTTGCCGGTCACCGACATGCCTTTGATGAGGCTGGCGATTCCCGTGCCAAGATTGGAAAAGTATTCTTTTACACTACCCATTTGAGGTGAATGATTGGATTATTATTCTTGTGTAGAGTGGGTTCAGTTCTTGACCTGACCGCCGAGGATGTCGAGAAGCTCGGTGGTGATGCTCTGCTGACGCAGCTTGTTGTATTCGAGCTGCAGCTGTTCGAGGAGGCTTTTGGCGTTGTCGTTGGCGCTCTGCATGGCCATGATGCGTGCGGCCTGCTCGGATGCGCGGTTCTCGGTGAATACTTCCTGCATGACTGCGAGGAGGTACATGGGGAGAACGGAGCGGAATATGGTGGGCGCGTCGGGCTCGAATATGCACGGACGGCAGATGGCCTTGACACCCTCGGATGTGAGGGTGGAGGGATCCACCGGCAGATACTGCTCGCGGCGCAGACGCTGGCGGCTGACGCTCTGGAAGTTCATGTAGAGAAGATCCACGCGGTCGGTGTCTCCGTGGGTGAAGAGGTCGCAGAGAGCATCGGTGAAGAGTCTCACTCCCTCGCCGCCGGTCTTGGAGTTGGCGTCGGTGAGGGTGCGCACGCTTATCTTCGGGTCGTTGAGTTTGCGTGAGGCCTTGGTGAGCTTGCGGCCGATGGGCACGATTGTTATCTCCACATCGTCGCCCCATGCGGAGCGGGCGTCGGCTATGGCGGCCATGAGGCCCTTGAAGATGTTGATGTTGTATCCTCCGCAGAGACCGTCGTCCGACCCGAGCACCACGAATGTCACACGACGCACGTCAGCGGCCGCCTCGGTGAGGGGTGACGAAAACTCGGCATCGGCGCTGAGCAGATTGCCGATAATGGTCTCGATCTGCTGACGGAATGGCAGGAGGCGCTTGAGGTCGGCCTCGGCGCGGTGCATCTTGGCCGAGGATATCATCTTCATGGCTCCGGTGATTTTCTCGTTGGAGGTCACTGAGCCTATGCGTCCTTTTAGTTCGCGTAGTGTGGACATATATGGTGGTGTGGTGGGTGCTGTGGTGTGGGTTATTTATATGAAGCGGCTACCTCGGTGGCTGCTGCGGTGAGCAGGGCGGTGATGTCGTCGTCAAGGCGTCCGGCGCGGATGGCGTCCATGGCGTCCTGATTGCGTGCGTGCATGAGCTGGAGGAAGTTTTTCTCGAAGTCCTTCACTTTCTCCACGGGCACATCGGCGAGCAAGCCTTTTGTTCCGCAGTAGATGAGGGCCACCTCGTCCTCCACCTGCATGGGGGAGTACTGGGGCTGTATGAGAAGGTTCTCGTTCTTGCGGCCTTTGTCGATGACACGTGCGGTTACGGCGTCGATGTCGCCGCCGAATTTGGTGAACGATTCAAGCTCGCGGAACTGTGCCTGGTCGATCTTGAGTGTACCGGCCACTTTCTTCATGGACTTGATCTGTGCCGATCCGCCCACACGCGATACGGAGATACCTACGTTGATGGCGGGGCGTATGCCGCGGTTGAAGAGTGCGGTCTCGAGGAATATCTGACCATCGGTGATGGAGATCACGTTGGTGGGGATGTAGGCTGACACGTCGCCGGCCTGGGTCTCGATGATGGGGAGCGCGGTGAGCGATCCGCCACCTTTGACGATGGGGCGGAGGGGCTCGGGAAGGTCGTTCATGTTGCTGGCCACTTCCTGGTTGTCGATGATCTTGGCTGCGCGCTCGAGCAGACGGCTGTGGAGGTAGAAGATATCGCCGGGGTATGCCTCGCGGCCGGAGGGGCGCTTGAGCACGAGCGATATCTCGCGGTAGGCCACGGCCTGCTTGGAGAGATCATCGTAGACGATGAGTGCGTCGCGTCCGGTGTCGCGGATGTATTCGCCGATGGCCACGCCTGCAAACGGGGCGTAGTAGCGCATGGCGGCGGAGTCGGATGCTGTGGCGGCAACCACTACTGTGTATTCGAGTGCTCCGTGCTGGCGGAGGGTCTCGACGATGGATGCCACTGTGGATGCTTTCTGTCCGATGGCGACGTAGATGCAGTAGACGGGTTTGCCTTGCTCGAAGTCGCGGCGCTGGTTGATGATTGTGTCGATGGCGATGGCTGTCTTGCCGATCTGGCGGTCGCCGATGATGAGCTCACGCTGTCCGCGGCCTATGGGCACCATGGAGTCGATGGCCTTGATGCCTGTCTGGAGCGGCTGTTTCACGGGCTGGCGGAAGATTACACCGGGGGCCTTGCGCTCGAGAGGGAGTGGGAGGAGCTTGCCGTCGATGGGTCCGCGTCCGTCAATGGGCTGACCCAAGACGTTGATGACACGTCCGAAGAGGCCGTCGCCCACGTTGATGGATGCGATCTGGCCTGTGCGGCGCACGCTCATGTTCTCGGTGACCTTGTTGACGTTGTTGAGGAGGATGACGCCGACATTGCTCTCCTCGAGGTTGAGAGCCACGCCCTTTACGCCGTTCTCGAACTCAACGAGCTCATTGGCGCAGACGTTGTCGAGGCCATAGACGTGGGCCACACCGTCGCCCACCTCGAGGACGGTGCCTGTTTCTTCAAACGACACCTTTGAGTTGACGTTCTCGAGTTGTTG
This sequence comes from uncultured Duncaniella sp., assembly GCA_910576785.1. Lineage (GTDB taxonomy): Bacteria > Bacteroidota > Bacteroidia > Bacteroidales > Muribaculaceae > Duncaniella. Next base: position 19,879 of record CAJTJG010000003.1, read on the forward strand.
TTTCAGTACCTGAGAGATCTCGCTTGGGTTTATCATTGGTAGTGGAGCTGAATAGTATTGATTTAGTTTAGCAGTTTGAGTCGGAGTTGTTTGAGCTCGTTGGCCACGGACGCATCGAGCTTTTCGTTGTCGATGTTCACGACAAAACCGCCAATGAGGTCAGGGTCTATGACGCTCTTGTAGTCCATAGTATCGCCGCCGAGCTGGGCGGTGATTAATTTCTTGAGTCTCTCCTCCTCGGCCTTTGCCATCGGAGCGGCAGAGGTCACGGTGACGAGCCTTATGCCATGGGCCTTACGGTAAAGTTTCATGTAGGCGAGGGCAATGTCGCGTGCGGCATCGAGACGGTTGTTCTCGGTCAGCAGCTGTATGAATGACTGCATGACGGTATCGTCGGCAGTGGCACCGGAGGCTGTGGTGAGCAGTCGGGCCTTGTCGGCGGCGGGCACGAAGGGGTTGGCCATCACCTTGAGCAGGTCGGGCTGGCTTTCGTAGGCCGCTGCCAGATTGCCCATGAGAGTGAAGACGTGCTTGTCCTTGCCGTTTTCGGCGGCATATTCAAGCAGTGCCTTGGCATATCGGTTCGGTATGAGACCTTGGTTCATGATGAGGTGGGGGTGAGACTTGTGGGCCTTTTAGGGCTGTGTTAATTCTTTTTTTCCATATCGTCGAGCAGGGAGCTGACAAGCTGTTCCTGGGCCTTGTCTTCCTTGAGCTGGTTGCGCACCACTTTCTGGGCGATGTCGAGGGCGAAGGATGACACTTCGTTGCGGAATTGGTCCTGTGCGGCTTTGCGTTCCTGCTCGATGGATGCACGTGCGGCGTCCATCTCCTTTTTGGCGGCCTGTCGGGCTTCGTTGCGGGCTTCCTCGATGATCTGTGATTTCATCTTGTCGGCCTCGCGGAGCATCTCGGCCTGCTGGCGGCGGGCGTCGGCTATGTGTTTGTCAGCCTCTTCGCGGGCATGGTCAAGCTGTTCTTTGGCATTTTGAGCATACTCCACACCCTTGTCGATGAGGTCGGCCCGGTCTGACACTCCTTTCATGATCGCCGGCCAGCCCCACCGCCACAGGATGACGAAGAGGATGGCGAACGATACGAACATCCAGAATATCAGGCCGAAATCAGGCGTGAATAGTTCCATAGCGTGATGTTGTGTGTGGATTGCTGCCTATTAGCCTACGAACATTGCAAGAATGCAGACGATAACTGCGAAGAGTGCCACACCCTCGATAAGGGCTGCGATGACGATCATGTTGCTTCGGATGTCGCCTGTCGACTCGGGCTGACGGGCGATTGCCTCCATGGCCGAACCACCGATTTTGCCGATACCGATGCCGGCACCGATTGCTGCGATTGCTGCACCGATGCATACGCCGATGCCAAGTGTTCCTTCGATAGCTGCTAAGATCATTGCTAACATAATAGATAGGGATTTAAGGGGGTTATGATTTTTTTATTTTTATTCGTTTGTCTTATTTGGCCGTGGCCGGAAGGGCTGTGGGCCGGGTTGACTCTTTCTTGTCGTGCTCCTCGTGGCCTTCTTCCTGTCCGAGCGCTATGAAGAGCGTGGAGAGCATGGTGAACACGTATGCCTGGATGAAGCTGACGAGGACGTCGATAAGGAGCATGAACACCGAGAATATCACCGATACCAGTGCTGTGGCTCCTGTCACCGCCGGGCCCATTGCCGCGAAGATGAAGATGAGGAGTGTGAGCACGATCACGATCATGTGGCCACCCATCATGTTGGCGAACAGACGCACCGTGAGTGCGGCCGGCTTGGTGAAGATGCCGAATACCTCGATGAGGGGCATGATGGGGAGAGGCCATTTGAGCCACCAGGGCACGTCGGGGTTGAAGATCTCCTTCCAGTAGTGTTTGGTGGCGAATATGTTGGTGATGAAGAATGTGAGCAGGGCCAGAACGAGTGTCACGGCGATGTTGCCGGTGAGGTTGGCACCTCCGGGGAATATGACGATCAGGCCCAGGAGGTTCATCACGAGGATGAAGAAGAACACCGTGAGGAGGTAGGGGGCGAACTTCTGCGCCTTGTTCTTGAGCGTCGGTTTGATGACTCCGTCGTAGATGAAGAGTATGACGAACTCTATTGCTCCTGTCATCTTGCGCGGGCCCTTCATGCCCTGTGTCTTGTGCCAGCGTGCCACGGAGAGTATTGCCCAGATGCACAGCAGCACGGCTATGAAGATGCCACATACGTTCTTGGTGATGGATATGTCGATGGTGGGTTTGACCTCCTTGCCGTCGATGATCTCCACAACCTTTCCTTTGTAGGGGCTGTCCTTGCCGGCGATCTTGAACTCGGCGTTGCCGTCGCGCCACACACCACCGTTGGCGTGGTCGGTGACTCTCGACGATGAGAATACGTGGAGGCCATCGCTACCCCATACGATGACGGGGAGTGGGATGCGCTTGTGGTGGTTGAATGGCACTTCCCAGCCGTAGCCGTCGCCGAGGTGCTCGAATATGATCCCCTGGGCGTCAACGCCCTCCTTCTCTTTGCCTTCGTCGTGGCCGGAGGCCATGAGTGAGGCAGGGAGCAGGACGGCCATGATGGCCAGCGCTAAGCGGATGAATATTTGTCGGGTCATGCTGGAGCGTTTTAATAGATGCACACGGAGATGATATCGGAGTCCACGTCGGCTATTCCGCCGGTGATGTCGGCTTCATGTTCGCCGTCGGCAGGCGTGGTGTAGCGCACCTTGCCAGGGGTGAGAGTGGATATGAGCGAGGCGTGTCCGGGAAGCACGGTGAAGGCTCCCATTGATCCGGGGAGGTGCACCACGGTGACTTCTCCCTGGAAGAGTATGTCCTCGGCTGATATTATCTTGAGTGTCATCTGTTCTATGATGAAGTTGATTGGGGTGTGTAGTGTTGATGTCGGTGGTTGGCGTCAGGGGGGATCAGCCTGCCACTTCCTCGAGTATCTTCTTGCCTTTGGCGATGGCGTCGTCGATGGTGCCGACGTTGAGGAATGCCTGCTCGGGCAGATAGTCGACGTCGCCGTTGAGGATCATCTTGAATCCGCGTATAGTCTCGCTCAGAGGCACCATGACGCCGGGGAGTCCGGTGAACTGCTCGGCCACGTGGAAGGGCTGGGAGAGGAAGCGCTGGGCGCGGCGGGCGCGTGCCACAACGAGTTTGTCCTCGTCGGAGAGTTCGTCAACACCGAGGATGGCGATGATGTCCTGAAGCTCGTTGTACTTCTGCAGGAGCTGCTTGACGGCCTGGGCGGTGTTGTAGTGATCCTCGCCGATGATGTTGGGGTCGAGGATTCGCGATGTTGATTCGAGGGGGTCCACGGCGGGGTATATACCGAGCTCGGTGATCTTACGCGAGAGCACTGTGGTGGCGTCGAGGAAGCTGAATGTGGTGGCGGGAGCGGGGTCGGTGAGGTCGTCGGCGGGGACGTAGATGGCCTGAACCGAGGTGATCGAGCCGTTCTTGGTGGATGTGATTCGCTCCTGCAGGGCGCCCATCTCGGATGCGAGTGTGGGCTGGTAGCCTACGGCCGAGGGCATGCGGCCGAGAAGGGCCGACACCTCCGAACCTGCCTGGGTGAAACGGAAGATGTTGTCGATGAACAGGAGGATGTCCTTACCGCCGCCGTCCTGATCGCGGAACTGCTCGGCCACGGTGAGGCCGGAGAGTGCCACGCGCAGACGTGCGCCCGGGGGCTCGTTCATCTGGCCGAACACCAGGGTGGCCTGCGAGTTCTCCAGTTCGGCAGTGTCCACATCGTCGATGTTCCACTGTCCTTTCTCCATACCCTCCTCGAACTTCTTGCCATACTTGATGACACCGCTCTCGATCATCTCACGCAGGAGGTCGTTGCCCTCGCGGGTACGCTCGCCCACACCGGTGAACACCGAGAAGCCGTTGTGGCCCTTGGCGATGTTGTTGATGAGCTCCATGATGAGCACGGTCTTGCCTACGCCGGCACCGCCGAACAGACCGATCTTGCCGCCCTTGCTGTAGGGCTCGAGCAGGTCGATCACCTTGATGCCGGTGTAGAGGATCTCGGTGCCGATGGTGAGCTCGTCGAATTCGGGTGCGGGCTGGTGGATGGGGCGCAGGTTCTCGCGATTGAGCTGGGGCAGACGGTCGATGGCGTCGCCGATCACGTTGAGGAGTCGGCCTTTGATCTGCGAGCCTGTGGGCACCGCTATGGGGCGGCCGAGATTCTCCACGCGTGTGCCGCGCTGAAGGCCGTCGGTGCTCTCCATGGCCACGCAGCGCACGGTCTGCTCACCGATATGCTGCTCCACCTCGAGTATGGTGTCCGACCCGTCGGGGCGAGTCACCTTGAGTGCGGTGTAGATGGGGGGGATGATGCTTTCGTCGCCTTCGAAGATGACGTCGACCACAGGGCCGATTACCTGGGCGATCTTACCATAGTTTTCACTCATCGCGATTGTATTGTTTAGGAGGGTTTGTTCTTGGGATTAGAGGTAGAGGCCGTAGGTCACGATGATGACCATGAGCACGAGGTTGAAGAGGTTGATGGGGAGGAGGTATTTCCACTCGAGAGTCAGCAGCTGGTCGATACGCAGACGGGGGAATGTCCACTTGAACCAGATGATGATGAACGAGAGTGCCACGGCCTTGGCGATGAACCATACTACGGAGGGGATGAAGTCCATCACGTGGTTGAAGGCGTCGAAGCCGGGTATGTGGAGAGGCATCCATCCGCCGAAGAAGAGGAGGGCTGCCACGCCCGATACGATGAAGAGGTTGAGGTACTCGGCCAGATAGAAGAATCCGAAGTGGATACCGGAGTACTCGGTGTGGTAGCCGGCGGTGAGCTCGCTCTCGGCCTCGGGGAGGTCAAACGGGCCGCGGTTGGTCTCGGCGGTGCCGGCGATCATGAAGATCACGAATGCTATGATGGCGGGGATGTGGCCCGAGAAGATGAACCACAGGTGCTCCTGGCTCATGACGATGTCGGTGACATTCATCGATCCGGCCATCACCACCATGGTGACAACGCAGAGGCCCATGGAGAGCTCGTAGCTGACCATCTGCGCTCCCGATCGGAGGGCGCCGATGAGGGTGAATTTGTTGTTGGACGACCATCCGGCCAGAAGTATGCCGAGCACGCCTATGGACGATACTGCAAGCAGGAAGAATATGCCTACGTTGAAGTTGATGATCTGCAGTCCGTTGCCCCAGGGGAGCACGGCGAATGCGAGCATCGAGGCTATGATGACCAGATAGGGCGCGAGGGCGAACAGGAATTTGTCGATATGATTGAGCGAGATAAGCTCCTTGATGAGGATCTTGAACATGTCCGCGACGCTCTGGAGCAGACCCCACGGACCCACACGGTTGGGGCCGAGGCGGCACTGGAAATAGGCGCACACCTTACGTTCGAAAAGGATGTAGAACAGGGCGAGGACTGCATAGAGGAGCATCAGTCCCACTCCGATGAGCAGGCACTCGAAGGTGACTGCCAGCCACTCGGGCATGTAGCCGAGCAGGAAGGAGTGAATCCAGGCGGTTCCTACTGATAAGTCTTGCATAACTTGGACGGTAATGATTGGTGGTGTTGTTTTCTTTCTTTATTATAAGGTGGAGGGGAGGGATCAGCGGTCGATGTCGGGGACGATATAGTCCATCGATCCACCGATGGTGATGAGGTCGGCTATCTTCTGTCCGCGTGTGATGTGGTCCACCACTGCAGCGGCGGGTAGACAGGGGGGCGCGATCTTGAGGCGGTAGGGGCTTGCGGTGCCGTCGCTCTCGAGATATATGCCGAATGTGCCGCGGCATCCCTCCACCATCTTGAACCAATGGCCTGCGGGGAGCTTGAGCACCTTGGGAACCTTGACGCAGTACTCTCCGTCGGGAATATTGTCGATGAGCTGTGCTATGATCTTGGCGCTCTGGACCATCTCGTCCATGCGCACCTTGAAGCGTGCCATGGAGTCGCCTTCGTGGCGCACCACTTCCTCGAAGTCAAGTTCGCCGTAGATGCTGTAGGGGTGGAGCTTGCGCACATCGCATGCCCATCCGGAGGCACGTCCGTTGGGACCGGTGACAGCCCAGGAGATGGCATCCTCACGTGAGAGCACGCCTACGCCCTCCATACGGTCGCGGGCTATGACGTTGCCGGTGAATATTTTGTTGTACTCGGCGATATTGCGTGGCAGCACGTCGAGCAGGGCGTGTACATCCTTCACGAAGTCGGGGTGAAGATCCTGCATCACGCCGCCGATGCAGTCGTAGTTGAATGTCATGCGGGCGCCGCAGGTGCGCTCCATGATGTCAAGTATCTGCTCGCGCACACGCAGTGTGTAGAAGAGCATCGTTGTTGCGCCGAGGTCCATGCAGTATGTGCCGATGAAGAGGCAGTGGGAGGCTATGCGCGAGAGCTCGTCCATGAGCACGCGGATCACCTGTGCGCGGCGGGATATCTGTATGCCGGCGGCCTCCTCGATGGTCAGACACAGACCGTGGTGGTAGTTGTGGGCCGAGAAGTAGTCGAGACGGTCCATGAAGTGGAGTGTCTGCGGATATGTGAGTCCCTCGCATATCTTCTCGACTCCGCGGTGGATATATCCCAGATATATGTCGATCTTCTGGATGATCTCACCGTCGACGGCTGTGCGGAAACGGAGCACACCGTGGGTGGCGGGGTGCTGCGGGCCGATGTTGACCACGAAGTCCTCGGGCTGGAATATGCGGCGCTCCTCCTTGACGATCTTGCCGTCGCGCTCCACCCACATGTCGGTGAAGTCGGTCTGGCGCTCGTTCTCGATGGATACGGGGTTGATATTGGGATCGTCGTTGTAGTCCTTGCGCAGGGGGTAGCCTTTCCAGTCGATGTTGAGGAAGAGGCGGCGCATGTCGGGATTGTTGACGAAGATAATGCCGAAATAGTCGTAGACCTCGCGCTCATAGATTGTGGCGATGGACCAGAGGTCATGGACGGAGTGGACGAAAGGCTTCTCGCGGTCGCCGGTGGCCATTACCTTGACAGAGATGCAGGCGTTGGTGGCGGTGGCGGAGAGTTCGTAGATGCAACCGAGGCCCTGCTCCTTCCAGTCCATGCCCACGATTGTGATGAGGAAGTCAAAACCGAGGTCGTGGCGCAGAGTGTGGGCCAGGTCGTGCCATTTTTCATCGGGGATTGTTATCTCCGTGACGGCGGCATCAGGGGCGAAGGTGGCTTCGGGAAACAGTTTGGAAATCTTTTCCTTTATATCGGCCATTATATTGATGTGTGATGATGATACAATGAAAGTGATGAAATCAGTCGTTTACTCCTTCCACGGGGTGAGCGGCAAGAAATTCCTTCTGGCTTTCCTGACGGTTTACGCCACCGAAGAACTTCTCCACCTTGATCTTGCGCGAGAGCTGCATGATGCCGTAGATCATGGCCTCGGGACGTGGGGGACAGCCGGGGACAAAGACATCGACGGGTACGATGTCCTCGATGCCCATGGCCACATGATAGCTTTTCTTGAAGGGGCCGCCTGAGATGGCGCAGCTGCCGCATGCGATGACGTATTTGGGCTCGGCGAGCTGGTCGTAGAGGCGGCGGAATACGGGCACCATCCTGTGGACGATGGTTCCGGCCACCATCATGAAGTCGGCCTGGCGGGGCGAGGCTCGCGCCACTTCCCAGCCAAAGCGGGCCATGTCATAGCGGGCCGCGCCGAGCGACACAAATTCGATGCCGCAGCAACTGGTGGCGAAAGTGAGAGGCCAGATAGAGTTAGACCGCCCCCAGTTGATAAGTTTGTCGAGGCTGCCCACGATGACGTTGGTGCCCGACTCCTGAAGCTCCTTGACGAGCTTCTCGATATATTCGTTGTCTTTCCATGCCTCGTAGGGCATGCCTTGCGTTGTTACTTCCATTCAAGAGCTCCTTTCCGCCAGGCATAGACGAGGCCCAGCACTATGATGCCGAAAAATACTGCGATTGCCGTGAGTCCCTGTGTGCCGAGTTCGTGTACTCTCACAGCCCAGGGGTAGAGGAATACTGTCTCGACGTCAAACATCAGGAAGAGGATGGCAAAAAGATAATATCCCACCTTGAACTGAGCCATTGACTCGCCTCGGGTAGGGATACCACATTCGTAAGCCTCGCCTTTCTGGGGGTTGAACGAGCGGGGTGAGATCAACCCGGCGAGCCAAAGCGCGACGGCCACGAGGGCGACACCTGTCAGAAGGGCCACCACCGCGAGGGTCGCATTTTGAATTGCTAATGCTATCATATGTTGAATTTATCGTGATCTTTCGGGCTTAATGCCTTGATTGGTAAATCATTGGATGATGTGCGGAGAAATCCCTCCGGCACAGGGCGCAAAATGCAGTGCAAATATACGAAAATCTTTCGGAAAAACCGAAAGATTTTTTAACGAGATGCACATTGAAAATAATGTGGAAAGTTGGGAAAAGAAAACAGACATAAGGGGGACAAAAGAAACGGGTGGGGTTTTGAATGACGGGTGGTCATTTGATCCATGTGTTTCTTTTGTCCCCCTTATGCCTGTTTTTTTATGCCCCTTTTGCGGGGATGTGGGGCGGGAGTAGCTGTGTTATCTTACCACGATCTTGCGGATGTCGCTGCCCTGGCGGCGGATCACTACGGAACCGGCGGCGGGGTTGTCGATGCGTATGCCCTGGAGATTGAAGTACTCTACGGGGGCGTTGTTGCCGGCGGCCTCGATGTTGGTGATGGAGCTGGAACCGTCAACAAATTCGATGGTCTTTGTCTCGCTGCGCTTGCCGTTCTTCTCGGCATATACGTGAAGTATGCCGGGCTCGGTGATGGTGATGGGCGTTCCGTCGTGGAGGTTGAAGCCGTCGCGGTCATCAGCCTCTGCTTCGGCAGCCTGGAGGGGTGCATTGGCTTTCACAAACTTGTGCCAGATGTCGGCATCGGCATGCGAGAGGTTGATGGTCACTGAGTTGTTGTAGTCGCCGAGCATGTAGCTGGTGATCTCGGGCTCGAATCCATCGAATTCGATGGTCGGGATCTCGGGGGCGGCAACTTCCTCGTCAGCCTCGTAGAAGATCACGAGTTTGGTCACTGACATGGATTTTGTTCCATTGGGACGGATGGCGAAGTTTCTGACGCCATCGGGGATGATGTAGGTGTTCTCACCCTTTGCAAGTGTCTCCACAGGGTTCTCGGTGGCCTCGGCCGGGCTTGTGTAGGGCACATCGGAAGTGAAGATATCTACATTGGCGGAAGTCTCGATGATGAATTTGACTGGGTGGTATCCCTCTTTGGTGTTTACGGCAAGGCCGGAGTTGACGCCATTATCGTTACCGCGGTTCCATTGGATCTTGCCTGAGTTGTTGGATGCTACGATGAAGTAGTCGGCGTAGGTTGACGATGCATCGTAGGCTGTGTAGCTTGTGGCTGTGAAACCTTCGAAGAATCCGGTTGTGATCTCGTCGAGGAGGACGGTGCGGTCATTGACGGTAACGGTACATGTAGCGGAGCCGGCCTTGAAGGCGTCTGTAGCTTCGGTTGTGGCGGTGATTGTGGTTGTGCCCATGGCTGTGAATGACACAATGCCGTTTTCGTCAACGGTGAAGGCCTCGTTGCTCGAGGTGTAGACCACGGGAGCGTCGGTGTCTTTTGTCAGACCGAGATCGATAGTGTTGGTGTCGTTGACGTCAACCTCGTAGGCTTCCTGAGCGAAAGCGAGGTTGGCGGGAGCGAGGACAGGGGCATTCTCGGAGTATGACTCCCAGGAGAGGTTCCAGATGGAGACGCGGTCCTTGTTTTTAGAGGAATTGTTTGTCGGGCATAGGTTTTTTATCTGGATATAGAATTCACCTTCCCATGCGATGTCCTCATATGTGTATGTGTAGATCTCCTTGGTTGTTACGGAGGTATTCTCGAGAGTTTTCTTTTCTACAAGGATGTTATCTTTGTCAAAAATGCTTACTTCGAGTTTTACGCCATTACTTTCAGAGAATGTGTTGGTGTAGTTGAATGACAGTGAATTGATGCCATCGGCGAGCAGCGGTGATTTGATCTCACCTACTGCTGATGTCTTGCCGTTGAGGGTAGGGGCGATGGTGCCATCGATAGATACGAGTGCGGCGTTCTTGGCTGTCCATCCGGCGGTGGATGTTCTGGTGGTGTATGAGCCATTGGCATCGCCCATTGTCTCGAAATCAGCCGAATTGGTTTGGGCAAGAATGCTTACCCCCCCCATTAACATGCAGAATGTCAATGAGATAATTGATTTTCTCATAAGTTGGTTAGATGATTGGTTAAAAAAGATTGTTACAAAGATACGGTTTATTGTGCGGTGTTCAAGTTTTATTTTGAGAATTTTGCTATTATTAACAATTGCTATGCGGGATGATACGGCCAATGTGTCAAAATATAGAGGGATACAAAAGGATAAAGAAAGGACAAAAGTGACAGATATTAATTATTTGTGTGATAATTAATTATGTTCTGTCGCTTTTGTCCTTTCTTTGTCCTTTTGTATCTTTCTGTCAATTATGACATAGCCTCTGTCAATTATGGCAGCGTGGCTATTCGGGATATGTAACGTCCCAGAGATATAGAGCCTGCGGTGGCATGGAAGTGCCTGCAGCACACCGGTCACGGCGCTCTATGATGGCCGCGAAATCGTCCACCGATAGCTTGCCGCGTCCCACATCGACAAGGGTGCCCACCACGGCGCGGACCATATTGCGCAGAAAGCGGTCAGCCGTTATGATGAATACCCATGCCTCGGTGTCGGGATCGGGGAGGGCCACGCGATGCCACTGGGCATGAGTCACCTTGCAGATGTTGGTCTTGGCATCGGTGTGGAGCTTGGCAAAGGAGGTGAAATCGGATGTGGTGAGCAGTAGCTGTGCGGCGCGGTTCATCATCTCATAGTCGAGCCCCTGCGGAGCGCGCCACGACAACGGGTAGAGAAACGGCGACTTGCCGCACACGGCGTAGTAGTGATAAGTACGCGATGTGGCATCGAAACGGGCATGGAGTCCGGGGTCCACCTCATATACATCGTGGATGGCTATATCGCGTCCTACGAGCGAGTTGAGCGCTCCCACCAGCCGTTCGGCGGGTAGGGGTAGGGGTGTGTCGGTGTCGAAATGGGCCACCATCATGCGTGCGTTCACCCCGGCATCGGTGCGGCCGGCGCCTACTATCTTCATGGGTGAGCGGAGCACCTTGGAGAGGGCGGCCTCGATGACCTCCTGCACGGATATGGCTCCCGGCTGGCACTGCCATCCGTGGAAAGGCTCCCCGCGGTAGGACAGCCGCATGAAGTAGCGGTGTGCCATCAGTCCTTTTCTATATAGGTGTAGCCGTAGAGGCCGGAGCGGTAGTTGCTGAGGAATTCGCGGCCCTCCTCGGGCGAGATCTTACCCTCTTTCATGGAGGCTGTCACCCATGCCTCTACGTTGCGCACGAGCTTCTTGGGGTTGAACTGCACGTAGTCGAGCACGTCGGCCACGGTCTCGCCGTCGATGATACGGTCTATCTCATAGCGGTCCTTGTAGACGGAGATGTGTACGGCGTTTGTGTCGCCGAACAGATTGTGCATGTCGCCGAGTATCTCCTGATATGCTCCCACGAGGAATACGCCGAGATAATATGGTTCATTCTGCTTGACCGGATGCACGGGGAGTGATGAGACGGTACCGCCGGTGTTGGATATGAAGTTGGCTATCTTGCCGTCGGAGTCGCAGGTGATGTCCTGGAGGGTGCATGTGCGTGACGGACGCTCGTCGAGACGCGACAGGGGGATGATGGGAAACACCTGGTCGATGGCCCATGAGTCGGTGAGCGACTGGAAGAGCGAGAAGTTGCAGAAATACTTGTCGGGCACCATCTTGATGACTTTTCTAAGCTCCTCGGGGGCGTGTTTCATCTCGGCGGCGATATCGCCTACCTCGCGTGCCACTGACCAGAAGAGCTCCTCGATCTGGGCGCGTGTGCGCAGGTCGAGCAGACCGAGGCTGAACAGGTCGAGCGCTTCCTCGCGTATCTGGAGCGCGTCGTGCCAGCTCTCGAGCGATGTCTGCTGGTCGAGCTTGTCCCATATGGCATAGAGCTCGCGCACGAGTTCGTGGTCGCTCTCGTCCACATCCTTCGACTCCTTCCAGAGAGGCAGATGTGTGGTCTCGAGCACTTCGAACACGAGCACCGAATGATGGGCTGTGAGCGATCGTCCGCTCTCGTTGATGATGTTGGGCTGCGGCAGATTGTTTTTCTCGCATGCGTCCACGATGGCCGACACGGCATCGTTGGCATACTCCTGTATGGAGTAGTTCATTGACGATCCGGAGGCGGGGTTGCGGGTGCCGTCGTAGTCCACGCCGAGTCCACCGCCGATATCCATGAATTCCACTCCGAAGCCCATGTTGCAGAGCTGTACGTAGAATTGCGTGGCCTCGCGCAGGGCGTTCTTGATACGGCGTATCTTGGTGATCTGGCTGCCTATGTGGAAGTGGATGAGTTTGAGGCAATTGCTCATCTTGTTGCGTTCCAGATAGTCGAGCGCCTCGAGGAGCTCGGAGGAGTTGAGGCCGAATTTCGACTGGTCGCCGCCGCTGGTCTCCCATTTTCCGGATCCCGAGGACGCGAGCTTGATGCGTATGCCTATGTTTGGCTCGATGTTCATGCGCCGGGCCACTTCGGATATGATGCGGAGCTCATTGAGTTTTTCCACCACTATATATATGCGGCGGCCCATCTTCTGGGCCAGGAGGGCCAGCTCGATGAAGGTCTTGTCCTTGTAGCCGTTGCAGATTATGAGGGCGTTTTCCTTGATGTTGGTGGCGAGGACGGCATGGAGCTCGGGTTTGGATCCGGCTTCGAGTCCGATGTTGAACTTCTCGCCGTGCGATACTATCTCCTCTACCACCGGACGCATCTGGTTGACCTTGATGGGGTAGATGATATAGTTCTTAGCCTTGTAGTTGTACTGCTCTGAAGCCTGGGCGAAACAGTTGGATATCTTCTCGATGCGGTTGTCGAGTATGTCGGGGAAGCGCAGAAGTACGGGCGAGGTGATATCTCTCACCTGCAGTTCGTCCATGACTTCACGGAGGTCAACGGATGCGTAACCCTCTCTGGGTGTTACGGATACGTTGCCTTTTTCGTTGATGGAGAAGTACTTGCGACCCCATCCATGAATGTTGTACAGCTCTGCGCTGTCCTCAATGCGCCATCTTCTCATTAGGCAGTAAATAGTTTTAGGGTGAAATTAGCAAGCAAAGTTACAAAAAATAATCCAATATCGTGAGTCAGTGGTTGAAATATGTCGTGACGTCAATGTATGATGATAAAGAAAGGACAGAAGTGACGGAGCTTGTGGTTCCGTGTCACTTCTGTCCTTTATCTGATCTTCTGTATCCTTATTGTGGATGCAGACTCATGCCGGGCGATATGTCCCGGCAGAGGGAATTACTTGCCTGCGAGCTTCTCCTTGAGGCTTGCGAGGGCCTCGAGGTCGCCGAGGGTAGTCTTCTCGAGCGGAGTGTTGAGCATGGGAGCTTCCTCGGCACGACGGCCACCACGACGGTTGTTGTCGTTGCGGGTCTCGCGCTTGCGGGGCTGCTCTGTGCGCTCGCCCTTCTGCTCGTCCTCGAAGATGCGGCTGTGGGAGAGGATGATGCGCTTGGAGTCCTTGTTGAACTCGATCACCTTGAAGTTGAGCTTCTCGTCGAGCTGTGCGCGTGAGCCATCCTCCTTGACGAGGTGCTTGGGAGTAGCGAAGCCCTCTACGCCGTAGGGGAGAGCGATGACAGCGCCCTTTTCTACCATCTCGATGATGGTACCCTCGTGGATGGAGCCAACGGTGAAGATGGTCTCGAATACATCCCAGGGATTCTCCTCGAGCTGCTTGTGGCCGAGGGAGAGACGACGGTTGTCCTTGTCGATCTCGAGTACCTGAACGTCGATGTTGGCACCGATCTGGGTGAATTCGCTGGGGTGCTTCACCTTCTTGGTCCAGGAGAGGTCGGAGATGTGGATGAGGCCGTCTACGCCCTCCTCGATCTCAACGAACACGCCGAAGTTGGTGAAGTTGCGCACGCGGGCGGAGTGCTTGCTGCCCACGGGATACTTTGTCTCGATGTTCTCCCAGGGATCGTTCTTGAGCTGCTTGAGGCCGAGCGACATCTTGCGGTCCTCGCGGTCGAGGGTGAGGATGACAGCTTCGATCTCGTCGCCCACCTTGAGGAAGTCCTGAGCGGAACGGAGGTGCTGGCTCCAGGACATCTCGCTTACGTGGATCAGGCCCTCGACGCCGGGTGCGATCTCAACAAACGCACCGTAGTCGGCCATGACAACGACTTTGCCCTTGACCTTGTCGCCCACCTTGAGGTCGGCGCTGAGAGCGTCCCAGGGATGGGGGAGGAGCTGCTTGAGACCGAGAGCGATGCGCTTCTTCTCGTCGTCGAAGTCGAGAATAACGACATTGAGCTTCTGGTCGAGCTGAACCACTTCCTCGGGGTGGCTTACGCGGCCCCAGGAGAGGTCAGTGATGTGGATGAGGCCGTCTACGCCGCCGAGGTCGATGAACACACCGTAGGAAGTGATGTTCTTGACCGAGCCCTCGAGCACTTGACCCTTCTCGAGCTTGGCGATGATCTCGCGCTTCTGCTGCTCGAGCTCGGCCTCGATGAGAGCCTTGTGGCTGACAACCACGTTCTTGAATTCCTGATTGATCTTCACGACCTTGAACTCCATGGTCTTGCCAACGAAGATATCGTAGTCGCGGATGGGCTTGACGTCGATCTGTGAGCCGGGGAGGAATGCCTCGATGCCGAACACGTCGACGATCATGCCGCCTTTGGTGCGGCACTTGATGAAGCCCTTGATGACTTCGTCTTTCTCCAGAGCCTCGTTGATGCGGTCCCAGGAACGGGCTGCGCGGGCTTTGCGGTGAGAAAGGATGAGCTGGCCCTTCTTGTCTTCCTGATTCTCGATGAAGACCTCAACGGTGTCGCCCACCTTGATGTCGGGGTTGTAGCGAAATTCGCTCATGGGGATGATGCCGTCGCTCTTGTAGCCGATGTTAACCACAGCCTCACGCTTGTTGAGGGCGATGATGGTACCTTCGATTACGTCCTTGTCACGCACGGTGTTGAGCGATTCATCATAGGTCTTGGTGAGTTCCTCGCGCGACTTGTCGCCCTTGGTCTCGCCTTTTTCGTAAGCATCCCAATCGAAATCAGCGATCGGGGTGTTTTTTACTTCTTCAGTCATTAAAACTAAATGGGGTTAATAAATAGGGTTAATTGTATCTGCCTGCATTCCGGTCGGACCGGTGGGTGCAAAGCGGCGCAAAGGTAGCAATAATTTTCCAATTCACAATGCGTTATGATGCTTGAAATGATAAAAAATATCACAGTCTTGTTTTTATGCCAACGATGTTGTATCTTTGTCATGGTATATATAGTGAATATGACTATGGAATATAATGGATCCATCACGGCGCGTCTGCGCCACATCATGCAGTCGCGCGGGCTCACGCAGAGACGCACTGCTGAACTGTTGCGCCTCGATCCGTCCAATCTCTCGAAGGTGCTCAGTGGCAAACTTCCTTTCAGCGAGGGCCTTGTCAACCGTATAGTCATCGATATGGGCGTGTCCAAGCAGTGGCTCGTCACGGGCGAGGGCACTCCCTACGAGAAAACTCCTGCCGCGCGCGAGGTGCTTGTGTCTGATCAGATCGTGCCCCGGTGCTCCGAGGCTGGTATACCGGTCTACGATCTTGACGTCACCGCCGGGTGCCGCCCGCTTTCGGCGTTGTTTGGCGAGACGCTCCCCGTGGGGCATGTCATACTCCCGGAGATCCCCGAGGGGTGCGCACTGGTCAAGGTGAGGGGCGACAGCATGTCGCCGCGTATTGTCAACGGCGGCTATGTGGCCATACGCGACATACCCTGCGGACGCAATATATTCTGGGGACAGATATATGTGGTGGAGCTCGACGCCATGCGTATGGTCAAATTCGTGCGCCGGCATCCCGATCCGGCCAAGGTGATACTCCACAGCGACAATCCCGCCTACGATGACATGGATGTGGAGCGCACCGACATACGGTCGCTCTACATGGTGGAGGCCATACTCAACTATGAGGTGCAATGAGCGTATTTGCACATTACATCCGAATAGTGTAACTTTGCGCCCTCAAATACAATTTTTAAGGATTTACCGATGAATTCATACAGAGCGTCCCTTGTCATTATTACGGCAATGTTTGGATGGGGTGGCATATCGGCCGCCACGGTTGCGGCTCCTGACTCCACTCTCAATCTCGACGAGGTGAGTGTGACGGCCATAAAGCAGTCTTCCACCCTGTTGCGACAGCCCGTGACGGTCACTACGGTGAGCCGCGGTGAGATAGAGCGGTTCAATATCGCCGGCATGAAGGGTGTGAGCGATGTGGCCCCCAATTTCTACATGCCTGAATATGGCTCGAGGATGACCTCTTCCATATATGTGCGCGGCATAGGTGCGCGTATCGACCAGGCTGCCGTGGGACTCAATGTGGACAATATCCCTTATCTAAATAAAAACGGATTCGATTTCGAGATGGCCGATGTGGAGCGCATAGAAGTGCTGCGCGGTCCGCAGTCCACGCTCTACGGTCGCAACACTATAGCCGGTCTGGTGAATGTCTACACCATATCGCCCATGAACTATCAGGGGGTGCGCATGATGGCCGGAGTGACCACCAACGGATCGCTGCGCGATGCCATAGGGTTCTACAAACGCCTTGGCCCCAAGGTGGCCATGAGCCTCAACTTCTATAATACCAACGAGCGCGGCTATTTCCGCAACCTCTACGATGGCCGCAAGGCGGGCCGTGGCGAAGAGGAGTCGCTGAGATGGCGTACGGTGTGGCGTCCGTCAGGCGTGGTCAATATCGAGAATGTCTTCTCGGCCGATTTCGTGGATCAGCGCGGCTATGCCTATGCCTCGGCCGAAACGGGCGATATCAACTACAACGACCCCATGTTCTACCGCCGCCGCAGTGTCACTGACGGTGTCACAGTGAGCTGGAACGGTCCCGGATTTACCCTCGCCTCCATCACCGGACTCCACTATCTGAGCGACAACATGACGCTCGACCAGGACTTTCTGCCGCAGAGCTACTTCACCCTCACGCAGCGTCAGCACGAGAAGAGCATCACCCAGGATCTGGTGCTGCGTGGCTCGGCAGGATGCTACAGCTGGTTGGCCGGTGCATTCGGCTTTTACAAGCACAACCGCATGCACGCTCCAGTGACATTCAAGGAGGATGGCATAACACATCTGATCGAGGACAATATCAACTCCTCGCCCGCACTGCAGCAGATGGGGATGCATCTGGAATGGGATGATGACAGTTTTGTGCTCGACAGTCACTTCCTCAACCCGGTGAGAGGTTTTGCCCTCTACCACCGCAGCACGGTCGACCTCGGCCGCTGGACTCTCTCGGCGGGCATACGCTTTGACTTCGAGCACACATCGCTGACATATGCGAGCGATGTCAGCACATCGGCCACCATGTATCGCGGTCAGCGTCCGATGGGTTCCCGCGAGATAAATATCAACGATGACGGTCGTCTGCGTCAGACATTCCGCGAACTGCTCCCCAATCTGTCGGTCACCTACAATCTCCGCAACTCTGCCCTCTTCCTCTCCGTGGCCAAGGGCTACAAGGCCGGAGGATTCAACACGCAGATGTTCAGCGATATCCTCCAGTCCAAGATGATGTCGGCCATGGGCACACCGCCTGAATATGATGTGGACGGGATTGTGAGCTATCGTCCCGAAGTGTCATGGAACTATGAGGTGGGCGGTCACATATCCTGCCACGACGGACGTGTCTACTCCACCATCTCGGCATTTCTTATCGACGTCCGCGACCAGCAGGTGACGCTCTTTCCCGAAGGCACCACCACCGGACGCATGATGGCCAACGCCGGACGCGCCCGTTCGATAGGTGGCGAGCTCACTTTGAGATACACCCCCACATCGCGCTGGCGCATGGATGTGGCCTACGGCTACACCCACGCGGAGTTCCGCCGTTTCCACAACGGCAAGGCCGACCTCTCGGGCAAGCGCGTGCCCTATGCCCCCTCGCACACGCTTTTTGCCGGTGTATCTTACCGGTTGCCTCTCGATTGCAGCTGGCTCTCTGCCATAAGTTTCAACCCCACGCTGCGTTGCACAGGACCGATATACTGGGATGAGGAGAATCTCTACCGTCAGGACTTCTATGCCGAGCTGGGCATGTCGGTCAAGCTCGAGCACTCATGGTGGAGCCTGGACTTCTGGGGGAAAAATCTCACCGACACACGCTTCGACGTGTTCCGCTACGAGAGTATCGGCAATACATTTTTCCAGCGTGGCAAGCCCGTCAGGGGCGGTGTTACGCTCAGACTCAACTTTGATGTACAATAAGTGACGTTTCCTT
>CAJTJG010000003.1:38407-195769 GCA_910576785.1 uncultured Duncaniella sp.
AACGCATCGTCCACAACGGTGTTCGACAAGTTCACCCTCCGCAGCAACCCCTCGCGCATGCTCCTGTTCAACAACTCATTTCCAGCGTGGCAAGCCCGTCAGGGGCGGTGTTACGCTCAGACTCAACTTTGATGTACAATAAGTGACGTTTCCTTGCGTTATTAAATGGACAATACTAAACCGAAACAAATGAAAATTATCAAGACATTTGCGCTCGCCCTCCTTCCGGCAGCGCTCCTTTCCTCCTGCCTCAGCAGCGGTTCCGAGCCCAAGGACGAGGCTACATATACTTACGGTGGGGAAGCCTGCTTCAACTATGTCACCGATCTCGAGACCGGCGACGTCGC
Source organism: uncultured Duncaniella sp. (assembly GCA_910576785.1). Classification (GTDB taxonomy): domain Bacteria; phylum Bacteroidota; class Bacteroidia; order Bacteroidales; family Muribaculaceae; genus Duncaniella. Next base: position 38,755 of record CAJTJG010000003.1, read on the forward strand.
CACATATCAGGGCGTGAACTATTCCATGCGCTTTGACTATACCGGCGAGACTGTCAAGGTCGACATGACCAATCTCAAGCTCTCGTCCGACCTCTCCGGTCTCTCTTTCAAGCTCCCCGAGCTTCCCCTCAAGGTAGACCAGACCTCGGGCCTCTTCGAGATAAAGGGTTCGAACCTCACTCCCGAGAATGTCAACGCATCGTCCACAACGGTGTTCGACAAGTTCACCCTCCGCAGCAACCCCTCGCGCATGCTCCTGTTCAACAACTCATGGCGCCTGTATCCCATCTACCTGCTCAACTACACGATCAACAACCGCTATGAGGTGGCTTGCTTCCCGGTGGTAAATGTATTCGTGGGTACCACTGTAAGCCGTTATACCGATTCGACCGGTTCGCCGAAATCGTATACCGACAAGGAGAGCAACAAGTATGTGGTCCAGCTCAACCATGAGAAGAAGACAGCCGACATATCGTTCTACGACATGAAATTTGGCGAGACTCTGCCCACCCAGTCGTTCATGATCAAGGGTGTGCCTGTCAAGTTCAACAACAACGGCTTCACCATCACCCCCGAGGCCGACACCGTCTACAAGCTCTACTATTTCGGCAACGGCAAGGAGATAGAGGGTTGCTCGCTCACCAATCTCCGCGCATCGTCCACACTTACCTCAGGCGTCACTGCCATCAATTTCACAGTCGATCTCTCAGCGCTGACCATGTCATACCAGCTGGGTGTCTATGACGTCTCATCGAGCCTCGGATTCTACTTCCCCGTAAGCAACGATAACAACAACGGCGGAAAGTAATCCCACCGGTCATAATAATTGACAGAAGGATAAAGAAAGGACAGAAGTGACAAAATAATCAATTGTCGTACTGATGATTGGATTTTGTCACTTCTGTCCTTTCTTTGCATTATGATTATCTACGTAGTGTTAACGAAGGTTAAAAATTCAATACCTGTGAACCATCTTTCCGGCCGGAATGTTAGATAGGTGTAGTTACTATTATTTGCACTGTGTTTTCATGGTATTAGATTTAAGGTTAAAAAACAACAGGCCCGTCGCGATGACGGGCCTGTTATTGTATGGTGAGTTTTTATTTCATGCTGAAATACAGATCGAGTACATCTCTGGCGGCAGTGAATGAGCTCTGCATATTGGCGAGCACGCGGCTCTCCTTTTCGGCAAGCATACGTTCTATCTCGGGATTGTTGTAGAAATTGTTGCGCAGTTGCTCGTCGATGGTCTCATACATCCAGTATTTGGCCTGACGCGCGCGTTTGCGCCCGAAGTATCCGTTTGCCATCACGAAGTCGAAGTAGCGGTCTATCATGTCCCACACCTCCTCGATACCGATCTCGTAGTACCCCGAATAGGTGAGCACCTCGGGACTCCATCCCGATTCGGGCATGGGGAAGAGGTGGAGCGCCGAGCGGAACTGGGTCTGTGCCAGCTGCGCACGTGCTATATTGTCGCCGTCGGCCTTGTTGATCACTATACCGTCGGCCATCTCCATGATGCCGCGTTTTATGCCCTGCAGTTCATCGCCGGTACCGGCAAGCTGTATGAGCAGGAAGAAGTCCACCATCGAATGGACTGCTGTCTCGCTCTGGCCCACGCCCACGGTCTCCACAAAGATGTTGTCAAACCCGGCTGCCTCGCACAGGACTATCGTCTCTCTGGTCTTGCGGGCCACACCGCCGAGCGATCCTGCCGACGGGCTGGGGCGTATGAATGCGCCGGGATGGGTGGATAGTTTCTCCATGCGGGTCTTGTCGCCTAGTATGCTCCCCTTGGTGCGTTCGCTCGAAGGGTCGATGGCGAGGACCGCGAGCTTGCCTCCCTGCTTGAGCACATGGAGTCCGAACACATCGATGGATGTGCTCTTTCCGGCTCCGGGCACTCCGGTGATGCCTATGCGCCTGGACCGGCCCGAGTAGGGCAGACACTTCTCAATGATCTCCTGCGCTATGGCCTGATGTGAAGGCGAAAGGCTCTCCACGAGTGTCACTGCACGCGACAGAGTGGTGATATCACCCTTCAGTATACCCTCCACCATCTCTGCGGCGGATGGGAGGGAGGCGCGCCTGCGTTTTTTGAGATAGGGGTTGACTACCGGCGGCTGTGTCACTCCAGAGTTGACGGTGAGGCCACCGAAACGTGAATCATTCTCTATATGTTCCATGGTGATCTTCGGTATGATGCAGGTGATTATTTCATCTCGCCCACCACACGGACTGTGGTGTTGGGGTGGTCGGGATCATTGGCTATGATGTTGATGCGGGCGTTGAGCAGCTCGGAGCTTTTCACGGCTGCGGGGTCGACATCCACCTCCACCCGGGCCTTTTTGCCCGGCTTGATTTTGGTGTCTTTCACTTTCACGGTCACAGCCGGGTCAGAGCATGACACCCGGCGCAGCAGCAGTGGGCTCTTGCCCTTGTTGGTGATGGTGAACTGATGGCGCGATGGCTTGTCGGTCCGTCTGACGGAGCCGAGGTCTATGGAGGTGACATCGGTGTCGAGGAGTGGCGCCTGCGCCCGTTCGGCATCGGTGAGTTTGGAGAAGTCCTCGCTCACTATGGCTACGGTCTCGATCTCCTGGCCGTCGGTGGACGAGGCATCGGGATAGAATGTGAACCGGCCGGTGGCTATCCCCCAGTCGGGGGTCTTGGGTCCGGTGTGGAGTACAGTCGATATGATGAACTGTTCGCCCGGAGGCACTGCAGCAGGCTGTATCATCACGTTGATATATGACGGGACATCCTCCACGCGCGGGCGGATGGTGTCGGACGTGGCGTTATAACACTCTATATACTGGCCCGATGTGGCGCCGCGGTACACTTTGCCATAAGGGATATTGGTGGAGCGCAGTTTTACTCCGCTCTCTCCCACATTGAAGGGATAGCGCGAACGCAGCGTATTGCCGCGCCCTATCACCGTGCCCTGTATGGAGAGAGTGGTGCGCGACGGTTCCGTGTTGCAGTCCACGTATATGCGTTTGTTGAACCGGCCCGGTCGCCCCGAGGGGTCGAAACCCACACGTATCACGGCCGTGTCGCCAGGTGCCACCGGGTCATGGCTGTAGTCGGGACGGGTGCACCCGCAGTTGGCGCGTGCCGACATTATGGCTATCGGCTCAGACCCTTCGTTGACAAGACGGAAGTCGCAGTATACGGTGCCCATGTTCTCGTCGAAAGCCCCGAAGTCATGGTTCTTCTCAAGCCATCTTACGTCAGCCACGGCAGATCCGGCCGTAAGCATGGCTGAGAGGGCGATGAATGAAAACAGCGGTTTGTTCATTTCTTGTGGATTACTACGCCGGTGAATGTGAGTTTTGTCCTTTTGCGCGAGTTGCTGAATTTCACTTTTACCTCGCGGTTCACCTCGCCCGAATAGTTGCGCGGGTCGAACTGTATGGTGATATGCCCTTTCTTGCCCGGAGCTATCGGTTCGAGCGGAAACTGGGGCTTGGTGCAGTTGCAACCGCCGTTGGTCACGGTGACTATGCTTACGGGTGATGATGTGCCGTTAGTGAACACATAGTCCATCTTCACCATCCCGCCGGTCGAGCTTACGGTGCCGAAGTCTATGCGTTTTTTCTCGAATGTGACCTCGCCGCTGTCGCGTGTGGCCGCACAGGTGGCGGCGACCACTCCGAGCAGAAGTGCGAGTGTGAGTAATATCTTTCTCATAGGACTACAAAAATACTGATTTTTTTCAAGAAAACAATCTGTGGGCTGCGGTTGTTTTTCGGATCTGACACGTCTGGATGCTATTTTTTAGAAAAATGATGCCATGCAGTAAATTTATATTAATTTTGTGATCATAAAAACATACAAAAGTTTATTTCTGATGGTAAAAAACAGCAAATATCATTTCGAGACCCTGCAACTGCATGCCGGTCAGGAACAACCGGATCCGGCCACCGATGCCCGTGCCGTACCCATTTATCAGACCACATCCTATGTGTTCGGCAGCTCGGCCAACGCCGCTGCACGTTTTGACCTCTCCGAGCCGGGCAATATTTACGGCCGCCTCAACAATCCCACCCAGGATGTGCTCGAGTGCCGCATGGCCGCGCTCGAGGGTGGCTCCGGTGCGCTTGCCGTGGCCTCCGGTGCGGCAGCGGTGACTTATGCCCTGCAGAACATACTCCTGCCCGGCGACCACATAGTGGCGGCCGACAATATGTATGGCGGATCATTCAATCTCATCACTCATACGCTCGCATCGCAAGGGGTGGATCACACCATAGTGAATGTCAACGATCTCCAGGCGCTCGAGGCAGCCATCCGCCCGGAAACCAAGGCTATCTATGCCGAGACCTTCGGCAACCCCAATAGCGAGGTGCTCGATATCGAAGGCGTAGCTGCAGTGGCCCACCGTCACGGGCTTCCCCTCATCGTTGACAATACTTTCGGTACACCATATCTGATGCGTCCCTTCGAGCATGGTGCCGACATCGTGGTGCACTCGGCCACAAAATTCATTGGCGGTCATGGCTCGAGTCTCGGCGGTGTGATAGTGGAGTCGGGGCGTTTCGACTGGAAAGGCTCGTCGCGCAGCTACCCCACGCTCGCCTCGCCCGATCCCAATTACCATGGAGCTGTATTTGCGGATGTGGCCCCCGAGTGCCCGTTTGTCACACGCATACGCGCCGTGATACTGCGCGATACCGGTGCAACCATCTCACCCTTCAATGCGTTTATACTACTGCAGGGCCTCGAGACCCTCTCGTTGAGAGTGGAGCGCCATGTGGAGAATGCCCTCAGGGTGGTGGACTATCTGTCTCATCACCCGAAAGTGGCCAAGGTGAACCATCCCTCACTCCCGGATCATCCCGACAATGCCCTCTACCGTCGGTATTTCCCGAATGGCGGAGGCAGCATATTCACCTTCGAGATCAAGGGGGGCAAGGAGCAGGCCTGGCGGTTCATCGACTCGTTGGAGGTCTTTTCGCTTCTGGCCAATGTGGCCGATGTTAAAAGTCTCGTGATACATCCGGCCACGACCACCCACTCGCAGATGACACCCGAGGAGCTCAGCCAGTGCCACATCACCCCCGCTACCGTGCGCCTGTCCATCGGCACGGAGCATATAGATGATATCATCGCCGATCTCGATCAGGCATTTAAAAAAATATAATAATATATATTAAGGTAAAAGTATGATAGCGACATCCCTCACCGACCTCATAGGCAACACACCTCTGCTTGAAGTTAGAAACATAGAACGCGACCTCGGGCTCAAGGCCCGCATTCTCGTAAAGATAGAGAGTTTCAATCCGGCCGGAAGTGTAAAGGACCGCGCGGCTCTCGCCATGATAGAGGCTGCCGAACGGGAGGGAAAAATAGCTCCCGGAGCCACACTCATAGAGCCTACCAGCGGCAATACCGGCATCGGTCTGGCATGGATATCGCGCCTGCGCGGCTACACTCTGATCCTCACGATGCCCGAGACCATGAGCGAGGAGCGTCGCCGTCTGCTCAAAGCCCTTGGTGCCACCCTCGTCCTCACGCCGGGGGCCGAGGGTATGGCGGGTGCCATACGCAAGGCTGAGGAGATCCACGCAGCCACCCCCGGATCGATCATCCCGTCGCAGTTCGACAATCCGGCCAACCCTGCCATACATGAGCGCACCACGGCTCAGGAAATATGGCGGGATACTGATGGCCGGGTGGATATCTTCGTGGCCTGTGTGGGCACCGGTGGTACTCTGTGTGGCACAGCCCGCGGGCTCAAACGCCATGATCCATCCGTCAGGGCTGTGGCGGTCGAGCCGTCCGCATCGCCGGTACTGGCCGGTGGCAAGCCCGGTCCGCACAAGATCCAGGGTATAGGTGCCGGATTCATACCTGCCAATTATGATGAGTCGGTGGTCGACGAGATTGTAGAGGTGAGCGATGAGGCTGCTTTCGAGGGCGCACGCCTTCTTGCTTCGGCCGAGGGGCTTCTCGCCGGCATATCGTCGGGAGCCGCGCTCTACGCCGCCATCGGATTGGCACGATTGCCGGAGAATGAGGGTAAGACCATCGTGACCATCCTTCCCGACACCGGCGAGCGATACCTCTCCACACCGCTCTTCTCCACCCCTGACTGAAATATCAGAATACAAATATAGAAGGATACAAAGGGACAAAAGGCAATCAATATAGAAGGATACAAAGGGACAAAAAGGACAAAAGTGACAGAAAATAATTAATTATCACAAAGATAATTAACTTTCTGTCACTTTTGTCCTTTTTGTCCCTTTGTATCTTTCTATATAAACTTTGTATCTTTCTATATAAAGAGGTGGGGGATCAGCGGATGATGGCCTTGGTGGTCTCCACCTTACCGTTGGCACGGGTGATTTTCTTGATGAAGAGACCGTTTCCGGGGTTATGCACCTCGACGCCGTTGAGATTGTAGTAGCGGGTGTCCACCACGGGTGATTCGGCGCTCACCTCATTGATGGCTGACTCTCCCTCGGTGACTATTTCCGAGCGGCGTATGTCATCTTTGTTGGCACCGTTGAGGTAGAATGACTGTACGCCCATGGACCGTACCTCGCCCTCGATGGCGGCAATGAACAGGCCGTCACCACCGTTCATCAGGAATGAGTCATCATTGGAGTAGGTGAATGGTATGTCGGTGATGGGTTCGGTGACGAACTCTTTCTCAGGTGTGAATGTGTACTTCTCGCCGTTGACAAAGACGTTGAAGAACAGACGGTCCGTGTCAAGGGGCACACCCTCGGTGTCGTAGTTCAGAATGGTGAAAAGAAGCATCGAGATACCCTCTTCATACGACAGGTCGATTATTATCGGGTCGGCGGGAGTCATCGGCAGTTCCACGAAGGGTGTGAGGGTGGCGTTGTGTATGTCCATGCCGTCTCCGCCACTCACAATCTCATTGCCCAGATTGATGAGCATCGGTGATGAGGCCTCATAGACGTCGCCATTCTTTTTCAGTGTCACCGAAGGGGTGAGTGTGTATTTGCCTGAGGCATAGTCCGCGGTCATGAAGAACATGAGGTAGTCATGGCTCACACCGAAATACTGGTCGGACGGGAGGGTGACATTACCCTCGGCATCGATGGTGCCGTGGATCCATGCGTCAGGGATATAGCTGTTCAGGCCCTGTATCCACATCTCATTGCCGCTCACGCCTACATTCACGCGGTAGCCGAAGATCGATCCCCAGCTGTTGACGTAGGACAGAGTGTACTTCGATGTCTCGAGTCCGGCGGGAGGAGTGATCGGATCGCTGTCCCAGATGGTCATGCGGATGTTCTGCGAGCCGTAGCTCATGTATGTGTGGTCCACATTTGCAAGGCCGCACAGTCCGTCATAGTCAAGGTCGTCGGTCGATGATCCGGGCAGGATCTGTGTGAGTTTCTTTCCGTCCCAGCTCATGCGCAGGGAGGGGTTCTCGGTGTCGGCCACGATATCCTTCGCGCCATCCCCGCGCACGGCCTTGAACATCTCCACGTACACTACCACATCGTCCGAGCCATCGCCGGCGGTGCCGGGTATGTACTGTACGGGCTGGGGCAGGGGGAATTCCGCCACGCCGTCGGTTATGGTTCCGTGGATCCACGAGTCGAGACCATCGTAGTCACGTACCACATTGTGGAGGTATATGTCATTGCCGTTAATGACCACGGGGGTGTTGTAGCCCGAATTGTTGGTGCGTCCCGGCATATTGTTGTACACAAGGAATTCTCTCGCCGAGGTGTAGACCTCAGGATAGAGGGTGCCTTCGGGCTGGGATGTGATGAGACCTTCGGGAGCGGCGGCCGACATGGTGAGTGTCATGGCCATTGCTGCGATGGTGAGTAGAGTTTTTCTCATGCTGCGTGTATTTGTTAATGGTATCGTTTGAAAAAAAACAAAAGTCAGAGGATCGGTCGAACCGTTGGCGGGTGGGCGGATCCTCTGACTTGGTTATTTTATTTATTCTGTATATCTATAGTCTGCGGAGGCCCAGATCAGAGCACACCGGAGATGTTGTAGCGGGCGAACTCGAGGTCGTTGGCAGCCTGAGCGGCGAGCGCGCTGTTGAGCTTGACGGCCTGACGGAGGTTCGACTTCACCATCTGCTCGTTGCCGGTGCGGGCGCCGAGGATGGCCATGAGATAATAGGTTGTGGCGTCGGGATCGGAGATGCCGGCGAGAGTGCTCTTGGCCTTGTTGTAGTCCTTGTCGAGGATCTGGGCGAGGGCGGCGTTGTTGCTCTTGTCAGCGCCGAATGCCTTGACAGCACCCTTCACGTCGCCGAGCTTGAGGTACATTGTGCCGAGGGCGGGGCCGAGGTCGTTGAGTCCGGCAGCTTTGCCGAAGGAGGTGTTGGCGGCGCGGAGATCATCGTTGACGAGTGCCACGAGACCCTGGTTCATCTGAGCCTCGGGAGCCTCGGGATTGATGCGGGCGGCTTTCTTGAAGTTGGCCATGGCAGCATCGTAGTCACCCTGCTCGTACTCTACCATACCTATGTTGTTGAACGCACGGTAGTCGGAGGGATAGAGGCGCGAAGTGGCGGTGTAGATATCCTTCTTGCGGTTGAGGTCGTTGGTGAGGGTGGCGGTGTAGAGGAGCTCGTCAACGGTGAGGGTGGAGGGGTCGGTGTCGTAAGCCTTGTTGAGCTCGTCGTCGCTCTTGCCGATCACGTTCACACTGGCGGTGATACGTGAGTAGCGGAGCTGCGGGAGGATCTCGTCGGCAAGCTGGTCGAAAACGCTCGAGAGGTTGCGGATCTCACGCTCGCGGATCTCGGGATCCTTGTACATGGAGAGCACGCTCAGGATGAGGTCCTTGTCCTGGATGTTGCTTGCGGCAACGAGACGCTGGAAGCCTTCCCAGTCCTCGGGGGTGAAGTTGGCGGTGAGTTCGCCAAACTCTGTCACCTTGTCCTTCTTGAGCTGGTTGGTCATGTATTTCTGGGTGTTTGCCTCGCGGTTCTCGGCCAGACGGGTGTTGAAGTCGAGCGAACCCTCGGGCGAAGCATAGCTCTCGATGTTGATCTCCTCGATCTGGCGGCGGTCATCGCCGGCGGCGGCGCGGAGGTCGCGGTGCAGACGGAGCACCTCGTCGCTCTTGAGCTCGCTCTCGCGCAGGTTGGCCTGGTTGATGAGGAAGTGGATGTCAGCGGAGTATTTCTCGTTGATGATGCGCTGGAACTTGTCCTGTGCAGTGGCGGGTGTCACTGAACCTGCATCGGCGAGTGCTGCGGTGGCTACAACACCGTTGGCCACCTTGACGGCGGGGAGAACGTATTTCTTACCGTTCTGGTCAACAGCGAAGTTGAGCATGAGCTCCGACTTCTGCATGGCGGGCTCGTAGAGATAGTCTACGGGGATGGTGACTGTGCCGCCGCGGTCGTAGGAAATCACGGGGTTGTTGCCTCTCACCTTCTCACCCTGGAATGTCATGGGTGAGGCTGCCTGCTCTACTCCACCGTAGGTCAGAACCGGGGTTACGGTGACAGTGGCGTTCTTTACGAAAAATTTTGCCGGTATACGGCCTGTTACTGTGCCAGGTACATGTGTGCCGACAACCTCGAGGGGGTTGGGGTTGGTGGAGAAATAGTCTGCGGCAAACTGATTCATTTTCTTGCCGCAACCGGTGAGCATGATGGCACTTGTGGCGATAAGCGCGAGCCCTGTGGTTTTCTTCATGGGGTTGATATGTTATTAAATAAATAGTTACCGGATGACCCGGAAAGGGTGCTTTTTCCGAATCACAAAGTTACAATCTTCCATTCAAGCATGCAAGTGAAAAATTAAATACGGTGTCCCTTTTTTGTCACGCTGAAAGAGAATTTTTGAAATTTAACGGAATTTTTACTAATTTTGCGGCGAAATCTATACCGTAAACCTCGGGGAGCTTCATTGTTCCCCATGCCTTAACGCTTATCAGTTACCTTATTTAAATGAATAATCTAATTACCATTTCTCCATCGCCCCATGCGCAGACTTCGACTACCGTGACCCGGCTGATGCTCCACGTGATCATCGCGCTGGTTCCCGCCGTGCTTGTCGCGCTCTATTATTTCGGGCTTGGCGCGGCCATAGTCATAGCAGCCTCAATAGCGGGCTGTGTGGCCGTCGAGTATCTGATCACACGGTTCATGCTTGGACAGAAACCATCTATCGGCAATCTTTCAGCCGTGCTCACCGGTCTGCTCCTCGCGCTCAATCTTCCGGCCAACATCCCCGTATGGATCATCCTCATCGGTTGCATCGTGGCCATAGGTATCGGCAAGATGACCTTCGGAGGCCTCGGATGCAATATCTTCAATCCCGCCCTTGTGGGCCGCGTGTTCCTGCTCCTGTCGTTCCCTGTGGCAATGACCACCTGGCCCGAACCGCTGGTCAACCGCATGGCCTACACCGATGCCTCGACCGGTGCTACAATCCTCGGTCAGCTCAAGATGGGTGTGATCAACGCTTCCGATGTCAACCTTCTTGACGCGGCCCTCGGTAATGTAGGCGGCTCGCTCGGCGAGGTCGGTGCGATAGCCCTGATCATCGGATTCGTCTACCTGCTTTGCTTCAAGGTGATCACATGGCATATCCCAGTGTCAATCATAGCCACTGTGGCAGTGTTCTCTGCTCTCGTAGGTGCTCCCGTCGGTGTGGAGCTCCTGTCAGGAGGTCTGCTCCTCGGCGCCATCTTCATGGCCACCGACTATGTGACATCCCCCATGAGCCACAAGGGTCAGCTCGTCTACGGCTGCATGATAGGTCTTATCACCATCATCATACGCCAGTGGGGCGCATACCCCGAGGGTATGTCGTTCGCCATCCTCATCATGAATGGTGTGACTCCGCTCATCAACCGATATATGAAACCCCGTAAATTTGGAGAAGGGAGGGTAGCCGCATGAAATCGAATCTTATCAACATGGTGCTCTCGCTCGGAGTGATCACCATTGTGGCTGCGGCAGCGCTCGCCGGTGTATACTCCATCACCGAGCAACCCATTGCCCAGGCAAAGGCACAGAAACAGAAGGACGCCATCGGACTCGTGCTCCCGGGCGTGCAGTACGACAACAATCCCGCCGAAGAGGCCGCCGAGGTGACCGTGGACGGCGAGACGGTGAAACTCTTCCCGGCCATGGCCGGAGGCAAGCTCGCGGGTGCCGCCGTGGAGAGCCATGACAACAACGGTTTCTCCGGACTCATCACCGTCATGTATGGTTTCGATGCCGAGGGCAACATCACAGGTTATGCCGTGATGCAGCATGCAGAGACACCCGGTCTCGGATCGAAGATGGGCGAATGGTTCTGCGATCCCGCCCACACCATCGTGGGTATGAACGCCGCCAACAACAATCTCACCGTGAGCAAGGATGGTGGTGACGTCGATGCCATCACAGCAGCCACTATCTCATCGCGTGCCTTCCTGCGAGCCCTCACCCTTGCCAACCAAGCTTACGAACAGTTCGCTGCCCGCCAGTGACCCCTTACATCCTCAAGCCATGAACGATAAACTGAGAATACTTTTCAACGGCATCATAGCCGAAAACCCCACTTTCGTGCTGATGCTGGGTATGTGTCCCACACTCGGCACAACCGGTAGCGCTATCAACGGCATGAGCATGGGTCTCGCCACAATGGCAGTGCTCATATGCTCCAACGTCGTGATCTCCATGATCAAGAACTTCGTGCCCTCCAAGGTGCGCATCCCCGCCTACATCGTGGTTATAGCCGCATTCGTGTCCGTGCTTCAGCTCGTGATGGAGGCTTACGTACCCTCGCTCTACGCCACACTCGGCATATTCATCCCCCTCATCGTGGTAAACTGTATCGTGCTCGGACGCGCGGAGTCGTTCGCCTCGCGCAACGGTGTGTTTGACAGCGCCCTCGACGGTATAGGTATCGGCCTCGGATTCACCGTGGCCCTGACTCTCCTCGGAGCCGTGCGCGAGTTGCTCGGCACCGGCAAGATCTTCGACGCCACGATCTACCCCGAGCAGTATGGCTCGCTTGTGTTCGTGCTCGCTCCCGGTGCATTCATCGCCCTGGGCCTTCTGATAGCGCTCTTCACCAAGCTGCGTGCCGCGAAGTAATACGATTTCCACCACACATCCTAAACGAATATTCCGATGCTTGAATATATATCCATAATCATCACGGCGATCTTTGTCAACAACATCGTCTTCGCCCAGTTCCTCGGCATATGCCCCTTCATCGGTGTCTCCCGCAAGCTCTCGAGCGCCGTCGGCATGGGTGCGGCAGTGACTTTCGTCATAGTCATAGCCACCGCCATCACATGGATGCTGCAGAACTATATCCTCACGCCGTTGCATCTCGGATTCATGCAGACCATCGTGTTTATCCTTGTGATAGCCGCGCTGGTGCAGATGCTCGAGATCATACTTAAGAAGATAGCTCCGGTGCTCTACAGCGCTCTCGGTGTCTTCCTTCCGCTCATCACCACCAACTGCGCCGTGCTCGGTGTGGCCATCACTGTGGTGCAGAACGGCATGGATCTCGGCGAGAGCCTCGTCTACGGTCTGGCCACCGCCATCGGTTTCACAATGGCCATATCCATCTTCGCCGGCATACGCGAGCAGCTGCAGTGGACATCAGTCCCCTCTGCCATGCGCGGTGTGCCCATCGCTCTCATCTGTGCCGGACTCCTCGCCATGGCTTTCATGGGATTCTCCGGCATCAAGATCGGCTGATCCAATCATAGTATGGTAAAATTACATAAGATAGTATCATCGCTGGCCGCGTTCTGTATAGGCGCGGCCGCGCTTTATGCTGCGGAGAACTACCCCTACCGCAGCGATGCCCTGTGGGTGACCGTCCCCGACCACGCCGACTGGCTCTATGCCACAGGCGACTCGGCTGTGATCGATATAGAGCTTTACCACTACGGTATGCCTGCAGGCGAGACCGTGGTCAGCTATACCATAGGTGACGATATGCTCCCCGACGACAAGGCCGGGACACTGACACTCGCCGACGGAAAAGGACGCCTCAACATCGGCACCATGAACAAACCCGGCTTCCGCGACCTTCGCCTCAAGGCTACACTGGGAGGAGTGGAGACCTCACATCACATCAAGGTCGGTTTCTCGCCCGAGAGGCTGAAGGCATTCACCGGTGAGCCTTCCGACTTCGACGCATTCTGGCAGAAGGCCCTGAAGGATGATGCGGCCTTCCCGCTGCGCTACACGGCCGAACCCGTGGAGAAGTATTCCACCGACAAGATGTCGTGCCAGCTCATCAAACTCGATCTCAACGACAGCGGCCGGTGCATGTGGGCCTATCTTTTTATCCCCAAGGGGGGTGGTAAATATCCCGCCGTCATGTGTCCTCCCGGAGCCGGAGTCAAGACTATCAAGGAGCCGCTGCGCCACCGCTACTATGGCGAGGGGGGCATGATCCGTGCCGAGATCGAGATACATGGTGCTCATCCCGAACTCACCGAGCAGCAGTTTGCCGACCTCCGCAAAGAGAAGGGCGACTATCTCAGCATGGGTATCGATGATCCCGACACATATTATATGAAAGATGTCTATCTGGGCTGCCGCCGTTTCCTCGATCTGCTCACATCGCTCCCCGAGTGGGATGGTGTGAACCTCTTCACCCAGGGTGGCAGTCAGGGTGGCGCGCTTGCCATCACCACCGCCGCGCTTGATCCGCGTGTCACGGCATGTGTGGCCAACCACCCTGCGCTCAGCGACATGACCGGATATCTCAGTGACAAGACCGGCGGCTATCCCCATCATTTCCGTAAGGACCGCAACGAGGCCACCGCGGCCAAGATACGCACCCTTGAGATGTACGATGTGGTCAACTTCGCCAAACGCCTCAAGTGTCCCGTGCGAATGACATGGGGATACAATGACAACACATGCCCTCCCACCACCTCCTACGAGGTGTGGAACGTCATCACCTCGCCCAAAGAGGCGCTCATCACCCCCGTCAACGAGCATTGGACCTCGGAGGCTACCGAACGTGGCCACTATGATTGGCTCGCCGGTAAGGTGAGGAAATGATTTCCATCCCCGGAATAAGAGGCCGTGTCATAATTGATAGAAAGATACATAAGGACAAAGAAGGGACAAAAGGGACAGAAAGTAATTATTTATCATACAGATAATTAATATTTCTGTCCCTTTTGTCCCTTCTTTGTCCTTATGTATCCTTCTATATTTTGCCACACCGCCCTACGGGCTATACGGGAGATTGATCAATCGTCGTCATCATCGTGATGGTGATGTCTCTTGTGGTGCTTCTTGTAGTGCTTGTACATCTCCTTCTGGTGCTTTTTGTAGCGTTTGTACATCTTCTTCTGATGCTTCTTGTAGCGCTTCCAGGCTTTTTTGTGATGCTTGTGATGATCATAATCATCGTCATCGTAGTAATAATGCTCATGGGGAGAGCCTGCCACGGCGCGTATCACGAGACCGGGGATAGCTGTAAGTTCCATCTCCACGGCCGAGCCGCCACTCTCATATACCCTGTGGGCCACTTCGCGGTACACCGGGCGTGCCACCTCATACTCAAGGCCGGGAAGCATGGGCACGTGCACCACAGGGGTGTGGTGGTGATGGTGGTGGTGATGGTGGCGCGGAGGTGGCGGCGGCATGTATACCGGTTCGGATACAAGCACGGCCGGAACGAACGGTAAGGCGTTGGATACGTTGAAGTTGAAGGCTTCGTTTCCTGCGCTGAGCGAGAAGTATGTCTGGGCGCGTCCTGCCACGGTCGAGGCAAGAAGACAGAGAATTAGGAGTGGGATTCGTGTCATCTGTAGTTGAAACTGAGAGTTGTGCTTACAGATAAGACACTCGAACCGCCCGGATTGTTCAGAGCAGCAGGCAGGCGTCGCCGTAGGAGAGGAATCGGTACTCTCCGTCGAGGGCATAGTCATACATCTCACGCCACGACGGATGGCCCTCGCCTATGAAGGCCGACACGAGCAGCAGCAGTGTGGATCGTGGCTGATGGAAGTTGGTCACCATGCCGCGAACTATCCTGAACATATATCCCGGGGCTATCATGAGCCGTGTTGAGGCCACGAAGCGCTCCTCGCCGTTGCGGTCGAGGCTGTCGATGATGGCCTGCATGGCATCGCCGGTACTGAGCGAAGGATGGGTGGGGGAGTAGGGATACCACTGCGGGAGCACTGCAGGGTCGAGACCCTCGTGGATCATGCATCCGAGATGATAGAGGCTCTCGAGGGTGCGCACCGATGTGGTGCCCACGGCTATCACGCGCCGGTCGCCGTCGCGCAGACGCTCTATGAGCCGGCGGTCCACGGAGATGAACTCACTGTGCATCTCATGGTCGCCTATGGTGTCGCTCTTCACCGGCTGGAAAGTGCCGGCGCCTACGTGGAGAGTGAGCTCCTCGCGGGCTATGCCGCGGCGGTCTATGGCCTCGAGCACAGCCGGGGTGAAGTGCAGTCCCGCCGTGGGTGCGGCCACTGATCCGTCTATGTGGGAGAATACGGTCTGATAGTCGGTGGTGTCGCTCTCCTCGGTAGATCGGTTCAGATAGGGCGGTATGGGTATTTCGCCCACAGCCGCGATGATGGAGCTGAAGGTCACTGCGGGATTGTCCCAGCTGAAACGTATCACGGAGGCATTCCCCTCCCTTCCCTCTCGGGTAGCCGAGAGCACCAGGTTCTCGCCACCGATGTAGAGCGGCATGCGCAGGGCACCCTCCTTCCACTTTTTGGAGTTGCCCACGAAGCATGTCCATGAGCACTCCGCAGTAGAAGCGAAGCTCTGTGCATAATCGGCCGGACGGCGTGGCTCCAGACAGAATATCTCGATGAGGGCGCCTGTGCCGTCGTCACCTTTGCGGAAGCGCAGACGTGCGTTGATGACACGTGTATTGTTGTAGACCAGCATGGCATCGGCGGGCAGAAGATCCGGGAGATCGGTGAAACGGCGTGTCTCCACCTCTCCGTCAGAGTGGCGGACCAGCAGCAGGCAGCGGTCGCGTTCGGCCAGCGGATGGCGTGCTATTCGGGAATCGGGGAGAGGATAGTCGAAGTCTTCTATATGTATGTCGCGTATGCTCATGTCGGGTGGATGTCAGCGTGAGAGGTCAATGAGTCGGTCTATGGCGTTTACCGGATCGGGTGCGCGGAACACGTAGCTTCCCGCCACCAGTATGTCAGCTCCTGCATCAATGAGTGCCGGAGCTGTGGTGAGGTCCACGCCGCCGTCTATCTCTATCTTGGCTTTCGACCCGGTCTCGGCTATGAGCGAGCGCAGACGTCTCACCTTGTTGATGGTATTGGATATGAATTTCTGTCCGCCAAACCCTGGATTCACGCTCATCACGAGCACGAGTTCGAGCTCGGAGATGATGTCGCGCAGCAGTTCCACCGGTGTTGCCGGATTGACAGTTACACCGGCCTTCATCCCTGCATCGTGGATGGAATGGACCACGCGGTCCAGATGTGTGCACGCTTCCCAGTGCACATTCATGATCTCGGCCCCGCAATCCCTCACCTGACTCACGTAGCGTCCGGGATCTACTATCATCAGATGGACGTCGAAAGGCTTGGTGGCTATCTTGCGTATGGCCGATATCACCGGAAAACCGATGGTGATATTGGGCACGAACACACCATCCATCACATCGATATGGATATATGATGCGTTGCTGCGGTTCACGGTCTCGACGGCCTCGCCCAGTCGGGCGAAATCGGCGGCGAGCAGGGATGGGGAGACTTCTATCATATGCTGTGTGTGTTTTTTGGTCTTGGACGGAAGGCATTCCAGAGTATTATGCCCACGCAAACCACGCCGAGAGCGAGGCCGGCATAGGTGAGATAGTCGTTATACTCTTCCACCTTGGCGTAGAGCTGCTCCTGCGGCACTACGGTACCGAGCCAATAGCCCAGCCCGCCGAGCACCACATTCCAGGTCAGGGCGCCAAGGCCGGTGAAGATGACAAACTTGCCTATGTTCATGCGTGCAAGGCCGGCGGGGATGGATATGAGCTGCCGCACGGCGGGGATGAGACGGCCCACGAATGTGGACACTGCGCCGTGGCGGTCAAAGTACTCTTCGGCATGGCGCACCTTGGCCTCGTCTATGAGACATGCGTGGCCTATGCGGCTGTTGGCGAATTTGTATACTATCGGGCGTCCGATCCACACGGACAGATAGTAGTTGATGAGCGCTCCGATGATGGCTCCGAGCGTGGCGAGGGCTATAATGGCTATGATATTGACATCATGCTTTGTGCAGGCCAGATAGGCGGCCGGTGGCACAATGACCTCGGAGGGGAAGGGGATAAACGAGCTCTCGATGATCATGAACCCAAGTACGAGCAGATAGACGGTCGATGCATCTGCCGTCAGGAAGTCGGCCATGATACGGGCGGGGTCGAAGAGCGTGAGGAGAGTTACGAAATCGAGCATAGTAGTTTTTTGATGATTATGAATTCGGATGCAAAGTTAAGCAAAAATAATTTTATAATCCCATATAAAGGTAAGTCATGTAGCCCACATAGCACGCCACCATCACCACACCTTCGGCACGGGTGATGGTGCGGCGCCGGTAGAACCAGCCGAATGCCCAGAATATCAGCGATGCTCCTGCGAGCACAATAAGGTCGGCTATTGATATCGAGCCAAACGAAAGGGGCATGATTGTGGCCGTGGCGCCAAGCACGAAGAAAATGTTGAATATGCACGATCCTATGACGTTGCCCAGACATATGCCGGGATAGCCCTTCACGGCGGCGGCCACCGAGGTGGCGAGTTCGGGCAGCGAGGTGCCCGCGGCAAGGATGGTCAGACCTATGAGTGCATCGCTCCACCCCAGCGCGCGGGCCAGACCGGAGGCGCCGTCAACAAACCAGTTGCCGCCGAGTATCAGTCCGCCAAGTCCGCCTATGAGCAACAGCAACGCCTTGGGGAGCGGTATCTGCTTGCTGCGCGATCCGTCGGAGGTCACGGGGTCATCATGAGGAGCGCTCTT
This sequence comes from uncultured Duncaniella sp., assembly GCA_910576785.1. Classification (GTDB taxonomy): domain Bacteria; phylum Bacteroidota; class Bacteroidia; order Bacteroidales; family Muribaculaceae; genus Duncaniella. Next base: position 56,705 of record CAJTJG010000003.1, read on the forward strand.
GGCCGAGGCAAAGGTATAGCGCATGAAGATGATGAAGAAAAGCAACAGCAGCAGTCCGTCCACCCTTGTGAGCGTCATCGGCGTGCCGTCGATGAATGGTGAGCTCCCCATCACGAGCAGGACCACCGAGGAGAGCACCACGAGCGGTATTTCGTTGATGAGCACGCCGCGTGTCACGGTGATAGGCTTGACAATGGCCACGACGCCTATTATCACCAGTATGTTGAATATATTCGACCCCACGATATTACCGATAGCCATCTCGGTGGAGGCATTGATGGCACTCATCACCGACACGACGAGTTCCGGTGCGCTCGTCATCATGGATACGATAGTCAGACCTATTATGAAGTCGCTCATCCCAAGCCGTTTGGCTATTGCGGCTGAGCCATCGGTCATATAGTTGGCTCCGCCGAGTATCAACAGCAGTCCGGCTATGAGCATAAAAATATTCAGTAGCATGGTGAATGGAATTGTTGGAGGTGTATATGTGTGTGTCAGAGTATTCCGGCCGAGCGGAACAGAGTGGCGTAATGGGCCGCTTTCTTGTCGAGAGCCAGCGGGTAGGCGCGGCTGGTTGAAGGCATGCGCCATATATCCAGGCCGGAGGCGCTCTTCACCATGCACCCCATGCGCGGTATCTCCGTCGAGGTCAGGGTGGCCACTACCCCGGCGGCTTTCTCGCCGGTTGTTGCCACTGTGTGACACATGGGCATCTTGCCGAGCAATTCGTGCAGAGGTGCCGGCTCGAGTATCTCGAGATACTTGTCGGAGGCGTTACCCTTGAGGCGTCTCACCTTGCGGCCGGTATCGCTCAGGGCTATCCCCTTGTCAGTGAGGAGTGCCTTGATGGCATCCAGGTCAAAGTCCCTGGACCCGGAGCGGAGCAGCCCCTCGCGCGAGCCGGTGAATATCAGACCCATCATATACCAGAAGTCGTTGGTGCGGTTGGGATAATAGAACTCCATGCTCCATCTGTGCTCGCCGGGAGGGAATGTGCCCATGATGAGCACCCTGGCCCCCTCCGGTATGAAGGGGGGCCAGGGATGCGTCTCTATGATGATATCTTTGTCTGTTTGTGTCATGTACGTGATGTCACATTACGATTTTCCTACCGTCCACGATATAGATGCCGTGGCCGGGATTGTCTACCCGTCGTCCGAGCAGGTCATAATATATTTTTTCACGGTCCTCACCATCGTTGTCCATGGACGGAGTGGTGATACCGGTGGCTATCTCCGTGTGTTCCACAAAGCGGAAACTCCATTCGTTGGCTTCTTCCGAGTAGGTCTCATACCATAGGTTGATGGCATAGTCCTGCTTGGCGCCGCCGCAGTTCATGAACTTGAACTGTGAGTTGATGGTGCGGTCAGTGGCCAGGGCGCAGTACGATTCGCCCGTAGCCTCGTCCACGCCGCTCATGGTGGGGGTGGTGATGAACTCGAAGCCATATTTGTCCGACGGATTCTCACGCGCGGGAGTGGATATGTATCTCCATCTGCCGTCCACTCCGAGCGATGTAGGCATGGTGCTGACATATCCCTCGGGATCGGCGCGGCATATCATGGCGTAGAGGTCGGGATTGTCGGGCGAGGGCTCGAAGCGCCAGTACTGATAGTCGGCTTCGGGGAGATCGGAGGGTATCTGATCGGCCGACCACAGCAACCCCGGGTGTTCGGATTCTTCGGGGAAATACTGTATGCAGCGGTTGTCGCGCACGCCGTCATTGCCATTGTAGCGGGTCACGAGTCTGTACCATTTGTCCGGATCCGGTTTCTGGAAATCCTGGGCCATGGTAGAGAGGATGCCGGCGGTGGCCAGTATAGCCATTGAGCAGAGAGTCCTGAGTGTCATGAGATGATAGTTGAAACGGTTGTGAAATAGTGTTTTCAACTATAACGTCATGACGTGTTCAAATGTTCTCAACTGTCTGATATGTGGCGGCGTGGCACTAAAAAAAGTACGGATAAGGGACAAAAGTACGACAATGAATTATTCTTTTGTCACTTTTGTCCCTTATCCGTTCTTTTGTATCGTTCAGTCGGCCACGCTTATCTTTGGCGTGTTGACTGTGGAGTTGAGCTGAGTCTTACTCCTTGACGCGCTCCTTGTACGAACCGTCGCGTGTGTCGATCACAACCTTGTCGCCGATGTTGCAGAAGAGGGGCACACGTACCTCGGCGCCGGTCTCGACTGTAGCGGGCTTGAGAGTGTTGGTGGCGGTGTCACCCTTGATGCCGGGCTCGGTGTAGGTGATCTCGAGTACTACTGATGTGGGCATCTCGCAGGTGAGGATGGTGTCGGAGGCGGCGTGAACCATAGCCTCGCAGATGTCACCCTCCTTGAGGAACTGTACTCCGTCGATGCTCTCGCCGGGGATAGCTACCTGCTCGAATGTCTCGGTGTGCATGAAGTTGTATCCCATGTCGTCCTTGTAGAGATACTGGTAGGGACGGCGCTCGATGCGCACTTCATTTACCTTTACGCCGGAGTTCCAGGTCTTGTCGAGCACGCGTCCGGTCTTGACGTTCTTGAGTTTTGTGCGCACGAAAGCGGGGCCTTTGCCGGGCTTTACGTGGAGGAATTCAACGATGAAGAAGTACTGGCCGTCGATATCGAGGCACATGCCGTTTTTAAAGTCTGCAGTTGTTGCCATGTGGTTGGTATAGCTGGGATTTTTTCTTTTTTGAGTTGTCTATCAGTTACAGTTGCCGCAGCATCCGCCGCCCTCCTCCGATGAGGAGTCACAGCATCCGCCGCCACATCCGCCGCATCCGCCGCCGCAGGAGGGATGGATCTCCTCGGGAGTGGCGTCACGCACGGTGACCACGTGGCCCTTGAAGCGCAGATCCTTGCCTACGAGGGGGTGGTTGAAGTCCATCTTCACATGATCGGCGGTCACCTCGAGCACTACGCCCGATATCTGGTAGCCGTCGGCGGTGAGCATAGGCACGCGGGCACCCTCGTGGATCACCTCGGTGTCAAGGTTGCCCTTGTCATCAAGGAAAATATCGCGGTCGAGTGTGGCCACATCATCGGGATTGTAGGGGAAGCCCTCCGACGATGCCACGGGCACGTTGAACTCGCTCCCCTGCTCAAGCCCTTCGAGGGCGCGTGAGAGGGGGATTATCATGCCGGGTGTGATGCCGAAGATGAAACGTTCGGGGTTGGTGTCGTCCACGCTGTGCACCATGTTCTCGGTGCCGTCGGGGAGACATTCATAGAGATCGTAGGCGATCTCAACATATTTTCCGGGGAGGATTTTTTCCATAGGTGGAGGAATGGGGGGAATAGTGGAGAGATTTTATGTGTGTGGATGGGGGGTGAGATCAGTCGTTGGTCACGCCTGCGAGCTCCGGATCGATCATGATACGTCCGCAATACTCGCACACGATGATTTTCTTGTGCATCTTGATCTCCATCTGGCGCTGCGGGGGGATACGGTTGAAGCAGCCGCCGCAGGCGTTGCGCTGGATGTAGACCACGCCGAGGCCGTTGCGGGCGTTCTTGCGTATGCGCTTGAAGGCATTGAGTGTGCGCTGATCGTCGATCTTGGCCTCGAGCTCCTTGGCCTGCATGCGCAGACGCTCCTCGTCCTTCTTGGTCTCGGAGACGATCTCCTCGAGCTGCTGGCGCTTCTCGGCGAGGATATGGTTGCGGTCGGTCAGGGCCTCCTCGGCGGCGGCGATGTCGGCGGTCTTGGTCTCGGTCTCGCGGGCATACTGGCCTATGCGTTTCTCCGAGAGCTGGATCTCGAGGGTCTGGAACTCTATCTCCTTCGAGAGAAGATCGAACTCGCGGTTGTTCTTCACATTGTCGAGCTGAGTCTTGTAGGTGGCTATCTGATTCTGTGCCACTTCGATCTTGTGCTTCTCCTGGGCCGACTTGGAGCGGAGATCCTCGATCTCGGCGTGATACTTGTCGATGCGTGTGTGAAGCCCCTCGATGTTGTCCTCAAGGTCGCGCACCTCGTCGGGGAGCTCACCGCGGATAGTGCGGATACGGTCTATCTCCGAGAGGATGGTCTGGAGCTCGTAGAGCGAGCGCAGGCGCTGCTCAACTGAGTTGGCTTGTTCGTTTTTAGTCTCTTTGGCCATATTTTGATGTTTTCTGTGTCAGTGCTCAGACATATTTCATAGGGTTGTAGCCGCTCGATGAAATATGGACTGCAAAGTTAGGAAATTTTTCGGAAATTATCTTTGAAAAAATTGACTTAGTGCATTTTTCGCTGTCGTAGTGTCCGGTGTCCACGATGAGTATATCACGGTGATAGTCCAGAAAGTCGTGGTAGCGTACATCGGATGTCACATAGACATCGGCTCCCGCCTTGATGGCATCGGCTATGAACTCGCCCCCCGATCCGGTGCACAGCGCCACGGTGCTCACCGTGGATGGAGCTCCGCATGCCGACACTCGCACGGCGTCGGTCTCATACACTCTCTTGACCTCTTCAATGAACTCCGGGGCTCCCATGGCTGCGGGGAGAGTCCCCACTACGCCGAGTCCGGCGCCGGGCATATTACCCTCCACGAGGGGATGCATGTCGTGCAGCCCCAGCCTCAGCCCCAGTTCGTGGCTCACACCCTCGGGGGCACTGTCGAGCGCCGTGTGCGACGAGTAGACGGCTATCCCCCGGCCTATGGCGGTGATTACCGCTCGTTGCGAAGGTGTGGCCCCCGTGATGCTGCGGAGTCCTTTGAAAATGAGCGGATGGTGGGAGATGATGAGGTTACACCCTTCCCTCGATGCCTCGTCCACCACGCTTTCGGTGACGTCAAGACACACCAAAGCCCCCGTGCACTCGGTGGTGGCGGGGTTCTTTGGTGTCAGCTGCCAGCCTGTGTTATCCCAGGATTCCTGGAGTCCCGGCGGAGCAAATGACTCTATGGCGTCAATGATATCCTGTTGGGAGATCACTTCTGCTTGAGGTCGATCTTTATCTGGAGCTCATCGAGCTGGGTGTCGTCGATGGCCGAGGGGGCGTCGATCATCATGTCGCGGCCCGAGTTGTTCTTGGGGAAGGCTATGACGTCGCGGATGGAGTCGAGTCCGGCAAGGATGGACACGAAACGGTCAAATCCGAAGGCGAGACCGCCGTGAGGGGGCGCGCCATATTTGAACGCATTCATCAGGAAGCCGAACTTGTACTGAGCGTCCTCCTCCGAGAGGCCCAGCAGACGGAACATCTTGTCCTGGAGCTCTGCCTCGTGGATACGTATGGAGCCGCCGCCGAGCTCGTTGCCGTTCACCACCATGTCATAAGCGGTGGCACGCACGGCGCCGGTGTCGGAGTCGAGCAGATGGATATCGTCGGGGTTGGGCGACGTGAAGGGGTGGTGCATGGCGTAGTAGCGCTGTGTCTCCTCATCCCACTCGAAGAGGGGGAAGTCGATCACCCAGAGGCAGGAGAACTTCTGCGGGTCGCGCAGACCAAGGCGTGATCCCATCTCGAGGCGCAGCTCGCACAGCTGCTTGCGGGTCTTCATGGTCTCGCCGGCAAGGATGAGCATGAGGTCGCCCTTCTGCGCACCGGCGCGGTCGGCCCACTTACGCAGGTCGTCTTCCGAGTAGAATTTGGACACTGACGACTTGATCGATCCGTCCTCCTCCATCTTGACCCACATCATACCCTTGGCTCCTACCTGCGGACGCTTCACGAACTCCGTGAGCTGGTCGAGCTGCTTGCGGGTATAGCCTGCGCATCCGGGAGCCACGATGGCTCCTACATAGGGCGCGTCATCGAGCACGGCGAATCCGTGGCCTTCGGTGAGATCCTTGATCTCCACAAACTCCATGCCGAAACGGGTGTCGGGTTTGTCGGATCCGTAGAGGCGCATGGCGTCGGCCCATGTCATGCGGGGGAAAGGCTCGGTGAAGTCGATGTCCTTCACATACTTGAATATGTGTTTTACAAGACCCTCGAACATCTGGAGCACATCCTCCTGGTTTACAAACGACATCTCGCAGTCTATCTGTGTGAACTCGGGCTGGCGGTCGGCACGCAGGTCTTCGTCGCGGAAGCACTTTACTATCTGGAAGTAACGGTCGAAGCCGCTCACCATAAGGAGCTGCTTGAACGTCTGCGGCGACTGGGGCAGGGCGTAGAACTCACCGGGGTTCATGCGTGAAGGCACCACGAAGTCGCGGGCGCCCTCGGGAGTCGACTTGATGAGCACCGGAGTCTCTACCTCAAGGAAGCCCTTGGAGTCGAGATAGCGGCGTATCTCGAATGCCATCTTGTGGCGCAGCTCGAGATTGCGGCGCACACATGAGCGGCGCAGATCCAGATAGCGGTACTTCATGCGCAGGTCATCGCCGCCGTCGGTATCGTCCTCGATGGTGAACGGAGGCACGTCCGAACGGTTGAGCACCTTGAGCCCGGTGGCTATGATCTCTATGTCGCCGGTGGGGAGGTTGGGGTTCTTGCTTGTGCGCTCGGCCACCTTGCCTGTCACCTGGATGACGAACTCGCGTCCGAGCTTGTTGGCGGCGTCGCAGAGAGCGGCGTCCGTATCGTTGTCAAACACTACTTGTGTGATGCCATAACGGTCACGCATGTCCACAAAGGTCATGCCTCCCATCTTGCGGGCGCGCTGCACCCATCCGGCGAGTGTCACCTCGCGTCCGGCGTCACTGAGGCGGAGTTGTCCGCATGTGTCGGTCCTGTACATATATTTTTAAGGTATAATTCGCCGCAAAATTACGTAAAAATCCTAAAAAATCAAAAATTCAATTTATGTGTCACAAAATCGTGCACAGCAGGAATGCCGCGGCATAGAGCAGCATAAGGCATGCCGTCATACCCAGCAGCGGGTTGAGTTGCCGCCCTGACCGGCGTGCGAGTGCCGTTGTCAGTGCCAGATGCAGTATTATGTAGATTACCGGTGGGATCCATCCGTAGCGCGAGGCAGCCAGCCATTCGGGAAATGTGAGTATGCACCCCGCGAAACCGTTGGCACAGTAGATCCACAGCATGGATCTCCGTCCGAGCATCACAGCGAGTGTGCGCTTGCCAACGCTCTTGTCATCGTCATGATCCCTGTAGTTGTTCACAATGAGCACATTGGCTCCCATCAGACCGATGCCGGCGGCTGCGGCTCCGAGCCACCATCCCCATGGTCCACCCATGAGCATGTATGTGAGGCACACTGGTATCAGTCCGAAGAAACATACCACAGCCACCTCGCCGAGCCCGTGGCGCGACAGAGGATAAGGCCCTGTGCTGTAGGCCATCACCCCGAGGGCGGTGATGATTCCCGCTACGTACATCCACCAGGTGCCGTAGAGCGCCACGAGTATCACTCCGGTGACGCATGCCAGCCCGAGGGTTGACAGCGTGGCGGCAAGCATGGCGCGGGGGGTGATGTCACCCTCGGTGACGCCCCGGCGCGGACCCTCGCGCCCGGCGCGGTCCAGTCCGTCGCGGTAGTCAAAATATTCGTTGGCGAAGTTTGACGCTATCTGCGCCAGCAGTGCGAAAATCAGGCACAATACCAGCGGCAGGGTCTTGAAGTGCCATGTGAGCGCTCCAAGCCCTGCCGCATATACTATGCCTGCCAGCGATACAGGCAGTGTGCGTAATCGCATCGCCTCGACCCAGCAGGTGATTTTTTTCATGATGTTATTCAAATTCCTTGGCTATGGCTTCGGCTATGCGTGCCATCTCCTCGGGGGGAAGTTGCTGTTTGTGCGAGAAGTCCATGTCGGCCTCGCTGGAGATGGGGAGCAGATGGATGTGGGTGTGGGGCACTTCGAGACCTACCACTGCCACGCCCACTCTCTTGCAAGGCATGGCTTTCTCCAGTGCCTTGGCCACGCGGCGGGCAAACAGCATCAGGGCCTCATAATCCTCCTTCCCGAGGTCGAATATGTAGTCAACCTCCTTGCGCGGTATCACGAGCACATGGCCCGGAGCCACGGGATTGATGTCAAGAAAGGCATAGTGCCTGTCGTCGGCCGCCACCTTGTACGAGGGTATCTCTCCGGCGGCGATGCGGCTGAATATTGTTGCCATATCAGTGGGGGGCTGTGTGTGATTAGAAATTGATCTCCACGATCTCGAATTTCATCAGGCCGGCGGGCACCTTGATCTCCACTACCTCGCCGAGCTTATGGCCGAGCAGACCCTGGGCGATGGGGGTCGACGAGCCGATCTTCTTCTCCTTGAGGTTTGCCTCTGAGTCGGCCACGATGGTGTACTCCATGCTCATGCCGTTGGCCACGTTCTTGATCATGACACGGTTGAGTATCTGCACCTCTTCGTTGTTGAGCTTGCTCTCGTCGATGATGCGCGAATTGGCCACCAGATCCTTGAGCTGGGCTATCTTCATCTCGAGCATGCCCTGGGCCTCCTTGGCGGCGTCATACTCCGAATTTTCCGAGAGGTCACCCTTGTCACGGGCCTCTGCGATTGCTGCTGATATGCGGGGGCGTTCCACTGATTCGAGAAACGCGATTTCTTCCATTTTTTTCTTGTAACCTTCCTTGGTCATGTAAGTTATAGCCATGGCTGTGGTGTTTTATTGGTTTTGAGGGAATGATTTTTCTGTTAGCGTCTGACGTAAAAAAATTTAGAATCCCGAGGCTTGCGGCTACGAGACCCTATCGTTAACAGTCAGTGTTTATGTCTTCTCTGCAAAGATAGTGACAATAATTGGATCTGCCCAACCGCACGGCCGGTTTTAACATTAATTTTACTTTGCACGGAAGGAAAATTAATCTGCTTGTCATGTAGCTAATTAAGGAAAATTCATTAATTTTGCGCCATAACCTGTTTTTTATCTTTAAAAACCTAAAAAAAGTACTTTTCTGCCATGGCCACCAACACCGGATCCGGATCTCGCAACCTTGTCTTCATAAGCTACAGACGTGACACCGGACTGGAAACAGCAAGAAACATATGTGACCGCCTGTCGATGAGCGGTATCCCGACTTTCTTTGACTTTGACTCGATGCGCAACGGCAAGTTCAACGACCAGATATTCGAGGCTATCGAGAATGCCAGCGATTTTGTGCTTGTCGTGTCGCGCAACGCGCTCGACCGGTGCCGCAACACCGACGACTGGGTGAGGATAGAGATAGAGCATGCTCTCAAGCACAACAAGAACATAGTGCTCGTCTACACCGAGCCGCAACTCACGTTTCCCGACAATTTCCCTCCCTCGTTGTGGGATCTGAAGAATTACCAGGGGCTTCACCTCAGTCACGAGTACTACAATGAGAGCATCACCAAGCTCATGAAGATGCTCAACGCCCGTCCCGGCAGAAAATCATACCGCACTGCCATATACGGTGCTATGATCGCGGTCGTGGCTGCGGGTGCAGGCATGTGGGCCTTCATGGACCGCGATGACAGGGCTGAGATGCTTTCTCCCGAGGCTGAGGTGCAGATACCCGTGGCATCGGCGCCAGCCCCTGCTGTGGTAGAGAATGTGGCCGATACCCGGACCGATGCGGCAGCTCCGGCACCTGATAAATCCGTATCGGATACAAGGGAACGCCCCTCGGTGAGAACCACGCCCGACAATACAGCCATGGCATCTGTGGCAAGTACCACTCCTGCCGTCATGCAGCCCACGGTGGCTGAGGTGAAGAAGGAGACTCCCACAGCTGTTAAAACGAAGTCACGCATTGAGGAACTTCAGGACGCATACGCTTCAGGCAATCCCGAGGCGGCCTATTATCTCGGCATGGCCTATCTGAATGGCGATGGTGTGTCGAAGAGCGCCAAGACAGCATTCAAATATTTCAAGGAGTCGGCCGAAGCCGGCGATCCCGATGGCATGTACCGTCTGGGATGGTGCTACCGAATGGGCCGCGGAACCGACAAGAACATCAAGACCGCTGAAAAATGGTGGGACAAGGCTGCGGCTCTGGGCCATACTAAAGCCGCTAAAGAAGTGAAGTCGATAAAGTCACTGATGTAAGCTGGCTGTAAGGCAAGCTATTACTAAGAAACCGATCAGACAAATACCATAAAAACAAATAAAACAATGAAGCGAACAGCCAATTTTGCCATCCTCGTACTGACGGCAATCTCAATTCTCATTCCGCTCAATGCCGGAGCGGATGACATCCTCAAAGGTATTGGTAAATTTGCAAACAAGGCCGGAGAGGTTCTCACAGAAATTAAAAAAGCTGGTTTGACAGAAAGAAGAGAAAAAGAGAAAGAAACAGAAAGAAACGGTAAGCTCCGGACAACCAGTGACGTGGAGGGCGTTAAGCTTAAAATTAAGTCATGCACGGCTGACGAGGATGACAACGTCATAATCGAATATACTTTGAGAAATACTACCGACAGGGATATCAAGGGATATTGCGATGGTGACCATGTTAATGCCATTGACGATGAGGGGAATATATACAGTGGAGTCGGTAATGTATTGTTCTCTCAGGGCAAGGGCGAGTTTGTCAAGTTTTTATATGATTCTAAGTATCCTGCAGGACTACCGGTGAAATTTCGGATAAAAATTAAAAATGTAGAGCCAGAGGCTTGTAAGTTTGAACGAATAGATCTGTACCTCAACGGTTTTGGTGGAAAGGTACATGCATATAATCTCCCCATCAACCGCGACACCGAGGAGGAAGAGGAGGTGGAGATAGACTGACCGCACGGTCAGGCCACGAGGTCGCGCTCCTTCGGGGTGGAGTTTCGGCGTTCGGCGCGGATAGCGAGCGCCGACCCGAATGTGATCACTCCCACACGTCCAACATACATGAGCATCATCACCACCACCTTGCCAATAGTGGAGAGGGTGGGGGTGATACCTGTGCTGAGGCCCACGGTGCCGAGCGCCGAGGTGGCCTCGAAGAGTATGGATGAAAGGCGGTAAGGCTCTGTGTAGCACAGTAGGAAGCACCCTATGAATATCATTCCGCCGTAGGCTATCACGTTTGTCAGTGCCGAGTCAACCCTGTAGGAGGGGATGGAGCGGCGCAGGAATGTGACATTGTCCCTGAGCCTGAGTTTGGACATGATGAAGCCCCACACAGCCGACACTGAGGTACACTTCACGCCGCCGCCGGTGCCCGATGGGGAGGCTCCGATGAACATGATGAGCGAGAATACGAGCACCGGGCCTGCATGCAGCCCTGACAGATCCATGGTGTTGTAGCCCACGGTGGTCATGGCCGACATGGTCTGGAAAAAGGACACGAGTATCTTGTGCCCCTCGCCGTGTGCCCCATCCTCTATGGGGCTGAACGTCAGTATCATCGTGCCCCCGATGGTCATTATGGCTGTGATCAGCACTATGACCTTGGTGGTGAACGATATGCAGTAGCCGGGGCGATACAGTTTGTTGGTGATGTCGGTCATCACAATGAAACCCATTGCTCCGGCATAGCTCAGCGCCGCCACCGTGAGGTTGATGCCGAGATTGTCGCTGAAACGGCACAGATTGTCGCCGAACAGGCTGAATCCCGCAGTGCCGAACGAGGATACGGAGAGGAAAAGCGCGTTCCACAGCGGCATATCCACATGGGCATGGCTCAGCAGTATGGCGAACGATATGAATCCGAGCAGCTCGAGCAGGATGGTGAAGTGCACCACATTGTTCACAAGCTCCGGCAGACGCATACCGCAGGGTATCTGTATGGCGGTGTTCATCACCCGCGAGCAGTGGACGGTGGAGTGATGCGTGAGCCTGAACATGATGTAGGAACTCATGGTCATGTAGCCGATGGCGCCGAACTGCACCAGCAGCATCACCACCGCCTGGCCTAACATGGTGTAGGTGCTCCCTATGTCGACGGTGGCGAGTCCGGTGGTCGACACCGCCGATACGGCTGTGAACAGATGGTCGATGGCTCCGGCATGGCTCCCGTCGGTTGTTGACCACGGGAGCATCAGCAGCCCGAACCCTATGAGGATATACACGAGATAGCCCACAAGGATGTTGCGCTCGGGTATGTCCGAGCGGTAGCCGAATGTGAGGAAGCGCGTGTTGTTGAACCGCAACAGGGCATAGCGGGCCCTTCGGCCCAGCACGCGCAGGTCGGATGAGGAGGGGATTCTTATCTTCACGTTCCTATGATTTCCTGAAGTATGGCCACGGCCGTCTCCACGGTCTTCACGTTGAGTATGGCAAACGAGCGTTTGCCGCCGTTCTCGCGTATCTGCACCCGGCGTGGATGGGCCGTGAGATAGTTGAGCATGCGCCCGAACATGTCGCTCTGATAATAAGCCTTGTTGCTCTCGTCCACGAAGTAGGTGAACATCTTGCCCTGTTTGAGCGACACCTTTTCTATGCCCAGACGGCGGGCCAGTCTGCGCAGGGTGGGGATGCGGAGCAGCTCGGAGGTCTCCTGCGGGATGGTGCCGAATCGGTCGGTAAGCCTCGAACGGAACTCCATCAGATCCGTCTCGCGCTCTATGCCGTCAAGTTCGCGGTAGAGCGCTATACGCTCGCTCTCGGTGGGGACGTACATGGCCGGGAGGAGTAGCTCCAGATCGCTCTCTATCACGCAGTCGGCCACATAATCCTCGCCGTCACCATCCAGGGTGTCACTCTTGTCCAGCTCGGCGAACTCCTCGTTGCGCAGCTCGGTGACAGCCTCCTTGAGTATCTTCTGATAGGTCTCGTAGCCCAGATCGGCTATGAATCCGCTCTGTTCGGCTCCGAGTAGATTGCCGGCGCCGCGTATGTCGAGGTCCTGCATGGCTATGTGGATGCCGCTGCCAAGTTCGCTGAAGCTCTCTATGGCCTGCAGACGGCGCCGCGCCACGGGCGAGAGCGGTATGTGGGGAGGCACGAGGAGATAGCAGAATGCCTTGCGGTTGCTGCGGCCCACGCGTCCGCGCAGCTGATGGAGCTCGGAGAGGCCGAAGTTCTGCGCGTTGTTCACTATTATGGTGTTGACGTTGGGCATGTCTATGCCGCTCTCTATGATAGTTGTGGCCACGAGCACGTCATAGTCATGGTTGGCGAAGTCTATGATGGTCTGCTCGAGCTGTTCGGGGGGCATCTGTCCGTGGCCCACCACCACCTTGGCGTCGGGCACGAGGCGGTGTATGCGCGATTCGAGTTCGTAGAGGCCCTCTATGCGGTTGTTCACTATGAACACTTGCCCGTTGCGCGACAGTTCGAAGTTGATGGCCTCGGATATTATGTCGTCATCGCCGGCGTTAACCGACGTCACTATGGGGTAGCGGTTGGGCGGAGGGGTATTGATGGCCGATAGGTCGCGCGCGCCCATGAGCGAGAACTGTAGTGTGCGCGGTATGGGGGTCGCACTCATGGTGAGGGTGTCCACGTTGACTTTCAGCTGTTTCAGCTTCTCTTTGACAGCCACGCCGAATTTCTGCTCCTCGTCTATGATGAGCAACCCCAGATCCTTGAACTTCACCTCCTTGCCTATTATCTTATGTGTGCCGATGAGGATATCTATCTTCCCCTCGGCGAGATCTTTGATAATGGATCTGACCTGCTTGGGGGTACGTGCGCGCGAGAGGTAGTCCACTCTCACGGGGAGTTCCTTCAGTCGGTCGGTGAATGTGCGGTAATGCTGATAGGCAAGCACCGTGGTCGGCACGAGCACGGCTGTCTGCTTGCCGTCGGCGGCAGCCTTGAATGCGGCGCGTATGGCCACCTCCGTCTTGCCGAACCCTACGTCGCCACACACCAGACGGTCCATCGGCTTGGGGCTCTCCATATCGGCCTTCACAGCCTTTGTGGCCGTGAGCTGGTCGGGGGTATCCTCATATATGAACGATGCCTCGAGTTCCTGCTGCAGGTAGCTGTCCGGGGCGAACGCATGCCCCTTCTCCTCCTTGCGCGCCGCGTAGAGGCGTATCAGGTCGCGGGCTATGTCCTTGAGCTTGCTCTTGGTGCGCTCTTTCATCTTATTCCACGCACCGGTGCCGAGCTTGTTGATCTTTGGGGGCACTCCTTCCTTGCCTCGGTATTTGGCAAGTTTGTGCAGCGAGTGGATGGACACGAAGATGATGTCATCGTTAGCATAGACGAGTTTGATCATCTCCTGTGTGCGTCCTCCTACATTGGTGCGCAGGAGTCCGGCGAATTTGCCCACGCCGTGGTCCACATGCACTATGAAGTCGCCCGGCTCGATGGCGCTTAGCTCCTTGAGCGAGAGGGCGAGCTTGCCTGAGCGGGCACGGTCGCTCTTGAGTGTGTATTTGTGGAAACGGTCAAAGATCTGGTGGTCGGTGAACACGCAGGTCTTCAGCTGATGGTCTATGAATCCTTCGTGGAGCGTGGAGAGCACGGGTATGAAGGATATCTCGTCGCCGCGGTCGGCGAATATCACTTTGAGGCGCTCCACCTGTTTCTCGCTGTCGCTGAGTATGTAGATGGCATATCCCTCGCCGATGAATCGTGTGAACGACTCGGATATCAGCTCGAAGTTCTTGTGATATATCATCTGCGGCGAGCAGCCGAAATCAATTGATGCGCGGGCCTCCGGGTCGGGCTGTGCCCCGGCGGTGAACCTCAGTTGGCGGAATGTAGCGAACTTGCGGCTGAAATCCTCCGGGTCTATCACCTCGTCCATGGCCGAGATGTCCCCCGTGCCGGCTATCATGGCGCTCTGCGAGAACTCCTCGGCGGCTATGGCGGTGATGCGGCTCAGGGTGAGCGATGCATCGCGCACGGCAAATAGGGTGTCGGCCTCCACATAGTCCAGCAGTGACTCTCCGGCGGCAGTCCCTCCGCTGCATCCCGAGGTGATGGCCACTTCGTCGAGTTTGCGCTCGGAGAGCTGGGTTTCTATGTTGAACAGGCGTATGGTGTCTATCTCATCGCCGAAGAAGTCAACGCGCAGAGGCAGCTCGTTGCTGTAGCCGAATATGTCGAGTATGGATCCGCGCGATGCGAACTGCCCGGGCTCATATACGTAGTCTACCTGTGCGAATCCGTTGTCACGCAGCCATTTTATGGTCTCTGTCATGTCGCGCTCCTCACCGCGGTGCAGGTGGAGCGTATGGGTATCTATCACCTCGCGCGGGGCCACTTTCTCGGCCAGAGCCTCGGGATAGGTCACCACAAACCGTGGAGGCCGCGCCGAATGCCACCTGTTGAGCGCCTCTGTGCGCAGTATGCGCGAGGGCGGGTCGGGCTGGCCGTACTTGATGTCGCGCTTGTAGCCCGAGGGGAACATGAGCACCTGCTCATCGTCGAGCAGGCGTGTCAGGTCGTGATACAGATACCCGGCGTCATCGAGCGAGTCGGCCACCACCACGGTCGGGGTCTTGCGTGGCTCCATCCCGGCAAGAAGCATGGCCGCGGCCGATCCGGCGAGATTGTATACGGATACTACCCCCGTGCGCAGGCGCATTGCCTTGCGGAGCGCGTCGCGTCGGGTGGGGGAGAGGAAGTTGGAGCCAAGTTCCCTTAGTGTCATTTCTGTCTGTTGAGTATCTCGTTGTAGCGCGGGCCGTTGATTATCACAAGCGCGGAGTCGACCGTGCGGTCATCCTGCAGCGAGTTGAGTATCTCGCCGCGGTTGTGGTAGTAGCGGCTCACTATCTCGCCCGCGAGATAGGGCGATATGTTCTTGCGGTTGATGTCGAGGTCGTGCTTGAGATCATGTTTGAGCATGGAGGAGAGTATGTCGAACTGGGCCGATACGGAATCGTTGAGGTAACCCTCCGATTCGGCGAGCTTGCGCATCTGGTCGACGGCGGTCTCGCACACCTTGTCATAGTTGAATTTGGCGGGGTCGATGAAGGCTTTGAACTCCTCGTAGATGGTGTCGGTGATCACGAAATCCTCCGGCGCCGGTATGCTGGAGTGGGTGGCTGCGTAGCGGTTGGCGAAGTCAAAGGCCCAGTTGTCGCGCACTACGTTGAATGTGAGTCTGTTCACGTCTGGATACTCTATGGTTACGTCGGGCGTGATGCCTCCGCCGTCCCTTACCTCGCGTCCTCCTGCCGTATGAAATACTGTGGTGAGCGAGTCGGGTATGCGTGCCACTGATCCGTCAGGGTTGCGGTGTGAGTAGTCTATGGCCTGGATGAGACGTCCCGAGGGGATGTAGTATTTGGCCACGGTCACCTTCAGAAGACCGTCGTATGGGAGCTGGCGGGTGCTCTGCACGAGGCCTTTGCCGAACGAGCGGTTGCCAAGCACCACGGCGCGGTCAAGATCCTGAAGCGCTCCGGTGACGATCTCAGATGCCGATGCCGATGCGCCGTCAATGAGCACTGCCAGAGGTATCTTTGTGTCGACGGGCGATACGGATGTCTTGTACACCTTCTCATTGAGCACTCCCTTACCGCGGGTGTTGAGCACCGTGGTGCCCTTGGGGAGGAAGATGCCGAGTATCTGCACGGCGCTTTCCACCAGACCGCCGCCATTGCCGCGGAGGTCCAGCACTATGCCCTTGGCGCCCTTCTTGATGAGTTCCTCGGTGGCATCGCGCACCTCCGGATAGCTTTTCTCTGAGAAGGTGTTGAGGGCTATATAGCCCACATTGTCCTTGAGCATGCCGTAGTAGGGCACAGAGGGTATCTGTATCTTGGCTCGCTTGATGTCGAACACCTTGAGCGAGTCGCTGACATACGGACGGTTGACTGTCACCTTGACCATCGATCCGCTCTGCCCCTTGAGTTTCTCGCTGACGGCTGAACTGCGCCACCCGAGGGTGGAGTCGGCATCGATCATCACTATGAGATCGCCGGGGCGCAGACCTGCCTCGTAGGCGGGACTACCCTCGTAAGGCTCGGAGATTATCACTCCGCGCGGACTCTCCTGGATCAGCGATCCTATACCGCCATATTCACCCGATGTCATGGTGCGGAACTGTTCCTGCTCCTTGGCCGGGATGTATTCCGTATAGGGGTCTATGTCGTTGAGCATGGCGTTGATGGCCGTGTTGATCGACTTCTCGGCGTCGATGGAGTCTACATAGAAAGTCTGGAGCTCCTTATAGAGCGAGTTGAATATATCGAGGTTGCGTGAGATCTCTGTCTTGCGGCTGCGGGTGGCGGCCGATGTAAGGATGGTGATGGCGACGAGCGCGGCAACGAGCAGGGTGAGCTTTTTCATTTGGTGTGGTGCTGGCGTTGATGATTATTGGGGGCGGTCCTCTTTCTTGTGGACTACAAATTTACACATTATTACAACAACTGAAGAGGGAAAATGTCAAAAAAGTGGATTTTTTTTGTGATTGGAGCAATTTTTTTGCTCCAAAAGGTTGCACAGTTCAAAAAAACCGTGTAATTTTGCATCGCAAAACGGATAAGGAGTCTTCTCCCCGCTTCCGTAGAGCATCTTATCTGCTTCAGTAGCTCAGTTGGTTAGAGCACCTGACTGTTAATCAGGGGGTCGTTGGTTCAAGCCCATCCTGAAGCGCGAAAGTCCTCTGCGAAGTGATTCGTGGAGGACTTTTTGCATTACGCCTATTTTGCTATCTTTGCACAAGAATGATAGAATCTTTTACGATGAAAACTATATTTCCGATCCTTGCGGCGCTATGTGCTGCGTTTGCATCGGCTGATGCAGGTACAGTGTCACATCATGATAGTGTGATTGATGGTCTTTGGAGTGAGTTTGTCAATCCTCCCGACAGCACACGCACCAAGGTGTGGTGGTTTCACGGAGAGACTGAGAGCACCCGTGAGGGTATTGAGGCCGATCTGAGGGAATTCAAGGAAAAAGGAGTAGGAGGCGTGGTGTATTATGATCAGGTGCATGGCAAGGGTGAGGGAGCCGCTCCATCTATGTCGCCCGGATGGTGGGATCTGCTCAAGCATGCCGCCATCACGGCTGACGGACTCGGATTGAGCTTCGAGGTGGCCGTAGGCAACGGATATGTCACCGGCGGTCCGTGGATCACTCCCGATCTGGCCATGAAGAAGGTGGTCTATGCTGATACTCTGCTTACTGTAGGATCCGGCTCGGAGCAGATTACGGTAGATGCTGTCACGTTGCCCCATTTCCGCGACATAGCCACGCTCATGTTTCCCGATGATGTGGAATATCAGCCGCTGTCTCCGCTGGACGGCCCGGTGGTCATTGCCGCAACCGATACGGTGGTGGCACTTCCGCTCCCCGCGGCGGTCACATTGTGTGGCGTCAGCTACACGCTCACGCCCAGAGGCAAGGGCTCGACGGGGTCCATGAATATCCCCGGCAAGCCGCAGGAGCGTTATTTCGGTGCCGGATATGTGGATTATCCCCCGGTGGGGCAGCTTGAGTGCAGCGACGACGGTGTTTCGTGGCGAAAGGTCTCCGACCTGCTCCCTGTGGAGAACAATATCGGCCACAAGAGCCGCAGGCGCACCATCAGTTTCCCTGCTGTCACCGGACGGTATTTCCGGTTGCATATTCATGATTGGACAGGTGGCGACACCCGCTACGGATCCATCACTCTCGGCGATCTGGTGCTTTATCGCCGTGATATAGTGGACAACGTAGAGGCTCAGACAGGACTGCGCACGGAGGTCACATATCCCGCGCCCGTTGGTGGCGACAAAGGGGCCGTGATGTCGGAGACTATTCTGGATGTCACCGACTCCATACGGCCTGACGGGACGCTTTCGCTCACACTTCCCGCAGGCACATGGCGGATAATGCGCTTCGGCTACATCCCCACCGGGGCGCGCACCAAACATGGACGTCGCAATCTGCTGGGCTACGAAGCTGACGTCATGTCGGCCAAGGCGGCAAACGTGCATTATGACAACTATTTCAAGCAGATCCGCGACACCCTGGCCTCCATCGGCGTGCCGCCGGTGGGGATGTGCATGGACAGTCACGAGGCTGGCACACAGAACTGGACGCAGGGGCTTGACAGGCGTTTTAGCTCGCGTCATGGCTATGACCTCATCCCGTGGCTGCCTGCTTTCGCGGGATATATAGTCGACAGCCGCGTGGCCACCGACGGTGTGCTCCGCGATTTCCGCCGCACGGTGGCCGAGACCATCGCCTCCGAGTATTACGGCACTTTCGCTGCACGATGCCGCATGGATTCCGTGTGCTATACCTCGCAGGCCATGCTCAATATCGAGACCGACAATATCGACGGCCGCGGCGCGGCCATGAAGCCGCAGGGCGAATTCTGGGCCTATCAGAAAAATGGCAATTACGACTGTCTCGACGCCGCTTCCGCGGCCCATATCTACGGTCATGGCATAGCTTCAGGCGAGGCCTTCACCGATACTCCCTACGACGCTACATTTCCCGAGCTGCTGCGCATAGCCAACATCGCCTACTGCCGTGGCATAAATGAATTCGTCATTTGTGCCTCCACCCATCAGCCGTGGCTCGATAGGAAATATGATGATTCGGCCAGCGCCCCCCCCTACGTATTTCACCGCTTTCATCCCGAGTGGGAGATGTCGGCTGACTTCTGGGACTATCAGGCCCGCTGCGCCAATCTTATGCGCAAAGGGCATCCCGTGGTCGATCTATGCGTGTACCTCGGTGAGGAACCACCATTGAAAACCATGGCCTACCGCCTTCCTGTCATGCCCGAGGGCTACAATTTCGATGTGTGCACCTACCCCTCGCTCATGCACCGGATGACGGCCGCCGGCAGCGAACTGAAGGTTGAGGGTGGCATGACCTACAAGGCGCTCGTCATCCCTGGCCGTACATACATCTCCCCCGAGGTGGAGGCCAGGATCGGTGAACTTGTCAGGAACGGCCTGACGGTAGTGCGTTGCGACAAGGGCGAGGATGTGGCCCGCAGACTTGAAGAGTCCGGACTCACCCCCGATATCGACATCAGGAGCGCCGACCTTCCTGACGATAAAGTGATGTTTTTCCACCGCGCCATGGACGGTGCCGACATCTATTTTGTCTACAACCATAGCCCGCACGGATTCAGCCAGCCGGTCATGCTCCGCACCGTGCACGACAATGTCAGTCTTTGGGATCCTGCCGGAGTAAGCAGCACCCAAGCCGCCCGAAAGCCCGATGGACGCATAGACCTCAATCTCGCCCCATGGCAGAGCACATTCATCATATGTGCTTCATCAGAATGATATAACCGGCAGCATCAATAAGCGATAAACTTTTTGCCGTTTTTTATGTATATGCTGCCCGGAACCGGGTTCACCACCGTTCGGCCCATCATGTCGTAGATGGGGGAATCATCCTTATGCTGTAGAGTGATGTTCGTCGTGCCGGCAGTCCCTGGCAGCTTGACTTTGCCTCCTGTGGCGGTGACGTCGGGGAATTGTTGCAGATATACGGCACCATCGGGTATGACGATTGTGTATCCTTTCTCCGATGTCATTTGGAAACCACCGAAGTCGCAGCATACAAGCCAGCAGTTTGCATCGGGGCTCAGATAAGCCGGAACAGCCTTTACCAAAGTCTCGCAGTCTCCCTCATAAAGCTCTATGACAGCGCCGTCAGCTACACCTACGGGCGAATCGTAAGTGAAGCTTACCACGTTGAGCACATCGGAGTGATCTGTGAACAGGCTGCACCACTTGTAGGTGAACGGCGCATCAGGCTCGGTGTAACAGCCTATGAAGTTAAGGGCGTATTCCTCATTCACGATGTCTTCGCGGTAAAGTGTCGAGACGCTTGCCGCAGGAAACACCAGACTGTATCTTGCGCCGAAATCGAAAGTGGTCTTTTCAGAAAATTGAGGTCTGACATATCCCAGATCCCAATCCCATGACACATCCGCGGGAATTTCTCCAAGCAATTCCCCGTCGCGGTAGAACAGGAATTTTGGATCTCCCACGGGCGCTATCTCATATCCGTAATAGAAGCAAAGGGCAGTGTTATCGGAGTCCGACACGGGAGCGTTATCCACATGGTCGGTGGTGGGTGTGCCGAGATTTTCAGGAACATTCAGATCGCAGGAATAGTTCCGGTTTACAATCTGGATGTCATTATAGCGTTCCACCCAGCCCACAGAGCCTTTAGAGAGGCAGAGGGTATACGTTTTCCCTTTTGGGAGATTCTGTTTGTCAAATTTGGCTATCAGAGTGCCCTGCTTGCCAAGTTCTCCATCATAATTGTCCACATCATAGCTTACAGCGGTGGCCACGGTCTTGCCGTTGCATTTCACTGTCACCGATGCATCATCGTATAGTTTGATGCAGCGGTCGAAGATAAACGCCGCTTCCTCAAGCGGAGCCACGAATTGCTTGTCTTTGCCCGGATGTGTGTAGAGAGGCGTGAGCGTCGCTTCTATCTCAGTCGCATTCATGGCCATCGGCAAGAGAGCCATTGACATAAACGCCGCGAACATGTGTACAATGTGTTTCATAAACGTGATTGTTAAATGGTTCACCGGCAAAGATATATACAAAATCGCATTTCGGCGTAAAACAAAGTTGATTTCGCGTGTTATTCCCCTTGCTTATTTCGGATCAGCGGACAGGGACGGTTGATCCAGGATTGAGGGATGACAGAAAAAATCGTAACTAAGTAAAAACTTAGCGAAAAAATGTTTCCGAAGGAAACCCTTAAGTTAGCCCGTCATTAGCAGCAGGCGTAATGACGGGGTCTATAGGAATCCACACCAAATAATCGTTTCTGAAAGAAACACTAATCAGATGTAAGGATAAGGATGTAAGGATAAGTCTGTGTCTCTGATTGGAGCTTCCTTCGGGAACATATATTGTATTTTACCAACCGCTCCTGTCCGCTGATCCCTGATCCGGACACCCGCTCTCGCTGCCCCGTTATCTCGTTCCTGTACGTGGAATATAGGTATACAAAAAAAGAATGAGTAACGATAGCCGAAGCTAAGCAATTACTCATTCTCCTCTCTCCTCAGCGGTGCGGACGGGACTCGAACCCGCGACCTCCGGCGTGACAGGCCGGCATTCTAACCAGCTGAACTACCGCACCAAGGATTTTTGTCTTTCTTTGTGTGCAACGGTTAGTTCCGTTTAGCGAGTGCAAAGTTAGGCCTGATTTCGCTCCTGTGCAAATTTTTGAGCAAAAAAATTCAAATTTTTGTTCATTTTCGGTAAAATAGTTGAATTGATGTTCTAAAACTCTTGCAATGACGCCCGCAAAAAGGCCGCCTGCGGAACAAAACTCACCGCACTATTGTTTGCCTACATGAGATTATTTCCGTAATTTCGCGAAAAATTTCCAGTCGAATAATATTAAAGACAGATATGAGCGACATACTTCTTGATGTACGCAACCTCCGCGCCTCGGTGGAGGACAAGGAAATCCTCCGCGGAGTCAATCTCACCGTGCGCGAGGGTGAGGTACATGCTATAATGGGACCCAACGGATCAGGTAAGAGCACTTTCTCAGGTGTGCTCGCCGGAAATCCTTCTTATAAGGTGCTTGAAGGCACCGCACGCCTCCACGGCGTGGAGTTGCTCGACCTCCCTCCCGAGGATCGTTCGCACGAGGGGCTTTTCCTCTCTTTCCAGTATCCCGTCGAGATACCCGGTGTGTCGATGGTCAACTTCATGCGTGCCGCTGTCAACGCAAAGCGCAAGTACTTCAACGAGCCGCCGCTCTCCGCAAGCGACTTCCTCAAACTCATGAGGCAGAAGCGAGAGATCGTCGAGCTTGACAACAAGCTCGCATCCCGATCCGTCAACGAGGGTTTCTCCGGCGGTGAGAAGAAACGCAACGAGATATTCCAGATGGCAGTTCTCGAGCCCCGCCTCGCCATCCTTGACGAGACCGACTCCGGACTCGACATCGACGCGCTCCGCATCGTGGCCGGCGGTGTTAACAAGCTAAAGACATCACGCAACGCCACTATCGTGATCACCCACTACCAGCGTCTGCTTGACTATATAAAACCCGACTTTGTCCATATTCTCTATAAAGGCCGCATAGTCAAGACCGGTGGCCCGGAGCTCGCGCTCGAGCTTGAGGAGAAGGGCTATGACTGGATCAAGGAAGAAAACAAGGACTGATGGACACGGCACTCAAACAATATCTCGATCTCTATGACTCCAACCGCGAAGTGGTCAATGCCGGGGGCGGCACCCCGCTGACGGCTCTGAGAGATGCTGCACGCGCCGCTCTCGACGGTGCCGCTCTCCCCACACGCCGCACGGAGGGCTACGAGAAGACCTCGCTCGAGGATATGTTCGCGCCCGATTACGGCGTCAACATCACCCGTGTGGGTATCCCCGTGGATGTGGCTGCCACATTCCGCTGCGACGTCCCCAATCTCTCCACACTTCTGGCCACTGTGGTCAACGACATGTTCATCCCCGCCTCCACCATGGAGTCCCGCCTCCCCGACGGAGTCACATTCATGTCTCTTGCCCGTGCGGCCAGGGAGATGCCCGAGCTTGTGGGGCGACACCTCGGCTCGCTCGCTCCGGTGGATGATCCCGTGGTGGCGCTCGACTCCCTCCTGATGCAGGACGGCGTGTTCATCCACGTGGCCCGCGGATGCCGTCCGGACAAGGCCCTGCAGCTCGTCAACATCTTCTCGTCCCCCGTCCCTATGGCCGCCTTCCGCCGTCTGCTTGTGGTGCTCGAGGAGGACGCCGAGTTGCGTCTGCTCGTGTGCGATCACACTCAGGACAAGGTCAACTCCTACCTCGGATGCCAGATTGGCGAGGTGATAGTGGCCGACGGTGCACGCTTCGAGATGTGCGCCATCGAGGAGTCATCTCCGGCCACATCGCGCTGCACGCGGCTCTACATCTCGCAAGGCGCCCGCAGCGAAGTGTCCGTCAACACTACCACACTCACATGCGGCAACACACGCAATGATTTCATCGTTACCCTCGATGGAGAGCATGCCGCATGCTCGCTCAACGGCATGGCTATTGCGGGTGGTGAGATGCACATCGACAACAACACCTCCGTCACACACGTTGCGCCGCGATGCCACAGCGATCAGCTCTTCAAATATGCTCTTGACGGCAACTCCTCCGGCGCATTCGAGGGGAGCATCAATGTCAAACCCTCCGCACCCTTCACCGAGGCCTACCAGAGCAACCGCAATATCCTCGCATCCGAAAAGGCCCGTATGCACTGCAAGCCTCAGCTCATCATCAACAACGATGAGGTGAAATGCTCCCACGGCGCCACCACCGGACAGCTCGACGACGACGCGCTTTTCTACATGCGTTCGCGCGGCATACCCGAGGCCGAGGCACGCACCATGCTCATGCAGGCTTTCATGGTGGATGTCATCGACACCGTCCGCATACCGGGACTTCAGGAAAAGCTGCGCCACCTTGTGGACCGCCGCTTCGCCGGCACACTCGGCGACTGTGCTACGTGCCACAAATGAACAACATCTTAGATCTGTGAATCAATGAATGTAATGAATCTCCGCGACGAGTTTCCCATCCTCAGCCGTGAACTCTACGGACGCAAACTCGTTTATCTCGACAATTCGGCCACGACACAGACCCCTGACTCCGTGGTGAAAGCCATCACCGACGGCTACACACGCACCAAGGCCAACGTGCACCGTGGCGTCCACACACTCTCGCAGGAGGCCACCGAGCTTCAGGAGCGGGCCCGGCGCAGGGTGGCGGAGTTCATCAACGCCTCCTCCCACGAGGAGATCATCTTCACGCGCGGCACCACCGAGGCGCTCAACCTCGTGGCCTCCTCCATGGGTGGCATGGTGCTCGGCGAGGGCGACGAGCTCATACTCACCGTCATGGAGCACCACTCCAACATCGTCCCCTGGCAACTCCTGCAGGCCCGCAAGGGCTTCCGTATCCGCGTGGTGCCCGTCACCCCCTCCGGCGAGCTCGACATGGACGTCTACCGTTCCCTTTTCAACGATCGCACGCGTCTGGTCAGCGTCTGCCATGCCTCCAACGTCCTCGGCACCGTCAACCCCGTTGCCTCCATGATAGCCGAGGCACATGCCCATGGCGTGCCTGTGGTTGTGGATGGCGCTCAGGCCGTGCCGCATATGCCTGTGGATGTGCGTGCCCTCGACGCCGACTTCTACGCCTTCTCGGCCCACAAGATGTATGGCCCCACCGGCATAGGTGTGCTCTATGGCAAGCGTGAATGGCTTGAGAAAATGCCACCCTATCAGGGCGGTGGCGAGATGATCGAGACCGTCTCGTTCGAGAAGACCACTTTCGCCGAGCTCCCCTTCAAGTTCGAGGCCGGCACGCCCGACTTTGTCGGTATCGCAGCACTCACCCATGCCATCGACTTCATGGAGAGGGTGGGCGTGCAGGCCATACATGACCATGAGCAGGAACTCCTGGCCTACACCACTCGCCGCCTGCTCGAGGAGATCCCCGGCATACGTATCTTCGGCACAGCCCCCGGCAAGTGTGCCATCATATCATTTCTCGTGGGTCATGAGCATCATTACGACATGGGCATGCTCCTTGACAAGCTCGGCATAGCCGTGCGCACCGGCCACCACTGCGCCCAGCCGCTCATGCACGCATTCGGCGTGGAGGGCATGGTCAGGGCCTCATTTGCCGTCTACAACACCATCCACGAGTGCGATGCCTTCGTTGACGCGCTCAAACGCGTGTCGGCGATGCTCGGTTAGCCCCGCCCCGGATACAGAAGCTTACAGAAAGATACAAAAAGGACAAAAGCGACAAAATTTTAATTATTAATTTTTTGTCACTTTTGTCCTTTTTGTCCATCTGTATCCTTCTATATATTGACATATGCAAATTATTCGGAAAAATGTTGTATCTTTGTGGTTATCAAACCTAAATAAAAAAAGATTTTTTAACCATGAGAACCTGTCTGAACAGTTTTCTGCTTGCCCTGACCATTGCCGGAGCCACGGCAGTGACCGCCACGGCCCAGATGCGCACCAACGCAGGTGTGCAGTATCTCCTGAGCCAGTCGGTGGATATGAGTCAGGATTTTTCCGATCTCAGCAACCACTATTTCTTCGCTGATTCGCTTGCATCCTTCGATCCCTCCACAGGTCGCGGAGGTGTGAAGTGGGTGCGTCGGCAGCTCATGCCGCGCCAGGCCTTCAACGCCAACACCTACCTCCACCAGCCGCTGCAGTCGCTCGACTTCCCCGACACGGCCTACGACAATGACCCCGTGCTCAGCTTCCGCGTTGACCCCGTCAACTCATCCACTATACGTCTGCGTCTCTACACATCGCCCGTGGAGCCGCGCGAGCTTCAGGACGATCCCATGCTTGCCGGCGAGGTGCCTGTCGACCGCGCCGCATGGACCGTCACCGAGACCGCCGGAGCCGTCACATACACATCCCCCGAGGGATCCCTCGAGATATCGCGCCACCCCTGGCGCCTCACAGTGCGAGGCAATGACGGACGTGTCCTCACCACCACGCGCGTATGGTCCGACAACGACTCCACGCAGGTCAAGGTTGCACCTTTCAGCTTCATCAAGCGCGGTCATGACAACTCGCGTTCCATCAATCCCGTCTTCTCGCTCATGCCCGGCGAGAAGATCTACGGTTGCGGAGAGAGCCCCACAGCCCTCAACAAGGCCGGACAGAAGGTCAACCTCTTCGTCACCGACCCGCAGGGTCCCGAGACAGCCGATATGTACAAACCCATACCCTTCTTCATGAGCTCGCGCGGCTACGGCATGTTCATGCACACCTCCGCTCCCGTCACGGCCGACTTCGGAGCCACCTATGGCGGAGCCACCAAACTCTTCATGGCCGACGAGGTCATGGACATCTTCATCATGCTCGGCGAGCCCAAGGAGATACTTAGCGAATACACTGCCCTCGTGGGGCGTCCCTCTATGCCGCCGCTTTGGAGCTTCGGCACATGGATGAGCCGTATCACATACTTCAGCGAGAAGGAGGGCCGCGAGGTGGCGTCCAAGCTCCGCGAATGCCGCATACCCTCCGACGTCATCCACTTCGACACCGGATGGTTCGGCACCGACTGGCAGTGTGACTATGCCTTCGCCGCCGACCGTTTCGACGACCCCGTCAAAATGCTCGCCGACCTCAAGAAACAAGGCTTCCACACATGCCTGTGGCAGCTTCCCTACTTCACGCCCAAAAACAAATTCTTCCCCGAACTGGTCGACAAGGGCCTCTACGTGCGCAATGGCCGCGGTGAGCTCCCCTACGAGGATGTGGTGCTTGACTTCACCAACCCCGAGACTGTGGCATGGTATCAGGGCAAGATTGGCAACCTCCTCACCCAGGGTGTCGGAGCCATCAAGGTAGACTTCGGTGAGGGCGCCCCCCTCAACGGCCTTTACGCCAACGGCCGCAGCGGCCTCTACGAGCACAACCTCTACCCTGTGCGCTACAACCGCGCTGTGGCCGAGGTGACCTCGCGCACCAATGGTGAGAACATCATCTGGGCACGTTCCGCATGGGCCGGATCGCAGCGCTATCCCCTCCACTGGGGTGGTGACGCCGCCACCACCAACACCGGTCTGCAGGGCACTCTCCGTGCCGGCCTCTCCCTCGGCCTCAGCGGCTTCTCATTCTGGAGCCACGACATTGGCGGATTCGTCACCGACAGCCCGGAGAACCTCTACCGCCGCTGGCTCCCCTTCGGCTTCCTCACATCCCACACACGCGTTCACGGAGCACCTCCCACCGAGCCTTGGCTCTATGGCAAGGAATTCACCGACTACTTCCGCAAATGCGCCGAGCTTAAATATCAGCTCATGCCCTACGTCTACACCCAGGCGCAGGAGAGTGCCGCCAACGGCTGGCCAATGCTCCGTGCCCTCCTGCTTGAATACCCCTCCGATCCGGGCGCATGGCTCGTGGACGACCAGTACATGTTCGGCTCCTCGATGATGGTAGCCCCCATGATGGAGGACGGCACCTCGCGCAACGTCTATATCCCCGGCAAAGAGCAGTGGATTGACTATCAGACAGGCACCGCCTACTCTCCCGGATGGAACCACATAGAGTGCGGAGAGCTACCCATCGTCATCCTCGTCAAGGACGGCACCGCGCTCCCCCACCTCCCCGTAGCGCAGTCCACTGACCGCCTCGAATGGGACAAACTCACATGGCGCACCTACCTCGCCTCCGCCCCCGCAGCCACCGGTACAGCCATCCTCCCCGACGGCCGGAAAGTGACCTACAAATAATTGACAGAAAGAGACATCCTCATAATATAGAAGGATACATAAGGACAAAGAAAGGACAAAAGTGATAGGAGGTAATTAGTTGTCGTACAGATAATTAAAAGCTCTATCACTTCTATCCTTTCTTTGTCCTGTCATATAATAAATTGGGGGGACAGCAGACAGAAGGGATCAGCGGACAGAATCGGTTGGTGAGGAGACAACGCACCCGCGAGAGCGGGTGTCCAGCCAATAGCGGCGGGTGTATTTATGATCATTCGTAGAACCCGAGTCCCGTCAGGGACGAAGTCATGTCTAACCCCGCATGCAGTGCGGGGCATAGGATACAAGAATAAAAAATGAGTCCCGTCAGGGACGACGTCGTGGAAACGTCTAAACCATATGGCATCGTATAACTAACACCCCGCCCGTCTGACCATCCAAAAAACTTCTGTTTCTTCTGTCCCCCTTCTGTCCCTTCTGTTTCCTTTATTTTCGCACGAATTGTGCCTATTTTGACACAAAAATACAATTACCCTCCCCTATAAAATTTTAAAATTCCAATTATTTTGCCTTTATTTGCAAAAAATAGATACTGATCCATGAAGCGTACAGCATTGATCCTTCCGGCATTGGCCATCTCGTTTCTCGCCATGGGTGAGAACTTCTTCAAGGATGGCATGGAGTGGCGCACCGAGATACACGGCACCCACGACCCCTCGTCACCATTTGTTGAGAGTACATACTTTCTCAAGGGCGACACGGTGGTTGACGGCCTGAACGCTGTCAAGATGTACAACACACGCAATGGAGAGACCAAACTCATCACGGTGATACGGACTGATGGTGACAAAGTGTACTTCAAGAACAACCCGATCACCTCTGTCTGGACTCTGCTCTACGACTTCGGACTCAAAGTAGGCGAGGGATGCTATGTGGGGATGATATCATCCGGATGGAACGCCACAGACCTGGATCCCTACACATCCTATGTGAAATGCACGGGATATGGCGAGCTCGAAGGACGTTCTACAATACTCCTCGAAGAATACAGCACCGACCTCTGCGAAGGCATAAGCGCAAAAGGTACATGGCTCAACGGCATCGGCTCCCCAAGAGGTGTGACGTTCAGCAATGGTTTCGACATCGACGGCGTTGGATCACGGCTCATCGAGGCCTCGCTTGGCGGGGACATCCTCTACAAGAGCGGACTCGCCGGCATACAGGCCGTGGAGGCATTCCGCAAAATATCGGCAAGAACCGAAGGACTTGACCTCTATGTCAGTGGATCGGACGACCCCGTGATGATCCACACCACTGACGGACGACTTGTGAAACGCATCCGTACCGCCGCCGGCCAACCCATACGCCTCCCCTCTGCCGGAGTATACATCATCACCGTCAGCGGCCACAGCTTCAAACTCGCCACCACCGACTGAAACATTATATAGAAAAATAAAGAAGTACGAATAAGGGACAAAAGTGACAGGAGAAATTAATTGTCATACAGATAATTACACTTCTGTTACTTTTGTCCCTTATTCGTCCTCTTGTATTCTTCTATATATTGCTATATATTGACGAAATAAAAAACTTCTGTTTCTTCTGTCCCCCTTCTGTTCCTTTTGTTTCTAAAAATCAAATACGGAACCGTTTCAGCAGCCCGTCCTCGAAGAGCAGGTACACACCGTTCTCATAGAGCCATGCCTCGCGCAGGTAGCTTTGCGTGGCGCCGCGTTCCACCTCCTTGGGCGCACCGAGGGCCAGACGGCACTCCTCGCGCGTCATACCCTCGGCGATGGCTCCGCGGGTTATAAGCTCCCAGAACTCCGGCGATGTGGACTGATAGCGCTTGCGCGGATCATTGAACGAGAAGATAGTAGGGAATGTGCGTGGTGCCGCACCCTTCCCTCCGGGATGGAAAAAGATGCGTCCCGACAGCCCCTGTTCATCTCTGAACGAAGCCTTGAGGGGATAGTGGGCATTGCCGGCGGTGACGGAGTCCACATGCACGCGCACGAACTTTCTACCGCCATCCATCGGCTCATCGCGGTCATCGCGCCACGGCAGGGTGAGGATATAATAATCCTTCCCCTCCATGGCAGCGGCAGCTGCGCTTACTACCGACTCCTGGATGGTGAAAGGTATGCTCAGCGACCGTGCCGCCAGCAGGTCATCGGCAGGGCGGTTGATGCGGTACACCAGCTCGGTCCCGTCCTGACCTCTGAACATCAGATCGGTCACACCCGTACCCATTGGCGACGAAGCCTCCATCATCCCTGCATATGTGATCACCGACCCCTCGGCCGGATTCATGCCCGAAGCTGTTGAGCCGAAGATGAGCGATATGCGTGGATCAGTGACCGTGAAACGTTTGCCGGGACGCCATTCGCCCAGCGGCTCGTCAGCCACATGCGCCAGAAACGTATCCTCGGCCGTCACCGGCTCGCGCTCGCGGCGCACATCGGAGGCGGTCACCTTGGGAGTGGACTCCACCCCCGTGAAGAAGCACCCCTGAAGCAGTAGTAGCATCAGGAGTGCCGGGAGTGTTGATATTACAGGTCTTTTCAATGCTTGGGGGTCATGCCGAGATTATGGAACATGAAGGAGTAGATATCGGCATACTCGTCGATTACCTTTGAGATGGGCTTGCCGGCGCCGTGTCCGGCCTTCGAGTCGATGCGTATCAGCTTGGGAGCGTCGCCGGTATCGGCGGCCTGGAGCGCTGCCGCATACTTGAACGAGTGGGCCGGCACCACACGGTCGTCATGATCGGCCGTGGTCACCATGATGGCGGGATAGTCCTTGCCGCTCTTGCCAACATTGTGCAGCGGGGAGTAACCAAGAAGATACTCGGCCATCTCGGGCGAGTCGGCCGATGTGCCGTAGTCCGACGCCCAGTTCCACCCGATGGTGAAGAGGTGATAACGCATCATGTCCATCACACCCACACGCGGGAACGCCACCTTGAAGAGCTCGGGGCGCATGTTGGCCACTGCGCCCACAAGCAGACCTCCGTTGCTGCCACCCTCTATGGTGATCTTCTCCGGGTTGGTCCACCCCTGGTCTATGAGATATTCGGCGGCGGCGATGAAGTCGTTGAACACATTGAGCTTGTTCATCTTCGTGCCGGCCTGATGCCACTCCTCGCCATACTCCGATCCGCCGCGCAGATTGGCCTGGGCGTAGATCACGTCATTCTCCAGAAGTAACAGACGGTTGGCCGAGAAGCCGGGAGTGAGCGATACGTTGAAACCGCCGTAGCCGTAGAGGTACACGGGGTTGTTGCCGTCACGCTTGAGCCCCTTCCTGTAGGTGAGGAACATGGGTATCTTCGTGCCGTCCTTCGAGGGATAGAACACCTGCTCGGTGACGAACTCGTCCAGATCCACACCATCGATCTTGGTCTCATACATCAGCTCGCTCTTGCCGGTGGCGGCATCGTAGCGGTAGATGGTGGACGGGGATGTGAACGATGTGAAGGAGTAGAACACATCCTCAGGGTGCTTGCGGTCGGTGGATATGCCGAGGGTGCCGTAGCCGGGGAGCTCGAGGTCAGAGAGTTTCTTGCCGTCGAGCGAGTGGATGCTCACCTGCTCGGCTGCGTCCTTCTCCCAGTAGGCGAACAGCTTGTCGCCCGAGAAGGATGCGCCTGTCAGCACACCCTCCCCCTCGGGGATGATCTCCACCCAGTTCTCCGGAGCGGGATTCTCCACGGGGGCGGCCACGATGCGGTTCTTGGGAGCGCCATACGAGGTGTAGAGATATATCTTGCCGTCTATCACATCGATAGGAGCCACGGTGTAGTCCTGTCCGCCGAAGATGGTCACCCACTCGTTCCCCTTCTGCATGCGGAGTTCATTGCCCACACCCTGTCCGCCTATGGAGATGAAGAGATGGGGCTCGCTCTCTGTGAGCATGGCCGAGTGGAAGTGCAGCGGGTGCTCCTTGTCCTCGAACACCACCTTGTCCTGGCTCTGGGGTGTGCCCACGCGGTGATACATCACCCGGTGGTTCTCGTTGGCGTTGGAGTACTCCTTGCCGGCCTCGGGGGTGGGATAGGCGCTGTAGTAGAAACCCTTGCTCTCCGGATCCCAGTCGGCGCCGGTGAACTTGGCCCACTCTATGTGGTCGGGCAGGAGTTTGCCGGTGGCAGAGTCGAGCAGATAGATCTCGGTCCAGTCCGATCCGCTGCGCGATATGGTGTAGGCCATGTAGCGGCCATCCTTCGACTGCGATGTGCCGGTGAGGGCTACGGTGCCGTCATCGCTGAGGGTATTGGGGTCGAGGAACACCTCGCTGTCAGTGCCCTGAGGATCGGAGGCGCGGTAGAGCACCGACTGGTTCTTCAGTCCGTCATTCTCGTAGTAGTAATACTTGCCGTCGTTGCCGCGCGAGGGGAGTCCGCGCTTCACATAATTGTTCATGTCGGTGAGACGGTCGGAGATGCCTCCGCGGAACGGTATCTTGTCCAGATACTCGCGGGTCACCTTGTTCTCGGCCTCCACCCATGCGAGTGTGGCTGCGGCGGTGTCGTTCTCGAGCGGACGGTAGATGTCATTGACCGTCATGCCGAAGATGGTGTCGACGGTGCCGTCCTGCGGAGCCTCGGGATAGCTGATGCTTCCGGAATTGCCGGATGTTGATGTGGAGCATGATGATGCTGCCATGGCTGCGATGAATGATAGGTAAATGGATTTTTTCATTTTGCCTGTGGTTTGGATAGGTAGCTGTCATATACCGCCGGATCGGTGATGATCTCCACGGCGTTAGTGAATATGGGGTTGAGAGGATTGACTATGCGGTAGTACATCTCCTGTTCGAACAGATCGCGTCCTATCAGCCCCTTGAGTATGGTCTTGAGAAATTCGGCCGAGGTGTTGTAACCCTCCTCGTCATATTCCACTCCCTCCTTCACTCCGAGATCTATCAGGCCCTGCATGAGTTCGGGTGTCACCTCGAAGTCGCTAATGAACTTGCCGCTGTCGCGCCATGCTTTCTTGAGCGCGTCGCGATTGGTGTCCACATAGTTCACGGCAAAGCTGTTGGGCACGCCCTTTGCCACGAGGTCACGGTAGTAGGTGGAGTAGAATGTCGTGTCGATGGCCACGAAGCGGTCGGGCATGATGCCGCCTCCGCCGTAGACGGGGCGTCCGAGCCTCACGGTGTGGTAGAGGAGCGAGTCGGCGAAGTGGATGCTGTCGGCGCTCGAGAATTCGCCCGAGTTCATACGGTCAAGCATGTCGCGGCGGTACTCATCCTCATCACCCGGAGTGTATGGCTTCTGTATGCAGCGTCCTGAGGGGGTGTGGTAGCGCGACACGGTGAGGCGTATCATGGAGCCGTCCGGGAAGGGGAAGGGTCGTTGCACGAGTCCTTTGCCGAATGTGCGGCGCCCCACGATCACTCCACGGTCATTGTCCTGTATGGCTCCGCTGAGGATCTCGCTTGCCGATGCCGAGTATTGGTTCACCATCACCACTACGCGCCCGTCGGTGAAATTGCCGTCCTTCTCGGCCTCATAGCGGGTGGACCCGTTTTTGGGCGAGTCGGTGTAGACCAGCAGATCCCCCTTGCGCAGAAACATGTTGGCCAGTTCGGTGGCCGGACGCAGGTAGCCGCCGCCATTGTCATCGAGGTCTATGATGAGATGTCGCATCCCCTGTTTGCGCAGGCGCTTCATGGCGTCGCGGAATTCGTCGGTGGTGGTCCCGGCGAAGCGGCTTATGCTGATGATGCCCACCGAGTCGTTCACCATATAGGAGGCATCGATGCTGTGGATGGGTATCTCGTCGCGAACCACTCTGAACTCCAGTATCTCCGGGCTGCGGCCGCGTTTCACCTTGAGGTTGGCCACCGACCCGCGCGGTCCGCGCAGCACCTTGAGGATATCCGAGTTCTTGTTTCCTACGCCCGATATCACTGTGTCGTTGCACGATATGATGCGGTCGCCGGGGAGCACGCCCAGTTTCTCGGACGGCCCGCCGGATATGGCCTCGACTACATATACTGTGTCCTTGACCATCTGAAACCGTATGCCTATGCCCGAGAAGTTGCCTTCGAGAGGCTCGGTGAGTTCCTTGGTCTCCTCGGGATCCGAATAGGTGGAGTGGGGGTCGAGTGTCTTGAGCATGGCCACTATGGCCTCGCGCACCACCTCGGCGGTGTCGATATCCTCCACATAGTAGTTGGCTATGATCTGCTCGGCAAACATGAGCTTGCGCTCCGGCGTGAGTTGCACCTGGCCCACCGTAGCGAGGCCGCACAGCATAAGCATGGCCGGCAGAAGTATATGTCTTGTCATGTATTGTTTCATAATGGATAAAAATTGTCAGTCAGGTATATAGGCTGTGATGTCGTGACCGTGCGAGGCCAGCTCGCGCACCATGCTCGACGATACGAACGAGAGTTCGGGAGTGGTGAACAGCACCACAGTGTCTATCCCCGATATGCTGCGGTTGATGTCGGCGAGATTGCGCTCATACTCGAAGTCGGCCACCGAGCGCACCCCGCGCACCATCCACCCGGCGCCGTGCGTGCGGCACGCATCCACCGTCAGCCCGTTGTAGGCTGCCACCTCCACGCGCGGATCATCGGCATAGAGGCGCCTTATGGTATCCATGCGCCCGTCTATACTCTCGGCCGAGCATTTGTTAGGGTTGTAACCTATGGCTATGATCACACGGTCAAAGAGCCCCAGCGCACGCTCCACTATGGAAGCATGGCCGGTGGTAAACGGATCGAATGTGCCTGGGAAGAGGGCTGTGCGTGTCATGTGTCGGTTATTGTTCGTCGAGAGGGGCGTCAGATGCCAGCTGGGTGTCATCCTCCACCACCAGATTGTCTATGATGAACGTCTGGCGCTCCATCGTGTTCTTGCCCATATAGAATTCGAGCAGTTCGGACACGGCGTCCTGCTTGCGCAGGGCCACACGGTCCACCCTCATGTCCGGACCGATGAATCCTCTGAACTCATCGGGCGATATCTCGCCGAGTCCTTTGAATCGGGTTATCTCGGCATTGTCACCGAGTTTCTCTATGGCGGCTATGCGCTCCTCGTCCGAGTAGCAGTAGTATGTCTCGTCGTTGGCTGCGGCCTTCGAGCGTGCGCCGCGCTTGGCCGTCTTGCGGTTGCGCACACGGAAGAGCGGTGTCTGGAGCACATACAGGTGTCCCTTCTTGATCATGTCAGGGAAGAACTGGAGGAAGAACGTCAGCAGCAGCAGACGTATGTGCATGCCGTCCACATCGGCATCGGTGGCTATGATGACATTGTTGTAGCGCAGTCCGTCTATGCCCTCCTCGATGTTGAGAGCGGCCTGCAGGAGGTTAAACTCGTCATTCTCATAGAGTATCTTGGCGGGCACGCCGTAGGAGTTCTTGGGCTTGCCTCGCAGCGAGAACACTGCCTGGGTCTCCACATTGCGTATCTTGGTGATCGAGCCGGCTGCCGAGTCACCCTCTGTGATGAAGATGCTTGATGCGAGCTTCTTCTCCTCGTCACCCTTTGGGTCGTTGAAATGCACGCGGCAGTCCAGCAGCTTCTTGTTGTGGAGATTGACCTTTTTGGCCTTCTCGCGGGCGAGCTTCGTCACTCCGGCCATGGCCTTGCGCTCGCGCTCGCTCTCCTGCACTTTCTTCAGTATTATGTCGGCCACGTCGGTGTTGCGGTGCAGGTAGTTGTCAAGTTCGGTCTTGATGAAGTCGCCGACAAACTTGGCTACCGTCGGGCCGTCCGGACCCACATCGCGCGATCCGAGTTTGGTC
Source organism: uncultured Duncaniella sp. (assembly GCA_910576785.1). Classification (GTDB taxonomy): domain Bacteria; phylum Bacteroidota; class Bacteroidia; order Bacteroidales; family Muribaculaceae; genus Duncaniella. Next base: position 92,368 of record CAJTJG010000003.1, read on the forward strand.
TTGGTCTGCGATTCGAATACCGGCTCCTCCACCTTGATCGAGATGGCGGCCACTATGCCGTTGCGTATATCCTCGTACTGGAAGTCTTTCTTGAAATACTCCTTGATGGTGCGCGACAGTGCCTCCTTGAACGCCGTGAGGTGTGTGCCACCCAGCGGTGTGTGCTGTCCGTTGACAAACGAGTAGTACTCCTCGCCGCGCTGGTTGGCATGGGTTATGGCTACCTCTATGTCATCGCCTTTCAGGTGGATAGGCTCATATAGCGGCTCCACGCTGAGATTATCCTTGAGCAGATCCAGCAGGCCGCCGCGTGAGTGGTAGCGCTTGCCGTTGAAGAAAAGCGACAGCCCTGTGTTGAGATACGTATAGTTCTTCACCAGCGGGATGATATGCTTTTCATCGAAGCGGTAGTCGCGGAATATGGAGGCGTCGGGAGTGAAGCGCACCAGTGTGCCTCCGGGTTCGTCGGTAGGCTCGATATCGCTCTCCTCTATGAGATTTCCGCAGGTATAGAGTGCGCTCTTGGCCTGGCCGTCGCGCACCGACCGTATGTAGAAGCTTGTGGACAGGGCGTTGACAGCCTTGATGCCGACACCGTTGAGGCCTACCGACTTCTTGAATGCCTTGGAGTCATACTTGCCGCCGGTGTTCATCTTGGACGATACGTCGATGAGTTTGCCCAGAGGCACTCCGCGGCCATAGTCGCGCACCTCCACAGTGCCCTCGGCCACATCCAGACGTATCTGACGGCCGTAGCCCATCATGAATTCATCTATGGCATTGTCGAGCACCTCCTTGATGAGCACATATATGCCGTCGTCAAAGTTGGAGCCGTCCCCTACCTTGCCGATGTACATGCCGGGGCGCCGGCGGATATGCTCTTTCCAGTCGAGTGTGCGTATATCGTCCTCGCTGTAATCCACCGGGGTGGACGGCTGGGTGGTCAGTTCGCCGTTCTCCTCGAATATCTCGTCCGTTGCGTTCATCTCTTCCATATGCGCAAAGATACGAAAAATTCATGGCTTGACCCCCTGCGGAATCTTAAAAAAGTGGAAATAGAACATATGTCGCCGCGGCGTTGTTAATATTGAAGACATAAAAACAACACACGACATGAAAAAAATAACTTATCTCGACCATAGCGGCTTCGCGGTTTCCACCCCTGATGTCGTGATGGTCTTCGATTATTACAAGGATCCCGATAAAAAACTTGAGAAGGTGCTCGCCGAGCATCCCGACCTCCCCGTGGTCTTCTTCGTGACACACCATCACCCCGATCATTTCAACACCTCCATTTTCGAGCTCGCACAGAACCGCCGTCGCACCTATGTGCTCTCCAATGATATTTTCTCCAAGCTTGTGCCCAAGGAGGGTTTCCAGGTGGCATGGATGTCGGCCGGCGATGTGATCGATTCCATCGACGGCATCACTCAGGTGCGTGCCTGCGGATCCACCGATGCCGGTGTCAGCTACGCCATCACCCTCAAGGATGTCAGCGTGCTCTTCCATGCAGGTGATCTCAATGACTGGCACTGGAAGAACGACTCCACCGAGCGCGAGGCCGCAAAGGCCGAGGAGAAGTTCAATGTCATTGTCGACCGTATAGCCTCGCTCTATCCCTCGCTGGACATTGTCATGTTCCCCGTCGACGCCCGTATGGGCGAGGGGTTCGCCAAGGGTGCCGGGATATTCCTGCGCAAGATCAAGGTGGCCAATTTCTTCCCCATGCATTTCTGGGGCGAGCCTCAGAAGGCGTGCGACTTTTCGGCCTATATCCCCGAGGGCGTGTCCACCGAGTGCCATTGTCTCGACCGTCCCGGCATGAGCGTGGAGGTGAAGTGATAATATCTCTCCTCAGCTCCTGCCGCGCAGACGTTTGAGCAGATTCATCATCAGAAGATAGAACGGCGCCGGCGGCGAGGTGAGGTCAGTGGCCATAACCTCGGCCATAGTCATGGGAGGCTCGGTGCCGAACTGCCCAGGATAGAGCATTATGAGATTAGCCGTGGCGAAGTACCGTTGCAGGTACTCCGGCACGGCTTCCATGTCACTGTCGAACGATACGGAGGCACGGCGTGCGCTGACGATGACCAGAAGGTCGTCGTCAGTGATCTCTTTTGACCGCACCACAAAGTCGTCATAGCTCTCCACCGTGGCAAACGTCATGCGCACCCCTATGCGGGCCTGCGCCATCACCGTGCGTATCATCGGGGCGGTGCCCTCCTCGCACCAGAAGTGCATCGGTGCGCCTATGTGGCGCCCGAGGTTGCCGAGGGCCTGCACCCAGCGGCGGAATCCGGTCTCGAACTGCGCCTTCTTGGGCACTGCCACTATGATGCGCGTCATGGTGGACAGCGGATTGAAGCAGCGGGTTATGACCACCATGCGGTTGGTGGACTGGAGCAGCCGCTCTATCTTGTCGCCGAGGAAGGAGTCGATGATGGCCGTGCGACGGTGCAGACCGATTATCACCTCGGTGATATCACGCTCCTCCATAGTGTTGATCACACCGGTTATGAAGTTCAGGTCATAGCGCTCTATGGGAGTGAGGGCCACCTCCACCGAGGCTGCCGCGCGCTCGGCCACGTCGAGCGAGTTGCGCCCTATGGAGCGTGACGATGCCGAGTTGTCGTTGCGCACATGGAGCGCATAGAAGTCACCGGGCACCGATGAATCGGGGAATCGCATCGAGAGAGCGAGTTCCACTATGCCCGGGGCGGTAAGCGGGTTGGATATGGCTATGAGGGTGCGCGGGCGTGTGGTCGACTCATCCTTGGCCATCTCCTCCGAGGCTTCCTCGAGCAGTTGCACCTTCAGGTGAGCGGCCGCACGGGCTGTGCCCAGCGAGGAGATGGTGCATGTCACGAGTATCATCACCACCGTGCCGTTGAGTATCTCCACATCGAAGAGTCCCATGCTGTAGCCTATGGTCACCACGGCGAGGGCCACAGCCGTGTGGGCATTGGAGAGCTGATACATGATGGTGCGGTCAACCGACGTCAGGTGGAACACCTTCTGCGTGAGCCATGCCGCTATCCACTTCGTTGACATTGCCACGGCGCTCATCACGGCGGCCACATACAGCGTGCCCCAGCCGCCGAGCACCACATGGATATCTATGAGCATACCCACGCCTATCAGGAAGTAGGGTATGAAGAGCGCGTTGCCCACAAACTCCAGACGCCCCATCAGTGTGGAGCGCCCTGGTATGAAACGGTTCAGCACAAGACCTGCGTAGAAGGCTCCGAACACACCCTCTATCCCTATCCACTGCGCCACGGCCGCTGCCAGAAACACCATCACCATGATGTAGACGAACTGCTGGATACCGTCGTGGTACTTCTTGAAGAAATAGCGTGTGAGGCGGGGGTAGATATAGAATATGCCGGCACAGTATACGGCCAGGTATATCAGTGTGTTGACGAGTGATATCACCGAGCCTTCGCGCACCACTCCCGTCACTCCCGCCAGCACTATGAGTGAGCCGAGCACGGTGACGATGGTGCCCGCTATGGCTATGATCACGGCCGGCGACTTGGTGACGCCGAAACGTGCCACTATAGGGTAGGCCAGCAGCGTATGGGCGGCGAACATTGAGGCCAGCAGCGCGGCCTCCACCACTCCCATATGAAACAGTATGACTGCCGCCACAGCTCCGAGCAGGAGCGGCACGCCAAATGTGAACAGTCCGAACACCAGACCCTTGCGCAGATTCTTGCGCAGGTGATACATATCGATCTCTATTCCCGCCAGAAACATCAGGTAGAGTATGCCCACCTGACCGAACACCTCGAAACTCATGTCGCGGTCCAACAGGGCGAACCCGTGGGGCCCCACGGCCACACCGGCCAGGATGAGGCCGATCACGTGGGGGATCTTGAGACGGTTGAGCAGCAGTGGCGCCACAAGGATAATGCCCATGACCGTAAGAAATATTGGCACGGGCTGCGATATCAACGGTGTGACGGCTTGCAGTATCATGATGCTGCAAAATTACGAAAAATAGTCCGGTTGGACAATCATGTCTAACCGGACTATTGAAAAATTCTGTCTATTCGGTGTCAGAGGGGGGGAGTGGATCAGTCGATCTCCTCGTCAGCCTCGTAGCCGCCCATCTCGCGGATGGCGTTCTTCAGCATGGTGTACTGCTGGAAGAGGTGGTTCACGGGTACCTCACCCTTGGTGTAGTCGTGCATCGGGCTCTTGAGGAAGAAGCTCAGGAAGCGCTGGATGCCGTGACGGCCTGCGCGGGCTGCGAGGTCGCTCAGCAGCACGAGGTCGAGGCAAAGGGGAGCAGCGAGGATGGAGTCGCGGCAGAGGAAGTTGATCTTGATCTGCATGGGATAGCCCATCCAGCCGAAGATGTCTATGTTGTCCCAGCCCTCCTTGTTGTCGTTGCGCGGGGGATAGTAGTTGATGCGCACCTTGTGGTAGTACTGGTTGTCCTCGTCATTGCCGTGGCCGTAGAGGTCGGGCTGATCCTCGGGAACGAGGATGGACTCGAGGGTGGAGAGCTTGGATACCTCCTTGGTGCGGAAGTTGGCGGGCTCGTCGAGCACGAGGCCGTCGCGGTTGCCGAGGATGTTGGTTGAGAACCATCCGTTCAGACCGAGGCAGCGTGTGCCGATGATGGGGGCAAAACCGCTCTTCACGAGGGTCTGGCCGGTCTTGAAGTCCTTGCCTGAGATGGGCATGCCGGTCTTCTCGCTGAGCTCCCACATGGCGGGGATGTCAACGGTGGTGTTGGGGGCGCCCATGATGAAGGGTGCGCCTTCCTGGAGTGCTGCGTAAGCGTAGCACATGGAGGGGGCGATGTGCTCCTTGTCGTCAGCCTTCATGGCAGCCTCGAGAGCCTCGAGTGTGCCGTGGATCTTCTCGTCTACCGGAACGTAAACCTCGGTCGAGGCGGCCCAGAGCACAACAACGCGCTCTACACCGGTCTCCTTCTTGAAGTTGCGGATATCCTCGCGGAGCTGCTCGGCCATCTCCCAGCGGGTCTTGCCTTCCATTACGTTGTCGCCGGTGAGGCGCTTGGCGTAGTTGTGGTCGAAAGCGGCCTTCATGGGGACGATCTTCTCGAGCTCATCCTTCACGGGGTTGATGTCCTTCTCCTTGAGAACCTCGGCGTTGATAGCGCTCTCGTAAGCGTTGGCGGGATATACGTCCCATGCGCCGAAGACGATGTCATTGAGGTCGGCGATGGGCACGATCTCGTTGTATTTCAGATATTTCTTGTCAGCACCTTTTCCTACACGGATTTTGTCATACTGTGTCATGGAGCCAACGGGCTTCGAAAGGCCCTTGCGTGCCATGAGGACGCCGGTCATGAAGGTCGATGTCACGGCTCCGAGACCTACTACGAGTACGCCAAGTTTACCAGTGGCGGGTTTTACGGTAGAGTTACTCATGATTTTAGTTACTGAAAACGATGGTGTTTGTTAAATTGTATTTTCTATGGTTGGGGCTCTCTGTTGCCATGCGTCCCGGGGTTGTGACGGAGACGCTTGAACATACTTTCTCCAAAGAGCGCCCCAAAAGTACACCAAAATTCTCTAAGTGCAAAATTATTATTAATTTAAAAATCCCTTATATTTGTGAATTAAGGTGAATATTTGGTTTATTTAGTGAAGTTATGTGAAAATGATGAGTTTTTATATTGTTTGTTGTTAATGGATATTAAAGGGGTGTGAGCCCCGGTTTTATATATTCCGCCACATAAGTATGGCGAAAGTGGGGATTATTTCATAGATTTGCAGTATTGAACACTATATATAATGATATAATAAGACTGACATGGAAGAGTGCAATACGAATATACGTTCGCTGATGGAGTTTCTGGACAGAAGCCCTGTGAATTTCTATGCCGTGCATACGGCGGCTTCGCGCCTTGAGGAGGCTGGATTCGCCCGTCTGGACGCGGCTGAGGCATGGACGCTGAAGCCGGGTGGCAAATATTACATGACCAAGAACGGATCGGCCATCTTCGCCTTCATTGTGGGCACGGGCACTCCGGCGGCAGGTTTCCGCATCATCGCTTCCCACTCCGACTCACCATGTTTCCGTGTGAAGCCCCATCCGGAGATGCTCACTGACGGCGGTGTGGTGAAGCTGAATGTGGAGGTGTACGGCGGCCCGATACTCTACACATGGTTCGATCGTCCGCTCTCGCTGGCCGGACGCGTGATGCTCCGCGGGTCTGATCCGCTCCATCCCCGCTGCGAGCTGCTGAGGTGGGACAGGCCGCTGCTTACCATCCCGCATCTTGCCATCCATTTCAACCGTCAGGTCAACGAAGGCAACCGCATCTCGCCGCAGAAGGACATGCTCCCCGTCATAGGGATGGTGCGCGATGCTGCCGAGAAGGATGGCATGCTCCTGCACATGATGGCCGATGCGCTCGGTTGCAGTGTTGACGACATACTGGACTTCGACCTCTCGCTCTACGACACTACCCCCGCATGTCTCGTGGGGATGAACAACGAATTCATCACCTCCGGACGCCTCGACGACCTGAGCATGGTGCATGCCTCGCTCGAGGCAATATGCGGCGCGGAGCCGGCTGAGCAGACTCTCGTCATGGCTGTATTTGACAACGAGGAGACCGGCTCGGGCACCAAGCAGGGTGCGGCATCTCCCATCCTCGCCGACTTGCTGCGGCGCATCACCGACACGCTCGGCGGCGATCATGAGGCGTTTGTGAGGAGCGTCGAGAAGTCGTTCATGGTCTCGGCCGACAACGCCCACGCCTATCACCCCAACTATGGCGAGAAGTACGACCCCACCAACCATCCCGTGCCCGGCGGTGGACCCGTCATCAAGATCAATGCCCGCTGCAAGTACATGACCGACGCCGACTCGGCCGCGGTGTTCCGCTCCATATGCGACAAGGCAGGTGTGCCGTGCCAGTACTTCGTCAACCACAGTGACGTGGCCGGAGGCTCCACGCTCGGCAATATCCTCACCTCGCAGCTCCCCCTGCGCGGCGTTGACATGGGCGAGGCCATATGGGCCATGCACTCGGCACGCGAGACGGCCTCGGCCATTGACCATACATATACTATAAGGGTGTTCAGGGAGTTCTTTGCCCTGTGATCCCTCCCGAGTCTTCGGTCCGGGGCGGTGATGCCGGCTGAGGCACACCGTCTGCGGCCGCACAATCTTTTTCATCCGGCAGTGTGGCTAAGTCCGCGCTGCCGGAACTGTTTTTGCATTCATTTTCCTGCTGTTCCGCGGCGTTCTTCCTCATCCTCTCCTTCTCCTCCTCCTTGGCGCGGCGGCGGGCTGCGGCACGCTCGCGGGCCTCGCGTGAGCGGCGCATGGCGGTGTCGATATCATCCTTGATCATATGGAAGATGATATCGTAGATGTCATGGTGGTCGCACCACGGCAGCACCACTTTACCTTTTTCTATATAGATGTCTATGGTCTCCTCAAACTCCTCGAAGTCGAGTTCGCGTCCGGCTATGGTCACCCCTATCAGAGCCTTCTCCTTGATCTTCTCGTAAGCCCGCTTGGACAGCGGCTTGTCCCACTTTGCACTCTTCATATCCTTATGATGTTTTATTGATTGTTTTCTGCAAAGTTACCACCGTCCCGCCGCCAAAAAGGTGCGATAATATCGCGCATCTCAAAAAAGGAGTCTCGAAGGGACGATGTCATGGATAATCCCGCACGACTTAGTGCGGGGGATTGTAAAGAATGAGGGGATGAGTCCCGAAGGGACGACGTCGTGGTAACGATTATACCACGACATCGTCCCTTCGGGACTCCCAGGCCTTTACGCACAACAAATACCTCAGCCAAAAAAACCTTCTATTTCCCCCTCCGCGCACAAAGCACAAAAACTTTTGTTTCCTCTGCGCACCTTCTGTCCCTATCATATAACAAATTTGTTATATTGCTCCAAGCTAATGCGGAACGCGTTATAGGGACTTTTGTATCCTTCTGTCAATTATGACACAGCCTCTTTACTCCGGTAATATGTGAAATCCGGAATGTTTTTTGGCTTTATAAAGGTGAAATGATTATATTTGCAAGATGAAGATGCTGAATTTGTTACATTTGGTTTCTAATAATCTCTAAATATCAATTGAGAACTATGAACACGGAGTCAATGATTGTCGCGGTTGTGCTTGGATTGTTGCTACCATGCTGTGGAATGCATGGAGTGGGGACGGTGCGGGTACATGCGGCTGATGATGCGGAGGCTCCGGCTGAGGACCGTATGGCGGATGGCATGGTGGCGGATGAACTGCCGGATACATTTCCGACGAATGTGTTTGACCGGGCGCCTTATCATCTCTCTGATTGGATGCAGAGGATAGTGGATGGTCAAAATGCTTTCGGACTGAGGCTTTACCGTGGTATGGCAAAGGGTGCCATGATGAATGCCGCTGTCTCCCCGATGAGCATGTGCATGAATCTGGATATGCTCACAAACGGTGTGAAGGGTCTTGCCCGTGAGGAGATCCTGAGCGCTTTCGGCATCGATGCGGCGACGGTGTCGCAGAAGGAGCTGAATGTGTTCAACCGTATATTGTACAAGCGGATGGTGTCGCTCGACACTGTCACGAAGGTGGCCATAGCCAATTCGGTGTGGATAAGTGATGATATGGATGTCAGACCGGAATTTGTGCGTGCGTGCCGCGAATATTATTTTGCAGGTGTCAGGGAGCGGGAATTGTCGGCTGAGCGGACACGGAGGGAGATAAACTCCTGGGTGTCGGAACGCACGGAGGGGCTGATCCCCGAGCTGTTGACGGAGAGACTGGACGACAACACACTCTTTACCCTTGTCAATACGATATATTTCAGAGGGACGTGGGAATGGCCTTTCAGTAAGAGCCTGACCATGGATCATCCATTTCATTGCGCTTCCGGAAAGGAGAGTGTGGTGAGTATGATGGATGGGGATGAGGACAAGCCGTTTGCCTATGAATCAGCGGATGATCTGTGTTTCAGGATGGTTGGCATGCCGTTTGCCGGAGGTGGATTTGAGATGCGGTTTTTGCTTCCGGACCATGGGAGCACGCTGTCGGACTGCATGGAGCAGCTCACGCCTGAGGTGATGAAGCGGTTGCATGAGGGGCGGCGTCTGTCCAATTACCGGCTGTATCTTCCAAGATTCGAGGTGGGATTCAAGGCGTTTTACAGGACTCTTCTCGAAGCTATTGGCATACACGGCATTTTTACCACTCCCGGGGATTTCACAATGTTTGACAACGGTCCCGGTTGTGCGGTTGATGATGTGGTTCAGGAGGTGAAAGTGATTGTCAGTGAGAAGATGGTCGAGGCTTCCGCGGCTACCGCCATGGCTGTTGTCACATCCGATGAATTTGATCATGAGGAACAGCAGGTCCCGATGGTGTTTGACCGCCCGTTCATATTCATGATTGTGGACCGTGTGACAGGGGCCTTGATCTTTATCGGTGATGTGAAGGAGTTGTAGAATTGAGATAAATGGCTGAAAAAGTGGGCGAATGTCGAAATTTTTTTGTACCTTTGCGCCTTGACAACGAAAAAAGCAGAAATAGATGAATAAAAAACCTGCTACACAGCACCTTGACCTCCTCTTTGAGGTGAGCTGGGAGGTGTGTAACAAGATTGGCGGAATATACACAGTTCTTTCCACCAAGGCAAAAACCCTCCAGAAAAACAGCAAGGACAAGACGGTATTCATAGGTCCCGACGTGTGGTCGGCGGAAAATCCGTCCCCTTGGTTCTCAGAGACTCCCGTAGCCGGGCTGAGCGAGTGGGCCGCGCAGGCCAAGCTCCCCGAAGGAGTCAGCGTCAGAGTGGGCCGCTGGGAAATCCCGGGCAGGCCGATAGCCGTGCTTGTGAAATTTGACGGCATGTATGCCGTCAAGGACGAGTTCTACGGCGAGATGTGGCAACGCTTCGGTGTGGATTCGCTCCACGCCTATGGCGACTATGATGAAGGATGCGCGTTCGCCCACGCCTCCGGTGTGGTGATCGAGTCGATCCTGGCTTCGGGCTATGGCCTCCCCGAGGGTGCCCGCCCCGTGCCCGGCAAACGCGGACGTCCACGTAAGATCAAGTTTGATGTAGTGGCCCATTTCGATGAGTGGACCACAGGCATGGGTCTGCTCTATGTGAAGTGGAAGCTACCCAAGGTGGGCACTGTGTTCACCACCCATGCCACGAGCATAGGCCGCAGCATATGCGGCAACAACAAGCCTCTGTATGACCAGCTCGAAAACTACAACGGCGACCAGATGGCCCGCGAGCTCAACATGGAGGCCAAGCACTCGCTCGAGAAGGCTGCGGCCCATCAGGCCGATGTCTTCACCACCGTGAGCGAGATCACCGCCCGCGAGTGCGAGCAGCTCCTTGAGCGCCGTCCCGACGTGGTGACCCCCAACGGTTTCGAAAAGAACTTCGTTCCCACCGGCGCCAAGGCTACGGCCGCACGTGCCGACGCCCGCAAGGATATGCTTGCCGTGGCTTCGGCTCTGACCGGCGAGGTGTTCCCCGACAATACTTTCATAATGATAACGAGCGGACGCTGCGAGTACCGCAACAAGGGCATTGACCTGTTCCTCGACATGGCCGGACGCCTCAAGAATGGCGCATGCTGCCGCAAGGTGGTGGCTTTCGTCATGGTGCCCGCCTGGCCCAAGGAGCCGCGTGCCGACCTGCGCGCACGCCTCGACGAGGGATTCACCGCACCCGGCGCTCCTCTGCCCGATCCGACGCTCACACATGTGCTCAACAATCCCGACAGCGACGCCGTGAACTGCCGCATACGCCAGATGGGGTGGAACGATATCGATCCGCTCGTCACGGTGATCTATGTGCCCTGCTATCTCAACGGCACCGACGGTATCTTCAACCGCAGCTACTATGACCTGCTGATCGGCGCCGACGCCACCGTGTTCCCCTCCTACTACGAGCCCTGGGGCTACACGCCTCTCGAGAGCGTGGCATTCGGTGTGCCCACCGTCACCACATCCCTCTCAGGCTTCGGCCAGTGGATACTCCACTCGTTCGACAACAGTTTCGACGAATGCGGAGTGAACGTGATAGGTCGCGGCGACTCCAACTACGACTGGGTGGCCGACAGCATAGCCAACTCTATAAAGTATCTTACATGCGCCGATGACCGCACGCTGCGCCGCATAAGCCGCGCCGCCGCCCGCACAGCCGCCGAGGCTTCGTGGGGCAATTTCATAGCCTACTATGACAGCGCCTACGCAATGGCGGTGGAGAAGGCCGGTGCAAGAAAGTGACACTATTTTAACCTAAGAAAAAATTACCAACTGTTTTATTTATATATGAAACTTCCTGTAAGCAACTCCAACGCCCCCGTGTGGCGCGACATCACTGTGAAGTCGAAGCTTCCGGAGGCACTCAAGCCCCTTGAAAAACTCTCCCGCAACCTCTGGTGGGTATGGAACAGCGATGCAAAGAATCTCTTCCGTGACCTTGACCATGATCTGTGGCGTGCCACAGGCGAGAATCCCGTCATGCTCCTGCAGCAGCTCTCGTCCGAGCGCCTCGAGGAGATCATCGCCGACAAGGCGTTCATGGATCGTATCGATCATGTCTACGGCATGTTCAAGGCCTACATGGCCGAGCCCATGCGCAAGGACATCCCCTCAGTGTCATACTTCTCCATGGAGTATGGTCTCTGCAACTGCCTCAAGATCTACTCCGGCGGCCTCGGTGTGCTCGCCGGCGACTATATCAAGGAAGCTTCCGACAGCCGCGTCGACATGACCGCCATCGGCTTCCTCTACCGTTACGGCTACTTCACCCAGACACTCAGCGTGGATGGTCAGCAGATAGCCAACTACGAGCCCCAGAACTTCAACCAGCTCCCCATCGAGCAGGTGACCGAGGAGAACGGACATCCCATGATCCTCGAGGTGCCTTACCACGACCGCATCATCTACAGCCACATCTGGCGTGTGAACGTGGGCCGCATGAAGCTCTATCTCCTCGATACTGACTTCGACATGAACAGCGAGTTTGACCGTCCCATCACCCACAAGCTCTACGGCGGTGACTGGGAGAACCGTATCAAGCAGGAGTATCTGCTCGGTGTCGGCGGTGTGCTCGCCCTCAAGAAGCTCGGCATCAACTCCACCATCTACCACGCCAACGAGGGTCACGCAGCTCTGCTCAACCTGCAGCGTCTGGCCGACTATGTGGAGGAGAAGCATCTCGACTTCAACACCGCCCTCGAGGTGGTACGCTCGTCGTCGCTCTACACCGTCCACACTCCCGTGCCCGCCGGTCACGACTACTTCGACGAGGGTCTCGCCCACAAGTACCTCCAGCAGTTCCCCGCACGTCTGGGCATCTCCTGGCAGGACCTCATGAACATGGGCCGCGAGAATCCCGACAGCCAGGACCGTTTCTCCATGAGCGTCTTCGCTCTCAACACCTGCCAGGAGGCCAACGGCGTAAGCTGGCTCCACGGTGAGGTATCGAAGAAGATGTTCGCCGGTCTCTGGAAGGGTTATTCCTGGGAGGAGAGCCACGTAGGCTACGTCACCAACGGTGTGCACATGCCCACATGGGCTGCCAGCGAGTGGAAGGCATTCTATGCCGAGAAGCTCGGTCAGCAGGTGTTCTCCCACCAGAGCGATCCCAAGGCCTGGGACGGTATCTTCCAGGTGAAGGATGACGAGATCTGGGCTATGCGCACTCAGCTCAAGAACAAGTTCATCAACTTCGTGAAGCGCGACTTCAAGGCCAAGTGGCTCGCCAACCAGGGTGATCCCTCGGCTGTGATCAAGGTGCTCGAGAAGATCAACCCCAACGCTCTCATCATCGGTTTCGCACGCCGCTTCGCCACCTACAAGCGCGCACACCTGCTCTTCACCGATCTTGACCGTCTGGCACGCATCGTCAACAACGAGCAGTTCCCCGTGCAGTTCATCTTCTCCGGCAAGGCTCACCCCGCCGACGGCGCAGGCCAGGGCCTCATCAAGCGCATCATGGAGATCTCGCGCATGCCCCAGTTCCTCGGCAAGATCATCTTCCTCGAGGACTACAACATGATCGTGGCCAAGCGTCTCGTCACCGGCGTGGATATCTGGCTCAACACCCCCACACGTCCTCTCGAGGCTTCCGGTACATCGGGCGAGAAGGCCGAGATGAACGGTGTGCTCAACTTCTCCGTGCTCGACGGATGGTGGTATGAGGGTTATCGTCTGGACGAGAAGGCCGGATGGGCTCTCACCGACAAGCGCACTTACACCGACCAGAGCCAGCAGGACCAGCTCGATGCCGCTACCATCTACTCGATGCTCGAGAATGAGATCATACCCCTCTACTTCGCCAAGAACTCCAAGGGTTATTCGCCCGAGTGGGTGCAGTACATCAAGCGCAGCATCGGTCACATCGCTCCGCAGTACACCATGCAGCGCATGATCGAGGACTACGTGGCCCGCTTCTATGATCCCGAGGCAGCACGCTACAGCAAACTCGTGGCCGACAACTACAAGATGGCCCGCGAGATCGCTGCCTGGAAGGAGAAAGTGGCCGCCGCATGGGATGGCATCAAGGTGCTCGACATAAATACTCTCGAGGATCTCCACTCCAACACTATCTCCGGCTATCCTTTCACCACCACTGTGAAGATCGACGCCAACGGTCTGGCCGATGACCTCGCCCTCGAGCTTGTGATCGATAAGGTGGTCGACAAGGAGGAGAAGCGCATGGGCTCCATGCCGTTCAAGGTTGTGGCCAAGGAGGGCAACATCGTGACCTTCGAGCTTAAGGACAAGCTCCGCGATCCCGGTGTGTTCCGCTACAGCTACCGCCTCTATCCCACCAATCCGCTTCTGCCCCACCGTCAGGACTTCGCGTTCGTGCGCTGGATCTGATGGATGACGGATTGTAATCATAATTGACAGAAAGATGAAGCTGTGTCTTAATTGATAGAAAGATACAAAAGGACAAAGAAAGGACAAAAGTGACATAAGGTAATTAATTATTACATAGATAATTAATGTTTTGTCACTTTTGTCCTTTCTTTGTCCTTTTGTATCCTTTTATGTTTTGACACACCGCCATCCTTCCATACACATATATAATATACTTGCAATGACTGAGTTTAATGAGATGCAGAGGCTGAAGAGGCGTTTCTTCGCCATGCGCAACGGCATCGTGGCCGACACGCTGCGCCGCTCCGGTCTCGGCTACAGGATGATATTCGGCCTGAATCTGCCTCAGATCGCTGATATAGCCCGTGAGATCGGGCCGTCGGCCGAGCTGGCAAGGGAGCTGTGGGCTGATACGCGCACACGCGAGAGTCTCCTGCTCGCACCGATGATAATGCCGCGCGAGGTGCTGACGGAGGCTGAGGCGCGTGAGTGGTTTGAGGCCGCGTCCACCCCAGAGGTGGCCGACGTGTTGTGCCACCGACTGCTGCGCCATCTGCCGTGGGCCTGTGGGCTGGCTATGGAGCATGTGGGATCCGGCGTGGATATGGAGCGCTATACCGCATTCCGCCTTCTGTTCAATCTGCTTCCGGCTGGAGCAGAGGAGATCATGCCCCTTGCGAAGGCCGAGTATGAGGCTGCATGTCCGCTCACACGCGGCCTGACACACGCTCTGATAGAGGAGATAGAATTCCTTACCGAGTGAGGCCGCTGCAAGAGGCTGACCGCGTGGGTCAGCGAACCATAAATGCAAGAATTTGTTAAATAGTAGACGGTAATTTAATAACTTTCACTAACTTTGCCGACTGAAACAGATGACGGACTTCCGGTGGAGGCCCGTTAAAGGCATATAACACGCTCAAAATGAAGAATCTCGTCATAGTAGAGTCTCCGGCCAAGGCCAAGACTATAGAAAAATTTCTCGGCAAGGACTACAAGGTGATGTCAAGCTACGGCCACATCCGTGACCTGCGCAAGAAGGATATCTCCATCAAGGTAGACTCCGATTTTCAGCCGGTCTACGAGATTCCTACAGACAAGAAGGCCCTTGTGTCCGAGCTTAAGAAAGCCGCGAAGAGCGCAGAGACCGTATGGCTCGCGTCTGATGAGGACCGCGAGGGGGAGGCCATTGCATGGCACCTCTACGAGGTGCTCGGGCTTAAGCCTGAGAATACGAAGCGCATAGTGTTTCATGAGATCACCAAGAACGCCATTCTCAATGCCATCGAGAATCCGCGCAGCATCGATATCAATCTTGTCGACGCCCAGCAGGCACGCCGTGTGCTGGACCGCATAGTGGGTTTCGAGGTTTCGCCCGTGCTGTGGCGCAAGATCAAGCCGGCGCTCTCGGCCGGACGTGTGCAGTCGGTGGCTGTGCGTCTTATTGTCGACCGTGAGAATGAGATCAACGCTTTCACCTCCGAGCCGTACTATCGTGTGACGGCACGTTTCATCCTTCCCGGCGGGGTGCCTCTCGATGCCGAGCTGTCGCGCCGTCTGCCCGACGCGAAGAGTGCCCGCGAATTTCTGGAGAGCTGCGCAAATGCTACATTTGAGGTGAGCGACATCACCGTCAAGCCCCTGCGCAAGACCCCCGCACCCCCGTTCACCACCTCCACGCTCCAGCAGGAGGCCGGACGCAAGCTGGGATTCTCAGTGTCGCAGACCATGATGATAGCGCAGAAGCTCTACGAGGCCGGACATATCACATATATGCGTACCGACTCGCTCAACCTTTCGTCGCTCGCGCTCAACACCACCGCCGATCTTGTCAAGAAGGAGATGGGCGAGGAGTATCTGAAGGTGAGGAAGTATCACACCAACTCGAAAGGCGCGCAGGAGGCCCACGAGGCCATACGCCCGACATACATTGACCGCGAGACCGTGGAGGGCACCGCGCAGGAGAAGAGGCTGTACCGCCTCATACGTCTGCGCACGCTCGCCTCACAGATGGCCGATGCGGAGATGGAGAAGACCACAGCCGAGATCTCGATATCGGGACGTCAGGAGCACTTCACCGCTTCGGGTGAGGTAATAAAGTTCGACGGTTTCCTCCGCATATATCTCGAAGGTACAGATGAGGATGGTGAGCGTGATGACAACAACGCCACGCTGCCCCGCATGACGCCGGGTGAGAAGCTCACCCGCAGTAGCATCACTGCCACCGAGCGTTTCACCATGGCACCTCCGCGCTACACCGAGGCCTCTCTGGTCAAGAAGATGGAGGAGCTGGGCATAGGACGCCCGTCGACCTACGCCCCGACCATCTCCACCATACAGCACCGCGAATATATCGTGAAGGGTGAGAAGGCCGGCGAGAAGCGCGAATATGACGTGTTCACACTCGATGCTTCGGGCAAGGTGACGGCAAAGGTGAAGAGTGAGAATGCCGGTGCCGACAAGGGCAAGCTCATACCTACCGACACGGGTATCATCGTCAACGAATTCCTCACACAGCATTTCCCTGACATACTCGACTATGACTTCACCGCCGGGATGGAGGAGAAGTTTGACCGCATAGCCGAAGGTGACAGCAACTGGAACAATGAGATATCCGAATTCTATACCAAATTCCACCCCGAGGTCGAGAAGGCCAGCGAGCTGCGTTCGGAGCACAAGGTGGGCGAGCGTGTGCTGGGCGAGCATCCCGACACCGGCGAGCCCGTATCGGTCAAGATAGGCCGCTTCGGCCCGATAGCGCAGATAGGTTCGGTGGACAGCGATGTGAAGCCGCGTTTCGCCTCGCTGCGCAAGGACCAGAGTGTGCTCGACATCACCCTCGAGGAGGCGCTCAAACTGTTCGACCTGCCCCGCGAGGTGGGTACGTTCGAGGAAAAGAGCGTCACCGCCGCCATAGGCCGTTTCGGTCCGTATCTGCGCCACGACGGCAAGTTCGTGTCCATCCCCAAGGATCTCTCGCCCACATCCATCACCCTCGAGGAGGCCATAGAGCTGATCAAGGCCAAGCGTGAGGCAGACAGCAACAAGGTGGTCAAGATATTCGACGAGGATCCTGACGTGCAGATACTCAATGGCCGCTACGGTGTCTATATAGCCTACAAGAAGTCGAACTACAAGATACCCAAGACTGTCACGGATCCTTCCGCTCTCACGCTGGATCAGGTGAGGGAATTAATCGAGCAGCAGGACAAGGAGCCTAAGAAGCCCGCCCGCCGCACATCAAAAAAGAAATAAAACAAGCACATACATGCCCCGCAAATCCTTCACCACCAAACCGGGAGCCGAGCGCAACCGCTTCAAGCCCGATGTCATAGAGACCTATCCCGTCGGCGCTGAGTCCAGGCTGCTCGAGTTCCTGATAGGATCGATGTCACAGCGTCCGCGCACGACTGTGAAAAGTCTGCTCGCTCACAATCAGGTGGCTGTCAACGGCACGCCCGTCACTCAGTTTGACACCGAACTTCGTCCTGGTGATGAGGTAAAGGTCAACCTGACGCGAGAGTTCCGTCCGTTCTATAACCGTCGTCTGAAGCTCGTCTACATGGATGATGACATTATCGTGGTCAACAAGGGCTACGGACTTCTCTCCATGGGCAATGACAAGGTCAAGGAGGGAACGGCCTACTCCATACTCAAGGATTGGCTCAAATGGCAGGATCCGCGCAACAAGCTTTTCATAGTCCATCGTCTGGACCGCGATACGTCCGGCCTTATGGTCTTCGCCAGAAGCGTTGAGGCCAAGGAGCGTCTGCAACACAACTGGAACAACATGGTGATATCGCGCAAGTACCTCGCCGTGGTGGAGGGCCGTCCCAACCCTGCCGAGGGTGAGATGAGGAGCTATCTTGCCGAGAACTCACGCTATGAGGTGTACTCCACCGACAATCCTCAGGAGGGGCAGCTGGCGGTGACCCGTTACCGCACGCTCAAGAGCCGCAACGGATATTCGCTGATGGAGGTGGAGCTTGACACAGGCCGCAAGAATCAGATACGTGTGCATATGAAGGATCTCGGTCATCCCATCACGGGCGACCGCCGCTATGGTGCCAAGTCATCGCCTATCCACCGCATGGCTCTCCACGCGCAGACGCTGCGCTTCGTGCACCCCATGACGCGCAAGGATATGAATTTCTCCACTCCCGTTCCTGCATCGTTCGCCAAGATGGTGGCAGGAAGCGAGTTCTGATTGACAAGGCTATGTCATAATTGACAGAAAGATACAAAGGGAACAAAAAGGACAGAAGGGACAAATTATTAATTATCAGTTTTCTACTTTTAATTTTTATTTGTCCCTTCTGTCCTTTTTGTCCCCTTTTGTATCTTTCTGTGGTGTGATCAGATGTGGTTATGATTGTGTGGTGGGGGTGTCGCGCTCTTTCATCTCGGGGAGGTGCCAGCCGTAGCGGAGGGCGCCCCAGCGGAGTCCGAGTATGGTGACGGTGCAGAGTGCCTGCTGTACCATCTGCGACGTTCCGGCGAGCATGGCGCCCCAGTATACGAAGCCTCCGGCTATGCATGCCGTGGCGTAGATGTCCTTGCGGAAGAAGAGGGGCTCCTCGTTGATAAGGACGTCGCGCGACACGCCTCCGAACGCTCCGGTGATCATGCCCATTATCACGGCCACCCACATGGGATAGCCGTAGTCGAGGCTCTTGTGTATGCCGGTGAGGACGAAGAGCGCGAGGCCGACGGCATCGAACATGAAGAGCGATTTTGACGCCGAGGTGAGCACTCTCTTGAACATGACGACTATGATGAAGGCGAGTCCTGTGACGGCGAGGTACATCCAAGAGGACATCCAGAATACGGGTGCCCCGAGCAGGAGATCGCGTATGGTACCGCCGCCAATGGCTGTGACCACGCCTATGGTGTAGGCGCCGAACCAGTCGAAGCGTTTGCGCGCGGCAAGGCGCACGCCGCTGACGGCGAATGCCAGCGTGCCGAGCACCTCTATGATGAAGAGAAGCGTATTTTCCATCAGGAATTCTTCTGATAAAACCGGCAAACGTCGGTGAGCCCGCAGTTGGGGCAGTCAGGCTTGCGAGCCTTGCAGACGTAGCGGCCGTGGAGTATGAGCCAATGGTGGGCTTTGGGGATGATGTCCTCGGGAATGTTCTTGACGAGGGCTTTCTCGGTGGTTAGGGGTGTCTTGCTTCCGGTGGTGAGGCCGATGCGCTCGCTGACTCTGAACACGTGTGTGTCCACGGCCATGGCGGCACGGTTGTAGACCACGGCGAGGATAACGTTGGCGGTCTTGCGGCCCACGCCCGGCAGGCTCATGAGGGAGTCAATGTCGGATGGCACCTCGCCTCCGAACTCCTCGACAAGCTTGCATGCCATGCCTTTGAGCGAACGGGTCTTGTTGTTTGGATAAGATACCGATTTGACATACGGAAATATCTCCTCCATGCTTGCCGCGGCCATGGCCTGGGGGGTGGGGAATGCCTCGAAGAGTGCGGGCGTGACCATGTTGACTCTCTTGTCAGTACACTGGGCGGAGAGTATCACGGCCACGAGGAGCTGGTAGGGGTTGTCGTAGTGCAGCTCGGTCTCGGCCACAGGCATTGAGCGGCTGAACCATTCCAGCACGCGGGCGTATCGTTCCTTGACGGTCACTGGAGTGTCAGTGGGCTGAGGTGAACTGGCGCAGGAAGCGGACGTCGTTTTCGGAGAACATGCGCAGATCCTTGACCTGGTATTTGAGGTTGGTGATGCGCTCCACACCCATGCCGAGTGCGAATCCGGTGTATTTCTTCGAGTCTATGCCGCAGGCTTCGAGCACGTTGGGGTCGACCATTCCGCATCCGAGTATCTCAACCCATCCGGTGTGCTTGCAGAAGGAGCATCCCTTGCCGCCGCAGAGGTTGCAGGATATGTCCATTTCGGCCGATGGTTCGGTGAAGGGGAAGTAGCTGGGGCGCAGACGTATCTTTGTCTCGGGTCCGAACATCTCGCGTGCGAAGTAGAGGAGTGTCTGACGCAGGTCGGCGAATGACACGTTCTCGTCCACGTAGAGTGCCTCCACCTGATGGAAGAAGCAGTGTGCACGTGCGGAGATGGCCTCGTTGCGGTAGACGCGTCCGGGGCATATGATGCGGATGGGGGGCTGGTTCTTCTCCATGACACGGCTCTGCACTGATGATGTGTGGGAGCGGAGCACGATGTCGGGGTGATGCTGGATAAAGAATGTGTCCTGCATGTCGCGTGCGGGATGGTCCTCGGCGAAGTTGAGCGAGGAGAACACGTGCCAGTCGTCCTCGATCTCGGGGCCTTCGGCAATTGTGAATCCGAGGCGGGAGAAGATGGAGATGATCTCGTCCTTGACCAGCGAGAGGGGGTGGCGTGTGCCGAGGGGCATGGGGGCCGCCGTGCGGGTGAGGTCGAGGTCGATGTCGACGGTGTCGGCGTTCTCGAGGGCCTCGCGGAGAGAGGCGAGACGGTCGGTGGCGAGGGTCTTGAGCTCGTTGAGCTTCTGTCCGAGCTCCCGTTTCTGTTCGGCGGGCACGGTGCGGAAGTCCTGCATCAGTGCGGTTATCTCACCTTTTTTGCTTAGATACTTTATGCGGAGGGCCTCCACCTCCTGAATGTCGGCGGCGGTGAGTCCTTCGATTTCTGCCTTGAGGCTGTTTATCTTTTCAATCATCGGAGATCGTGGTGTTTTTTTGTTTCAGAGCGCAAAGTTACTAATAATTCGTGACAATCACGCCCGTGACATGATGGATTCTATTTCCGCGCGGGAGTTTTTTCGTCGGCGAAGCGGTCGGGGAAGTCGATGTGGACCGGCGGACGGCGCATGGCGTAGATGATGAGAGCTATGCCGGCGAGGATGAAGGGGACGCTGAGCCACTGGCCCATGTTGAGGGTCATGGTCTGCTCGAAGGCCACCTGATCGTTCTTGATGAACTCGATGAGGAAGCGGGGAACGAAGATGCCGAGGAAGAAGACTCCGAATATGAGTCCAGGGCGGCACTCGGCATTCTTGCGCCAGTACATCCACATGAGCAGTGCGAAGAGGGCGAAGTAGCACAGTGCCTCGTAGATCTGTGTGGGGTGGCATGCCTGGCCGTAGTATAGCTCGTGCCATTCGCGCGAGCGGAGGAACATGAATCCCCATGGAAGATCGGTGGCGTGGCCGAAGATCTCGGAGTTCATGAGGTTGCCCAGACGGATGAGTCCGCCCACGAGTGCGATGGGGATGACGAGACGGTCAAAGGTCCATAGCGGGTTGCGCTTGGTGGTGAAGATGGAGTAGAGGAGCACGCCGAGGATGATGCCTATGGTGCCGCCGTGGCTGGCGAGGCCGCCTTTCCAAACGTAGAGAATCTGTATCGGATCCTGGCTGTAGAGATCCCATTCGTAGAAGAATACGTGGCCGAGGCGTGCGCCTATGATGGTGCCGGCGACGGTCCACATCAGGAGTATGCCGAGCCAGCTCTCGGGAGCGCCCTCGTGCTTGTATATACGGGCTTCAATCTCGTAGCCCACGAGAAATCCCACCATGAAGGCGAGTGAGTACCAGCGAATAGCCAGCGGGCCGATGTGAAACCATACGGGATCGGCCGTCCATGTGATGAAATCGAGCATTTTTGCAGTCAGAATTTTCCACAAAATTACGCCAAAGCACGGGTTAATTCAAAAAACTTCCCTATTTTTGCTAAAAATTAACATGACGAAATGGAAAATTCCAATTGGTGGACGGCTCCTGCCGAGAGCGAGGATGGACGTCTGATTATGGTGACCGGGCGCAAGGATGTGGATAAGTTCCGCACCAACCCCAAGTTCAATATCCGTGTGGAGGTGACCTGGAAGTATGAGGGGCGCCCTGACGGTATGCCCGACGAGGAGACCTCGCAGCTCATGGAGAAGGTGCAGGAGGCTCTGGTGGAGACTTTCCGCAAGGATCCTGTGGCGGTGCTGACGGGTGTGTTCACCGGCGATGACAAGCGTGACTGGGTGTTCTACACGCTGTCCACGCATATATTCGGGCGTAAGCTCAATGAGACGCTCGAGCCTTTCCCGCTGTTGCCGCTGACGGTGTATTGCGAGAATGATCCGTCGTGGGAGGCTTATGACGAGATGTCGGAAGCGGAGATCAAACTCGACTGACCCTGTACTGAAACAAGGAAACAGAAGGGACAAAAGATAACAGAAGAAACATAAAAATCAACTGATTTATAAATATGTTTCTTCTGTTATCTTTTGTCCCTTCTGTTTCTTTATTTCAAGTGATTACTGGAGGGTGAAGGGGGCGGTGGCGCGGATGTCGGTGGAGGAGGATCCGATGTAGAGCTTGAATTTGCCCGGCTCGGCCACCCATGAGGCTGTGGTGGGATCGTAGAATTTGAGGTCGTCGGGTGTGACGGTGAATGTCACTGTCTGCTCAGCGCCGGGGGCGAGGTCGATCTTGGAGAAGTGCTTGAGTTCCTTGAGGGGACGCACTACGGAGGCTTTCTCGTCGCCTACGTAGAGCTGCACGGTCTCTTTGCCCTGACGCATGCCGGTGTTGCGCACGGGGATGCTCACGGTGAGTGTGCCTTCGGGCGAGAGTGTCTTGGCCGAGAGGGTGGGTTTGCCGTACTCAAATGTGGTGTAGCTCAGGCCGTGGCCGAAGGGGTAGAGCGCGGGGATCTTCTTGGTGTCGTGCCAACGGTAGCCCACGAGGATGTCCTCGAGGTATTCCTGCTTGATGGAGTCGCCGGGATAGGAGATGGTGCCGAAGTGGTGGGCGGCGTTGTCCTCAAGACGCACGGGGAAGGAGAAGGGGAGTTTGCCGGAGGGGTTGACATTGCCGGAGATCACGTTGGCTATCGACTTGCCGGCCATGGAGCCGAGGTACCATGCCTGAAGGATGGCGGGGATGTCCTTGGCCCAGGGCATCTCGACGGCGTTGCCACTGAGGATGACGGCTACGATGTTGGGGTTGGCAGCGCGGAGCTCCTCGATGAGTCTGGGCTGGCCGAAGGGGAGGGCGTACTCGAGGCGGTCGCCACCCTCGCAGTCCTGGAAATGGTTCTTGTTGAGTCCGCCGACGAAGATGACGAGACCGGCCTCACGGGCCATCTTCACAGCCTCGGCGCGCAGGGAGTCCTCGACAGAGGCGGGGATGACGTCGGCATGGCCGTACATGGGGCGTCCGGATGTGTAGCCGCGGGTGTATTCGACCTTGTCGCCGTAGAGGGCTTTGAGACCGTCGAGGGGCGATACGATGTCTTTGGGCTTGAGTTCGGAGGATCCGCCGCCGGCCATGAGGTTGCGGGTGGCGTTCTCGCCCACCACAAGGATCTTGCTGTACTTGGCGGGGTCGATGGGGAGGAGAGGCTGTCCCTTGGGGGTGGCGGGAGCGTTCTTGAGGAGTACGATTGCCTCGTCGCCGATGGCCTCGCAGACGGCGTAGTGCTCGGGAGTGGCTACGGAGCCGAAGGGCTTGTTGCGGTTCATGGCCGTGCGGAAGTTGAGACGGAGCAGACGGCGCACCTTGTCATCGACGGTGCTCATGGGCACCTCGCCGCTCTCGAGCATGCGCAGGTAGGGGTTGGCAAGGTAGTAGTCGTCGGTGGTGAAGGCGCTCTCGGAGGTGAGACCGTTGGTGTAGGAGCCCATCTCGAGGTCAAGGCCGTAGAGGGCGGCTTCCTTGGTGTCGTGGGCACCACCCCAGTCGGTGATGACAACTCCGTCGAAGCCCCAGTCGTCCTTGAGGATCTTGTTGAGGAGGAGTTCGTTGTGGCAGGCGTGCTGTCCGCGCACCTGATTGTAGGCGCCCATTATGCTCCAGCTCTTGCCATCCTCGACGGCACGCTTGAAAGCGGGGAGGTATATCTCGTTGAGCGCACGGTCGCTGAGTTCCACGTTGATGTGGCCGCGCCACTGCTCCTGATTGTTGAGCGCGTAGTGCTTGACGCATGCTGCCACGCCGTTCTTCTGCATGCCCTGGATGTAAGGCACCACGAGTTCGCCGGCCAGGTAGGGGTCCTCGCCCATGTACTCGAAGTTGCGGCCGTTGAGAGGGGTGCGGTATATGTTGACACCTGGGCCGAGCATGACATCCTTCTCGCGGTAGAGGGCCTCCTCGGCAAGAGCGTTGCCGTAGGCCTCGGAGAGGGTGGGGTTCCATGTGGCGGCGAGGGCGGTGAGGGCGGGGAATGCCGTGATGGAGTCGTTGGTGCGGCCGGAGTATCCCCAGTCGTTCCAGTTGATCTCGGCGCGGACGCCGTGGGGGCCGTCGCTCATCCAGAGGTCAGGTATGCCGAGACGGGCCACGCCCGGAGAGGCGAACTTGCCTTCGGCATGGCACATGGCCACTTTCTCCTTGAGGGTCATGCGCGAGAGGGCATCCTCAACGCGCTCTTCCATGGGACGTGTCTCATCCAGATATACGGGCAGGCCGGTGGCTCCGGCTGTCATGGCCGAGAGCATCGCAGCTGCCAGAAAAGTCGTAGTCTTCATAGATATGAATGTGATATGGCTATTTTTTTGTTGATGTAATGTCTGTTGTGGCATCGGCGAGCCCGGGGGATGTGGCCCGGACGCTGATATTGCCTTCGCGGCCGTCGTTCTGGACTATGAGCATCGCCTTGCCGTAGAATGCCTTGCGCTTGTCGTCCTTGAAGCGCTCGAGCGAGATGGGGGAGCCGTTGTCGACACCGGCGTTGAAACCGGAGCCATCCACGGTGAATGTCACCTCGTTCTCGGCCCAGGGGCAGAGATTGCCGTCCTTGTCGATGATCTCCACGAGCACGTAGCTGAGGTCGCGGCCGTCGGCGGAGATCTCCCTGCGGTCGGGGGTGAGACGTATGGCAGCCGGCCCGGAGGCGGTGCGTATGGTCTGCTCGGCCACGGTCTTGCCATCCTTGCGGCTCACGGCCCTGACGGTGCCGGGCTGGAAGGGGACGCGCCACATGACGTGGTATGTGCCGGGCTCTTTGGTGCGCACTCCCTGCGAGACACCGTTGACGAAAAGCTCGACCTCGTCGGCGTTGTTGTAGTAGGCCCACATGTCCACATCCTGACCGGGTGTCCAGTTCCAGTGCGGGAAGAGGTGGAGGACAGTCTTGTCGGGGCGCCACTGCGACTGGTACATGTAGTAGACATCCTTGGGTATGCCTGCAAGATCGACTATGCCGAAGTAGGAACTGCGTGCGGGCCAGCCGAAGGGGGTGGGCTCGCCGAGGTAGTCGAAGCCTGTCCATACGAACTGACCGGCTATGAAGTCCTTCTCCTCGATGTGGCGCATGGTGCCCTCGTGGGTGTTGCCCCAGGGCACGTGGCAATTGTCGTATGATGAGCATGAGAATGACTCATCGTAGAATGGTACGTCCCAGCGCTTGGGCCAGATGAACATGCTGTCGGAGGGCATGCGGTAGTAGCCTCGTGTCATGAGTCCGGAGACGCCCTCGGAGATGATGAAGGGCTTGCCGGGGAACCATTTGGGCACGGAGTCGAACCAGTCGTCGTGGTAGTTGTAGCCTATGACGTCAAGCGCGCCCGAGCGGAAGAGGTGGTTGCCCGGATCGGGCTCGTTGCATCCGGCTGTGACGGGGCGTGTGGGGTCGAGGGCGCGGGTCATGTCGGCGAGCTTGCGTGTGAGGAGCGAGTTGACGCTCATGGAGTCTCCCTCGGCGGCGAGTTTGTCCTTGCCGTGGCCGAAGTTGAGGATGAGGTTGGCCTCCTCGAGCGAGAGGGTGTCGGCACTGGCGTCGTTCCACTGCTCGAGCACCTCGTTGCCTATGCTCCACATGATGATGGAGGGGTGGTTGCGGTCGCGGCGGACGAGGTCGGTGAGGTCTTTCTCATGCCACTGGTCGAAGTAGCGGGAGTAGTCGTGGGAGGTTTTTTTCTTGCGCCACATGTCGAACGTCTCGTCCATCACAAGGAAGCCCATGCGGTCGGCCAGTTCGAGCACTTCGGGTGCAGGAGGATTGTGGGAGGCGCGGTAGGCGTTGGCTCCCATCTCCTTGAGTATCTCGAGCTGACGCTCGATGCCTCGGATGTTGACGGCGGCGCCGAGGGCACCGAGGTCATGGTGCATGCACACGCCGTTGATCTTCATTGGCTTGCCGTTGAGCGAGAAGCCTTTCTGCGGGTCGAAGTTGAAGTAGCGGAGTCCGGAGACGGTCTCGTAGGTGTCCACGGTGCGGCCGTCCACGTTGAGCTCTGTCACCACGGTGTAGAGGTCGGGCTTGTCGGTAGACCACAGCTGGGGATGGCTGATCTCCACTGTCTGCTCGGTCTGGGCTGTCTGTCCGGCTGGGACCATGACGGGCGATGAGCTTCGGGCCACGACGGCACCGGAGGGTGAGTGTACGGTGGTGCTGACGGTGACATTCTCCGATCGGGCGGATGTGTTCTCCACATCGGTGACAATTTTCATTTCCGCGCGGGAGTCGGTGACCACGGGGGTGGATACCCATGTGCCCCACTGGGCCACGTGGATGGGGTTGAGTGTGCGGAGCCATACGTTGCGGTATATTCCGCATCCGGAGTACCAGCGGGAGTTGGGCTGCTCGGCGTTGTCGACCCTCACGGCTATGACGTTCTCGCCCTTGCGGTTGATCCACGGGGTGAGGTCGTAGCTGAAGGGGGCATAGCCGTAGGGGCGTGTGCCGAGTTCGTGACCGTTGATGAAGACGGTGGCGTTCATGTAGGCACCGTCGAAGTCGACGATCACATCCTGAGGAGTTCCGGCAGGGAGAGTGAAGGTCTTGCGATACCAGCCCACGCCGCCGGGGAGCGCTCCACCGCCTGTGCCCGAGGGATTTGACTCGGAGAAGTCACCCTCGATGGCCCAGTCGTGTGGGAGAGAGAGGGAGCGCCACGCGCCGTCGTCGTAGGAGGGGGAGGCGAATGAGACGCTGTCGGCCAGGTGGAATTTCCAGCCGTCGTTGAAGTCTACGGCGCGGCTGTCGCGCGCGGCGGTGAAAAAAGTGGCTGCCACACCCACAAGGGCAAGGCAGGCCACGCGAATCTGATTTACCTTAGAAATCATCGTACCCATCAATTATGATTTACGATTATAATTTAACGGACTTTGCTGTGCCGTCGTAGCCAACTTCGACGCCCTTGATGGAGCGTGAGTAGCCGTGCTTGTCGTCTTTAGAAACTTTGACAATGTTGAAGCGGCGGTTCTTGAGCATGCCGGGGAAGTCGCCCTTGCGCTCGCCGATGGAGAGGGTGGAAGTGGCGTCGTCCCACTTGAAGGTGATGGTGGCATACTTGCCCTTCTCGTAGTTGTAGTTGAGGCCTTCGTCCTCGTAGAGGGTGAACTCACCGTTGTCGCCGGCATAGACATAGAGGTCGATGAGGTCGGCGGGTTTCTCGTCGGACCACTGCATGGCGGGACCGAAGGGGATGATGGCACCGCTGCGTGCGTAGAGAGGTATGCGCTCGTAGGGGGCGGCTACGTTGAGGAGCTGTCCGCCGTCGATGGCGGCACCGGTGTAGAAGTCATACCATGTGGCACCGGCGGGGAAGTATACCTCGCGCGAGGTGGCGCCGTAGGTGTAGACGGGGGCTACGAGGAGTGCGGGGCCGAACATGTATTCGTCGCCGATGTTGCGTGTCTTCTTGTCGGCGGTGAAGTCCATGACGAGGGGACGCATGATGGTATAGTCATCGAAGTGGGTCATGCCTGCCAGCGAGTAGATGTAGGGCATGAGGTCGTAGCGGAGGTTGGTGTAGTAGACCACGGAGTTGTATGCGGGATGACCCTCGGGAGCGATGTTGAAGATCTCGCGGTAGGGCCACTGGCCGTGTGCACGGAAGAGGGGGGAGAAGGCACCGAACTGATACCAGCGGGTGTTGAGCTCGCGCCACTCCTTGAGGTCGGGGCTTTCCTTGCCGGTCTTGAGATTCTCGGCGGCAGCGGCCACGTAGCGGTCCTCGACGCAGAAGCCGCCGATGTCCTGTGTCCACCAGGGTATGCCGGAGGCTGCGAAGTTGAGGCCTGCCGAGATCTGGGCCTTCATATCCTCCCAGCGTGTGGCGATGTCACCGCTCCATGTGGCGGTGGAGTAGCGCTGCTGTCCGGCGAAACCGGAGCGGGTGAGGAGGAAGACGCGCTTGTCGTTGTCGACGCCGCGCTGACCGTTGTAGATGGCCTCGGCGTTCATCAGGCCGTAGGCGTTGAAGTATTTTGTGGAGGGACCGAGGGCCGTCGGGGTGATGAGGTCCTTGCGGTACTGGATGTCGGTGCAGTCACGGATGTTGGGCTCGGAGGCGTCCATCCACCAGGCGTCGATGCCGAGGGGATAGTAGTGCTCCTCCATCTGGTGCCAGAAGAGTTTGCGTGCGTCGGGATCGTAGGCGTCGTAGAACGAGCTGAGGTAGCCGGGGCCTACCCAGTCCTTGATGCTGTCCTGAACGGGGAGCTTGTACATCCATCCGTTTTTGTCAAACTCCTTGTAGTGCTCGGTGGTGACGTAGAACTTGGGCCATACCGAGATCATCACTCTGCCGTTCATGGCGTGGATGGAGTCGACCATGCCCTTGGGATCGGGGAAACGCTCGGGGTCGAACTCGTGGCTTCCCCATGAGTCCTGCTTCCAGTGGAGCCAGTCGATGACGATGTTGTCGATGGGAATGCCGCGGCGGCGGAATTCGGCGAGTGTGGAGAGCACCTCGTCGGAGGTGTTGTATTTCTCACGGCTCTGCCAGTATCCCATGGCCCATTTAGGCATGATGGGGGCTTTGCCGGTGAGTGTGCGGTAGCCTGAGATGACGTCGTCCATGTCGGTGCCGTAGATGAAGTAGTAGTCGATCTGCGACTGCATCTCGCCCCACCAGCTCATGTCCATCTGCTCTTTGTCGGAGCGAGGTGCATAGGCACGCAGACCGCAGTAGGCCACGGCGCCGTTGGGCTCCCATTCGATCCTGATGGGTACGCGCTTGCCCTTCTCGAGCTCGACGGAGAATTTGTAGGAGTTGGGGTTCCAGGCGGTGCGCCATCTTTCGGGGACAACCTCCTTGCCGTCGATGTTGACGGACATGTAGCCGGAATAGTAGAGGATGAACTTGTACTCGCCCGACTCGGGAGCCTCGATCTCGCCCTGGTAGGTGACGTGGCTGCCGTTGTAGTTGAAGTCCTGTGGGAGATTTACCACATGCTTGAGCTCCTTGCGGATGAGGTGCTCGAAGTAGATGGAGTCCTCGCGCTGCACGAGTGTGGGCTGCTGCGGATCGCGGGGCACGTAGGTGCCTGTGAGAGCACCTTCCTTACCCTCTTTGTCGAAGATACGGAACACTTGGCCGAGCTGCTTGTAGGGCTCGGGGTTGCCGAAGCGGCAGAGGGAGTAGCTGTCCCAGAGTATACCGTAGTTGTCGGTGGACACCACGAAGGGGACGGAAACTTTTGTGTTGTACTGGAAGAGTTCCTCGTTGAGGCCTTTGTAGTTGAACTCGTCGCTCTGGTGCTGGCCGAGTCCGTAGATGCCCTCCTCGTCGCTGAGCGACTCGAAGACCTGGCGCACGGAGTAGCCCTTGGTGCCCTCTACTTCAATAGGAGTGAAGGTGCGGCCTCCGTTGGCCTCGGATACGATGAGTTTGCCATCGAGGTCGTAGAATTTCACATCGCCGGTGGTGCGATTCACCACGGCTTTTACCTGCGCGGTGGCAAGGGTGACTGTGGAGTCGGTCTCGGTGACGTCAAATTTGGTTTTTTCCGTCTGAGGCACTGTGACGAGGCTCTCGTCGTCGGCAAAATTCTTGTCGGGGGTGGCGGAGACGCGGATGATCTTGTCGCCGAGCACCTGGAGGCGCACTTTTCTGACGCCGTTGTCGTCAGTCGGGTTGAGGCTCACTGTCACGCCGTCTGAATTTTTCTCGAGATTTCCGGTAGAGCATGATGCCAGCGAGAGTATGCCGGCGAGCAACGCTACGGAAAGGTGGCGAAATTTCATGGTTTCTATATATTTTTAGGTTTTGTCTTTATGAGTCGGAATTGATGATGCAGGTGTGTGGATTACCTTATGCAAAGTTACTTATAAAACTCTACATACGCGTGACTCCTATGTTGAGGCTGCGGGTCCCTTTTGTTTTGCCGGGGTAGTGAAATGTTAACTCAAAGGGTGTGTAATGTTGTCTGGCCGTTCTGATCCTTGTAGACAGACGGGAGCATGCCGAATTCGTCGGCAAAGTAGCGGGCAAAGTATTTGGGATTGTTGAATCCCACCTGGTAGGCTACTTCTGATACGTTGAGCTGGCTCTCGCGCAGGAGCTGTGCGCTCCGCTTGAGGCGGAGCAGACGGATGAACTCCACGGGGGTCTTTCCGGTGACGCTCTTGAGCCTCTTATAGAAGTGGACACGGCTCATGCCCATGTGGGCGCTCAGCTCCTCGACCGATAGATCGGTGCGCTTCATGTTTGCCACAACATATTTCGTGGCTTTCTCCACCATTTTCTCGTCGAGCGATGTTATGACGATCTCGCCCGGCTCGGGGTTGATGAGCGGCCGGCTGGATGTGGCCGGCGATGTGAGCTTGACCAGACGCTTCATGCGCAGGGCCAGGAGTTCGGTGTTGAACGGTTTGGTGAGATAGTCGTCGGCGCCTATGGTGAGCATCTCCACTTTGGCCTGCTCCTCGTTGCGCGCGGAGAGTGCTACTACGGGTACACCGGCCAGGGCGCGGTTGGTCTTGATGCGCCGGCATAGCTCCATGCCGTTCATGCCCGGCATCATGATGTCGGTGAGGATGATGGCGGGGCGTATGGTGGAGAGGATCTTGAGTGCCGACTCGCCATCGGCGGCGGTGATGACGCGGAAGTCGGACGAGAGGCCTTCGCGCAGGAAATCGAGCATGTCGGAATTGTCGTCCACGACGAGCGCCACGGGTATGTCGGGGTTGGCCGGTGATGGCTGCCGGCTGTCGGTGCCGGGGGCGTCGGGAAGGCCGGGTGCCGCTGTGGCATCTCCTGTCACGACCTTGGCGGGGGAGACGGTATTCTCGCAGGGTATTATGGGGATGGTGATGCGGAATACGGTGCCCGTAGGGGTGTTGTTCTCCACACTTATCGTGCCGCCCTGCAGCGAGATATACTCCTTGACGAGGCTGAGGCCTATGCCGTAGCCGGTGGTGTGCTGCTCCTTGCGGGCCTTCTCGCCCTGGAAGAAGCGGTCGAATATGCGGTTTTTCTCTCCGTCGGGTATGCCGCAGCCGGTGTCGGCCACTTTGATCACGGCGTCGCGGCCGTCGGTGTCGAGGCTTACGGTGACCTTGCCACCTTCGGGAGTGAACTTGAAGGCATTGCCGAGCAGATTCATCATCACTTTGTAGAACTTGTCCTCGTCGAAACGCATGGGGAGTGAGTCCACGTTGCTCTCGAACTTTATGTCGATCTCCTTGGGGTCGGATATGGAGAGGAAGGAGCGGCATATGTTGTCGAGAAAGAGATACATGTCGCTGTCCACGGGTTTGAGCACGAGGGTCGAGACCTCGCTTTTGCGGAAGTCGAGGAGCTGGTTGACCATGCGCAGGAGATGTCCGGCGTTCTTTCGCATGAGCGAGAGCTTGCGGCGTGTGGCGTCGTCGGTGGTGTCGCGCAGCATGTTGTCGAGCGGGGATATGATGAGGGTGAGAGGTGTGCGCAGATCGTGTCCGATGTTGGTAAGGAAGCGGAATTTCAACTGGTTGAGCTCCTCCTCCTTGCGGGCGGCATCGATGAGGCGCTTTTCGTTGAAGCGGCGCCGCTCACGTATGCCCACATATCTGTACAGGCCCCATATTGCGGCCAGACCGAGCGCCACATAGAGAATGCGGGCCCAGAGAGACAGGTAGAAGGGTGGAAGCACGCGTATGAGCAGCTCCTCGGCATGCGGACTCTCCATGCCGTCGCTGTTGACGGCTTTGACGAGGAGCCGGTATGTGCCCGCGGGGAGGTGGGAATAGCTGATGGTGTTGTCGCCGCTGTGGGTGGTGGCCCATTTCGTGTCGTAGCCCTCGAGTTTGTAGCGGAAGCGCTCTTTCTGCGGGGTGACGTAGTCGTCGGTGCCCAGTGCGAGCGTGAACCGGTTGACGGAGGGGGCGAGCTCGATGGTGGCGCCGGGCCGTAGAGCCGACTCAATGACGGTGCGGCCGCCTATCTTCTCGCCGGCACGTATGAGTTTGTCGTCGATGCTGAGAGAGGAGAACATCACTTTCGGTACTCTTGTGTCGGCCTTGATGTCGGTGGGGCGGAAGCGGTTGATGCCATAGACGCCACCGGCAAGCACTTCGCCGTTCTTCATGGTGGTGAGAGCCCGCTGGTTGAATGATCCTTTCTGCAGGCCGTCGCGGTGGTCGAACTTGCGGGTGTCGGACGCTATCACACCGTTGGCGGGATTGTAGCTCACGCCTATACGATAGAGAGCGGGACCGTCTGTGGCCCAGATGTTTCCCTGGCGGTCTTCGACCAGTCCGGATGCGTTGAGAGGTCCGTCGGAATAGTGGATGTTGGTGAGTTTGCTGTGGAGCGGGTCGTAGACGTCCACTCCCATTCTGGAGGCTATCCAGATGAGTCCGCGTGAGTCGGTGAAGAGTGCGGTGATGTTGCCGGCAGGCATTTCGCACGCGGTCTTGATCTCCTTTCCATCGGGTGTGAGCACCACGAGTCCGCGGTCGGTGCCGGCATATACCGATCCGTCGGTGCCGGCGGTTACGGTGACGACACAGTTGGAGGGGAGTGTGGAATTGGCTGTGGACCATTGGCGTGCCTCTCCTGTAGCGGGATCGTAAAGGAAGAGTCCTGCAGTCAGTGTGGCTACCCATATCTTGCCAGCGGGGGCAGGGGCGAATCCCCAAGCGTATGTCCCGTCGAGGGGCGATGATGTGACAACTTTGTGCATGCGGCCGTCGGCCAGTTCGGAGAGTCCGCGTGAGAAGCGGCCTACGAGGAGCTGTCCGCCCGGTGCGGCATATAGGGCTGTTATGGCGCTTGGCTCGCCTTTTTCGGAGGTGTCAGGGATGGATGAGAGGCTTCCTGAGGCCGGATCCCAGAGCATGAGGCCGCGTGAGTCGGTGCCTATCCACACCTTGCCGTCGGGGCGCTCCAGCATGCAGTTGACGTCAGGAGTGTCCACGATCGAGAATTCGCGAGCCTCGGAGCCGGCCATGAATACGCCGTGCTTGTATGTGCCTACCCAGAGCTCGCCGTTGGCGTCGTTGAAAAGCGATGTGACTGTGGCGTCCTCGGGGAGTCCGCTGTCCACCTGTCGGAACACTATGTCGCGGGCGCTCTTGTCGGCCAGTTCAAGCCCGTGGTGGTCGCGCCCTATGAGCACGCGTCCGTTATCGTCCTCGACGATGGCCTTGACCACCATGCCGAGGCCTGAGGCGGGGAGCCGGTCGTTGGCCCATGAGCGGGTGTGGGAATTGTAGAGCCACAGCTGCTCGGTGTTGTAGATCCATCCGAGCCCTTCGCGGTCGAGCATGATGGAGAACACCATTGTGTCGCCCTCCGGTATGGATCGGGCTATGGATCCGTCATGCCATCTCACCTTGGCAGAGCCGTGGCTGACACAGTAGAGCTCGCCGCGGTCGGTGACGAACACCATGCCCTCGCGCGAATCACATGCACCTGTTATCTTCTTGCCTTTGAGCGAGGGAAAGTTGCCGAGGTCCACCTCGCGTGCGGTGGAGTTTTCGCCGGCAGCCAGGTGGAAAATCTTTCCGGCATCGGTGGCTACCCACATGCCGCCGGCCCTGTCGGTGCCTATGGCTGTCGGATATCCTTTCACTCCGGCAGCGCTGAGAATGGTGTCAGGGTTGTGCTCGATGAGGTCGGTAAGGGGATTGTAGATATGCCACATGTTGTGCGACTTCAGCCAGAGCCTTCCGGTGGAGTCCTCCCATATGCCGTCGACATCGTTGTCGCCCACCGGAGCCATGTCGGAACCGTTGATGTAGTAGGGTGTTGAGGAGTAGCTGTCGTGGCGTGACAGACCGGATAGGGTACCGGCCCATACATAGCCGTCGGAGCTTTTCACCACGGTGTTGACCTTGAAGTTGGAGAGGTTGCCTCCGGGGTCAAGAGGGGTGAGGGCCATACCCACGCCGGATGCGGTGAGGGAATGGAGTATGAGGGCGGTCAACAGTACTATCAAGTTTTTCACGGATGGCATAACAGTCGGTGCAGTTCGGTTTGATGGCACAAAGTAAACTAATCTTGACGAGAACTCCAAGAGCAGGGGGGCTAAACTTGGTTTCGGACGCTAACTTTTAACATTTGTGTTGATGATTGATATTCAGAATGTACCAATATCCCGATGAAACATTTGACCCCCGAAGATATAACAAATACACCACTCGCCGGAGGCCCTGTCGGCTCCTTTTTGCCTGTGCAAAATTTGCACAAGTGGAAACCTCTGTTTACATTTGCTAAGTTTTATTACGATAAAAGACTCTAAAAACCGTTAAACACTCTTCAAGACATATATTGGCTTCGGGTGAAGAAGCTTCGCTCATAATACCATAATATATATATTCCACGAAAACTAATCAACCTCAAATACAAACCGTGTAAATCTAAAATTCAATGGGAAAAAAATGTTTGGAATGGTGTAATTCGTTACGCCTCTTCCGTGTGGCCCTGTTGACAGCGCTCCTTCTCGGGGGGCTTGGTGCAGCCTACGCCGCACCTGTCACAGTACAGGGAACAGTAACTCAGGCCTCTGACGGCGAACCTCTCATCGGAGCAAGCGTACTCGTCAAGGGGACTTCCAACGGCACTGCCACAGATATCGACGGCAACTACTCTCTGAAGGTAGAGATGGGGGCCACACTCGTATTCTCCTATGTGGGATGCCAGACCCGTGAGATCACAGTGGACTCCGAGCGCATCGACGTGGCACTTCTGGACAACTCCGAGGTGCTCGACGAAGTTGTCGTGGTGGGCTACGGTGTACAGAAGAAAAAGCTTGTCACCGGCGCCACCGCTCAGATCAAGGGTGACGACATCGCCAAGCTCAACACCACCTCGCCCCTCCAGGCCATGCAGGGCCAGCTCCCGGGTGTGAACATCGCCTCCAACTCCGGCCAGCCCGGCGAGAGCATGAAGGTGACCATCCGTGGTCTCGGCACCATCGGCAATTCATCGCCCCTCTACCTCATCGACGGTATCGGTGGTGACATCTCCACCCTCAATCCTGCCGACATCGAGAGCGTAGACGTGCTCAAGGATGCCGCCTCGGCCGCTATCTACGGTGCCCAGGCTGCCAACGGCGTTGTGCTCATCACCACCAAGTCGGGTAAGGAAGGCCGCGCCAAGGTGACTTTCGACGGTTACTTCGGCTGGCAGTCGGCCGCCAAGAAGGTGGACATGCTCAACGCGCGCGAGTACATGACCATCATGGACGAGCAGAACATCAACGAAGGTCTCGCTCCCTACAACTGGGATGCCATGAACTCCATCTGGCTCACCGATGCCGAGGGCAACCGCTCGATCATCGACACCGACTGGGTTGACTCGATGTTCAAGGACAACGTGACCACACAGAGCTACACCATCGGTGTGACCGGCGGCAACGCCAACTCCACCTACGCCCTCTCGCTCGGCTATCTGAATCAGGGCGGTATCGGCGGTGGCCCCGAGGTGTCCAACTACTCACGCTACAACTTCCGTATCAACTCCGACCACAAGCTCTTCGACGGTATTATCACCGTGGGTGAGCAGGCCAGCTTCGTCTACACCAAGGACACAGGTATCAAGGTCGGCAACCAGTACAACAACACCCTCCGCGGCGCGTTTGGCGCAGCTCCCATCATCCCCATCTACAATGAGGACGGCGAGTTCAACTGCACCGACGGCAATGACTGGAACTACCATGCAGGCAACCCCTACGGAGCCATGATGGTAAGCACCAACAACAAGAACAAGAGAGGCACATTCTCGGGCAACGTATACGCTCAGGTAGAGCCTATCAAGAACCTCAAGGTGCGCACCGTTTTCGGCGCCGTATATACCACCAGCACATCGCGCAGCTTTACCCCGATCTACCGTTTCTCGGACTACTCCTACTCGGAGCACACCTCCGTAAGCCAGGGTTCGAACGAGGGTATGACCCTTACATGGACCAACACCGCCAGCTATGACTTCGATATCAAGGACCACAACTTCAACGTACTCATCGGTATGGAGTCGTCGCGCTACAGCGGCTCATGGATGAACGCCGGCAACCGTGACCTCAAGGAGGGCTTCGACACATGGCCCTACGCATGGGTGAACAACGGCACCGCCGCCACCACCGCCGACGGCCTCAAGGCCGAGGGCGCTCCCAGCGATGACTCGCGCACCGTATCCTACTTCGGCCGTCTGGGCTGGAACTGGAAGGAGAAGTACATGATCAACGTCACTGTGCGTCGCGACGGTTCGTCACGCTTCGCCAAGGGACACCGCTTCGGTACATTCCCCTCGGTATCGGCAGGCTGGAACATCTCAAGCGAGGATTTCATGGAGAGCTCCAAGGGTTGGCTCGACTTCCTGAAGATCCGTGCAAGCTGGGGCCGCGTAGGTAACCAGAATATCGACAACTACCAGTATCTCGCTCCCATCAAGACCACCAACACCCACTACTTCTTCGGTGAGTACTTCGGACCCAACGGAGCTTACGGCGACTATGCCTCCATCCTCTCCGCCAACTGGGGTGCCTATCCCTCGCGTCTGGCCAACTGGGGTGTGACCTGGGAGACCTCCGAGCAGACCAACGTCGGCTTCGACGCCCGTCTTCTCAACAGCCGTCTGGGTGTGAACTTCGACTTCTATGTGAAGAACACCAAGGACTGGCTCGTGCCCGCCCCAATCCTGGATACAGCAGGTGCCGGCGCTCCCTACATCAACGGCGGTTCTGTGAAGAACACCGGTATCGAGCTCAACCTCACATGGAATGACGTGATCGGCAAGGACTTCGCCTACAGCATCGGCGTGAACGGCGCTTGGAACAAGAACAAGGTAGGTGCCATCCCCACCGAGGACGGTATCATCCACGGCGAGTCCAACCAGCTCTATGACAACACCGACGAATTCTACCGCGCACAGAACGGTTATGCCATCGGTTACTTCTGGGGCTACCAGACCGCAGGTATCTTCCAGAACCAGCAGCAGATCAACGATTGGAAGGCTGCCGGCAACGGTACACTCCAGTCCAACCCCCAGCCCGGTGACGTGATCTTCGTTGACCAGGACCACAACGGTATCATCGACGCCGACGACAAGGTAGACCTCGGCAACGGTATACCCAAGTTCACCTACGGTATCAATCTCAACTTCTACTGGCGTAACTTCGATCTCGGTATCGTGGGCACAGGCGTTGCCGGCAACCAGATCGTACAGTCCTACCGTCAGCAGGGCGACCAGTATGCCAACTACACCACCGCCATCCTCGACCGCTGGACCGGCGAAGGTACCTCCAACCGCATACCCCGCGTGACCAACCAGAACATCAACTACCAGTTCTCCGACCTCTATCTGCAGGACGGTGACTTCTTCCGCATCTCCTCGCTCACCTTCGGCTATGACTTCGCTCCCCTCATGAAGCAGAGCTGGTGCAGCCAGGCCCGTCTCTACTTCCAGGCCCAGAACCTCGTGACCTTCACCAAGTATGACGGTATGGATCCTGAGATCGGTTACGGAACATCCTCATGGGTATCGGGTGTGGACGTAGGTTTCTATCCCCGCTCGCGTACATTCCTCTTCGGCGTAAACCTCGCTTTCTAACGAATGAAAAACTGTAAAAATTTCCTAAAAATGAATAAGCTCAAAATCAATATACTCGCTCTTGCCACCGTGGTGGCAGGGCTCGGGCTTCCTTCGTGCTCGGACAGCTTCCTCGATGTCTCGTCCAAGACCGAATCCACCACGGGTAACTTCTACAAGACCGAGGGTGATGCCTGGCGCGCCTTGATAGGATGCTATGATGGCTGGCGTCAGATCTCCTCTGCTCCTCAGATCGGTTTCTATGTCGCTTCCACAGTGATGAGCGACGAGACCTACGGCGCCACCGGCAACGGTGACGGCTGGGGCTATCAGGCCGTGGACCGTTTCGATAATTCCGTATCGCCCGGCGACCTCAATCTCTATCAGAATGACTGGAAGGCATACTATGCCGGCGTGTACCGCTGCAACGAGTTTCTGAGCCGTGCCGACGATATAGCCTGGCTCGAGGCTTCGGGCAACCGTGAGCTCTATCTGGGCGAGACCCACGCCCTCCGTGCGCTGCTCTACTTCGACATGGTGCGTCTGTGGGGCAACATCC
Source organism: uncultured Duncaniella sp. (assembly GCA_910576785.1). Classification (GTDB taxonomy): domain Bacteria; phylum Bacteroidota; class Bacteroidia; order Bacteroidales; family Muribaculaceae; genus Duncaniella. Next base: position 130,456 of record CAJTJG010000003.1, read on the forward strand.
CCCTCTTCCTGGAGCCCGTCAACGAGAACCGTGAGCAGGCCAATCCCGATGAGGTATACGAGGCCATCTTCGCCGACCTGAAGTTTGCCGCCGAGAATATCCCCGCCGATGCCAACCTCTCCAAGGCTGACAACGGCCGCATCACCCGCTATGCAGCCGAGGCCATGATGGCCCGCGCATACCTGTTCTACACCGGTTACTACGGAAAGGAGCCCGCAGGGGTCACCAAACAGGAAATTGTTAATTATCTTGAAGATATAGTTTCGTCACACAATTTCGAACTCATCGACGCCGTTAAGAATCTGTATCCCGCCTCGTCGCTCGTACCGTTGGCCAACAGCACAGGCTGGGATCCCGAGCTTTCCACTTATGCCGGCGAAGCCAACAAGGAGGTGCTCCTTCAGATGAAGTTTACCCCCTCGCAGGACTACAACGGCAACAACGACTCCAACCGCTGGATGGTGATGATGGGTATGCGCAGCATCAACTCCTCTCCCTATGGAAAGGGATGGGGTGCATGCACCGTGTGTCCGGCCTTCCTCAACAAGTTCTCAGCTGACGATCCGCGCCGTGCCGCCTCCGTCATCGATCTTGCCGCCGAGGGTATCACAGCCAATCCCGTATATGGTGCTTCGGTCAAGGACTGGCGTGAGTACACAGGCTACTGCGTGAAGAAGTACTCGCCCCTTGCCTTCCCCAACGGCAACAACGCCTCCCGCCCCGATGGAACCGGTGACTTCCAGATCACCAACTTCCAGAACTGGGTGATAATGCGCTATGCCGACGTGCTCCTCATGGTGTCCGAACTCGGTGGCGTGCCCTCGATGGACGCACAGGCAGCTCTCGACGCCGTGCGCTCGCGTTCCGGTCTCGCCTCCATCCCCGCCACCAAGGAGAATGTCCTCAACGAGCGCGCTCTCGAGCTCGCTTTCGAGGGTCACCGCTACTGGGACCTCCTTCGTCAGGGAGTCGACAAGCTCGCCGATGCTGTCTGCGCCACATCAGGCACCGTGAAGAACGGCGGTGTGGATGCCACAGTGACATTTGAACGCGCCAAGATCATTGAGACCAAGGGCCTCTCGCAGATCCCCAACACTCAGATCACTCTCTCCAACGGCGTCCTCAAGCAGAACACCGGTTGGTATTAATAAGGAATATACATAGTAACTCACTCTCTCTTTAATCTCAATTTTAAATCAGATCTATGAAACTTAAGTATCTATACCTTCCGGCAGTCGCCGCCCTGCTCGCGCTCAACACCGCCTGCTCGGACGAGGACCACAATCTGGCTGCCCCGGATGTGACTCCCGAGGAGCTGGTGGAAGGAATCGCGTTCTCCATCACACATGACAGCGAGAACCCTAACATCGTTTACCTCAAGAGCCTCCTGCCCGCCTCCTATCAGGTGGCTTGGGAGACTCCCCAGGGCCGTTCGGTAGGGTCGGAGCGTACGCTCAGGATCCCCTTCGACGGCAGCTATGAGATCCGTATGGGTGTGAACACCCGCGGTGGATATGTATGGAGCGAGCCGGCCGACTTCACCATCGATGACTTCTGCGCATCGTTTGTCGACCACTTCCTCTGGACACGTATCTCCGGCGGTGTCGGTCAGTCCAAGACATGGCAGCTCGACCTCGCCGTGCTCGAGGACGGATCGAACAAGACCACCTTCTGGAAGGGTCCCCACTGGTTCTTCAACACCAACTATACCTGGGATCATCTCCACGCAGCCTCCGAGAACGAGACTACCTATGCCAACTACATGGACTCCGATCCGTGGGAGAAATCGGCAGCCATCAATCCCGCTGATGTGCCCACCGATGCCAACGGCAACGAGGCCAACTGGTACTGGGCTGCCGACTATGCCGGCAACTCATGGATGTGTGCCGCACAGAACTACGGCTATATCACATTCGACCTGATCAACGGTGCCAATGTGACCATCACTGACGCTGACGGCAATGTGGTGAGCAAGGGCTCGTATATGCTCGATGTGGACAACCACACCCTGACCCTCTCGGACTGCTATCCCCTCGAGACAACCGACGGCCGCACACACGAGCGTTTCCTCCAGCTGCTCTATCTCTCCAACGATGCCATGCAGCTGTTGGCCCCCTCGCAGGGTGTAGCCCTCAATTATGTCACCAAGGACTACTTCGAGAACTATGTGGAGAATACCGAGGAGCCCGAACCCTCTCTGCCCGACGGATGGAAGGATGACATCTCGCAGACCGTCATCACCTCCGTGAAGTGGGTGCTCTCCGACCAGAATCCTCTCGACTGGGCCAACCTCGACGGTTCGCTCATGAACAACTGGAAGACTCCCGCCGACTATCCCGACTGGCTCGGTACTCCCGATCCCGCCAGCTATGCCGGCTTCTCGATGACCCTCGACAGCAAGGACAACTCCGCCACCTTCGCTTATCCCGACGGCACCGTGCTTGAGTGCACCTATGAACTCGATGACAAGGGTATCTATACCTTCTCGGAGGCAGTTCCCTCGTTCTCGCTGGTAGGCTGGGCCTCGTTTGCCGTGGATGGCAACAATGCCCTGCGTATCACCTCGATCGAGAAGGACCCCATGGGCAATATCTCCGGTATGTGGCTCGGCGCACGCGACGCTGTCAAGCCCGAGTACATGGCTTACCACTTCACTCCGTCGGCCGGATCTTCGTCGGCTGCCGATCCCATGGAGGCCTGGAAGAAGGCTCTCTGCGGCAAGACATTCACCCCCAACACCAACGCTTTCTGCGATTGGGTGAACTTCGATCTTTCCGGCGGATGGACTCCTCCGAGCTCATTTGGCGATGACTACAGCTCCAACGGTTGGATCTGGAACGCTGATGTGGCACAGGTGGCCAAGAGCGCCTCGCTCACATTCACGGATGCCAACGGCCAGATCATGGCTGCGCTGAGCTACACCAAGTTTGACGGCACACAGGTGAACGAGAGCGGTGTGGTGACCATCAACAATGACACCCCCTCCCTCAAGCTCCCCTTCCCCCTCATTGACTACACCGGGACTGCCGCAAGCTGGCTCCCCACCACTAATGAGAAAGGCGCCAACTGGACCACTCCTCTCGCATCTGACGAGTGGATCTGGCTTAGCCATTCGATTGTCGGCAACAACCTCTCCAACATCGACACCAACGGCTTCTGGCTGGCCGGCGTCATAAACGCCACATCGGCCGGTGACGACAAGGATGAGCTTATCGCCTACTGGTGGAAGGTCAAAGAATAATCACTGAATCATTATCCTATCCCTAACCGGGGGGAAGGCCACTCAAGAGCAGCCTTCCCCCCGATTTCAGAAATACTCTATGAAAAATATCAAACTCAAATTTCTTTCCGCATTGTTTGCCATCCTCTCCATTGGCGTATTGTCGGCTTGCGGAGATGACAACAATGATCCCGCTCCCTCCATTGACTTCAAACTCTCGGCCACCGAGGTGGACTTCAAGCAGGGCGGAGGTGACAGGGAGATCACCGTACAATGCTCATCGGCTCCCGAGGTGACTACCGATGCCTCGTGGGCCCTGACCCTCGGCAAGCCTGCAGCAGTGGGCTCGAAGGGTAATCTCTACAAATTCACCGTCAGCGCTCCCGTCAACGATGCTACCGATCCGCGCACGGCCACTGTCACCGTCAAGGCCGGCTCGCAGAGCGGTACTGTCAAGATCACTCAGGCCGGAACAGGCTTCAAGCTCACTGAGGATGCCGTATCGTCCACACAGTTCGCCATGGGCGGTGGGGCGGCCACGGTAAAGTTCGTGACGTTGTCTGACTATACCGTCACCCCTTCCGCTTCGTGGATCACCACCACAGAGGAGAGCAAGGCTGACGATGCGGTGACTCTCCGCGTAAACGTCGCCCCCAATACCGGCGAGGCACGTGAGGGTAGCGTCACCATCGATGCCGGAGGCAGCACAGCCACCGTCACCGTGAAACAGGATGCCTATGATGCCTCGGCTGTCAACATGAGCAGCAATGCCCGTCAGCTCGCGGCCAAGATATATGCCGGTGTCAATATCGGCAACACTATGGAGACTCCCGACAAGGAGGCTTCGTGGAACTGCCCCCGTGTGAACCGCGATTATATCCGTGGTCTGAAAGCCATGGGATTCAATGCCGTGCGTGTGCCCTGTGCGTGGGACAGCCATGTGACCGACAAGGCCAACAATACCATCGATCCCGCATGGCTCGACCGTGTGGACGAGGTTGTGAGCTGGATCGTCGACGAGGGTATGTATGCCATAGTCAATATCCACTGGGACGGCGGCTGGCTCGAGGACAACATCAACAAGGGCTATCAGGAGTCCATCAACAAGAAACAGCATGACTACTGGACACAGATAGCCACACGCCTCAACGGTTACGACGAGCATCTGCTCTTCGCCGGCATGAACGAGCCGGGCATGAACGGCGGTATATCCGGCGGTCTGGACGCCATCATGAAGTATCAGCAGACTTTCGTGGATGCCGTACGCGCCACGGGTGGCAACAATGCCGTGCGTGTGCTCATCAACCAGGGCCCGTCCACCAACATCGACGAGACTGTCAAGGCTTCCTACAAGCTCCCCACCGACAAGGTGGCTGACCGCCAGATGGTGGAGATACACATGTATGATCCCTCCGACTATACCATTCTCGAGAAGGGACGCAAGGATGGCAATGCCGATGCCTGGGCCGACTATGCCAAGTACTACTGGGGTTCGGAGTTCCATCTGCCCGGTTCGGTGCGCAACACTACCTGGGGTAATGAGTCAGATATCGAGAAGCAGCTGAAGAAGATGTATAACACCTATGCCTCAAAGGGTATCCCCGTGATCATGGGTGAGTATGCATGTCAGGTGCGCGACGCCTCGGCCCCTGATATCGATATGGAGCGCTTCGAGAAGAGCCGTGCCTACTGGACACGCTTCGTCACCAAGACCGCCAAGGATAACGGCTGCGTGCCTTTCTATTGGGAGACCGGCGGTGACATCAACCGCACCAACGGCAGTGTGAGACTCAAGTATGCCATCGATGGGCTCATGCAGGGCGCTTCGGAGGGCATCTACCCTTTCTGATCGACTCCGTGAGTCCTCATAATTGACAGAAGGACACAGAAGGACAAAGAAAGGACAAAAGTGACAAAAAATAATTAATTATTACACAGATAATTAATATTTTGTCACTTTTGTCCTTTCTTTGTCCTTCTGTGTCCTTCTATATTTTGGCACACCGGAAGGATCAGGATCAGTATTCGGTGTCGAAGAGTGCTTTGGCTTCGGGTTTGATGAAGGATGCTATCTCGTAGGGGTAGACGGGTATGTCGATCATCCCTGCGGAGTAGGGTGCTATCTCATAGGGATTGTAGTGGAAATAAAGCACGTTGCCGGATATGTAGGGATAGCCGGGTTTGGTGAGCTGCGAGGTGAAGATGCCTGCGCGTTCGAGCATGTTCTCGGGCACTTCGAGCTGACGCGAGAGAGCTGTCCGGATCACGGGCATGATCGAGTCGACACCCGCGGGAGTGAGAATGTCGTCAAGAGCAAGCACTTTGGCCGACTGGAGATCGTAGGTGAATGGACGGGTGGCGGTGTAGGGGTGAGCGCCTCCGAGATATGATGAGGTTGTCACCTGATAGGTGGCGTAGTCCTGGGTTAGTTCAGAGACCTGTGCATTGACGGCGGTGAAGTATGTGCGTACACCGTCGGCGTTGGGGATGCTGTCGACCGCGGTGATGTGTTTGCCACCGGGCATGTCGGCAAACATGGATGTGTCGTTGAGGAATGCGTGCATGGCATCGTTTATGGCCATGCCTGTAGTATCGCCGTAGCAGAAGGTGACGAGCGAGTCCTGAAGAGTCTTGAGATCAGCTTTGCCGAACTCCTCAGGCCACTGTACGGTGGTGTACAGATCGAGGTAGGCAGTGTCGCCATCCATCTCTACACGATAGTTCTGCTCTGCCGACTTTATGACCTGCTTCACTGTAAATTCGGATATCTCCGATGTATTCCCGTCCTTGGGTGCAGACTCGACGGATTTGCCTCCGCATGCACTCATCGCGGCGAGGAGTCCGATGGCTGCAAATGGGATTAAGACTCTCTTTTTCATTTTGTTAAGAAATATTTAGTTAAAATTTGTTGCAAATTTGGGCATTTTTTCTCAATCCGCCAAAAAAACTTTGTTTCTTCGGGCGTATATTCTTATAAACAATGTCGGGGGGCGAGGAGTTTGCAATGGGTTACAAAAGCGAGAGCGTATACGCTTAAGCCCAATATCATACGTGATTAAGGAATAAAACAGAGAAATAAGCCAAAAATTAGGATAAATAAGCCTAATTAACATCTTTATACTTTTTATGCTTTAATAATTGGCGAAAAATTCGTTACTTTGCACCGCGAATCTAAGGACTCGCCACTAAAAACCGAAAATTACTAATCAAAACTCTTTTAACTACTATGTCAGAAATTGCATCTCGAGTTAAAGCTATCATTGTAGACAAACTCGGTGTTGACGAAAACGAAGTGACCGAAACCGCAGAATTCACCAAGGATCTTGGCGCAGACAGCCTCGACACCGTAGAACTCATCATGGAATTCGAGAAAGAATTTGGCATCACCATTCCCGATGACAAGGCTGAGGGCATCCGCACAGTAGCCGACGCTATCTCCTATATCGAGAACGCCGAGAAGTAAAAAAGGTCAACTCCGGAAACCCCACGGCCGGAACGCCGCAGGGTATCTGACCACCCTAAAAGGCTCCACACGCCTCGTTGCGCGGTGGAGCCTTATCGCAGTTAATAAAGGACCATAATCACACATAAAGATACAATGGAATTAAAGAGAGTTGTAGTGACCGGACTTGGCGCCATCACTCCGATAGGCAATGATGTTGAGACCACCTGGCTCAACGCAGTGGCCGGCAAGAGCGGTGCCGCTCCCATCACACATTTCGACGCTTCGAAATTCAAGACCCAGTTCGCATGTGAGGTCAAGGAGTACAATGCTGCCGATCATTTCGACCGCAAGAAGCTCCGCCAGCTTGACCTCTACGCCCAGTACGGTATTGTCGCAGCCCGTCAGGCCGTGGCCGATTCAGGCATCCTTGATGCTGCCAATCTCGACCGCAACCGTGTGGGTGTGATCGTAGCCGCCGGCATCGGTGGTCTCCACACCTTCGAGGAGGAGGCCGGCTACTATGCCGTGAACGGCGCCGAGCAGGGTCCGAAATACAATCCCTTCTTCATCCCCAAGATGATCGCCGACATCGCATCGGGCCACATATCCATGGAGTATGAGTTCCACGGACCGAACTTCGGTGTGGTATCCGCATGCGCATCGTCCAACAATGCCATCATCGACGCATTCAACCTCATCCGTCTGGGCAAGGCTGACGCTATCGTGACCGGTGGCGCCGAGGCAGCCATCTATCCTGCCGGCGTGGGCGGTTTCAACTCCATGCATGCCCTCTCCACCCGCAATGACAGCCCCGAGACTGCATCACGTCCCTTCAGCGCCTCGCGCGACGGCTTCGTAATGGGCGAGGGTTCGGTAGTGTTGATGCTCGAGGAACTCGAGCATGCCAAGGCCCGCGGCGCCAAGATTTATGCCGAGGTGGCCGGTGGCGGCATGAGCGCCGACGCTTATCATCTCACCGCCACTCATCCCGAGGGTCTGGGAGCCAAGCTTTCCATGAAGAACGCCCTCGATGACGCAGGCATGAAGCCCGAGGATATCGACTATATCAACGTGCACGGCACTTCCACTCCCGTGGGTGATATCTCGGAGGTGAAGGCTATCGTGGAGCTTTTCGGCGATCAGGCCCACAAGCTCAACATCAGCTCCACCAAGTCGATGACCGGCCACCTTCTCGGTGCCACCGGTGCGCTCGAGGCCATGTTCTCCGTGCTTGCCTGCAAGAACGGCATCGTGCCCCCCACCATCAACCATGAGGAGGGCGACGAGGATGAGAATATCGACTACTCGCTCAACTTCACCTTCAACAAGGCTCAGGAGCGTCCCGTACGTGCGGCTCTCTCCAATTCCTTCGGTTTCGGCGGCCACAATGCCACCGTCATCGTGAAGCGCTACGAGGATTGATATCCGCCTTGTTCCTGAACAAATAGTAAAGACTGTGTCATAATCGACAGAAAGATACAGAAGTCCCTATAACGCATTCCGCATTATAGGGACTTCTGTATCTTTCCGCTTTCCGGCACATCACATCAATATTCAACCCCTATGACGACGGATTGCATAATAGTAGTAGCCGCGGGGAGCGGGTCGCGCTACGGCGCAGATCTCCCCAAGCAGTTCTGCCCTCTGGGTGGACGACCTCTGCTCATGACCACTCTGGAACGCCTTGCGGCGTGCGCTCCGCAGGCCAGACTTATAGTTGTGCTCAGCAAGGATATGTTCGGCGTGTGGGCCGACATGTGCCGCGAGCAGTCGTTCAAGCTACATCACGAGATATTTGCCGGGGGGAGCTCGCGTGCCGAGAGTGTGCGCAATGCCCTGCGCCATATCGATCCGGCCACCACAGGGTGGATAGCCGTGCATGATGCCGCCCGTCCGGTGGTGACGGCTGATATGTTCGCCCGTCTGCTCGATGCACTCCCAGGGGCCGACGGGGCCATTCCGGCAGTCGCCGTCACCGATTCGCTGAGGGTGGTTGATCCCTCAGACGGATCGTCGCGGAGCGTTGACCGCTCCACCCTCCGTGCCGTACAGACGCCGCAGGTATTCCACGGGCGGCTTCTCATCGCCGCCAATGACCGCGAGCTGCTACCGACTTTCACCGACGATGCTTCGGTGATGGAGGCCGCCGGCTATACGCGCCTGCGCCTTGTGGAGGGGGATACGCGGAATATCAAGGTGACCAATCCCGGCGATATGGCTATAGCCGAAATGCATCTCGCCACACTCTGACTATCTATCAACGGTCATGGATCGTCTACGCGCCACGCACATAAAGTATCTCAAGGGGATAGGTGAGAAGAATGCCGAGCTTCTGGACAAGGAGTGCGGCATACGGACCTATTATGACATGCTCTATCATTTCCCCACGCACTATGTGGACCGTACGAGCATCCACAGGATATCATCCTTTGCCGGCGAGGATATGCCGTCGGTGCAGGTGAGGGGGAGGTTTGTGTCGTTCACCGTGCAGGGCGAAGGAGCCAAGACCCGTCTGGTGGGACTTTTCTCCGATGGGTCGGGGGTGATGGAGGTTGTTTGGTTCAAGCGCATCAAGTATATGCGTGAGGCGTACCATACGGCCACGGATTATGTGCTGTTCGGCAAGCCGTCGTTTTTCAACGGGCGCTGGAGCATGGTGCATCCGGAGATAGATCCTCCGGGGGCGCCGATGGCGCAGGGCGGTTTCCGCGGGGTGTATCCGCTCACGGAGAAGTTGCGCAACCGCGGCTTCTCGTCGCGTAAGTTCGCCACAGCCGCTGCCGATATCCTGGGTCGGTGCGGCAATATGGCCGAGACATTGCCGCCGCATATTGTAGGGCGCCACAGGCTTATGGGGATTTATGATGCGCTGACCACCATACACGCCCCGGCTGATATGGCTGCTCTCGAGCGCGCGAGGCTGAGACTGAAGTTCGAGGAACTGTTTTATCTTCAGCTCGATATACAGCGTTATGCACGTAGGCGTTCGTCGACCACGCAGGGATTTTTTTTCCCGCGCATAGGTCATTATTTCAACACCTTCTACCGCGACTTCCTGCCGTTTCCGCTCACCGGAGCGCAGAAGCGTGTCATCAAGGAGGTGAGGGCCGACATGGCCACGGGGCGGCAGATGAACCGTCTGCTGCAGGGGGATGTGGGGAGCGGCAAGACCATGGTGGCGCTCCTGACCATGCTCATAGCTCTCGACAACGGAACACAGGCATGCCTGATGGCCCCGACTGAGATTCTCGCCACGCAGCATTTCGAGACCATATCGTCGCTTGTGGCGCCGATGGGGATCAATGTGAAGTTGCTTACAGGATCGACGCGCCGCAAGGCCCGCGAGGAGATCCACTCGCAACTGCGCGACGGATCGCTCCACATACTCATAGGGACGCATGCCGTGATCGAGGATGAGGTGAAGTTCCACAACCTCGGGTTCATCGTGATAGACGAGCAGCACCGTTTCGGAGTGGCCCAGCGCGCCCGTCTCTGGACCAAGAACACTGTGGCACCACATGTGCTCGTGATGACTGCCACGCCCATACCTCGCACCCTGGCCATGACGGTGTACGGCGATCTGGATGTGAGCGTGATTGACGAGTTGCCTCCGGGACGCAAGCCCGTCCAGACATTGCTGCGCTACGACGAGGAGCGTTTCGCCACCTATCAGGGGATAGGGAGGCAACTGCGTCTTGGAAGGCAGGTCTACATAGTGTATCCGCTCATCAATCAGAATGACAAACTCGAACTGCGGTCGCTCGAGGAGGGCTATGAGTCCATCTGCGAGATATTCAGGGATTACCGTGTGGCTTTCCTGCACGGACGCATGAAGCCCGAGGAGAAGGACTTCCAGATGGGGCTGTTCTCGTCGGGCGAGGCCCGCATACTTGTCAGCACCACAGTGATTGAGGTGGGGGTGAATGTGCCCAACGCCACCACGATGGTGATAGAGAACGCCGAGCGCTTCGGCCTGTCGCAGCTGCATCAGCTCAGGGGGCGTGTGGGGCGAGGTGGTGAACAGAGCTACTGCATACTGATGTCGAAGCGCAAGATTTCTGGCGACACGCGCCGCCGGCTCGAGCTTATGACCTCGACCACGGATGGTTTTGCAATTGCCGAGGCTGACATGCAGATGCGCGGTCCCGGCGATATAGAGGGGACGATGCAGAGTGGCATACCGTTTGATCTGCATATAGCCAATCTGTCGACCGACGGGCAGATAGTGCAACTGGCACGTGATACAGCATGCGCCGTGCTCGATGCGGATCCATCGCTCACGGCGCATGCCAATGCGCTGCTTGTGCGTCAGCTCTCGCTCCTGTCCTCGCGTATCAAGGACTGGTCGAGAATCAGTTGATAAGTTTGATGGCTTCGAGTATGGCGCGGGTGGATGCTGAGTCTATCACCCGGGCGCGGTCGCCGTTGAAGTGGGCTGTGGTGACGGATGTTTTCATCACACCATCCTTCACGATGGCTGCACCGAAGCATACGGTTCCTACTGGTTTTTCTTCAGATCCGCCTCCCGGGCCTGCTATACCGCTTGTGGCAACGGTAAGGGTAGCGCCTGTGGCGCGTGCCACTCCGGCGGCCATCTGTCCGGCCACTTGCTCGCTTACGGCTCCGTAGGCGGCTATGTCGGCGGGATCCACTCCGAGGAGGTTGATCTTGACGTCATTGCTGTAGGACACCACACCGCCCACCACGACATCGGATGCGCCGGGAATGAGTGTGAGTCTGTGGGCCACGTTGCCACCCGTGCAACTCTCGGCTGTGGCCAGCGTGAGGCCGGCGCGGCGGCATCGGTCGAGGAGCTCCTCCTCGGGGGGGATGTCGGCCGTGGATAGCACGGCATCGCCGAGCAGGGCGCGCAGTTCGGCGGCGGCCGCGGCCACCTCGCGTTCAATGAACGAGGCATCTGCGTGCACGCCATCGATACGTAGCCGCACTATGCCGGGCTTGGGGAGGTACGCCAGATGGAGATAGGGTGGGAGTGCTTCCTCCCAGGGTGCTATCTTCATGGCCAGGGCGCTCTCGGTGTAGCCTGTCACGATGGTGACGGCATGGGCTATGCTCACATCGGATTGGAACCGCTCCAGCAGCTGCGGCAGTACCTGCGAGCGGAACATAGTCTGGGTCTCGTAGGGGACGCCGGGCATGGATACAAGCACCTTGCCGTCGCGTTCAAACCACATGATTGGTGCTGTGCCCGCTGTGTTCTGAATGACGCGACAGGAGGATGGCACTATGGCCTGTGCGGCGGTGAGCTCGTTGAGTTTCAGGCCGCGGTGGGCGAAGAGCCGCTCTATATTGGCCGTGACCTCGGGATCGGTGATCATCTCGCCGCCGAAATATTGGCGCAGCACTCCTTTGGTGATATCATCCTTGGTGGGGCCGAGGCCTCCGGTGGTGAGCACCACATCGGTCAGGGAGAACGCGCGGTCGATGGCCGAGCGTATGGCGGAGGCATCATCGCCGATGGTCTGCACATATGCCACTTCCCAGCCCCATGGGGCCATACACCGGGCCAGATAGCCCGAGTTTGTGTCGGTGACCTGTCCGAGCAGAAGCTCGTCGCCGATCACTATGACTGATACTTTCATACCTGTACTCTTGCGTAGGGTACTTCATCGTAGCGGCAGAAGTCCCTGTCGAGATATTTGAAATATCCGGCTATCGCGACCATGGCAGCGTTGTCGGTGGTGAATAGTCTCGGAGGAATGAATGCCGTGAGACCATTGCGGCTGCAGTAGTCGGCCACGGCGTCGCGCACACCGGAATTGGCGGACACGCCACCGCCGATGGCCACGCTCTTCACGCCGGTCTGTCTGACGGCTTTGTCAAGCTTGTCCATGAGTATGTCGATGATGGTGTGCTGCAGAGATGCGGCGAGGTCGGCGCGGCGCTCCTTGATGAAGGCCGGATTAAGCTTGAGATTGTCGCGCAGGGTGTAGAGAAACGAAGTCTTCAGACCGCTGAAGCTATAGTCCAGCCCCGGGATGTGTGGCTTGGCGAGACGGAAAGCCTTGGGGTTGCCTTCGGCGGCCAGACGGTCGATGTGCGGACCTCCGGGGTATGGTAGCCCCATCACTTTGGCGCATTTGTCGAAGGCCTCGCCGGCGGCATCGTCGATGGTGCGGCCGAGGATCTCCATGTCGTTGTAGTTGCGCACGAGGATGATCTGGCTATTGCCTCCTGAAACGAGCAGACAGAGGAATGGGTATTCGGGGACGGTGTCGTCCTCCTTCTGCCGGATGAAGTGGGAGAGGACATGTCCGTGCAGATGGTTCACATCCACCATGGGGCATCGCAGACCGAGGGAGAGGCCTTTGGCGAACGATGTGCCCACGAGGAGCGATCCGAGCAGTCCCGGTCCACGCGTGAAGGCAATGGCAGAGATGTCATGCTTGTCCACGCCGGCACGGCGCAGGGCCGTGTCGACTACGGGGACAATGTTCTGCTGGTGGGCGCGTGAGGCCAGTTCAGGCACCACGCCGCCATATTCGGCATGGACGGCCTGCGAGGCTATGACATTGCTCAGCAGCACACCGTCGCGTATGACGGCCGCCGAGGTGTCGTCGCAGGACGACTCTATGCCCAATATTATTATATCCCGATCCTTCATGCCGGTCAGTCAGCCACTTTGAGCAGGAAGTAGTTCTTCTTGCCGCGCTGCACGAGGATGTAGCGGGAGTTGAGGAGCATGTCGGAGGTGACGGGGAGGTATGGGTCGGAGATCTTCTCCTTGTTGATGGACACGCCACCACCCTGCACCATCTTGCGCATCTCACCCTTGGAGGGGAATACGGCCGCATGCTCGGTGAGGAGGTCGGCGAGCTTGACATCGCTGTCAATGAGACTGCGTGATATCTCGAACTGGGGCACACCTTCCATCACGGCGAGGAGTGTGGGCTCGTCGATGCGGCGCAGCACGTCGCCGGCCTTGTTGGAGAAGAGTATTCCGGAGGCTTCCACGGCGTTCTCGTAGTCCTCGGCGGAGTGGACCATGGTGGTTATCTCCTTGGCGAGACGCTTCTGGAGGGGGCGCTGTCCGGGGTCCTCGGCCTGCTGGCGCACGAGATCCTCGATCTCTTCACGGGTGAGGGCTGTGAAGATCTTGATGTATTTCTCGGCATCGGCGTCGGAGACGTTGAGCCAGAACTGGTAGAACTTGTAGGGGCTTGTGTAGCGGGGATCGAGCCATACGTTTCCGCTCTCGGTCTTGCCGAACTTGCCGCCATCGGCCTTGGTGATGAGGGGGCATGTGAGGGCGTAGGCCTCGCCGCCGATGGTGCGGCGTATGAGCTCGGTGCCGGTGGTGATGTTGCCCCACTGGTCGGAGCCGCCGAGCTGCAGGCGGCATGCTTTCTCCTTGTAGAGATGGAGGAAGTCGTAGCCCTGGCAGAGTTGGTAGGAGAATTCGGTGAAGGACATGCCCTGCTGCGACTCGCCGCTGAGACGCTTTTTTACGGAGTCCTTGGCCATCATGTAGTTGACGGTGATGTGCTTGCCTACGTCGCGGATGAAGTCGAGGAATGAGAAGTTTTTCATCCAGTCGTAGTTGTTGACCATCTCGGCGGCGTTGGGAGCGTCGGAGTCGAAGTCAAGGAACTTGGCCAGCTGCTTCTTGATGGCTTCCTGATTGTGGCGGAGTGTCTCCTCGTCGAGGAGCTTGCGCTCCTGGCTCTTCATGGAGGGGTCGCCGATCATGCCGGTGGCACCGCCTACGAGTGCGATGGGCTTATGGCCGGCGCGCTGGAAGTGGCGGAGCATCATCACGCCTACGAGGTGGCCTATGTGGAGTGAGTCGGCCGTGGGGTCGATGCCCAGGTAGGCCGTGGTCATTTCTTTCTTGAGCTGTTCGTCAGTGCCGGGCATCATCTGGTGGATCATGCCGCGCCACGTGAGTTCTTCTATAAAGTCCATAAATTGGTAATGGGTGGAAATCGGGTTATTTCAGTTCGGAGAGGGCACGGGAAATGCGGGCCATAGCCTCGCGGAGATTGTCGTCGGAGGTGGCGTAGCTGAGGCGTATGTATCCTTCCATACCGAATGCCCCGCCGTCGACGGTGGCCACGTGGCCGTGCTCGAGGAGGTACATGGCGAGATCGGCCGAGGAAGCTATCTCACGTCCGTCGGGAGTGGTCTTGCCTATGTAGGCCGACACTTCGGGGAAGAGGTAGAATGCGCCCTGCGGACGGTTGACCTTGAGACCGGGGATGGCGGAAGCGAGTTCGACCACGAGGTCGCGTCGGCGCTCGAAAGCGGCGTTCATCTCCCTGACGCACTCCTGCGATCCGGTGTAGGCGGCTTCGGCGGCCTTCTGGGCTATCGAGGAGGCGTTGGATGTGTATTGGCCCTGAAGTTTGGTGACGGCCTTGGCGAGCCAGAGTGGTGCGGCGCAGTAGCCTATGCGCCATCCGGTCATGGCATATGCCTTGCTGACACCGTTGATGATGATGACTCTGTCGGCGATCTCGGGGAATGAGGCAAGCGAAGTGAACTCGCCGGTGAAGTTGATGTGCTCGTATATCTCATCGGCGAGCACCATCACGTCGGGGTATTTGGCCAGGACGTCCACAAGAGCCTGGAGCTCGGCACGCGAGTATACGCTACCGGTGGGGTTGGAGGGGGAGCAGAGCAGGAGCATGCGTGTGGCCGGAGTGATGGCCTGCTCGAGCTGATCGGGTGTGATCTTGAAGTCCTGCGTGATGTCGGCGTTGACGCTGACGGTGACGCCTCCGGCGAGTTTGACCATCTCCACGTAGCTCACCCATGCGGGCATGGGTATCACAACCTCGTCGCCGGGATTGATGGAGGCGAGAATGACGTTGCAGAGGGCCTGTTTGGCACCGTTGGCCACGACGATCTGCTCCGGAGCATAGCTGACGCCGTTCTCGCGGGCGAGTTTCTCGCTGACCGCCTTGCGCAGGGACATGTAGCCCGGCACAGGGGTGTAGAATGTGAAGTTATCATCAATGGCCTTCTTTGCGGCCTCCTTGATGTGACGTGGGGTCTCAAAGTCGGGTTCGCCTACCGAGAGGTTGATAACATCAACGCCGGCGGCCTTGAGCTCGTTGCTCTTCTGCGACATGGCAAGTGTGGCCGAGGGTGCAAGTGACTGCACGCGCTCCGATACATGGGTGGTCATAGACATTTATCTGTATTAGTGCTTGTTTTCAGATTGCAAAGATAACCCATTTTTCCCAACAAGACAAATTCATCTACCGGATGGCTATCTTGTCGGTGCGGGATCCCTGTCGGCGTATGTAGATGCCGGGTGCGGCGGGCTGTGCCACCCTCACTCCGTCAAGTCGGAAATATTCGACGGGGAGGTCGGTGGTGCCGGTGGTGTCGACATAGGGGGTGTCAATGGCAGAAACGTCGTTGAGCTTGACCATGAGGGCGTTCTCTATGTGATCGTTCTTGCCGTTTATCACCATGGCGATGAGACGGCACTTGTCGAGATCCCTGACAAGCGACATGTCGATGTCGGTGGCGAAACTGTAGGATTCGCCAGCTTTGATATCGGCAGGAATGGATCCTTCATGGCCATGGAATGCGGTGATCTCGCGGGCTACGAAGTCGAAATATACGTCCTCAACATGCGAAGGCAGTTTCTCCCACCCGTCCATGTCAATATCCATTCCGGAATAACTGTTGGCTTGCCAGTGGGGACCTACATTGTCCTCGGTGATGACGTAGGCCATACGGTAGTCAGTCGTTGTCTCGTCGAAGGCGAATTCCACAGCTGATGACACGCGAGCTTTTGCTCCCTGCGGGGAGATGCGCAGGTCGGTGACTTTCACAATGGCGGGAATTGTGCGTTCCTGCTCGTAGTCATATTCGATGCCTGATCCACTGCGAATACCGTAGGAGATCATGTCGCGGTCGATAAGGTTGGATGGGATATGGGTGAAATATTCTTCCCATATATGCTGATAACTTTTGCCTGTGATGAGTGTGCCATAATATGATAGTGCGGAGATGGGGATGAGGGTGCCGTCGGGATATTTGTCGTAAGCGTGTTTCATGCTGACGATGCCGCCTACACACCATCCGCAGCCTTGACCGGAGCCTTCCTCTACCACCACGTTCCTGCCGTAGCCCTCGGATGGGGCGAATGCCCTTGTAGATGCTTCTATCACGGCGTCAGGATTGTCATAAGGCTCTCCGTTTAATGCGGTTATCCTGAATGTGAGTTTCTGATTGAAGGATGCTTCTTCCGGACCGGTATAGAAGAATGTATGGTCTCTTTGATAGAATCCTAATCCAGGCTCAATGCAGTAAAATCTTTCGGTCTTTTTGTTGTCGCCGAATCCGTATTCCGCATCGAAGTGTTCGATGACGTCTGTGCCAAGGTTAAGGAATTTGATTTTACACTGATAATTCGTGTTTGGCGACATGTAGTGCGGGATGGAAAGGTCGGTGAGCTGAATCACCCTGCGCGGAAAATTGTTACTTTCAATATGTAGTCTGATGCCATATTGACCGAAGCTGCGGCCTTCATCTTCCCAAGTAAGTTCATGAGGCGCATTATGATCCGTCACAGAGCTTAAAGCAGAAAATCCTCCGGGATAATCAGTGCCGGTGACATTATCCCTGCAAAGAGCGAGATTCTGTTTCGGGTCAGTTGATGAGTAATCGCTGCCTTTCACGAAGATTGTGATACCCACATACAGAGGGGTGCCTTTTTTTATCACCACCGGCTCAGGGAGGGTATGCTCCTTGAATTTACGAGGGGACGAGATGTCCATCTCGGATTGGGTGGTGTAGAAAGCTTCCTGGTTCAGGTCGTTGGTAAAGAAGAGTGTGAAGGGTGCTGAGTCCTGATTCTGGAACAAACCGTTCACGATATCCACGGCCGTGATGCGGCATCCGTCGAATTGAGCTGTGATATCCGGATCGAGGCGCATGGCGCCTCCTCTGATACAGTCGAAATTGCTGCCGGAACTACTGTTGAAACTCGAGGATTCGTTGCAGTAGGTGAACGTCACCTTTTCAGCGGCGGCAGAGTTCATGCAGAGTGCTGATATGGCAAGACAGCATAGCAGGATAAGGTATGATGGTGAAGTTTTCATGACGTATAGCTTCATTTAACAATTTTTACAAAAGTACGGTTTTAAAACCTAATTGACAAATTTCGGCTATGATTTCTGAGACCTTCACTTGGAGGGGTGATGGAGGGATCTTATTCCTTGACGATCTTGAATCCGAGTTTCATGATGAGGCGGAGTGTCTCGCGCGAGGTGCGGCGGTCATAGTCCTTCTCTTCCTCGGGTAGTTCGCTGTAGGGGCGGAGGCAGGGGTGGTGGAGTGAGGCGTCGTCGCGCTCGGGTCCGTAGGTCCAGCCCTGATCCATGCGTCCTTTAGACCATACTTCGTGGACATTCTCAGCGAGTGTCTCGGCGAGCTGAATGAGATCGTCGGGGAGTTCGATACCGGATGTGTCGATGGGGGAAGGGGTGTAGTCGGACTGGTTCATCAGAGAGTGTATAGATGGGTGGATTCGTAGCGCGGGAGCGGGATGACGTTGATCTGCGGAGCGAGCGATGAGGAGTCAGCGGGCAGTGACAGCAGATCGCCTATGCGTGTGACGCCTATGCCGGCGAGTGCGTCGGTGACGGCGCGGTATGCTCTGGATGGTGTGTTGTTGTCGTGGCTCAGGTGGCACAGGAAAATGTTGCGGAGCCGGTCAGTGTGTATGGCGGCTAAGAATGCCGCGGTCTCGCTGTTGTCCATATGGCCGTTGGCGGCCTTGATGCGAGCCTTGAGGTGCTCGGGGTATGATCCGCTGACGAGCATCTGCAAGTCGTAGTTGGCCTCGATGACTATTGTCTCGGCCTGACGCATGTAGTGGTCCACACGGGGGGATATGCATCCGAGATCGGTGGCGATGGCTACTGTGCGGGATCCGTGTGTGATGAAGAAGCCTGCGTTGTCGGCACCATCGTGCATCACCTCGAACGGAGTGATGTCAAACGCGCCTATGCGGAAGGTGAATTCCTTGTAGACGGGGGTGTGGTAGTCCTTGATGCGGCGTGACACGCTGTGGCGGCGCAGAATGCCGTTGAATGCCTTGGGGGTGCAGTAGAGGCGCATGTGGCGGTTGGCACGCAGCAGGGCATAGGCCTGGGATATGTGGTCGTGATGGTCGTGGGTGAGGATGATACCACCGACATTTTTCATGTCGATGCCGTTGCGGGTCAGGGATGCGGTGACGTTTTTGGCGTCGACACCGGCGTCGATCAGGAAGCCTCCGCGGCGGTCGCCGAGGTAGGAACAGTTGCCGCTGCTGCCGCTGCCGAAGCTCATGAAGAAGAGTTCGTCGGAGACTTCCAGCGGGGCCATATCGTCGATGGCCGAGTCATTGCGGCCGGCGTGCATGCGCGCTATCTCCTCCATGCGTCCGGAGGGGATGAACTCAAAGCCGGAGTCCTGACGCTCGACGAAGTTGTCGAGGTTGTCAAACAGTCCCGGCTGGAGCGGTGAGCGTGATGGCTTGCGGCGTGATGACATGGCGAGATTTAACTATATAGCAGGAATATGGCCGGGATCTTGTCGTAGTTGAACTTACGGCGAGCCCATGCCGAGAGGGGGAGTGTGATGATGCTCTGGGCGGGTCCGGTGATGTCGGATGCCACGCAGAGGCGCATGCCGGAGGGGAGGGTGGATATGAGTTCGGCGATGAGGCGGTTGTTGCGGTAGGGTGTCTCGATGAATATCTGGGTCTGACGTTCGGAGCGTATGCGCCGCTCCATCTCGCGGAGCCTGGCGGTGCGGGCCTTGGCCTCGTGGGGGAGGTAGCCGTTGAATGCGAATGTCTGCCCGTTGAATCCTGATCCCATAAGCGACATGATGATGCTCGATGGCCCTACGAGAGGCACTACTTCATAGCCCTTGTCCTGGGCAATGGCCACGAGGTCGGCGCCGGGATCGGCCACGGCGGGACATCCGGCTTCGGATATCACACCGACGGGCATGCCGGCGGCGAGAGGCGCGAGCATCTGGGGGACATCGGCGGCGGGGGTGTGCTCGTCGAGGGTGACGAATGTCAGGGAGTCGATGTCGATGGAGCGGTCGCAGCGTTTGAGGAAGCGGCGTGCCGTGCGCACGTTCTCGACCACAAAGTGCTTTATGGCCCGTATCACCTCAATGTTGTAGGTGGGCAGGACACTGTCAACCGGCGCATCGCTCATGGTGGAGGGGAGCAGGTAGAGTGCGGGGGTGATGTCTGGACGGGCGGATTCGTTCTCCATGGTGCGGGTCATGTTATCCTACGGAACCTTCGAGTGATATCTGGAGGAGCTTCTGAGCCTCGACGGCGAACTCCATGGGGAGCTTGTTCATGACCTCGCGGGCATAGCCGTTGACGATGAGCGCCACGGCCTCTTCGGTGGGTATGCCACGCTGGTTGCAGTAGAAGAGCTGGTCCTCGGATATCTTTGAAGTGGTGGCTTCGTGCTCCACAATGGCGGTGTCGTTGAGCACATCGACATATGGGAATGTGTGTGCGCCGCAGTGGCTGCCCATGAGCAGGGAGTCGCACTGTGTGTAGTTGCGGCATCCGGATGCTTCGGGGGCTATCTTGACGAGTCCGCGGTAGGAATTCTCGGAGTGGCCGGCGGATATGCCTTTGGATACGATGGTGGATGTGGAGTTCTTGCCTATGTGGATCATCTTTGTGCCGGTGTCGGCCTGCTGGCGGTTGCGTGTCACGGCCACGGAGTAGAACTCTCCGCGCGAGTTGTCGCCCTTGAGCACACAGGAGGGGTATTTCCATGTGATGGCTGATCCGGTCTCGACCTGGGTCCACGAGAGCTTGGAGTGGTCGCCGCGGCATAGGCCACGCTTGGTGACGAAGTTGTAGACACCGCCACGCCCTTCGGCGTCGCCGGCATACCAGTTCTGCACGGTGGAGTATTTCACTTCTGCCCGGTCCTCGACGATGATCTCGACTATGGCCGCGTGGAGCTGGTTTTCATCGCGCATGGGTGCGGTGCAACCCTCGAGGTAGCTCACGTAGGCGTCGTCGTCGGCCACGATGAGTGTACGCTCGAACTGACCTGTGCCTGCGGCGTTGATGCGGAAGTAGGTGGAGAGCTCCATGGGGCAGCGCACTCCCTTGGGGATGTAGACGAACGAACCGTCGGAGAATACGGCGGAGTTGAGCGCGGCATAGAAATTGTCGCGGTAGCTCACTACGGATCCGAGGTATTTGCGCACGAGGTCGGGGTAATCCTTCACAGCCTCGGATATGGAGCAGAAGATGATGCCTTTCTCGGCGAGCTTCTCACGATGGGTGGTCTTCACGCTCACGGAGTCCATCACGGCGTCGACGGCCATGCCCGAGAGTACTTTCTGCTCCTCGAGGGGAATGCCGAGACGGTTGAAGGTGTCGAGCACCTGCGGATCGACCTCATCGAGACTCTTCGGGCCTTTCTTCGGGGCCGGTTCGGCGTAGTAGCTTATGGCCTGGAAGTCGATCTCGGGGATGTCGAGGTGGGCCCATGTGGGGGGCTCGAGCGTGAGCCAGTGGCGGTAGGCTTTCAGACGGAAGTCGAGCAGCCATTCGGGCTCTCCTTTCTTGGCGGAGATGAGTCGGACGACATCTTCGCTAAGGCCGGGGGGGATGATGTGGGTGTCGATGTCGGATGTGAAGCCAAACTTGTATTCCCCGGACGTGGCGCGTCCGAGGATCTCCTCGTTGGTCTCCCCTTCGTGACGGGGCGTCTTATGATCCATTTGTTCGTTCATTGCTGTTGAGAGGTTGAGGATGAGGATGATGTTGCCGCGGGCTGTTGCTGACGGGTGGTAGCGTTGGAGCCGGAGGCGGCGTCGGATATGATGCCGAGCACCCTGGGGGCGAGGGCTGTGATCCATTGTACGGGTCTGCCTTCGGCCAGAGTGGAGGTCTTGAGCACTTTTCCGTCGGGCCAGAACACCAGATAGAGGTTGGCCACGAGGCTCAGGGCCATGGCCCATTTGAGCATGTTGACGATGGAGCCTCCTATGCGGTCGAGCGGGCCGAGCATGAGGGTGTGGGTGATGGTCTTCAGCAACCGGAAGATGAGTATCACCGCGTAGTAAGCCACGAGATATACCACACTGCATGCCACGGCTGATGCCATGTAGCGGTGCCAGAGGCTTCCGGTCTCCGCATCGCTCCCGGGCATGATCAGACCGGTGGCGGCAGGGCCGAAAACACGGCATGCGATAATGGCCACGACTATGGCTGCGAGTGATCCGGCCTGGGCTATGAAGCCTTTGCGGTAACCGGCAATGGCCGATACCGCAAAGACTATTATGAGTATGATGTCGATGGCTGTCATTGAGGAAGTATTATCCGAGAGCTTCGAGTGTGGCGCGCAGGGCTGCGAGTTTGGTCTCGGAGTCGGCGAGTTTCTTGCGCTCGGCCTCCACTACCGCTGCAGGAGCGTTGGAGACGAACCGCTCGTTGGAGAGTTTCTTCTCCACCGATTTCTTGAAGCCTTCGTAGTAGTTTATGTCCTTGAGTATCTTCTCCTTCTCGGCCTCGACGTCGATGCTTGCGAGGAGAGGAACGTTGAACTCGGTGGTGCCTACCATGAAGGATGCTGCTGCGGCGTCCTTTTCGGCCACGCGCTCTATATTCTCAAGCAGGGCGAGTTTTACGATGATCTCGCCGAGGGGTGCGTCATCATTGATGACACGGAGCGTGAGAGCCTCGCGGTTGGGGATGTTGCGCTGGGCACGCACGCCACGCACACCGTTGACTATCTCCTTGGCAGTTTCCATGGCCTTGAGCAGGTCGTGGTCGACGGTCGTCGCGGCGGGCATGGAGGCGTACATGATGGACTCGCCTTCGCGACGGTCGCCCATGTGCTGCCAGAGTTCCTCGGTGATGAACGGCATGAATGGGTGGAGCAGACGCAGGAGTGCATCGAAGTAGCCTATCGTGGCCTCGTAGGTGGCGCGGTCGATGGGTTTCTGGTATTCGGGCTTCACCATCTCGAGATACCATGACGAGAATTCGTCGCGGAAGAGACGGTAGGCTGTCATGAGGGCCTCGGAGATGCGGAATTTCTCGAATGAGTCGTTGATCTCAGCCACGGCCTCGGAGAGTTTGGATGCGAACCAGCTGATGGCTGTGCGGGCGCTATCGGGCTGTGAGGCGGACTCGCTGACTTCCCACCCGTTGACGAGACGGAAAGCGTTCCACACCTTGTTGCAGAAGTTGCGGCCGTTCTCGCAGAGTTTTTTGTCGAAGAATATGTCGTTGCCGGCGGGGGCGGAGAGGATGATGCCCATGCGGACACCGTCTGCGCCGTAGTCGGCTATGAGTTCCAGAGGGTCGGGTGAGTTGCCGAGCTGCTTGGACATCTTGCGGCCTATCTCGTCGCGGACGATGCCGGTGAAGTATACGTTGTTGAAAGGCTGTTTGCCCATATACTCGTAGCCGGCCATGACCATACGGGCTACCCAGAAGAAGATGATGTCGGGGCCTGTGACAAGGTCGGAGGTGGGATAGTAGTATTTGATTTCCTCGTTGTCGGGGTCAAGAATGCCGTTGAAGAGGGATACGGGCCAGAGCCATGAAGAGAACCATGTGTCGAGGCAGTCCTCGTCCTGACGGAGATCGGCGGCAGTGATGGATGAGTCTTTCTCACGGGCGAGTGTGAGGGCCTCCTCAGGGGTCTCGGCCACAACGAAGGAGCCGTCCGGCAGATAATAGGCGGGCACGCGGTGACCCCACCAGAGCTGACGGGAGATGCACCAGTCGCGAATGTCGGTGAGCCAGCGGCGGTAGGTGGCCTTGAATTTGTCGGGCACGAATTTGATGATGCCGTCCTCGACTGATGCGAGTGCGGGTGCTGCAAGGCTCTCCATCTTGAGGAACCACTGGTCGCTGAGACGGGGCTCGGTGACGGTGTCGGGGTTGCGCTCGGAGTAGCCTACCTTGTTCTCGTACTCCTCGATCTTCTCGATGAGTCCGGCTTCGGCAAGATCCTTGGCTATCTGCTCGCGCACGGCGAAGCGGTCCATGCCCACGTACATGCCGGCGGCCTCGCTGATGGTGGCGTCGTCGTTGAAGATATCGATTGTCTCCAGGCCGTGCTTCTCGCCGAGCATGTTGTCGTTCATGTCGTGGGCCGGAGTGACTTTCAGACATCCTGTACCGAAGTCAATCTCCACATATGTGTCCTCTATGACGGGAATCTCGCGGCCTACCAGAGGCACGATGACTTTCTTGCCGCGCAGATGCTGGTTCTTGGGATCGTCGGGGTTGATGCACATGGCGGTGTCGCCCATGATGGTCTCGGGGCGTGTGGTGGCCACCACTGCATATCCGTCCTCGCCCACGATCTTGTAGCGGAGATAGTAGAGCTTGGAGTGCTCCTCCTTGTAGATCACCTCGATGTCGGAGAGGGCTGTCTTGGCCTTTGGATCCCAGTTGACCATGCGCTTGCCACGGTAGATGAGGCCTTTGCGGTAGAGGTCGACGAAGACACGGATCACACTGCGTGAGCGGATGTCGTCCATGGTGAAGGCGGTGCGGTCCCAGTCGCATGAAGCGCCGAGCTTCTTGAGCTGCTCGAGGATGATGCCACCATGCTTCTCCTTCCATTCCCATGCGTGCTCGAGGAACTGCTCGCGAGTGAG
Organism: uncultured Duncaniella sp.; assembly: GCA_910576785.1. Lineage (GTDB taxonomy): Bacteria > Bacteroidota > Bacteroidia > Bacteroidales > Muribaculaceae > Duncaniella. Next base: position 154,764 of record CAJTJG010000003.1, read on the forward strand.
ATCGGACTTGCGGATGCCCTCGGCGGCAAGCTTGTTGACCACCTTGGCCTCGGTGGCGATGGCTGCATGGTCTGTGCCGGGCACCCAGAGGGCGTTCTTACCCATGAGGCGGGCGCGTCTCACGAGGATGTCCTGAATGGTGTTGTTGAGCATATGGCCCATGTGAAGAATACCCGTGACGTTTGGCGGGGGGATTACGATGGTGTAGGGCTCGCGTGCATCCGGCTCGGAGTGGAAGAGACGGTGCTTCATCCAATAGTCATACCATTTGTCCTCGACCGCGCGAGGGTCATATTTAGTGGCTAATTCTTCCATATATTGCGTAGAGATAAAATTTTCGGCAAAATTACAAAAAAAATCGCAGAGTATATCCGGTTGCGGGCATGAAAAAGATCGCGGGGTGGACTTCTGCATGAGAAGTCCACCCCGCGGGTGTTATTTCAGTAGTCGGGATCAAGTCCCGGCAATGCTGTCTGTGATTTACTTAACGACCTTGGTCACGTTCTTGCCCTGACGACGGATGAAGACACCGTTCTCGGGGTTGTTAACGCGGATGCCCTGGAGGTTGAAGTACTCAACGGGAGCGTTGTCGCTGGCGTCGGTGACGATGTTGTTGATGCCGGACTCGTTGGGGAAGACGATAACTGCAGTCTGCTCAATAGTACCAGACTCACCTGCGATCTCCATGAACTCATTCCAGCAGTGTACCTGAGAACCGAATTCGGATGATGTGAACTTACAGAACGGAACTACGAGTGTGCGGCTTTCGGTATCGTAGATGGAGCGCTCTTCCTCGGGGAACCACTCTTTGATGATCTGAAGACGCTCGTCAGCGGGAGTGTTCTCTTCATTGAAAGACTCGTCATTTACAAACATGTCACCAGACTCGTTCCACATATAGTAGAAACCGGATCCCCAGCCTTTGTCATAGAGGCCGGCGTAGTGGTCGGGCATGACAAGAACACAATCCTTGTCGGTCATGTCAAACACGATGCATCCTTCACCCTTGCTGTAGTTAAGGAATACGGTCTCGTGAGTGTCGGTGAAGGTGAGTGTCATTTCCTTGAGGAACTCATAGGGATTGACGAGACGGTAGATGTTGGGATCGGCATTGTTGCGCTGAACATCAACTTCCACAGCTGCGAGATTTTCAAAGAAGAACGGAGCGAACCAGCCATCGGTGAACTGGGCTTTTCCAACGTTTGTCCAACCATCCTCAGTCATCGGGGCCATCGGGGTGATGGTAAAGCGATAGATGAAGTCGAACATACCTTTCGAGATCTCGCAAGCCATAGCCTCTTTCTCGCCAAAAACGAGAGATCCGTCTTCGGATACGGTGAAAGTGAACGGAGTTTGATTTCTCTGTCCCTGGCCGTTGGCATCAAAGGTGTAATGGTTAATGTAAGCCTGCTCGCTATAGTTGGTGGCAAAGAAAGCCTGCTGATGGTCGGGAATGGAAATTGTGCCATTGGAAGCATCGAAAGTAGCTTCGAGGGCGCCGTCATTGTCAGATACGGTGGGTATGCCGTAGATGAGAAGATCGTTGGCGTTCTTTCCGGGCTCGAGTACAAGGATGCCGTTCACATAGTCTTTGTCCATGTTGGAGAACCATCTGAAGTCATAGTAGCCAACCAGCTCGTCACGAGTGGAGGGCTTTGCTTTCTGGGGAGCCTTGGCTATAGTCTTGGCTGCGGACTGATCGGCTGCTGCGGACATCTCGATGGATAGGCCTTCAGCCACTTTCATTTCCTTTGAGAACTTCTTGCTGTCGACGGCCGAGGCAGAGAGGGCCACGGCAGCGGCAAGAGCCAGTGTGGTGTAAAGTTTCTTCATAGAAATTTGAAGTTGATTTATGTGATGTGAATTACTTGTGATATTGGTGTGTGCCTTGCTGATATAAGATAGCACGGCGCAAAATTACAGCACAATTTAATTAAATCCAAATATTTTTACGGAAAAGTTGCATTTTTCCATCAAATATCCGTATTCATTAACAAAAAGAGCGCAAAGAAAGTTTAATTTATGGCAAAAATTCCGTTTCAGGAGGCATTTTACTCTATTTTTGACAGAACGGCGCCGTCGGCGAGTGTGGTCTCGATGATGTCGCCTTTGGTAAGGCCGGCAGCGGATGTCACCGCATGTCCATTGAGGCGGGTGATGGAGTAGCCCCGTCGGAGTGTGGCCACGGGTGACAGAACATCGACGAGTGAGGCCATGGAGTCCAGACGCGATCGCTCACGCTGCAGTGATGAGGGTGCCACGATCTCAAGAGTGCCGGCGAGTTTGTCCAGACGGACACGCTCGGGCGCGAGGCGGCGTGATGCTGTGTCGGCAAGCATCATCGAGAGCCTGTCCATGCGTGTGCCGGCCCTCTGCAAGGCTCCTGCAGGGAGGTGAGGTAGGGATGCTGCGGCATAGGCGAGCTGCTCGCGGCACCCTGATATGATGGCAGTGAGGGTGTGGGTTATAGAGTCGGCCATGGCAGCGAGCCGGGCGAGAGCTTCCTCTCCGCGGGATATGAGCCATTCGGCAGCGGCGGTGGGAGTCTTGACACGCATGTTGGCCACATAGTCGAGCACTGTCACATCCCGTTCGTGGCCGATGCCAATGATGACCGGGAGTGGAAACTGGGCGATGTTGGATGCGAGATCGTAGGAGTCGAATGCGGCGAGATCGCTCGTTGCGCCACCGCCGCGTATTATCACCACGCAGTCCCACCGATCCTCCTCGGCGGCTATGGCATCGAGGGCCTCGATGATAGCTGACGGCGCTCCCTGTCCCTGCATCAGTGCCGGAAAGAGGCGCACGTCAAAACGAAGGCGGGAGGGTGTGGTGAAGAGTTGGTTGACGAAGTCGCCGTATCCTGCCGCACCGGGAGCCGATATCACGGCTATCCTGAGAGTCGGGTCGGGCCAGTCGAGCTCGCGGTTAAGATCGATCACCCCCTCGGCTTTCAGCCGCGCCACTATCTCCATACGTCTTCTGACGAGATCGCCCATGGTGTAGGACGGATCGATGGCGGTGATGTTGACGGAGAGTCCGTAGGCCGGATGGTAGGAGGCGGTGGCGAGCACCATCACTTTCATTCCGCTGTCAAGGCGTGTGCCTGTGGCTGCGGCAAATTCGGCATCGATTCTCGCGAAGACATTGCGCCATATGGTGGCGCGTATGCGGGCCACGGGTTCGCCGGTGGCGGGATGTTTCTGCACGAGTTCAAGGTAGCAGTGGCCCGAGCGCCTTACGTCGGAGGTCTCGGCTGTTACCCATACGCCTCGTATGCCGGGAGCAGAGTTGATGGCACCGGAGAGACGGGAGGTGAATTCCTCAAGAGTTATGGCTGATTGCATATTGCAAATTTACTAATTATCCATTAAATTTGCCACCCACGCATGAAAATATCGGTAGTGTGGCCGGGAAAAGTTGTAGCTTATTTGTTTGAAAAATGTAATCATCAATCCATAATAAGAAAATGACAATAGATCTCAACGGTATACATTCGCCTTCCGACATCAAGGGGATGGATATCGATACTCTCCGTCTGCTGAGCGAGGAGCTCAGAGCTGTACTGATCAAGAAACTCGCCTCCCATGGTGGACATGTGGGCCCCAACCTCGGGGTGGTAGAGGCAACCGTTGCGCTCCACTATGTGTTTGACGCCCCGAAGGATCAGATAGTGTTCGATGTGTCGCACCAGAGTTATGTGCACAAGATGCTGACGGGACGCATTGGCGCCTTTACGGATCCGGCACACTATGATGATGTGACGGGCTATACATGTCCACGCGAATCGCCGGAGTATGATCTTTTTGAGGTTGGACACACCTCTACGTCCATCTCTCTGGCCACCGGTCTTGCCAAGGCCCGAGATCTGCGTGGCGGAGATGGAAATGTCGTGGCGTTCATAGGCGATGCATCGCTTGGTGGCGGCATGGCTCTCGAGGCCCTCGACTATGCGCCTGAACTCGGGTCGAACATCATAATAATAGTCAATGACAATCAGATGTCGATAGCCGAGAATCATGGAGAGCTCTATTCGCATCTCGCCCATCTGAGAGCCACTGCGGGGAAGAGTGACAACAATATATTCAAGGCTCTCGGCTATGAATATATATATGTGGCGGAGGGTAATGACCTGAGGGCATTGATACGGGCCTATCGTCAGGCCAAGGATTCGCCCCGTGCCGTGCTCATACACATCAATACGATGAAGGGGTCCGGACTTCCGGTGGCCGAGAAGGAGAAGGAGCAGTTCCATTATCATTCTCCTTTCGATCCGGCTACGGGGGCGCCGCTTTCAGCAGATCGTGATGACAGCTATCAGGATATATTTGCCAAGCTGATGCTTGAATTGATGCATGAGGATGGGTCAGTGGCGTTGCTGAACGCCGGAACTCCCGGAGCCATCGGTATGACGGCACCTCGCCGTGAGGCTGCCGGGCGGCAGATGGTGGATGTGGGCATAGCCGAGCAGGATTGCGTCACCATGGCCGCCGGTATGGCCCGCGGAGGCGCGCGTGCGGTGATGGGTGTCGTGGCCACATTCCTTCAGCGTGCTTATGACCAACTGTCGCACGATGTGGCCATCAATAATCTTCCTGTTACGATAGTAGATTTCTATGGCGGTATCTTCGCTATGAATGACATGACACACCTCGGATTCTTCGATGTGGCCATGGTGTCGAATATCCCCGGCATACTTTTCCTCTCGCCGGCTACCGTCGAGGAGTATGAGTCGATGATAAGGTGGTCGGTGGCCGAGAAGCCCGGTCCGGTAGTGATACGCACTCCCGGTGGCGCACCCGTGCACAGTGACCGCCCCGTACTCATGCCGTTCACCCGCTATGACGTGGTGCGGGAGGGCTCGGAGGTGGCTATAATCGGCGAGGGCGCGTTGCTGCAGAATGCTCTCAAAGCCGCCGATATACTCAGAGAGTCGGGCGTAGAGGCCACGGTCATAAATCCGCGTGTACTTTCGCAGGTTGATACCGAATGTCTTGACTCGCTGCGCGGATATCGTCATGTGATCACTGTGGAGGATGGCATAGTGGATGGCGGATTCGGCCAGAAGGTCGCTGCATATCTCGGAGGAGCCTCCTGCAAGGTGACATGCCTGGGACTGAAGAAGGAGTTCCTTGACCGCTACTCTGTGAAGGATGTCCTTGAGGCTAATTCCTTGACTCCTGAAGCGATAGCCACCATAGCGCTGGCCTGACAGGACTGAGTGCTGAAGGATGGCGATGTGCCAAAATATAGAAGGATACAGAAGGACAAAAAAGGGACAAAAGTGACAAAATATTGATTTTTGTCGCTTTTGTCCCTTTTTTGTCCTTCTGTATCTTTCTGTCAATTGGGATACAGCCTCATCCTTCAGTCAGTGGGACTGACGGATCACATCTCAAGGAGCTGCTTGATGCGCTCCTCGATTGTGGCCTTGGGCTGTGCGCCGGCCAGACGGAGCGAGCTGATCTGCTGTCCGCCCTTGAAGAAGAGGATGGTGGGGATGGACATAATACGGAACTGTGTGGTCAGGTCGTTCTCCTCCTCGATGTTGTACTTGCCGATGGCCACGGTACCCTCGTATTCATTGGCGAGCTCCTCGATGACCGGGCTCATTCTCACGCAGGGACCACACCATGTGGCCCAGAAGTCGATCACTACGGGCTGGCCCGATGCGATAATCTCATGTACGTTTTGGTCGGTAAATGTCATTGTCGTTTAGGTGTATTGTGAGTTAATTGTTGATAGTGAAGCTGATGTTTTCCTCGCTCAGCGCTTCGACAAGGGAGCGGGTGATGGGTATGCGACGGCCTGCGCGCATGACCAGCGAGCGGTTGATCGATGGGTCGAAGAGGCGGAATGCAAGTTCGCCGGTGGCTTCTCCATAGGCATTCGGATCCATGCGCTCGGCGATGATCTCCTTGAGGGTGTCGGACAGTCGAGGTGTGGGTATGTCGAGAGTGATGCTGCGCACGAGTTTGCCTTTCACGCTGTCGAGGAGACGTATGTTGAGTATGTTGAACCGCAGATCCTCGTTGGCATAGCGTCGCTGATACTGTCCGGAGATAAGGATGGGGGTGCCGGGCAGACCGTAGTTGTGGAAGTCGATGAAGGTCTGTCCGAACAGCATGAATTCGGCAGATCCGGTGTAATCCTCTATCTTGAGTATGCCGAACGGACCTTTGCGGCCCTGTCGCTGCTGGAAGTCGACCACCATGCCGCCGAATGTGAGGTCGACGCCCTCGACGGGATCGAATTCGTTGAAGCCCTTTATGGTACATGTCCCGTAGGTAAGATCCATGTAGTAAGGGTCGAGGGGGTGGGCTGATAGATACATGCCGACGAGTTCGCGCTCCTTCTCGAGCTTTGTGGCCATGGGCCATTCGGTGGCCGGAGTGACGGGGGGACGTCCGGCGGTGGACATTTCGGCGTCGTCGCCGAAGAGCGACATAGCCGATGACATGCGGTCGTTCTGGAATGCCTGGCCGTAGCGCACGAGTGTCTCGGAGAAGGATTCCCCCTTGGCATTTTCAGCCATGAAGTCTTCGCGCTTTATATCGGGGAAACTGTCGAAGGCACCGGCAAGCACGAGGTTGTCGAGTGTACGGCGGTTGACGGTGCCGGCGGGGACGCGTTCGATGAAGTCGTAGACCGATGAGAATGGACCTGATGCATCGCGCTCGTCGATGATGGCCTTGACAACTCCCTCGCCTACGCCCTTGATAGCAGCGAGACCGAAGCGGATGTCGCCGTGGGAGTTCACACCGAACTCCATGAAACTCTCGTTGATATCCGGGCCGAGTACCTTGATCTTCATGCGTTTGCACTCGTCCATGAAGCCTGTGAGCTTGGTGATATCCGAACGGTTGCGCGTGAGGATGGCGGCCATGTACTCCGGCGGGTAGTTGGCCTTGAGCCACGCTGTCTGGAACGCTACCCACGAGTAGCATGTGGCGTGGCTCTTGTTGAAGGCGTAGGACGCGAATTTCTTCCAGTCAGCCCAGATCTTTGAGAGAACCTTGGGGTCATGGCCGTTGGCCTGGCCTCCTTTCAGGAAGAGGTCCTCAAGTTCGTTCATCTTGTCGATGAGTTTTTTACCCATGGCTTTGCGCAGGGTGTCGCTCTGGCCGCGGGTGAAGTTGGCCAGCAGTCGAGACAGGAGCATGACCTGCTCCTGATAGACGGTGACGCCATAGGTGTCCTTGAGGTACTTCTCCATCACGGGGATATCATAGGTGATGGGGCTGCGGCCATGCTTGCGCGCGATGAAGTCGGGGATGTAGTCCATGGGGCCCGGACGGTAGAGGGCGTTCATGGCTATGAGATCCTCGAATGTGGAGGGCTGGAGCTCACGCAGATACTTCTGCATGCCGGCTGACTCGAACTGGAATGTTCCGGTGGTATGTCCCTGGCAGTAGAGCTCGTATGTCTTGGGGTCGGCGATGTCGATGTTGTCGATATCGATGTCGATACCCTTGGTGAGTTTGATGTTGTGGATGGCCTCCTTGATGATGGAGAGGGTCTTGAGGCCGAGGAAGTCCATCTTTATGAGTCCGGTGTCCTCAATGATGGAACCTTCGTACTGCGTGACTGTGATCTTGTCATTGCCGCTCGCACCGGGGTTTTTGTCGACGGCTGTGGCCACGGGAACCCAGTCGGTGATCGGGTCGCGGCATATTATGACACCGCAGGCATGGACGCCTGTATTGCGGACGTTGCCCTCGAGACGACGGGCATATTCGAGGGTTTCGGTGATGAGAGGGTTGCGCGACTGTAGCTCGTCGGCGAACTCTGGGACGAACTTGTAACAGTTGGAGAGATTGGTTTTCAGTGTTTTGCCGTCGGGACCGTCGGGCATGCGTTTGGGCACAAGGTTGGCAAGACGGTTGCTCTCCGGCAGCGGGAGCTGCTCCACACGGGCAACGTCCTTGATGGCGCTCTTGGCGGCCATTGTGCCGAAGGTGATGATGTGGGCCACCTTCTCCTCGCCATAGCGCTCGGTGACGTAGCGGAGCACATCGCCGCGGCCATCGTCGTCGAAGTCCACGTCGATATCGGGGAGGGAGATACGGTCGGGATTGAGGAATCGCTCGAACAGAAGGTCGTATTTGATGGGGTCCACCTGTGTGATGCCGAGGCAGTAGGCCACGACACTGCCTGCGGCCGATCCACGGCCAGGGCCGACGGACACGCCGAGCTTGCTGCGTGCCACGTTGATGAAGTCCTGGACTATGAGGAAGTAGCCCGGGAAGCCCATGGTCTTCATGATGTAGAGCTCGAAGCGTATCCGCTCCTCGAGTTCGTCGGTGAGCGGAGTGCCATATCGTCTGGCAGCGCCTTCGTAGGCGAGTTTGGCCAGATAGTCGGCCTCGAACTTTATGCGGTATAGCTTGTCATAGCCGCCGAGTTTCTCGATTTTTTTATGTGCGGCTTCGGGTGATAGAACCACGTTGCCGTTCTCGTCGCGGGTGAATTCATCGAAGAGCTCCTGCTCCGTGATGCGCGATCTGTACTCCTCTTCGGTGCCGAAGTCGGCGGGGATCTCGAAGAATGGCATGATGGGGGCGTGATCTATGGAGTAGATCTCCACCTTGTCGAGGATCTCGAGGGTGTTTGATAGCGCTTCGGGCAGGTCGGGGAACACCTGAGCCATCTCCTGCTGCGACTTGAACCACTCCTGCTTGGTGTAGCGCATGCGGTCGGGGTCGGTGAGATAGTTGTTGGTGGAGATGCAGATGAGGCGGTCATGAGCCTCGGCGTCCTCGGCGTTGATGAAGTGGGAGTCGTTGGTGGCTATGATCTTGACGCCGTTGCGGCGTGCCAGGTCGATGAGGTGGGGATTCACCCGCTCCTGCACCTCGAAGGTCTCGCGGTTGCCTCCGGGGAGGTCAGTGCGGTGGCGCTGCAGCTCGATGTAGTAGTCGTCGCCGAAGGTCTCCTTGTACCATTTCACCTGGCGGTCAGCCTCCTCGAGGTCGCCGGCCATGATGAGTTTTGGTATCTCGCCGCCGAGACATGCCGAGCAGACGATGAGGCCTTCGCGGTGCTGGGCGAGAGCCTTCTTGTCGGTGCGGGGGTGGTGGTAGAAACCTTCTGTGTGCCCTTGGGATACGATCTTGATGAGGTTCTTGTAGCCCTTGAGGTTCTTGGCGAGAACCACGAGGTGGCGTCCTTTGTCGGATTTGTCGGACTTGTCGTGCAGATCACCCTTGGCCACATACATCTCGCAGCCGAATATGGGTTTGAACCGGAGTACCTCCTCGTAGTGGGCTATCTCCTGCTCGATATCCGGACGTAACTTCTCCGCCTCCTCGGGCGATGCCTCGTCAAGCTTCTTGCGGGCGTCGGCTATCTTGCCTTTGTATTTGCCTTTGAGCTTGTTGACATAGTTGGCCAGCTCCTTGATACCAAACATGTTGCCATGGTCAGTGAGGGCGAATCCGGGCATGCCGAGCTTTATGGCCTTGTCCACAAGGCCTGTCACGGATGCCTGTCCGTCGAGCAGAGAGTACTGGCTATGGACATGAAGATGTATGAAGGGGGGTGTTTCAGTCATGGCGTGTGGGGAGGGGTAAAATGTTTTCAAAATTACTCAAAAATCCACAACGTTCACATCTAAAAAATGCTAAAAATAGCACGAGTGTTGATAAAGTGTTGCGGACGGTGATGGAATGATAAGGAAATTTACTACTTTTGTGTGCTTTTGTGGCTTTTCAAGTGTTCAATATATAGAATTGCTACTGATTGTCAAACACGCTCAAGACACCGCATCATGTCAACCGAGAGATTGCGCGGCATGGGGGTCGCGCTCACTACCCCCTTCAGGCAGGACGAAACCGTCGATTTTGAGACCCTTGATTTCCATGTTGATTATCTCGTGGAGGAGGGGGCCGACTATATAGTTGTGCTCGGCACTACGGGAGAAACCCCTACACTCAGCCGAAAGGAGAAGGAGCAGGTGGCCGCCCGTGTGCTTGACCGTGTGAAGGGGCGCATACCGCTTGTGCTCGGTGTGGGTGGCAACTGCACACGCAATGTCGTGGCCGAGCTGGGCGATTTTCCCCGCATCGGGGAGTTTGATGCCATACTTTCGGTGGTGCCTTACTACAACAAGCCGACGCAGGAGGGTATGTATCGCCATTTCGCCGAGATAGCCAAGGCGAGCCCGGTGCCTGTGATACTCTACAATATACCCGGACGTTCGGGTGTGAACATGAATGTCGACACCATAATACGTCTTGCCAGGGAGTTTCCCGGAAAGATAATCGGCATAAAGGAGGCGTCGGGCAATATGGAGCAGGCTCAGCATGTCATCACCCGCCGCCCGGAGGGTTTTCTGGTGCTGTCGGGCGATGATTCGCTCGCACATACCATGATCGGAGCCGGCGGTGACGGTGTGATATCCGTGCTCGGCAACGCATATCCGCGTGAGTTTGCTGCAATGGTACATGTGAGTCTCGATGAGGAGCATCACGACGACGCGGCGGTCATGCACCAGAAATTCTCGGCCCTGTACTCGCTTCTCTTCAAGGATGGGAATCCTGCCGGCATAAAGTCACTGCTACACATCATGTTCCCGCGCTATGAGGAGGTGCTGAGGTTGCCACTCGTGCCGGTGTCGGAGTCGACCCGCAAGGGGCTTGAGGCCGAGGCGCGGTAGATCGTCAGAATTATTTTTTCTCTAAAGGTACAGAAGGATACAGAAGGACAAAAAGAACAAAAGTGATAGAAATAATTAATTGTCATACTGATAATTAAAATTCTGTCACTTTTGTCCTTTTTGTCCTTCTGTCAGTTATGAAGGTTATGGAGTCCGTTTATTTTCCGCCGGGTGTGGGGAGGTTTTCGGAAGTCTTGGGGAGAAGACCACGGTTGCGGAGCAGGGGCTCAACGGATGGGGTGTGGCCGCGGAACTTGACGAACAGTTCCATCGGATCCTCGCTGCCACCCTTCTCGAGGATATTCTCCTTGAATGAGCGTGCTGTGGCGGGGTCGAATATGCCTTTTTCGGCGAAGAGCTCGAAGCCGTCGGTGTCAAGCACCTCGGCCCAGAGGTAAGTATAGTAGCCGGAGGCATAGCCATCGCTGCCGAAGATGTGCTTGAAGTAGGGCGAGCGGTAGCGGTAGGCTACCATAGCGGGCATGTTGAGCTTGGCGGCAACCTGCTTCTCGAAGGCGTCGACATCAATATTGTCGCTCTCGGCGGGGTTGAGTTCGCCCCATGCGAGGTCGAGGAGAGCTGCGCCGGCGAGCTCGGTGGTGGTGAAGCCCTGATTGTGGGTGGAGGCTGCGGCGAGTTTGCCTACGAGCTCGGCGGGGATGGGTTCGCCGGTCTTGTAGTGGAAGGCATAGTCTTTGAGGAGTTCGGGTTCGAGGGCCCAGTGCTCGGTGATCTGCGAGGGGAGCTCAACGAAGTCGCGGTCAACGTTGGTGCCGCTCTGGGAGCGGAGTTTGGCACGCGAGAGCATGCCGTGGAGACCGTGGCCGAATTCGTGGAACATGGTCTCGACCTCGTCGATGGTGAGGAGTGCCGGAGTGTCGGCGGTAGGACGTGTGAAGTTGCCCACGTTGTAGATGATGGGGCGGCCTACGGTGCCGTCGGGATCGACGAACGAGCCCTTGAACTCGCTCATCCATGCACCCTGTCGCTTGGACGCGCGGGGGAAGTAGTCGGTCATGAATACGGCCACGTGTTCGCCTGTCTTGGCGTCGGTCACATCGTAGACGGTCACCTCGGGGTTGTACTTGGGGGCGTCGGGCATCTCGGTGAATTTCACACCATAGAGCTTCTCGGCAAGGGTGAATATGCCTTTGCGTACATTGTCGAGGGCGAAGTATGCGCTCACTTCGTTCTCGTCAAGATCAAATTTCTTGGCTCTTACCTTCTCGGCATAGTAATAATAGTCCCATGGAGCGATGGTGATCTTGTCGCCAAGCTGGTCAGCGCACTGCTGCATCTCGGCCACTTCCTCGTTGACACGTGCTGTGGCGGGGCCCCATATCTGCATGAGCAGATCGGTTGCAGCCTCGGGTGTCTTGGCCATCACATTGTCGGTCATGTAGGCGGCATAGTTCTTGAATCCAAGTATCTCGGCCTTGCGTGCGCGGGCCTTGACGATGTCGCCGATGATGGGGCGGTTGTCGTAGGGAGCGGCCGAGGCCAGGTTGATGTAGCCATTGTACATCTTCTCGCGCAGGGAGCGGTCGGCGGCATATTTGAGGACGGGCAGACGGCTGGGGGCATGGAGTGTGAAGACCCATTTGCCGGGCTTGCCACGCTTCACGGCCTCCTCGGCGGCTGTGGCCACGATGCCGGCGGGGATACCTGCGAGCGCTTTCTCATCGTCGACCACGAGTTCGAAGGAGTTGGTGGCGGCCAGGAGATTCTTGTTGAATGTAAGGTAGAGATCGGTGAGTCGCTTGTTGACGGCCTTCAGATCCTCCTTGCTTGCGTCGGAGAGGAGGGCGCCGTTGCGGGTGAAGCTCTTGTAGGAGTCTTCCACAGCCTTGCGCTCGGGAGCTGTGAGCCCGAGGTCGTTGCGGTGGTCATAGAGGTATTTCACACGCTCGAAGAGGCGGGGATTCATCGAGATCTCGTCGGCGGCCTCTGAGAACATCGGGTAGGCTATCTCGGATATCTCCTGCATCTCGGGGGTATTGTCGGTCTCGTTGAGCGAGGAGAATACGAGCATCACGCGGTTGAGGAGGTCGCCTGACTTCTCCATGGCCAGGATGGTATTCTCAAACGTGGGTGTGGCCTTGTCGGCGGCGATGGCCTCGACTTCGGCTTTCTGGCGTGCTATACCCTCCTTGAAGGCGGGAAGATAGTCGGAATACTGGATACGGTCGAACGGCGGGATGTCGTAGGTGGTGCCGTAGGGCTCGAAGAAGGGATTGACCCTTGTCTGGCTGGCAGTCATGGCCTGTGGGATTGATAGGGCGGCGGCGATGGCCGCGCCGATGATGAATGATTTCATTATTTGGATTTTAAGGTATTGTCCTGATTGGCTTCGGCGGGATCGAACACGAATGTGGTGAGCAGCGGGTAATGGTCGCTGGCGGGCGAATTGCCGCGCTCGATCGATGCTGCGTCGAAGTTGCCCTTGTAGAGTACATGGTCGATGCGGAAGTAGAACTTGTTGCCGTGGTATGTGATGGTGGGGCCTTGTCCGCGCTGAGCATACGCATCGGTCATGTCGTCGCCGAGGATGGTGCGCACGGCATAGCATGCGGGAATGTCGTTGAAGTCGCCGGCCACGATGAAGTTGCCGCCTATCGAGTCGATGGCGTGGCGTATGTAGCGTGCCTGGTCGCTGCGGCGCTTGAAGGCAGCGGCGAGTTTGGATATGAGTTGTGTCTTCACTGCGTCAAGCTCCCTGTGGAGAGCGTTTTCCGATCCGGGGGCCTTGGCGAACAGATCCTGATACAGCTCCTTGTCGCGCGGTGTGAGACCGATGCTCTCCAGATGGACGTTGAAGAGATTGACAGTGTCCTTGCCTATGAAGATGCGGAAGCAGGCCATGCGTTTCTTGATGTTCTCCTCCATGGGGAGGTCAACGAACTCGAAGGGGTATTTGGATAGGAGTGCGAGCTGGTAGTTGACGTTGACCATACGGTAGGGGTAGCGTGCGTCGAGCTCTTTGATCTGCTCGGGTGTGATGCGCCATAGGGGCCATGACTTGATGAACTCCACTTCCTGAAGGTTGACCACGTCGGCGTCCTGCTCGAGAATGTACTCGATGGTGGCGTTGCGCGACAGACCGGGGACGTTGCCTCGGAAGTCCCAGAAGTGCAGAACGTTGTAGGTCAGAAATTTGAATGATCGCCGTTCCTCGGCAGGGGTGAGGGTGCGTGTCTCGAAGTTGAAGGGCGCGAAGGAGAGTATGGGTGGGACGGATGCGGCGAGCGCGAGCGCCATGACTATTGCGGCCTTACGCCAGAATACGAGGTCGAGCAGCAGCAGTACCATGGCGGCGGCTATGAACCACGGGAACATCATGGCCATGATGGCGGCCACGACAACCTCGCCGGGGTCGAATGTACCACCGTAGGCCGAGAAGACCAAGGCCATGCCGAACCCTACGTTGAGTGCGGCGACGATGGCGTTGCTTGTGGCCCTTGTGGGACGCAATACGAAGTTTTTGAAATGCCTTTTGTATTCCATTGATAAATCAGTTCCTAATGTTGCGGCTGAGGTCGAATAGACGCTTGCGTTCGGCGGGTGTCAGTGCTGAGTAGCCTGATTTTTTTATCTTGTCGAGTATGATATCGAGTTCGCGGCGGTCGGCGTCGGACATGCGCGGTGTGGATGTGCGTCGTGGTGCGGGTGCCGGGCGGCGTATGCCCTTGAATGCGTTGACAATATTGTCGATGACTCTGTTGGGTCCGGCCGTGATGTCGTGGCCTTTGCGCAGGCGTGTGGCGAACAGGGCGCCGGCCAGAATGCCACCTACATGCGAGATCTCTCCTCCGGCATTGGTGCCCGATATGCCCACGAGCACCAGTACGATGGTGGCTATGGCTATCCATTTTAGCGATACCGCCCCTATCAGGAACAGGTGCATCCTGAAGTCGGGCATGAGAATCGCTGTGGCGGTGACGATGGCTATCACTGATGCGGAGGAGCCGATGAGCCATCCGGTGGAGTGGATGAAGACGGGCAGGCAGTTGTAGGCCACGATGAACAGCAATCCTCCGGCAATACCGCCGATGATGTAAAGTGCCATCATCTGACGCGCCGTACAGCACATGCGGAACATGGTGCCGAACCAGTATAGCCACAGCATATTGAAGAGTATGTGGATCAGGTCGTACTGGGCGAACATGTAGGATATAATGGTCCAAGGCCGCGTGATGAGCAGGGCCGGGGAGCTGGGGAGTTCCACCCAGTGGAGCACGGTGTCGATGAGCAGTGTGTGGCCTGTGAACATGGTGGATATGGCCACCAGTCGCAGGGCCACGAAAATAGCGATGTTGATCCATATGATCTTCATCAGCATTGTTGAGCGGGCGAATCCCGCCTTCATCTCGTCAATAACCGCCATAACCGCCGCCGTTGAAGGTGCCTGTGCGTTTCCAGTAAAGTATGATGAGGAAGCCGAATATCATGCCTCCGAGGTGGGCGAAGTGGGCCACACCGTCGCTGGCTCCCGTGCTCTCGCTGAGACCGATGAGTATCTCGATGACACCCATGCCTATCACCATCCATTTGGCTTTGATGGGTACGGGGATGAAGAACAGGTAGAGTGGAGCGTTGGGGAACATCATGCCGAAGGCGAGCAGAATGCCGTAGATGGCTCCGGATGCGCCTATGGTGATGAAGATGTTGAGCAACTGTGGACCATTGGCTGTGTTCATAATTAGTCCGAGAGCCTCGCGCATCTCAGGGAAGTCAAGATGATATTCGTTGGCGAGCAGGCGCACTAAGGTGTCTTCCCATGTGAGTGCCCATGCAAGCTCCTGGATGAGGGCTGCGCCGACGCCGCACGATATGTAGTAGAACAGGAAACGGGCGCTGCCGAGCACTCTCTCCAGAGTGATGCCAAACATCCACAGTGAGAACATGTTGAAGAAGATGTGGGCCAGATTACGTGTGTCGTGCATGAACATGTAGGTGATGAGCTGCACGGGGTTGAAGTCGGACGCGCGGAAATAGTGGAGTCCACCCCACTGTTCGAGCCCTGTGCCGAGATGGCGCGGGAGAACAAACATGGCCAGCCACACTATCAGGTTGATGATAATGATGTTCTTGGTCACCGGGGGCATTGCGCTGAATATGTTGCCTCTATTGTACATGGGATTTTTTGGATGTATTGAAGCGCAAAATTACAAAATCCATCCGAGAGAAATGACCGTGTTAATATTATTTAAGGTAAGATGCGGTGGTTGCGGATGATATTATCGCACCTCTGCGGCATGGCTGTGTACATAACTTTGCAACATGGAACTAAAACAGGTATATGGTATGAGAAAAATTGACAAAATCATCATTCACTGCACGGCCACTCCACGTGGGCGTGACGTGACGGCGGCAGAGATCGACGCCTGGCACCGCAGACAGGGGTGGAACGGTATAGGCTATCACTATGTGGTGCGCCTTGACGGGACTGTTGAGGCCGGGCGCCCCGAGGCTATAGCCGGAGCGCACTGCCGCGGGCAGAACTCCTGCTCGATAGGGGTGGTGTATGTGGGAGGTCTTGATGCGGATGGCACGCGACCGGAGGATACACGCACACCGCAGCAGAAGGCGGCGCTGAAGCATGTGGTGGGCGATCTGAAGCGACGGTATCCCCATGCTACAGTACATGGCCACAATGAGTTCGCGGCTAAGGCGTGTCCTTGTTTCGACGTCGGGACGGAATGTTTTTGAAAAATTAAGGGGTGGCAAGTTGTGGAAGTCGCGGAAATTTGACTACCTTTGTAACTTCGCATACAAAGGAAAAACAAACAATAATACCACAGATGGAAATAACAGGAAAAATCATTGTCGCCCTGCCCGAGGTAGGGGGCACATCGGCCAAGGGCAACGCCTGGAAGAAGCGTGACTATGTGCTCGAGACACAGGAAACATATCCCAAGAAAGTGGCTTTCAATTTCTTCGGCGACCGTGTGGACCAGTTCCCCCTTGAGGTTGGCCAGATGGTGAAGATAAGTTTCGACATAGACAGCCGTGAATATAACGGCCGTTGGTACGTGGATATCCGAGCCTGGAAAGCAGAGCCTGCTGATGCAGCCGCTCCCGGTGCTCCCGCTCCGGCAGTGAACTATGGTCCGGCTACAGCCATGCCTACCGGATATGCCACTCCTGGCGCACCCGCCGCTCCCCCGAAGGTGGATCTCGCCCCCAATCCTACAGACGATCTGCCTTTCTGATACTCTGACATAAGCACCCGTAAAGACAAAGAAAGGACAAGAGAGACAGGGAATTTTGTTGTCAGCGCGACAATCGGTTATTCCCTGTCTCTCTTGTCCCTTCTTTGTGTCTTGGTGTATTGTATATATGCTGGGTTCTACGTTGATCCGCGCATGTGTCATTTCTCGTCACGTTCGACGAGGCTGGCCACCAGACCGGCGAATATCTTCTTGATAAAGGTCATGCACCGGGTCTTGAAACGGCTGATGTGCACTTGCCTGTTGAGAGTAGGTTGAACATTTATCATATCCATATGTTTCTCAAATAAGAAACTTTTATTATATTTGCGTCATGAATAGAAACTTCAAAAACATTGGGGAGCTACTTTGTATGCGGCGTAAAAGCAAGGGTCTTACCCAAGACGAGGTAGGTGCCATGATTGGTGTGCAGAAAGCAATGGTATCAAAAGTTGAAAACGGGTTGTGTATTAACTTTAACACAATCCATCGAATAGCGGATGCTCTGGAGGTGGAACCGGTCGTAGAACTGAAACCGAAGAAAAAAGCAGACAAAAATGTCATCGACTATATCATGACGGTGATAATCGAATTCTCAAAAAAGCACAATCTTACAATCCGTGAGGCAAGCAATTACCTTAATCGCTTCAAGGGAATTGATTTTCTGACCGAGTTTTATGACGTGGAACATACATTGTCGTTCAATGACTGTGTGGATGATCTGACGGTTGTCTGCCGAAACAACGGAGGGGCTATAATATGATACTGTATCATGGATCAAACA
Organism: uncultured Duncaniella sp.; assembly: GCA_910576785.1. Lineage (GTDB taxonomy): Bacteria > Bacteroidota > Bacteroidia > Bacteroidales > Muribaculaceae > Duncaniella. The sequence goes on from CAJTJG010000003.1 coordinate 172,414, forward strand.
CTGTGATAGATAGTATTGACCTCGAAAAGTGTCGTCCTTACAAAGATTTCGGAAAAGGATTTTATCTTACCGATTTACGTCATCAGGCTGAAAGGATGGCGGCAAGAACAGTAAATATGTTCAAGGGTGTACCTACATTGACAGCCTTTGAGTTTGATTTGGAAAATGCAGTCACTGTAGGGTTGAAGATAAAAATCTTCAATTCTCCTGATGAGGAATGGGCGAGGTTTGTGATGTCCAACCGCGATATAAATGTCTCGCAGCCATGCCATGATTACGACATAGTAATAGGTCCGGTTGCTGATGATACGATTGCTCGTCTGCTCCGTATGTTTACTGAAAATTTCATTTCAGAGGAGCAACTTGTAAAGGAACTTACATTCTCACAAGTAACGTCACAATATTTTTTCCATACGGAGGCAGCGATCAATATGCTGAAAAAGTTATGAAAGACAGGAACGCACGTTATTTATTTGAGGGCATATCTGCCGATGTAGTCCTCTATCTTGTAGAACGGGCAGGAATGGGATTGACGGAAGCGATTGCAACTTTCCACAATTCAGAAACATTTTCCAAATTGGAGGACTTTTCTACAGGACTGTATATTGAAAGTCCGGCATATGTCTATGACTTGCTGCTATCGGAACTGAAAAATGGCCGTCTTGTGCCATAACTGGTATTGGCTGGTCACCCGCTCTGGCTGGTGCTCTGTCATCTCACCAGCCGCTACTGTTCGATGATCCGTCATTTCGTACAGGTATAAAAAAATGATTGATTGTCGTCGCGACAACCAATCTTAGTTAACCTTAAATCTAATACCATGAAAAACACATTGCAAAGTTAGGGGAGTTTTTGAAACTGACCAAATTTTACATGAGAAAATTGCTTTGTTTTAACAATATTTTGCATGTAAAAGATATTAAAAGTCCGTTTTTGTGGAATTTTGTCGTTTTTAGTGGGTTTTTATGGCAAATTGCTATTATGGGCGATACGTGATACGTATAATCGTGTAAAACATACACTTAATTGCTGATATATTTGCATATCTCGCTGTGTTTCCCTAATTTTGGGCATCAGAAATCAATACTTTAAATACATATAGCAAATATCATGAAACTACAGCGGAATCTGACCACGCTGTTTGCCGGAATGCTGCTCGCAGCACCGGTAGCGGGTCAACATGTGTTTGATATCTCCACCCGTCCGGGAGGTGATATAAAGGATACGATGTATGGTATCTTTTTCGAGGATATAAACTTTGGTGCCGACGGCGGACTTTATGCCGAGATGGTGGAGAACCGATCATTTGAATTCCCGGAGCATCTCATGGGTTGGAAAACGTTCGGCAATGTCGAGGTGAGGGACTTCAAGCCGGCGTTTCCACGGAATCCCCATTACGTAACCCTGCGTAGCGCCGGCCACCGTCAGAAGGCCACCGGTCTGGAGAACAACGGCCTTTTCGGTATGGGTATAAAGGAGGGTATGAAATATGACTTCTCGGCCTATGCCCGCAAGACCAACCTTCAGGGTGGCGATGCATCACTGCGTGTGGAGCTGGTGGGTGCCAACAACAATGTGCTGGAGAAGGTGACAGTGCCTGTCACCGACAATCAGTGGGAGAAGGTGACGGCGACATTGACATCGCCCAAGACAGACCCGAAGGCTCGCCTGCGTGTATATCTCACCTCGGGCGAGGGTGTGGATCTTGATCATATATCGCTCTTCCCGGAGGATAACTGGAACGGGCTGCGTGCCGATCTCGTGAAGGATCTGGAGGATCTCAATCCCGGCATATTCCGTTTTCCCGGCGGATGTATAGTGGAGGGCACAGATCTCGCCACACGCTACCAGTGGAAGAACTCTGTGGGTGCTCCTGAGAACCGTCCCCTCAACGAGAACCGCTGGAACTATACTTTCCAGCACAGACTCTTCCCGGATTATTACCAGTCATACGGTCTGGGATTCTACGAGTATTTTCTTCTGTCGGAGAATATGGGAGCGGAGCCTCTGCCGGTGTTGAGCTGCGGTCTGGCCTGTCAGTATCAGAACAAGGATGACGATCCGCACGCCCATGTGTGTGTGGACGATCTGCAGCCGTACATAGATGATGCCCTCGATCTGATAGAGTTTGCCAACGGGCCTGTGACGAGCAAGTGGGGCGCCCTGCGTGCTGAGATGGGCCATCCGGAACCGTTCAACCTCAAGCAGATCGGTATCGGCAACGAGCAGTGGGGACCGCTGTATCCGGAGCGTCTGGAGAAGTTCATCACGCAGATACGAGCAAAGTATCCCGATATCATGATATGCGGCAGCAGTGGTCCGGCAGCCGATGGCAAGGATTTCGACTATGGTTGGGAGCAGATGAGAAAACTCGGGGTGGATCTTGTGGATGAGCACTATTACAAGTCGCCGGAATGGTTCTACTCGAATGCGTCGCGCTACGACGGCTATCCGCGCAAGGGTCCGAAGGTGTTTGCCGGCGAGTATGCCGCCCATGGCAAGGGAACCCGCAATAACTGGGAGGCTGCGCTCTCGGAGGCTTGTTTCATGACCGGCCTCGAGCGCAATGCCGATGTAGTGTGGCAGGCCACTTATGCTCCCCTCTTCTCGCATGTGGAGGGAAGCCAGTGGGGTCCGGACCTTATATGGTTTGACAATCTGGAGAGCTACCGCACGCCCAACTGGTACGTACAGATGCTCTATGGTACCAATCCCGGCACCAATATGCTCACTCTCACTGAGGGTGGTAAGGCTGTGGCCGGTCAGGACGGACTCTATGCGAGCGCTGTCTATGACAAGCCCTCGGGACAGTATATAGTAAAGGTGGGCAATTCCTCGGACAAGGCTCAGGAGGTCACCTTTAATTTCAACGGCATCAAGAAACTCACTGACGGTAAGGCGTGGGTGATGCAGTGCGATGATCCCCGTGCTGAAAACTCGCTCGAAAACAAGACTCTTGTGTCGCCTAAGGAGATCGCCGTGGCCACAGAGGGGAATAAGGTGAACGTCAGCGTCCCTGCCAAGTCGTTCACAGTATACCGGTTCTGATATCACTTCAGGGTATAGGATATTTTCTGAAAACACTATGATCGCTGTTGTCATGTAAGCAGCCGATCATAGTGTTTTTTTGTGTCGCACAGTCAAAAATGTAACAATTTTGTTACAATCACAAAATTGTTTAGATAATGGTAATATTTATTTGTCTTTTATAATATGTTGAAAATATGTGTATTAGGAACTATTTTGAGAATTTTATATTAATGTGTGATAAAAAATGATGTTACAATTGCTGAAAAACGGGAGAGTGATAGTAATTTTGTAACACAACGAGATTATAACATCATACACCATAACAATAAAAACTCTCCTGTCATGGCAACTGTAGAACTTCACTCCAAGATCAGGCATATGCATAGAAATCTTCTTAGCCTTGCTCTCATGCTTACATCCAACCGTTCGAGTGCCTATAGCCTTGTCCAGGATACGACTGTAAAGGCTCTCCAGGCTGATGATGTCGCTGCCGAAGGCAACAATTTCAAGGCTTGGGTCTTTTCGATAATGCGCACTCTTTTTGCCAGGAATTATCTTGCTCAGACACGCATACGTCGCGACTCGTACCGTCGTGAGTCAATGATGAGGATAGCAACGGCTGCGACAGTCTCGGACGAGCGTCCGGACTGCACAGTGTCCGCTTCTTCGATCCACGCGGCTGTAGATGCGTTTTCGGAGGAGTATAGAGTACCGTTCCGCATGTATCTCACCGGCTACAACTATCAGGAGATCAGCGTAGCCACAGGTGTGGATATGATTGAGGTCAAAAACCGTATAGCAGTGGCCCGCCGCAAGATGCGGAGCCAGTTTGCAGCCTTCTGACGTCTCAGTACATCAGATCGCGGAATATATCAAGGGCCGCACGGATCTCCTCAGAGGAGGCCGTGCGGTCTATTTTCGGTATGCCCGGCGAGGACAGCAGCGTGAAGTTGATGGCTCCGGGTGTATCGTTCTTTTTGTCGTGGGTCATGTAGGCTATCAGTGCGTCGTAGTCATCGCAGGTGATGGCCGGTGCTCCATAGCCGTTTTCTTTAAGGAAGCGGGCATATGTATGTATGCCCGAAGAGGGGAAGCCTTCGCTCATGTGGGAGATAATGATCTCCACAAGGATACCCCATGCCACTGCATAGCCATGGGGTATGGGGCGGTTGCGCTCCATGGCGAGTGATTCGAAGGCATGGCCCACGGTGTGGCCGAGGTTGAGCGCACGCCGCAGACCTTTCTCAAATGGATCTTCGGTGACTATGCGCTCTTTGACGCGTACGCTCTCTTCAAGGAGATGGAGCATCTCGGCCGGAGATGTGGACAGGATGTCGCGGTCAATGAGAGAGGTGTAGGTGGCCGGCGATGAGAGAAGACCGTGCTTTACCATTTCGGCATAGCCGGAGAGGAGTTCGGAGGATGGGAGTGAGCCGAAGCATGCTGTGGAGATAATGACAGCATCGGCCGGAGCGAATGCCCCGATCTCGTTCTTGAATCCCGCGAAGTTTATGCCTGTCTTGCCACCTACGGCTGCATCGACTGCGGAAAGCAGTGTGGTGGGGACGTTGATGAATCGTACACCTCGCTTGAATGTTGCGGCTGCGAAGCCACCCATGTCGGTCACTACTCCGCCACCTATGTTGATCACGAGCGATTTGCGTGTCGCCCCTGCCTCTATGAGCCGCTCCCAGATGTGAGACAGTGAGGAGATGTTTTTGTTGTCATCGCCAGGGGGGACGGTTATAGCGGGCCATGGGAGAGAAAGTGAGGGGAGAACCTGCGCGGCAACATTGGAGTCGGTGATTATATGTACACTGGACGGTGACATCTCCTCAACGAGGGCGCGGAGGTGGGTGGTTACATCGTTAGTGAAAATGAGGGCCTGACGGGATTGAGTCATCGGGGGAGATTGTTGACGGTTAAGAGACTGAGGAGAAGGGTGGGGAGCTGGCGTGCGCATTCTTCCATAGAGGGGAATACTATTGCTGCGCCGGCTTTGCGCAGTTCGTCGGGAGGGATAGGCCCTGTGGTCACGCCTATGGTGAAGGCACCGGCACGGTCGCCGGCCTCGACGCCGAGGGGGGCGTTCTCCATCACTATGGACTGCGAGGGGCTTACTCCCGCGAGCTGCATGGCGCGGATGAATGGTTCGGGGTGGGGCTTGCCGTGCTTCACGTCGCGCGAGGTCACTTTCAGTCGGTTGTCGAACAGTCCGGGGAAATCGTTGTCAAGACGGTTGAGTAGACTCGACTGGCCCGAGCCGGTGACGAGAACGCGTGTGATGCCTGCGGCGGCGAATGTGCTCACCATGTCAAATGCGCCTGGCATAACCTCGACGGGTGGAAGTGAGCTGAAATATACGGTCTTGGTGTGATATAGTTCCTTCTTCTCATCCTCGGTGGCCTCGCGTCCGCGCTGGGCGAGGAAGAACTGGTTGATGGTGGAGGCGCCGGTGCGTCCCTCGTAGAGGTAGAACTCATCGCGTGTGCACTCGAAGCCCTGTTCGGTCATGAGCCTGTACCACGATTGTGTGTGGTTCTTCATGGAATCGTAGAGTGTACCATCCATATCTATGAGGGCGGCTTTGGGTACGACATGGGTGTAGTGGTGGCGTTCGAGGAAGCGCAGGATATCCTGTGCGTATGGGATGTGCTCTATCATTTTTTCTTTTTCTTTTTTTCTTTTTGTGAAGCTGAGGGGATGGCCGTACTGTCAGGCGGGGCCGGAAGGAGGCCTTCGCGGATGAAGTATAGCGAATCGGAGTGGGAGATGGTGTCGGCGCCCGCGGCCTGGTTGTCGATGGCATTTGCCGTATTGGAGAAGTCGAGACGGCGTACACGGGCGTTGCTTACACCTCGGCGGAACACATTGCGAATCTCTCTGACGAGGTTGATGCGTGTGGTGTCGGCTATGGAGATGGTGCGTGACATGTTCTTCTCATTGAAGCGTGCTCGCCCGAGTCTGATCTTCATGTCGTCGATGTTGCCCGATATATTGATGCCGAATTTGAACGGGATCGGCGATTTGAGTACCGCCACGTGGTAGTCGAAGTTGAGGGCGAGGTCGTTTGATCCCATCACGCCGAGTTTGTAGCGGTCAAGGTTGAACATGAAGGGAAACATGCGCAGCTGTGAGTTGTCGATTATCATCTCGACGGTCATGGAGTCAATGATGTTGCGCTCTTTATGTTTGAACAGCAGCCATTTGCCTATCTTGCGGAAGGTTTCTTTGTCGACGATCTGGAGCGAGTCGCCCGATATCTTCATGGCTGCTTTCAGGGAGGGGATGTCAATGTTCATGGCCGAGTCCACGCGTGTGGTGGCGGCGAGGTCGGCGCTGATGATGCCACGGATGTCCTGCATGAGCGGCATGAGCGAGTCGATGGCTGGGACGAGCTTGAGGAACTCGCCGATGTTGAAATTGTTGACGTTCAGACCAAAGGCAAACGATGCATCATGCTTCGTAGGAGCTGTATACAGGGCGTTCAGACCCATTGAGCCGACATCGCTGCGTGCTGACAGTTCGCTGAGATTGAGAGCGCCGCGGTAAGAATTGATGGCACCCTTGAAGTCGTGGAACACGAGGTTGGAGTAGATGATGTTGTCAGCGCTGACGTTGACCGAGGCCTCGACGTTTGACGGTATGACAAGTACGGCCATGGCGGTGTCGGTGGCTACGGCTGGCATTTCGGTATCGTTGTCAAGGATGTCGCTGTCGGAGGCGGCGGGTGCCACAGTGATGAGGCCGTTGTCGTTTTCAGCGAATGCAGCGCCTGCAAACACTGCGGCGGCTATCTCGTTGATGTCGATGGTGTCGCTGCGCAGGTTGAGGTTGACCAGAAGCGGGCGTTTGGCCGAGGCTGATGTAAGGGCACGCGTGATGTTGGAAATGGTGCCCTGGAGCAGGAAGTCGCTGTGGCCTACCCTGAATCGGGTGTCAGTGATGATGATGGAGTCGGAGTTGAATCTTACATCGAGGCCGGTCACACGGTTGCGCAAGGGGAAGAGAGGTGTGAAGAGGCGCATACGGTCGGCACGCAGTACTCCGTGGGCGTTCCACTGATGGAGGAGTTTCTTCATGGAATTGTCCACCTCGAGATCGAACACCGAGTCAGCACCCGCTGTGAGGGAGGAGTCGGCCACATGTGTACGTCGTCTCTGTCTGGCCATCATGCGTAAGGAGTCGTCGGGGAGGGTCGGATAGAGTACGTGCAGGGAGTCCATGCGTGCCTGCATGCGGCGGGATATGCGCGGCGTGGACGGATTGATGGTCACTGAGGTGAAAGCGTTGGTGAGAGCGGCGCGGTTGAGGCGGTCGCCGTAGATGGCACGCTCGGTGGATATGTCGAGATGCAGGCGTGGTTTCTTGGCGTCACCTTTGTGACGGGTGAGCGAGGCGCCGACTGTAGCTTTGCGCAGGCGGACACGCATGGAGTCCTCTGATGACCGGAATATCAGGCGTTCGGCAATGATGCGGCCACCGATGGGGTTGATGAGCGTTGTGTCGGAACTGGATGATGTGTTGCGGCATCCAATTCCGGCTTTCAGTCCTCCACCATGTAGCTCTATCCCCGGGATGGTGAATGATATGGTATCGACGGTCAGGGAGGCTGTCAGCATCGAGTCGACATTGACATCGTGGGCCATGATGGAGGTCTGTGTGCCGAGATTGAGTTTCATGAGCCGTGATGACAATTGCATGGGCATCTCGGGCACGTCGATGTCGAGATCCTTGAGGGTGGCTTCGCCCTTGATACGCATGCGGTGGAAATTTTCCTTGTCGAGATAGCTGCGGCGTAAGTCAAAGTCGCAGTTGGCCAGTAATATGCCCTTGATAGTCCCGGGTATGCCGGAGAGGAGCCGGCGCGGGAGTCGTGATATGTTTAGGCCACCCTCGAAGCGCCCTTTCACCGCAGGGTCGGATATTATGTCGCGGGCCGAGCAACTGAGGGCAAATCCCATTCCGTGGGCCATGGCGGTGAGCTTTTTCAGTTCGATGGTAGATCGGTCGAGATCACGGGCATCGATATCGCCGGATATGTCGAGCTGTATCTTGTCAAGGCTGAAGCCGTCATATATGGCTGATCCCTGAGGTATGTGTGCTGAAAATCTGAAGGAAGGGATGGAGTCGGTGCCTACACTGAATGGATGTGTCAGTGCCATATCGGCCTTTATGGAGAAGTCGGGGTGAAGATTGTCGAGGTCTCCGCGGAGTTCGCCGGGGATGAGATGCAGTATGTCGTTGAGAGGGGTGGAGGGGAGTGTGGCGTCGAATGTATTCAGACGGAGTCCATCGGCAAGATTCATCTCTGAATTGACGGTGAGGCTTACGCTCCCTGCGGCTATGACAAGGTTGTGGAGGGCTATGGCGAGAGGTTCGGACGGATTCCACCGGATATCCCCGCCGAGGCCGAGGGAAAGGGAGTCGACCGTGAGATCCGGGATGCTGGCTGAGGCCAGACCGCGTATGTCGAGTTTATATAGCGGTGCGGCAGTACCGGAGAGGGTTGCGGCCGAGAGATTGACGGATGCGTCTATGCTGTCGGGAATGGAGAGATATCTTACGGGCATTCCATCCTTGATCATGAATGTGCCGAGCGATATGCCCGGGATCGGTGCGGGGGCATGCTCCTCCCCGTCGTCGTCTGAGGCCGGGAATATGTCGAGACTCCATACCGATGGTGAGGCCTGGACAAGATTGACCTCAGGGTGGTCGATGTTGATGTCGTAGAGATGGATATAGCCGGTGAGGAGCCTGGGTATATTGACGGCGCCGTCGAGATGGCGTATGGATAGAAGCGAGTCGGACCACGCAGGGAGCGAGCGGCGCAGGCTGTCGGGGGCGGATTCGAATGCGCGAGTCCGCACTTCGAGTGTGTCTATCTCAAGGACAAATTTCGGGAAAGTGCTCCAGAAGCTTATCTCCATACGCTTTATCGAGACATCGGCCCGCAGATAGTCGTTGGCCACACGCTCCACGAGTGGGGTGAGGCGCGATGGCGTGAGGTAGCTTACAGCCACCGTCAGTGTGGCTGCGATGAGGAGGATGATGACCAGAAGTGTCCATCCGGCTATTTTGAGCAGTCTCTTCATATGGAGATATATGGTTGGAGGTGGGCGTGATGTGGTTATGTCAGGAGGCGCATGGGTGGATCAGTCGCGGCGGCGAGCCGTGATGTGGAAGCAAGGCTGTCCACGCTCGTACTTGACCCAAAGTTTACCCTCTTCCCTCATGGCTTTCAGTACTTCGGCGAGCACGCCCTTTAGATCGTCGACGCTGCGTGCCGGAGCCGGAGCTCCTGCCACGAATGAGGCGTAGGATATGTCGAAGGTCGTACCGTAGCGGTGTACCGAGGAGTCGATGGCATTGCGGTTGCGCCGGCGGAGCCGCTTGATGGTGGCCGGGGTGCGCAGCAGACTCGTCACCTTGATGCGGTAGTCGCCTCCGCCGCGGGCAGAGATGGTGTCACGGAACCGACGTCCGATCTCCCGCAGGGTGACGGCCGCCTCAGGAACCAGATATGGCCGTGAGAATATGAGGGTGTCGAGGAAATAGTCCTCGCATGTGGTGATCCTGACGATGGGGCGCCGCATCTGCCAGTGTGACCGTGTATCCGACAGGGGGGCTATGCCGATCTTCTCGGCTTCGGCCATGTGGACATGGTTGGAGTCATTGAATATCTGGCGGAGATTGCCGAAGTAATTTACTTTCATTTTTTGCGTGGGCTCGGGCATCTGCGGCAGGCGGCGCAGATGGCGTGACACGGAGTCGGCATTCTCCAGGTCGGCAATTGAAAGTCCTTTCATGCGTGGAAGGGCTTCGGCCATCTCCTCGGCCATGTCAGCTTCGGCGGTAGCCATGACAGAACCGTCGCCCTCGCCATGGCGCACCGGGGTGCACATCACCACACATAGGCTCACGAACAGCAGCGACGGGAGTGCGAGCTGGAGCATGCGGATGGTCTTGATCTTGCGTCTGCGGCGTGTCATGCTGATGTCAGTCGTCGGGGAGTGTTATGCCGGCATAGGCGAGAGCCTCGCGACGTTCGATACAGGTGGCGCACTTGCCGCAGTGGCGCTCGCCACCTTTGTAGCATGAGTATGTGAGTGAGTAGTCTACGCCTATCTCTTTGCCGCGCATGGCTATCTCTCCTTTGGTCATTGACGTATAGGGGGCAAGGAGCGATAGGTGGTCGTATGTGCCCTCGCTGATGGCGGCACCCATGGCGGTGATGAATCCTGGACGGCAGTCGGGGTAGATGGCATGGTCGCCGGAATGGTTGGCAATCATCACACCCTTCAGTCCGCGGCTTTCAGCGAGTCCGGCGGCGACAGAGAGCATTATGCCGTTGCGGAACGGGACGACAGTGGAGTGCATGTTGGAGTCGGCATAGTCACCTTCAGGGATGGCATCGGCCCCTTCGAGGAGTGAGCTTTTGAAATGATCGGCCATGAATGAGAGGTCGATCTCGATCCATTCCACGCCGAGGCGCTCGCAATTGATGCGTGCGCACCGGGCCTCGCGCCGGTTGTGGTTGGAACCATACTGGAAGGTCACAGCCAGCGCTATGCGGTCGCGGTAGTCCCACAGCATTGTCACGGAGTCCATTCCTCCCGAGAGGACAAGAAGCATGTCTTTTTCCATATCCATAGATATAGTGAGTGGCTGATTGTGTTCAGAACGAATCGGGAAATGATGCGAGCATTCTCTGGCGGGCCATGTCGAGATGATCCGTGTCGCCCCAGTTGGCGAACGGGTGTATTGCTATGCCGCCGCGGGGGGTGAAGATGCCCTTTACCTCTATATACTTGGGATCCATGAGTGCGATGAGGTCCTTCATGATGATGTTGACGCAGTCCTCGTGGAAATCTCCGTGGTTGCGGAAACTGAATAGATAGAGCTTCAGACTCTTGCTCTCGACCATTCTCTCTCCGGGTATGTAGGAGATGATGATCCGGGCGAAGTCGGGCTGTCCGGTCTTCGGGCACAGAGACGTGAATTCCGGGCAGAGGAATGTCACGAGGTATTCATTGTCGGGGTGCTTGTTGACAAACGTCTCGAGCACGGATGGATCATAGTCAGTAGGGTAGTCCACTCGGGTATTGCCAAGGAGTGTCACACCGTCAAGTTCGCCGGCTGTTCTCATATATATAATGTGCGGTCAATAATTTCTACAAAATTACTCAAAAATCCGATGATTTCGTCGGAGAAGGCTGAAAAAGTTGGCATGTTGCCTCTTTTGTCAAGCAACGGGCGCTAAATCTTGCATTTTGTCAACAGAATTTGAAAGTAAAAGAACATTTTGATGTTGAAAATGGATTTATTAACATTTTTTTACATAATTCTAATTAAGGTATATCTAAAAAAATGTTACTTTTGCATTCGATATGGGGAGTACTATGTCAAAAAATATAGATACAAACCTGTTTATCCCCGGTGATTCCACTACCGCCAGGGGGATATACTACAGAAAACATTATTATCACTATACTTTAATTTATCCGAATTTTTAACTATTGGTATGAAAAAGCTGTTTCTACTTCTTGCAGCCGTCATCACCTTCACATTGAGCGCAATGGCCCAGAACCAGAGCATCTCCGGTGAAGTTGTCGACGCGGACAGCGGCGAGCCTATCACAGGCGCGACCGTCATGGGAGTGGGCACCTCGGTAGGTACCGTCACAGACATCGACGGTAACTTCTCGCTCAGCCTCCCCGCAACAGTAAAGAAATTATCCGTATCCTATGTGGGCATGGAGACCAAGGAAGTTGCGATAACTCCCGGCACCCCCATGACCATCGCTCTCCAGAACACAAATACACTCGACGAGGTCATCACGGTGGCCTACGGAACGGCCAAGCGATCGGCCTTCACGGGTTCGGCTTCTGTGCTTGACGCCTCTGAGATAGAGTCCGTCCAGGTGTCCAACCCTGTCGAGGCCCTCAAGGGTAAGGTTTCCGGTGTGCAGATCAACTCCACATCAGGAGCTCCCGGCTCGAGCACGACAATCCGTATCCGCGGTATCTCCTCGATCAATGCCGGCAACTCGCCTCTGATTGTAGTGGACGGTACTCCTTATTCCGGTGACCTCAACAATATATCCTCGCAGGACATCGCCAGCATGACTGTGCTCAAGGACGCGGCCTCCAATGCCCTTTATGGTGCCCGTGGTGCCAATGGTGTGATCCTCATCACCACCAAGAAAGGCCAGAGCCAGAGCGGCGCCAAGGTGACTTTTGATGCCAAGTGGGGTCAGAACTCACGTGCCACAAAGGATTATGACGTGATCACCGATCCCCGTCAGTACTACAATGTATATGCACGTGCTCTTGCCAACAACCGCATATATGCAGGTATCACCGATGAGATGAAGATATATGACTATGTCAACAACAACCTCATCGGTACAAGCAAGGATACTTCCGTTGGTCTTCAGTATAATATATGGAGCTTGCCCGAGGGCGAGACTGATCTCCTGATGTCCGACTACACTATCAATCCCAAGGCAACTATCGGACGTACGGTAGTTGGAGCAGATGGACAGTCATATTATATCTCCCCCGATAACTGGCGTGATGCTGCATATGGCACATCCCTCCGTCAGGAGTACAATCTGAGCGTATCGCAGGCCACAGATAAGGGTCAGTTCTACCTGTCGGCAAGTTATCTTAACAACGACGGTATCGTGGATGCCTCGAATTTCGAGCGTTTCACCGGTCGTCTTTCCGCTGATATCCAGGCTAAGCCCTGGCTTAAGGTCGGCGCGAACATGAGCTATACTCACTTCTCGCGCGAGGAGCTTGGTGAAGATGGACAGAGCGCCTCTTCCGGTAATATTTTTGCCGTAGCAAACCAGGTTGCCCCGATCTATCCGCTTTGGGTACGTGACGGAGAGGGCAACGTGATGACCGATGAATATGGCTTCAAGATGATGGACTATGGTAACGGTATGAACGCCGGCCTCCAGCGCCCGATCTTCTCCAATGCCAATCCTATCATGGATAATCTTCTGAACAAGGATGGCAGTGAGGACAATGCGTTCAATGCTATGGGCTTTGCCGAGATCCGTTTCCTCAGGGATTTCAAGTTTACCACCAACAATACTGTTAACATTGACGAGACCCGTGGCAATAATGTCACCAATCCGTTCTATGGACAGTATAAGGAAACAAATGGTACTGTGGTTGTGTCGCATCAGCGTATCATCGACTATACATACCAGCAGCTGTTGAACTGGACACGCCAGTTCGGAAACCACAATGTAAGTGCCCTTATCGGTCACGAGAATTACTGGAACAAATCGTATGCTCTCGTTGCCAGCGCATCCAATATGCTCCTCCCCGAGAATGATGAGCTTGCAGGCGCGATAACCCAGAATGGTTATGACTCATACCGTACGGACTACAACAATGAAGGTTGGCTCGCACGTGTGAATTATGATTTCGACAACCGCTACTTTGTCAGCGCTTCTGTTCGCCGCGACGGTTCGTCACGCTTCCATCCCAAGCATCGTTGGGGTACTTTCTGGTCGGCCGGTGGTGCATGGCTCCTCAGCAGCGAGAAATTCTTCAATGTACCCTGGGTAGATATGCTCAAGATCAAACTCTCCTATGGTGAGCAGGGTAATGACAATATCGGAAACTTCCGTTATGTCAATACATACACTATTGTGAACTCCAATGGTGTACCCGCAGCCCAGCCCTCAACCATGGGTAATGAGAATATCACTTGGGAGAAGGGTGGCAACCTGAATGCAGGTGTGGATTTCAGCTTCTGGAATGAGCGTCTCGGCGGTACGATCGAAGGATTTTACCGCAAGACATCCGACATGCTCTCATTCTTCCCCCTCCCCCCGAGCTTCGGTTATGGCGGTTATTACCGAAATGTCGGTGATATGGTGAACAAGGGTATTGAAATTGATATCCACGGTGATATCATCCGCACCAAGAATGTGACTTGGAGCGCCAATGCCAACATCACATGGTATAAGAACAAGATCACTGACCTTCCTTACTGGAGCAGAACTTCTGTATGTGACGGCGTGGAAGGCTACAGCGGCAGCGAGTACTTCTATGGTGTAGGTGAGCCTATCTATACCTATCGTATGCACAAATGGGCCGGTGTCTGCAATGAAGAAGGTGACGATTATGGTAAAGCCATGTGGTGGAAGAATATCACGGACAATAAAGGAAATATCATTGGACGCGAACCAACAACTGACCAGAACGATGCCGATTACTATCTTTGTGGTACAGCTCTTCCTGACGCCTATGGTGGTTTCGGTACATCGGTTGAGGCATTCGGCTTTGACTTTGCCATCGACTTCACATATCAGCTCGGTGGTCAGGTGTATGACGGCACCTATGCATCGCTCATGGCATCGCCCGATCAGACCGGTCGTGGTTCGGCTATCCACAAGGATGTGCTCAATGCATGGACTCCTGAGAACACCTCAAGCGGTATACCCCGTTGGGCATATGGCGACCTCTATTTCTCGAGCACATCGGACCGCTTCCTCACAAGCGCAAGCTATCTTGCCCTTCAGAGCATAAACTTCGGCTATACCATCCCGACCAAACTCACCAAGAAGATGCAGGTTGATCGTATCCGCGTTTATTTCTCGGCTGACAATGTCGCACTTTGGTCGAAGCGTCGCGGTCTCGATCCTCGCCAGTCCATCACCGGTGCAACCTCCAATGCATATTATGCTCCCATCCGCACTATTTCAGGTGGTATCAATATCTCCTTCTAATCTATTTCAGACTTTTAAGTAATGAAGAATATATTTAAAATAGCGCTCCTCGGCGGAGTGGCATTCTCGATGGCCCTCACAGGGTGTATCGAAGAGGTCGAGCCTACAAATGGAGTGACCCAGGATCAGCTTGATGATTTGACCAAGGCCGGATCAGCAACCCTGTATGCTATTCCTGCCAAGATGGTGGCTTACAGTGACGCGTTTGACTGGCATGGCTATATCGGCTATCCCGGCATGATGCAGATCCGTGACCGTTCGCTGGACGAGATGATCTGCGCTTCAACAGGTACCAACTACAACCAGTGGAGCTACTATGAGCGTAACCGCTTGAGCCAGAATTACTGGTTCCCGCAGGTGATATGGAACTATTATAACCAGCTTGTGCTCGCGACCAATAAGGCTACACAGCGTTTCCCCAAGGGTATAGAGACAGAGGATGGTAAGGGTGCACGTGCAAAGGCTCTCGCCTATCGTGCGATGTTATACCTCGACATGGCCCGTTGGTTTGAGTTCCTGCCCAACGACAAGACTTCAAATATCACTACTGCAGGTAATGATATCCTCCATCTCACTGTGCCTATCGTAACGGAGGAGACCACAGAGGATGAGGCGCGTAACAATCCCCGCGCCACACGAGAGAAGATGTTCGAGTTCCTGCGCGATGATCTCCAGTATGCAGAGGAGAATATTGAATTTGCCGATGCAGAGCTCAATGCGCAGAGTCTTCCTGACAAGGCATGTGTATATGGTCTTTTCGCCCGTCTCTATCTCTGGATTGAGGATTATGCGAAGGCTGCCGAGTATGCTGACAAGGCTATCGCAGCAAAAGCAAGTGCAAAACCTCTCACTGAAGCAGAATGGGTAGATCCCAAGACTGGATTCAACCGCATGGACACTTACAGCTCGTGGATGTGGGGTATCGGTCTTACCTCTGAGAATGACGCTGTGCGTACAGGTATCTGTAACTTCACATCGTTTGTGTCGGTGGAGACAACTTACGGTTATGCCGGACCTTCTGCAGGCGCATATCCCGCCGTTGGACGTTCGTTCTATGACCGTATCAGCAACACTGACTTCCGTAAGCTTTCATGGATCCCTGCCACACGTAGCACCTTAGTGCTGAAGATCACACTCAACGGTGACAATTCAGATACGAGAAAGAGATCTATCTACACGAAGTTCCCGCTCGCTCCGCTTAAGTTCCGTCCCGGAAACGGTAACTGCACCGATCCTACTGAGGGTTCTGCGACCGATCTGCCGCTCATGCGTATCGAGGAGATGTACTTCATCAAGTATGAGGCTATGGCACACACCAATCCCACTGGAGCACTTGCAGAGTTCACCAAATGGATGAAGGAGTATCGTGATCCTAAGTATTCTTGTGACAAGACCTCTGTAGATGATGTTGTCGAGGAGATCGTGTTCCAGAAGCGTGTTGAGTTCTGGGGTGAGGGTCTGAACTTCTTTGACGTGAAGCGTCTTGGATACAAGGTGACAAGAGCATATGACAAGACCAACTTCTATCCTGACTCGCGTTTCAATACCGAGGGCCGTCCCGCATGGTTCAATATGCCTATTGTGAAGACTGAGGCTGATAACAATCATGCTGTTGACGGATGGAACAATCCTGATGTTGATGGTCTTTATATAGCTATCACAGAGTAATCCCATCAAGGGTTTACATATCCCCTGAATAATCAGCCGGGCGGTGAGATCTGATCTCACCGCCCGGCTTGCTTTCGGATTGTTCCATATATGTCGGTCTTGATGTCTGTTGCTATACGGCTTCTGCGTCCTTGAGCACGATCGGGAGTGCCTGGGAGTTGACTGAGCCGGATTCGGTGAGCGGGAGCTGGCGGAGCAGTACGAAGAACTCGGGTATCATGTAGTGGGGGAGGTATTGTGCCATCGAGTTCTTGAGCCATGACAGACTGAATGAACGGGAGGCCGGAACGACGTAGGCAACGAGATAGTCGCTACCCTTTTCATCCGGGTAATGGACCACGATGCATTCCTTCACCTCGCCTGATGCGAGGATTGTGCGCTCTACCTCGCTTGTCACCACGCGGCGACCGAGTATATTGACTTCGGTGTCCTTGCGTCGGGTGTATGCAAGATTTCCATCTTCGAGTCGTATGCCGATGTCGCCGGTGCGTACTATGCGTGTGCCGTCGGTGAGTGAGGTAAGCCGTGGAAGCATTTCGGTACGATGGTCGCCTGTGAATGATTCGGCCACGCCGGTACCGGCTATGCATATCTCGCCTTCCTGACCGTCGGCTACGGGCTGAAGATCATCATCGAGCAGCATTATCTCCACACCATCTAGCGGACGCCCTATAGGGTAGTTGCCGGAGGATAGGCTGTAGCCTTCGTTGCAGCAGTAGCAGGTGGAGAAGACGGTGGCCTCGGCGGGTCCGTAGGTGTTATAGACGGTGATCTGTTCAAGCAGATGGTTTATGGATGTCGGGCTCAGCTGCTCGCCGCCGCTGATGACGGTGCGTAGTGTCAGTGGCAGCGACTTCATCTTGTTGAGTTCGTGGAGAAGATATGGGTAGCCGCTGATGATTGATACATACTGGTCGTCGGCGAAGTGTATGAGTGCTTCGGGGTCATTGCGTGTGGCTGCCGATGGAATGGCGAGGCACGCGCCGTTGAGAAGTGTGCCGAATGTCTCCTCGATGAATATATTCATGGTGCATGAGGAGTATTGCAGCAGTACATCGTCGGGGGTGATGTTGAATGTTTTGCCGAAGCGGTCGGCCATGGCTATGACCTGACGGTTGCCCACCATGATGCCCATCGGGAATCCGGAGGGGCTGGTGGAATAGAGGATATAGGCCGCGCGATCGGGGTTGCTGCGGTCGGGGAGTGGATGGAGGGCCGGATCGGAGATCACGGCCTGACCCACGATGAGACGTGTGAAGGCGCTGACGAGCGAGGCATATTTTTCCTGGGTGATGACGAAGTCAACACCGTTTTCAGTAAGGAAGCGCACCAATCTTTCGGGAGGGTAGTCTGGCTCCACGGCCACGAATGCTGCGCCGGCCTTGTTGATGGCGAGCAGTGAGGCTGTCATTTCCACCCCGTGGTCCATCACAACGCCGACACGTGCAGGGATGAAGGAGGGGAAGCGTGAGATCAGTGTGTCGACCATGCGGTCGAGTCCGGAATAGTTAACGCACGAGCGTTCGTCGATGATGGCGGGACGGTCGGGAGTGAGCTCGGCGAATGTCTTGAAGCGTGAGTAGATAGTCGGTCCCATAGTTTTTTAGCAGTTAGTTTCTTGCAGGTATAACACGGGCCGGAGCAAAGGTGTTTTTGTAGGAAGTGTTAATTTTTTGATCAGTGAGCGCGTGGGTGTGTAAATGAAAACGAGCCGCACCGGTATGGGTACAGCTCGTTTGCGATGAGTTTTTTGTCTTGCCACCGGGTGAGTGGCCGGTAGGATTTTATTTCAGAATGCCATGTTTCTTGAAGACACGTGTGATGGTCTCGAGAGCGCGGTCTACCTGCTCCATGGAGTGGGTGGCCATGAGTGAGAAGCGGATCAGTGTGTCGGTGGGGGCTACGGCAGGCGAGACGACGGGGTTGACGAAGATGCCCTCCTCAAGAAGGTCGCGTGTGATGGCGAATGTCTTGAAGTCATCGCGAATGAACAGCGGGATGATCGGGGTGGATGTGTGGCCTATCTCGAAGCCGGCGTTGCGGAATCCGTCGAGTGCATGGTTGGTGAGCTTCCAGAGGTTTTCCTGGCGTTCAGGTTCGGTCTGCATGATCTCGAGGGCCTTGAGGGCGGCGGCTGTGGAAGCGGGTGTGATGGATGCTGTGAAGATGTAGCTGCGGGAGTGGTGGCGGAGGAAGTTGGTGATCTCCTTGTTGGTGGCTATGAAACCACCGAGCGAGGCGAATGATTTGGAGAATGTGCCCATGATGAGGTCTACATCGTCGGCCACGCCGTAGTGATGGCAAACGCCACGTCCGCCGGGGCCGAATACTCCGATGCCGTGGGCTTCGTCGATCATCACGCTGGCGTTGTATTTCTTGGCGAGGTTCACCATCTCCTTGACGTTGGCCACGTCGCCTTCCATGGAGAAGACAGAGTCGCTGACGATGAGCTTCACCTTGTCGGGGTCGCATTTCTTGAGCTGTTTCTCAAGCGACTCCATGTCGTTGTGTTTGTATTTGAGCTGTTGGCTGAAGGAGAGTCGGCGTCCCTCGATGATGGATGCGTGGTCCTGTTCATCCCAGAGGATGTAGTCCTCGCGGCCGGTGAGGGTGGATACGACACCGAGGTTTACCTCGAAGCCGGTGGAGTATACCATCACGTCTTCCTTGCCCATGTACTCGGCGAGGCGGTGTTCGAGTTCCTTGTGTATGTCAAGTGTGCCGTTGAGGAATGGTGATCCGGCGCAACCGGTGCCGTATTTGCGTGTGGCTTCTATGGCTGCCTCTTTGATGCGGGGGTCGTTGACCAGTCCGGTATAGCAGTTGGAGCCGAACATCAGCACTTTCTTTCCGTTCATTATCACCTCGGGGTCCTGCTCGCTTGAGATGGCACGGAAATAGGGGTAGACGCCTGCGGCCTTGGCTTCCTGAGGCGCAGTGTATTTGCTCAGTTTCTGTTGTAGTAAATTCATTTGCTTTCTTGCTGTGACATAAGGAGTAAGGCACTGCCGATGTGTGTGGCTGACGTCACTCCCGACGTAAAGGGTGCCCGTTTGGAGGTGGCAAAGTTAGTCATTTTTTCACATTTTTATACATATTGTGAGGCTTTTATATTGTTAATTAATTGAAACAGGGCTTGAAAAGTGTCGCGCGGAGGCCCTTTTTTGTTTCAAACGGGTATCTCTTGTTGGGGGGATCGCCGCATTTTTAGTAAATTTGCAGAACTTTTACGAAATCTATGGATACAGAGAATATTACAAAGCCCGATGCGTCGGCGCAGAAGCGTACGGTGCTCGACTATGACGATATAGTCGGGATGGCCCCTTTTTTCAAGGGTAAGCGCCGTCTTGTCAATGCCCTGATGAAGCTACTGGCCATCGATAAGGTCAACTGGATTCATGACCATAATTTTGATACTCCGGGGCCGCGTTTTTGCCGCGGTCTGCTCGAGGATCTTGATATCAAGTTGCGTATCGACAATGAGAAGCTGCTCGACAATCTCCCGGACGGGCCGTTTATCACGGTGAGCAACCATCCTTTCGGTGCGCTTGATGGTATCACGCTTATAGATATCATAGGTAGCCGCCGGCCGAAATTCAAGGTGATGGTCAATATGATTCTCAACTATATCGTGGCCATGCGTCCTAATTTTATCGCTGTCGATCAGGCGGCGAGCGATGATCCGGCCAAGAAAGCTGTGTCGATGAAGGGTATCAAGGAGGCTATCTCGCAGGTGAGGGCCGGCAATCCCATCGGTTTTTTTCCTGCCGGAGCGGTGTCCAACTACAACCGTCATCTACGGTTTGAGGACCGCGAATGGCGTCCATCCATCATCCGTCTCATCAAGCAGCTGGATGTGCCCGTGATACCTATATTCTTTCATGGCTACAACAGTTGGTGGTTCCGTTTCCTCGGCATCGTGTCATGGCAGCTGCGCACCCTGCGTCTGCCCGGCGAGGTGTTCAGGCGCAAAGGCGATACGCTCCATATATCTGTGGGTGACATCATCACGCCTGAGGAGATCAAGGCCCATGGTGGCTCTGTTGAGGAGCTCGGTGCATGGCTCAAGGCCAAGACTTATGAACTTGAAAAGATAAAGTGATTCTATGGAACTCAACTTGCAGGAATATCCGGCCGACGTGGTCCAGGCCAAGCAGCGTTATGGCATCATCGGTAATTCCCCGGCCCTGATAGAGGCTGTGGCGAGAGCCGTGCAGGTTGCGCCCATCGATCTGTCGGTGCTTGTCACCGGCGAGAGCGGCACGGGCAAGGAGTTTTTTCCGAAGATCATCCATGGATTCTCGTCGCGCAAGCATGCCAAGTATATAGCTGTGAATTGCGGCGCTATACCGGAGGGTACGATCGATTCGGAGCTTTTCGGCCATGAGAAGGGCGCGTTCACCGGCGCCGTGGCCACGCGTAAGGGGTATTTCGAGGAGGCCGACGGTGGTACATTGTTTCTTGACGAGGTGGCCGAGCTGCCCCTTACCACACAGGCCCGTCTGCTGCGTGTGTTGGAGAGCGGGGAGTTTCTGAAGGTAGGTTCCTCTACCGTCCAGCGCGCCAACGTCAGGATCGTGGCTGCCACCAATGTGGATATGGCCAAGGCTGTGGCCGACGGTAAGTTCAGGGAGGATCTGTATTATAGATTGTCCACGGTCACTATATCCGTCCCCCCTTTGCGCGATCGTGGGGCCGATATTCCTTTGCTTGCCCGTAAGTTTGCCGCCGACTTTGCCGAGCGTTACACCATGCCCCGCATCTCATTTGACGATGAGGCACGTGCCATGCTCATGACATACCGCTGGCCGGGAAATGTGCGTCAGCTCAAGAATGTCACTGAGCAGCTTGCGCTTTTCTATGCGGGCGATACTATCGGGGCGTCTGTGCTTGCTCCCCATCTTCCGGCCCTGTCCATGAGTCTTGCGCCGTTAGGAGGGGGCGCGGGTGTGTATTCTCATGATTATGATTCGGAGCGTGAGATGCTTCTCGGTATGATAGTGAGGCTGCAGAGGCAGGTGGATTCGCTTGCTGCGAGGCTCGATGGGATGTCGCGGCAATCATCGCTCCCATATACCGACTCTATTGAACCATCCGGCAGTATGGCTCCAGGCCATGGCGACGAGGAGATGACACGTTCCATCGTGAAGTTCCAGCCGTTTGCCTCCCCGTTTTCGCCCCGCGTAGGAGGATCCGCCGTTGTGGCTGAGGATGTCATCCCGCAGGCGGCGCCGGCCACCCTCGAGGAGACAGAGCGAGAGACCATCCGCCGCTCGCTCGAGCGTAACGGGGGCCGACGGAAAGCTACGGCTGCTGAACTGAACATATCTGAGCGCACGCTTTACCGTAAGATTAAGGAATATGGTATAGAGTGATCTGGCTGCTGTGTGTCAGAGTCGGGCCAGGCGTATGATGCGTCCGCCGGTGATCGAGCGGTTTTTCTGCAGATATTCGCTTAGCGGGCGCGGATCCACTATCACCTTGCCGGCCTTGGAGGAGGCATGGAGCAGGCGCGGAGTGCCATTGTCCATTAGTATGATGCCGATATGGCTCACGTCGAGTCCATCGGTTTTTGTCGTGAAGGCTATTATATCTCCATCGCGGAGTATATCTTTGGCGCCGTTGCTCATGAGCGCGGCGCTTTTTATATAAGGAAAGCGGTGCGATCTGTAGCCCGTCTCCACGCTTTTCATCCTTGCATATTCGGCGGAGTCGGCGAGTGCGGGATAGGCATTGCGGTGAGAGGTCATGTAGTCAAGGGTCTTGACCTGATAGGCCGATCCTTTCAGTCGGTCGGTCACTTCCTGGATTGTCCCGCGGTGAGTATTGTCGACTATCCAGTCGCTTATATAGTGTAGCCGCGATGCATAGCCATCGGTTCTGCCCTGTCGGTATCTGATTCTTTCAAGATTATAAAGGAAGTCCTGCCATGAGTTGCGGCTCTCCTCTATGGTTAGAGCCATTGCTGCCACAGTCTCCATGAATGTGGTGCAGTCCATACTGTCAAGATTGACTGTAAGAGTCTCCGGTGTTCCCTCGAGAGTACCGGCGGCGTATGGTGTCGCTATGAATTTCTGTCCGATGAATGACACCAGCTCGTTTGGCGAAGGCGATTTCAGCGCGGAGGCTTCGATGAGGATCCCGGTTATGCGTGTGGTATCGGATGCTTCATTGTTCCACCTAACCTCCCCCGGCCCGACAGCATGTATGCTTGAGTATGCTGCGCTTGCAAGAAATGCCGCGGCAAGCACTCTTTTTATATAAGTACGCATTGACATAGATAACTTTATGATTATACCCCAAAGTTACTAAATAAAGAGTAAAGGGCAAAATCAGACATGTCGCATTTTGCATAACCGATTGTTTTACAGTAGTGTATGCGTATATGAGGATGAGTGGATAGGTGGGGCGAATGTGAGTGAAGTGTTAAATAAGTGTTAAAATACCGTGAAAATTTGGTGGTAGAATGAAAAGTGTCTACCTTTGCACTCGCTTTTCGGGAGTGACCCCTTGCAGAGGCGAGGAAAGAGGTTGCGACCGCCGGATGAGGCCCTTAGGGGTGAATCTGGAAGAGGGTTGAAAATCTGTTAAAACTCGTTAAAGATTTTGTGGTTTGAAAAATTGTTTCTAACTTTGCAAAACCTTTCGGGGAAAAGCCTCGAAGAGCTTGAAAACACAGAGCACATTGAAAGATTTACAATAGACAAAACAAGGAAGTAGTACAAGAGTCATTACAAACAGGTAATGAAGTTCTCCAAGTCAATTTCCGAAACCATCAAACGAGATAAGTCAGCGAAGGCCTGGCAGAGATCGGAACTCGGTCGAGTCTCCTGCGAAAGCAGAACAAGACAAACAAACACTGGTCGATTCTGAATCGCTTCGGCTCTATAGTATATAGAAAAG